>NZ_KN050798.1:369461-1095180 GCF_000746035.1 Bacillus sp. UNC69MF | reverse complement strand
CGCTTGACGCTGAAACGGCATCCGGCCTTCACCGCATCGCCCGGGATCACGGCTCCACTTTGTATATGGTGCTTCTCGCCGCGTACAATACGTTACTCGCACGCTTGAGCGGGCAGGAAGACATCATCGTCGGCTCGCCGATTGCCGGGCGCCCGCACAAAGACCTTGAACCGATTCTCGGCATGTTCGTCAACACGCTCGCCATCAGAACGGAGCCGAAAGGGGACAAACGGTTCACCGATTATTTGGCGGAAGTCCGCCAGGCTGCGCTTGAGGCGTATGAGCATCAGGACTACCCGTTTGAAGAGCTTGTGGAGCGGCTCGGGGTGCAGCGGGACACAAGCCGCAATCCGCTGTTTGACGCCATGCTTGTCGTCCAGAATATAGAGCATGAGGAACTGCTGTTGGACGGTTTGCATATTCAGAATGCGGACGTGTCCCGTCCGGTTTCCAAATTTGATGTCACTTTGCAGGCTTCTGAAGGCGGGGGACAGATTCATTTTCTGTTTGAATATGCGGCGTCTTTATTCCGGAAAGAAACGATGCAGCGCTGGGCTTCCCACTTTATGACGATGCTTGAACACATTGTCCGTGAACCGGAAACTTCTTTACAAGCGATCAGCATGCTGACTGCTCCGGAACGGAACCGGATTCTTTCGGACTTTAACGGCATGACGGATCAACAGCTGCCTGAAAAAACAGTTCATGAACTGTTCATCACCCAGGCGCGAAAAACACCTGATGCCGCGGCCCTTATCAGCGGGGAAACATTGATCACATACAAAGAATTAGATGACTGGTCGAATAAAATCGCCAGAGCCCTGCAAAAACGGCAGATCGGACCTGATGCAGCCGTCGGCATTGTGATACCAAGATCGCCGGAACAAGTAGCGGCAGTCTTCGGGGTTTGGAAAGCCGGAGGAGCTTACGTCCCGATAGATCCTGAATATCCGGAGGAACGCAAGCAATATATCATCTCAGACAGCGGCACAGCGCTTCTCCTTACCGCACACGGTGCGATAGAACAAGTGCCTGATCGTTTTAACGGTGAAGTGCTCGCACTGGAGGATATTCAAGAACAGGATGCTTCGCCGGTCCAGTCATTATCAGCACCGGAAGATTTGGCTTACATCATTTATACATCGGGAACGACAGGCAGGCCGAAAGGGGTTATGGTCGAACATCGATCCGTCAGCCAAACCCTTCAATGGCGGAGCGGATTTTATGATCTGAATGAGAAAGATACGATTCTTCAGCTCTTTTCATTTTCATTTGACGGGTTTGTAACAAGCATGTTCACACCGCTGATTTCCGGTGCGAAAGCGGCCGTTTTAGCCGAAGATGAAGCAAGAGATATTCTTGCTATTAAACACTATCTTGCATCTTACCGCATCACTCACATGATCATTGTTCCCGTACTGTACCGTACACTGCTTGACGTACTGGAGCCGGGGGATGCAGAGTCTCTCAGAATTGTCACATTAGCGGGAGAAGCTGTCGACCAAAACATTATCAGCCGCAGTTTATCAGTTTGTCCACACACTGAGCTTGCCAATGAGTACGGCCCGACGGAAAACAGCGTCGCCACTACAGCGGCAAGACATATAGAACAAAGTAAGAACATCACGATCGGCCGTCCGATTGAGCATTCACACGTTTATATTTTAAACGGAGATCATCCGCAGCCGATCGGTGTAACGGGAGAACTTTGCATTTCGGGTTCCGGCCTTGCAAGAGGGTACCGCAATCTTCCTAAGCAAACGGCCCAAGCCTTTGTCCAAGACCCGTTCCAGAAGAACCGGCGCATGTACCGCACGGGCGACCTGGCAAAATGGCTGCCGGACGGCACGCTGCAGTATATCGGCCGAATGGACGAGCAAGTCAAAATCAGAGGCTACCGGGTGGAACTGAAAGAAATTGAATCCGCCTTAACAGGCATAAAAGGAGTCAAAGAAGCAGCCGTCACCGCTCTGCCCGCATCAGCAGGCCAAACGGAACTATGCGCTTATATCGTGACAGAAGAAGGAACAGAAAGTGAAACTGTGCAGCAAGCACTCAGAAATGAAATGCCCGCTTATATGGTGCCGGCGTTCTTTGAAACACTTGAAGCCCTGCCTGTCACACCGAACGGGAAGCTTGACCGCCGCGCGCTTCCTGAGCCGCGGAAAAAAGCGCACACCGGACGGGCATTTACCGAGCCTGAAAGCGACATGGAAAAAGAGCTGTCCGCGATTTGGAGCGAAGTGCTCGGAACTGAAAACATTGCCGCGGATCAATCATTTTTTGAACTGGGCGGCGATTCCATTAAAGCCCTGCAAGTATCAGCCCGATTACATCAGGCAGGAAAACAGATCGCCGTAAAAGATATTTTCAGCCGGCCGACAATTAGGGAGCTGGCGCCTTATGTCCGTACAGAGCGGCAGCCGGTCAGCCAAGCTCCTGCAGAAGGAGAAGTGAAGTGGTCGCCGATTCACAAATGGTTCTTCACACAAGACATGAAGGAAGCAAATCATTTTAACCAGTCCGTCATGCTGACGAGAGCAAATTCAATAGATGAAGAGGCTCTGAGGAAAACGTTAAAAGCCATTACCGTTCATCATGATGCCTTGCGCATTGTCTGCAAAAAAGACGAAGAGAAAGGTCTTCTCCTCTTCAACAGACCGGCTGACCTCGCAGATGAGCAGCTTTACAGCCTGACCATATTAGAAATGGAAGGCGATGAGCATGAGAAGGAACGTTTTGTAAAACGCCGCGTCGCAGAGCTTCAGAGAAACATGGATTTAGAGAACGGGCCGCTGGTACAGGCGGGGCTGTTCCGCTCTGAAGCAGAAGATTACTTGTTTCTGACGGTCCATCATCTCGCTGTCGACGGGATATCATGGCGGATTTTATTGGAAGACTTGGCTTCTGCTTATGAACAGGCCGTCTCTGGACAGGAAATCAAACTCCCTCCGAAAACCATGTCATTCAAAACATATACGGAGCAGCTGGCCGATTATGCCGAAAGTAAACAGCTTCTTCAGCAGGCGGAGTATTGGCGGGAGATTGAACACTATGAAACAGAAAGTCTTCCTTACGAACAGGCAGATTTATCTCAAACTCCTGCAAAAAAACGGAACACGGTATCCTTCACTCTGACAGAAAGTGAAACGGACGCCCTGTTGAAAGATGTGCACAGTGCCTACAATACGGATACGCAAGATGTGCTTTTGGCTTCCGCCGTGCTTGCCATTCAAAAGTGGTCGCCGCGGCACGCTTTGAAAATCGCCCTTGAAGGACACGGACGCCAATCAGAGCAGGCAGGTGCGGACATCAGCAGGACAGTGGGGTGGTTCACTTCCATTTACCCGGTGCTTTTCCGGAGCGGAGTTTATGAACCTCTTGAAGAATATGAAATTCGCACATTGAAATCCGTCAAAGACACATTGCGGCGCATTCCGGATAAAGGGAACGGATACGGCGTCCTCAAATATTTAACACCGCCGAAGCTTGCCGGGATGACTTTCGGGAAAGCACCGGAGATCAGCTTTAATTATCTCGGACAATTCGATGCGCCCGGCGGGAACCCGGCAGAAACGGAACAGCCTGACGCGTTTCAGTTTTCTCCTTTGGGAGGCGGAGATGATGTGACAGATACATGGAAACGGGAGCAGTCACTTGAAATCAGCGCGATTGCGGCAAAAGGCCGGATGACCGTCAGCATTTCCTATGAAACGGAGCGCTTCCGGCAAGATACGATCGAACGGCTGTCCGAAAGCTGCCGGTATTATCTCCTGAAACTGTCGGAACACTGCCTCAGCAAAACCGATACGGAGAAGACCGTCAGTGACTTTGATGATCGGGAGCTGACTGAGGAAGCATTGCAGGATATTGCCGACTTACTCAGCTTCCACTAAACCGAGCGGGAGGAACACATGGACAAAACAAAAAATATCCAAAATATTTATCCCCTCAGCCGAATGCAGGAAGGAATGCTTTTTCATTCCTTTCTGCAAAAGGAGGGGGCTGCATATATCGAGCAATCCGTCTTCACCATAAAAGGCCGGCTTCGTCCGGAATTGTTTGAGCAAAGCGTACAGTCTGTCATCAGCCGTCACGATATTTTCAGAACGGTTTTTTTACCTCATGTCGCTCAGCTGAACGGCCCCCGCCAAGTTGTGCTGCGTGAGCGGGAATTCCGGCTGCACCGCGAAGATCTTACACATTTGGACGAAGCGGAACAGAGCATCTATTTACAACGATTTAAGGAACGTGACCGCTTAAAAGGCTTTGACTTGCAAAAGGATATGCTGATGCGCGTTTCTTTGTTTAAAACGGCTGACGAAAAATATGTATGCGTCTGGAGTCACCATCACATCCTTATGGACGGCTGGTGCCTCGGCATCGTCCTTCAGGAATTCATGCATATGTACCGGGCGATTGAATCAGGCTCACCTGTCACACTGGCACCCGCAAAGCCTTACAGCACTTATATTACATGGCTGACTGCTCAGGACAAAGACGCGGCTTCTGAGTATTGGAAAGGATATTTAGCAGGCTGCGAGACACCCTCAGGACTCCCGAAAATATCGGCCCGTCCCCAGGAAAAAGGCTACCGCAAGGAAGAGCTGCTGTTTTCTATAGATCAAAACCTGACGGACAAGCTGAAAACCATCGCCAAAGAAGAGGGCGCTACGCTCGCAGTTCTTATGCAGACTGTATGGGGCCTTATGCTGCAGCGCTACAACCGGACGGACGATGCCGTATTCGGCGCCGTCGTATCAGGGCGGCCTTCCGTCATTGACGGCGTGGAAAGCATGATCGGGCTGTTTATCAATACCGTTCCGGTACGCATTAAAACGGGTGACGAAAGCTTTAGAGAACTGCTGGGCCGCTTGCAGAAAGAAATGCTTGACTCAGAGGCGTTCAGCTATCATCCGCTTGCTGACATCCAATCGCAGACTGAGCTGAAACAGGATTTAATCGACCATATTATCGTGTTTGAAAATTATCCGATTCAGCAGCAGATGAAAGACGCGGAAAAGGAATCGGATGCACCATTCCGGATCGGGAATGTCAACGTTTCGGAACAATCGGGCTACGATTTTAACCTCATCATAGCGCCTGGCGATGAGCTGCTCATCAAATTCAGCTACAATGCGAACGTTTATGACGAAGTATGGATAGAGAGCGTAAAAGGACACTTGGAAGAAGCTCTGCGCGGCGCCGCCTTCAATCCCGATGTTCCCGCTGATCGGCTTCCGATGCTCGGACAAAAGGAAAAATCAAGAATAATCGGCGAATTTAATGACACGAAAACAACTTATGAAAGAGATGAAAGCATCATCAGCCTGTTCAGCCGACAGGTGAAGAAAACCCCGGACCATCAGGCGCTTCACGCCGGCGGGCTGACGATGACGTACCGGGAGCTCGATGAACGGTCAACTGCATTCGCCCGCACCCTGCTGGAAAACGGTCTGGCGCCAAAGGGAATTGCCGGGATTCTGGCCGAACGCTCACCGGAATTTATCATCGCTGTTCTCGCTGTATTGAAAGCGGGAGGGACGTACCTTCCTCTTGATGCAGAACTGCCAACCGACAGGATCGCCGATATGCTCACTGAGAGCGGAGCACAGCTGTTAACGGTACAAAAAGGAATTGAGACTGACATTGACTTTTCTCACATCATCTCTATCCCGGCTGCAGCTGAAAAACAAACACCTGATGCGGGAAAACTGAATACCGATACAGCACCTGATGACCTTGCCTATATTATGTATACATCCGGTTCAACAGGAAAACCGAAGGGCGTGATGATTTCCAACCGAAACGTCGTATCGCTCGTGTCAAACAGCAATTACACGTCGGCTGGCATGTCGGACCGTCTCATTCTGACAGGGTCCATCGGTTTTGATGCAGTGACGTTTGAAATCTTCGGAGCGCTTTTGAACGGAGCATGTCTTCATGTGGTTGACCGCTCGACAATGCTTGCCCCTGAGAGGTTCGGCAATTATCTTTCTTCCAACCGTATTACGATTCTGTTTTTGACGACGGCGCTCTTTAACCAGTTCGCCCAGGCAGATCCGGAGATGTTTTCTGGGTTGCACACCTTATATGTCGGCGGAGAAGCATTGTCCCCGGCGCTCATCAATAAGGTCAGACACCGCTGTCCGAATCTCAGCCTTTATAACATATACGGACCGACAGAAAATACGACATTTTCTACCTTTTACGAAATCAGGCACGATTTTTCTCAGCCGATCCCAATCGGAAAACCGATCAGCAATTCAACCGCGTATATCATTGATAAAAATGGCGGACTTGCGCCGATCGGCGTGCCCGGTGAGCTTTGTGTCGGCGGTGACGGGGTTGCCAAAGGCTATTTAAACAGGCCTGACTTAACAAGTGAAGCGTTTGTCAGCCACCCGGTTCATCCTGAAGAAAAGATCTACAAAACAGGCGACTTGGCACACTGGCTGCCTGATGGAAGCATCGGATACATCAGCCGTATCGACCGCCAATTCAAGATTCGCGGGAAGCGGATTGAGCCGGCCGAAATCGAAGCGCGCTTGACTGAAATTGATGGAATCAGGGAAGCGGCAGTCATCGTGTCAGACGAAGGACAAGAAGCAATCCTTTGTGCGTATTATACAGGCGCACATGTTGAAGAAAGAGCCATTCGATCCCTGTTGGCCAGGTCGCTTCCCGACTATATGATTCCTCAGTATGTGATGAAGCTTGACCGTATGCCGCTTACCGCAAACGGCAAAGTGGACCGCCGCGGGCTGCCTGCGCCAGAACGGAAAAAAACGTCATCAAAAGCCGTTCCGCCACGAAACTGGGTAGAGCGTGAGCTGATCGACATTTGGACGCCGATCCTCGGCTGCAGGGAGCTGGGCATACAGGATGACTTCTTTGAGCTGGGCGGCCATTCTTTGAAAGCATTGCAAGTGATTCATCAGCTGAAGACCAGGCAGCAGATGGATGTGCCAATTGAAATGATATTTGAATATCCGACAATTGAACAATTGGCTGAAAAGCTGTATTCAAACACACTGACAGAAGCTGCAGAGCAGCATATCAGCAGACTGAACCAGCCGAAAGGCCGAAATCTTTTCTGTTTTCCGCCTATCTCAGGTTTCGGGATTTTCTTTAAAGATCTTGCGGCGGCATTAAACGAACGGGCTGCTGTGTACGGTTTTAACTTTATTGAAGAAGACAGCAGAATGGAACAATACATTGATAAAATGCTGGAAATCCAGCCGGAAGGCCCTTATATACTCTTCGGATATTCGGCAGGCGGCAATACGGCATTCGAGGCGGCAAAAGCGATGGAAAAGCGCGGCTTAGAAATCAGCGACGTCATTATCGCAGACGCGTACAGAAAGCTTGACACATTGCCGCCGCAGCCAACAAACGCAACAGCCGAAAATGTCCCGGAAGCCGTCAGGGAAGCGGTCATCCGAAAAACAGAGCGCTATCAAACGTACTGGGCGGAACTGATAAATGACGGCCAAATCGCGGCAAACCTCCATTTTATCGAGGCCGGCATAAAGGAAGAGCACAGTGATAAGACCGAGCCGATGAAATGGGAAGGCGCCACAACGGGACTCTATCAGGAATATCAAGGCGGGGGCGCCCATAAAGATATGTTTGAACCCGCCTTTGCACAGCAAAATGCTGAGGTCATACTGGACATCATTGCAAACAGCGGAAGACGCTTGGCGCGGCATCTGTAACATCCGGCAGAATGGTTCAGGATGACAGAGGGCAAGATAGGGGAATCAAACCAGTTTTTTGGAGGCTTTGACATGACGAACCTATCTTGGCTTACGTATGTAATGATCATTCTTGCCAGCTACCGGCTGACCCATTTGATCGTATTTGATAAGATTACGGAATTCATAAGAAAACCCTTTATAAAGCAAGAAAAAACCGTCGATCAAAACGGGCGTGCCGTCCAAAAAAAAGTCCCTTCCTCCGCATTCGGTTATATGCTGCAATGTTATTGGTGTGCGGGCGTCTGGTGCGCCATATTGATCGGCATCTGCTACTTGGTCTGGCCCCGCTATGCACATCCGGTTATTTTCATTTTGTCCATCGCCGGAGCGCAGGCCATTCTTGAAACGTGTGTCGGCGTCGGAACGAAGGTCATTGACGTGCTCGCCGCTATGAAACATAAAAAGTCCTGAAGCGTTTTGATTCGCTTTAGGACTTTTTTCTTTCCCTTTTAGGCTGAGAGGAGCAAAGCAGGCTTTCTGATTCACCGCCCGGAATGCTTCGGAATACCGTAAAGCAGAGAGGGGGAAAAACATGAAAAGCTGCCGTTTTAGCATGATATGGTTTTTGGCCGTTGTACTGACAGCCGGCATCTTTACATTCTCAGCATCCGCACAAGCAAGCGGCACTCAGCCGGAGAGAGAAATGAGAGCCGTATGGATCGCGTCTGTCACCAATATCGACTGGCCCTCTAAAAAAGGGCTGTCACCGGAAGAGCAAAAAAGAGAATACAGCAAGCTGCTGGATGACGTTCAGGAGATGGGAATGAACGCCGTTATCGTCCAAATTAAGCCTGCGGCTGATGCTTTTTATCCATCAGATTACGGGCCTTGGTCAGAGTATCTGACAGGAACACAAGGCAAAAATCCCGGCTACGATCCGCTTGCTTTTTTAGTTGAAGAGACACATAAACGGAATCTTGAATTTCACGCTTGGTTCAATCCTTACCGGATCACGATGAATCACACAAATTTGAATGCGCTTTCAGATGATCATCCCGCGCGTTCGCATCCGGACTGGGTCGCTGCATACGGAAAACAGCTGTACTACAATCCGGGCATTCCGGAAGTAAGACAATTTATAACGGATGGAATCAAAGAGGTGGTCAGCCGTTATGACATTGATGCGGTTCATATGGATGATTATTTTTATCCTTATAAAATTGCCGGACAGGAATTCCCCGATCAGGCGGAATACGAACGGTACGGAAAAGCTCACTTTGCATCAGTTGATGACTGGCGCAGGGATAACGTCAACCGGCTTGTAAAAGAAATCAACCAAACCATCAAACGAGAAAAACCTTATGTCAAATTCGGAATCAGCCCGTTCGGCGTATGGAGAAATGCCGCAGATGACCCGACAGGCTCCGAAACGGCCGCAGGGGTGCGGAACTATGATGATTTATATGCTGATACGAGAGAATGGATCCAAAAAGGATACATTGATTACATCGCACCGCAAATTTACTGGAGCATCGGATTTAAAGCGGCGGCATATGACGTCTTAGCGGATTGGTGGGGAAAAGAAGTGAACAATCGGCCGGTGCATTTATATATCGGGCAGGCAGCTTATAAAATCAACAACAACGCTGATCCGGCCTGGGCCGACCCGGGGGAATACGGAAGGCAGATTACTCTAAACAGGGGATCAGCATGGATAAAAGGCAGCATGCATTTCAGTTTAAAGGATTTAAACCGTAATCCGCTCGATGTAAAAAACCGTTTGATCAAAGACATGTACAGCCGGCCCGCATTAATTCCCGAGATGCCTTGGCTCGGACATTCCGCTTTAAAAAAACCGGCTGTCAAACGGGCGGAGAAGAACGCTTCAGGCCATACACTCTATATCGAAGATGCGAAATCCAACGGTAAAAAAACGGCTTATTACGCCATTTACCGCGCAGAAAAGGGAAAGCAGCCTTATTTAGTGGATACAGTCAGAAAAACATCGTCACGGACGCAGACATTTTCAGATACTGATATTCGGGCGAAAGAAGCCTGCACCTATTTCGTTACTTCCGTTGACAGGCTTCACCATGAGAGCCGTCCCTCCGCAAAACGGACAATTAAATAGCCATTATTAATAAAACTGACAGTTGCGGCGCTGTCAGTTTTTTTGTAGCGGATGAGTCCGAATGTTCAGACTTTATTTGGATGGAATGAATAAAGACCCCCATTAATAAAATGTAGAAAGCAGCAGAAGGAGGAAGGTTAATGAATTTTCAACTGACAAAAGAACAGCAGATGGTGCGCGAAATGGTCAGAGATTTCGCCAAAAATGAAATTGCCCCGAAAGCCCATGAGGTTGATCAATCGGCCGTCTTCCCGATAGACACATTTAAAAAAATAGGCGAACTCGGGCTGCTCGGAATTCCGTTTCCGGAAGAATACGGCGGGGCGGGCGGTGATACCATTTCATATGCAGCAGCGGTCGAAGAAATCGGAAAAGCCTGCGGCAGCACGGGGCTGAGCTACGCGGCGGCCGTGTCACTCGGCGCAAGCCCATTATACTATTTCGGTACTGACCAACAAAAGCAAGAACATCTTATTCCGCTTGCTTCGGGAAAAGCGCTCGGATCATTCGGGCTGACAGAGCCGAATGCCGGTTCCGATGCTGGCGGAACCCAGACAAAAGCCGAGAAAAAGGGCGATGACTATGTGATAAACGGAGAGAAATGCTGGATCACAAACGCAAATTACGCCCGCACGGTCATTGTCACCGCCGTTACGGGAAAGAACTCCGCCGGAAAACCGATCATTTCAGCTCTCATCGTCCCGACAGACACACCGGGATTTACGATCACAAATCCGTACGACAAGATGGGTGTGAGAGGGTCGGATACGGCCGAACTTGTGCTGGAGGATGTCAGGGTGCCTGCCGATAACCTGCTCGGTGATCCTGAAAAAGGTTTTAAACAATTTTTATATACATTAGACGGCGGGCGGATCTCGATTGCGGCACTGGCTGTCGGTATCGCTCAAGGCGCACTGGAGGCATCGCTGTCATATGCGAAGGAACGCAAGCAGTTCGGCAGTCCGATATCGTCATTTCAAGCCATTCAATTTAAGCTGGCCGATATGGCGATGGAAATTGACCTTGCCAGACAGATGGTGCTTAAAGCGGCATGGCTGAAGGATCAAAACCTGCCATTTACGAAAGAAGCTGCATTCGCCAAGCTTTATGCTTCAGAAATGGCCGTCAGAACATGCCTTCAGGCCATCCAAATTCATGGCGGTTCCGGTTATATGAAGGAATGCGGCGTCGAACGTATGCTTCGTGACGCAAAGCTGATGGAGATTGGCGAAGGAACGTCAGAAATTCAAAGAATGGTCATCGCAAGACAGCTTTTGAAGTGAAATGAAAACGTTTACTAAGACAGGGATGGAAGGGGGGCAGGTCATATGGCTGAACTTATCCATTTAACAGCCGGAAAGCTGCTTGAGCGGACCGCGGAGCTTTTTCCGGATCGTGAAGCGGTTGTTTACCCTGAGCGCGGCCTTCGTTATACGTATGCCGAGTTTGACCGGTTATGCCGGCAAACCGCAAAAGGGCTGATGAAGCTGGGAGTTGAAAAAGGAGATCATGTTGCCATATGGGCATCCAACATTCCGGAATGGCTCGCGGCGCAATTTGCAACGGCGAAAATCGGCGCCGTTCTGGTCACCATTAATACCAATTTTCAAATCGCAGAGCTCGATTATCTGCTGGCGCATTCAGACGTCTCGGCCTTGATAATCATGGATTCCTACCGGCAGACATCTTATGTTGAGATGGTGAATAAGCTAATTCCGGAGCTGAAAACTTGTGAGCGCGGCAGGCTGCGTTCGAAACGTTATCCCTTTTTAAGGACGGTGTTATATATCGGTGATAAAAGCCTGCCCGGGATGCACCGTTGGGATTCATTGCTGGATAATGCCGAAGCTGTAACGGATGCAGCGCTTGACGGAAGGATGGACAGCCTGAAAAAGGATGATTGCATTCATATGCAATATACATCAGGTACGACCGGATTTCCGAAAGGCGTCATGCTCTCACATTTTAATATCGTAAATAACGCGGCCAATATCGCAGAATGCATGAAGCTTACTTCATGTGACCGTTTATGTATTCCCGTGCCGTTTTTCCACTGCTTTGGGTGCGTGCTCGGCGTGCTGGCATGTGTTTCCGCGGGTGCGGCGATGATTCCGATCGAACAGTTTTCTCCGCCGGCCGTTCTGAAAACGGTGGAGCAAGAAGCCTGCACGGCTCTGCACGGTGTACCGACGATGTTTATCGCCCTCCTAAATGACAGCCGTTTTTCTGAATATGATCTTTCCCACGTCCGAACCGGGATTATGGCAGGCTCGCCATGCCCGGCGGAAGTCATGAGAGAAGTGATCGGCAAAATGGGGATGACTGACATTACAATTGCCTACGGACAGACCGAAGCATCACCTGTCATTACGCAGACAAGAACAGATGATCCGTTTGAAAGAAGAGTGGAAACAGCGGGGCGCGCGCTTCCCCATATCGAAGTCAGAATCGTTCGGCCCGGAACATCCCAAGAAGCCGCCAGGGGCGAACAAGGAGAGCTCTGCACCCGCGGATATCATGTCATGAAAGGCTATTATAAAAATCAAGAAGCGACCGAAGAAGCGATAGACAAAGACGGCTGGCTGCATACCGGTGATTTGGCGGTCATGGACGAGGACGGATACTGCAAAATCACGGGCCGTCTGAAAGACATGCTGATCAGGGGCGGCGAAAATATCTATCCGCGCGAGATTGAGGAAATGTTATATCGGCATCCCGCAGTGGCGGACGTTCAGGTCGTCGGCGTGCCTGATCCGAAATACGGAGAAGAGGCCGCGGCGTGGATCAGGCTCAAAGACGGACAAACCGCTTCCGCAGAAGACATCAGAACCTTTTGCAAAGAACATATCGCCCGCTATAAAGTCCCCAGGTACGTTTTGTTTACAGATGAATATCCAATGACAGCCTCAGGAAAAATTCAGAAATTCAAGCTGCGGGAAAAAACGATTGAAGAGCTCAAGTTAACTTAATGAAAAGGGAGTGCTTCACATTTGTTTAAAAAAGTCCTGATTGCCAACAGAGGAGAAATCGCCTTACGAATTATCCGCACCTGCAAACGTCTCGGCATCCCCTCGGCAGCTGTGTATTCAGAAGCCGACCGGGACGCGCTGCATGTAAAAGCGGCTGATGAGGCCTATCCGATCGGTAAATCGAGAGTAAATGAAAGCTATTTACATATCGACAGAATCATAGAAGCCGCCAAATCCGCCGGAGCGAACGCCATTCATCCGGGCTACGGGCTTCTGTCAGAAAACAGCCTGTTCGCCGAACGCTGCCGAAAGGAACAAATCACATTTATCGGTCCGCCCGGTGATATCATCGCCAAGATGGGAAGCAAGATTGAAGCCCGAAAAACGATGCAAAAAGCAAAGGTCCCGATCGTTCCCGGTGTTTCAGAGCCATTGCCCGATGTTCACTCCGCCTTAGCCGAAGCCCGTGCCATCGGTTTTCCGGTCATGCTGAAAGCATCCGCAGGAGGAGGCGGAATCGGCATGCAGATCGTACATTCAGAAGAAGAGCTGGCCAAAGCGTTTGAAGGCAATCAAAAGCGGGCCGCCTCCTTTTTTGGAGACGGCGCAATGTATATGGAAAAGGTCATTGAAAATGCCCGTCATATTGAAATTCAGATACTCGCAGATTCTTTCGGCAACACCGTTCATCTGTTTGAACGTGACTGTTCAGTCCAAAGGCGCCACCAAAAAGTGATAGAAGAAGCGCCGTCGCCGTTTGTTGACGATGAATTAAGACAAAGACTCGGTGAAACCGCCGTTAAAGCCGCAAAATCGATCGGCTACCAAAATGCAGGCACAATAGAATTTCTCGTCGACCAAAAGAAACAAATCTATTTTTTAGAGATGAACACAAGACTGCAGGTGGAGCATCCGGTGACAGAAGAAATTACAGGACTGGATCTTGTGGAAGAACAGCTGAAAATTGCCGCTGGGCAGGCGCTGCCTTTCTCGCAGAAAGATATCAACCACCGCGGTCATGCGATTGAAGTGCGGATCTATGCGGAAGATCCGGTCACCTTTTACCCGTCACCCGGTACCATCTCGTCTTTTTCCGTTTTAAGACACCCGTCAGTGCGACACGAATGCGCCGTCGAAAAGGGAAGCGTCATTTCTCCGTTTTACGATCCGATGATTGCCAAAATGATCGTCACGGCGAATACGAGAAAACAAGCCATTGAACAACTGAAAACCGCTCTTGGCGAATATCATGTAGAAGGGATTAAAACCAACATTCCGTTGCTTACAAAAATTGCCTATTCAGAAGTGTTTGAAAAGGGCGAGGCAACAACCGGTTTTTTACAAACAATGAACGAGGGGGCGTCCAAATGAGCGTCATAAAAATTCAAATGGCGGGAAACCTGTGGAAAATTCATGTGAAGCCGGGTGATGTCATTGAAGAAGGACAGGAAGTGGCCATCTTGGAATCTATGAAAATGGAAATTCCGATTATCGCTGATGCAGCGGGTACGGTGAAAGAAGTGAAAAAATCAGAAGGTGATTTCACTGATGAAGGAGAGGTCCTGATTGAACTTCAATAAAACGGGAGGTGCAGCATGAACTGTCCGAAACATGTCCGCATCAATGAAGTAGGACCGCGTGACGGCTTGCAGAATGAATCGGCGTGGGTGGATACAGAAGATAAGATTGAGTGGATCAATATGCTGTCAAAAACAGGCCTTCCCTATATCGAAGTGACATCATTCGTGCATCCGAGATGGATTCCGGCTCTTCGTGACAGCCTGGACGTCGCAAAAGGCATTGCCAGATCTGAACATACGGTCTACGCGGCTCTCGTTCCGAACCTCATCGGACTGGAGCATGCGGCAGAAGGCGGAATCGATCAGGCATGTGTATTTTTATCTGCAAGCGAAACCCATAACCAAAAAAACGTAAACAAACCGATTGACCGGACCGTTCAAGAGCTCAGGCGGGTTATTACTGAAGCAAAAGCTGAAAAAATGGCGACGAGAGCTTATCTGTCCACTGTGTTCGGCTGTCCGTACGAACAGAACGTGCCGGTCGAACAAGTCATCCGCCTGTCAGACACCCTGCTCGAAATGGGTGTTGATGAAATATCGCTCGGCGACACGATCGGCGCGGCAAACCCCTTGCAGGTCATAGCCGTGCTTGAAGCCCTTTTGCCGAGAATTCCCGCCTCAAAAATTGCACTCCATTTCCATGATACAAGAGGAACGGCTCTAGCGAATATCATTCCCGCTCTTGATATGGGCATCACATCCTTTGATACTTCCTCAGGCGGGCTTGGCGGCTGCCCGTACGCCCCTGGATCAGCAGGAAACGCTGCCACAGAAGACGTCATTTATATGCTCGAACAAATGGGGATTGATACCGGGACGGACATGAATAAACTTCTTTATGCCGCCGGCTGGATCGCGGATAAAATAGGCAAAGACCTGCCAAGCAGAAACCTGCAGGCATTCAGAACGAAATGAGAAAGGAGAAGCCATGGGAGATTGCGTCTTGTATTCCGTCTGTCAAGAAACGATCGGTCTGATCACGCTGAACCGCCCGCATGCGGCCAACTCGCTGTCTTCAGACATGATTGATCATTTACAGCGTGTGATTGAAGACATCAAAAACTCGCCATTCATTCGTTGTGTCATTCTCACCGGCACCGGGAACACATTTTGCGCCGGTGCTGATTTAAAAGAAAGAGCGGGGATGAATCATGAACAGGTTAAGCAAAGCGTCAGGCGTATCGGTGAAACGGCCGCATCCATTGAAGCTCTCCCGCAGCCGGTCATTGCAGCGCTGAACGGAACTGCTGTCGGAGGAGGCCTTGAACTCGCTCTCGCCTGCGATATCAGAATCGCCGTCAGCCGGGCGGGCCTGGGCCTTCCTGAAACAGGGCTTGCGATCATTCCCGGAGCGGGCGGAACGCAGAGACTGCCCCGGCTTATCGGTCCCGGCGCGGCAAAAGAATTGATCTATACCGGCCGAAGGCTTTCTGCCGAAGAGGGAAAAGACATGAAGCTGATCGAGCATGTTTGTGAAGCCGATGAACTTATGGAAAAAGCAAAAGCACTGGCCGGCCGCATCGCCGCTAATGGGCCGATCGCCGTCAGACAAGCAAAATCCGCGATAAACAAGGGTCTGGAGACAGATCTCAATACAGGACTCGAAATCGAACGAAAAGCATATGAACAAGTCATCCCCACACTTGACAGAGAAGAGGGCCTGCGCGCTTTTAAAGAAAAAAGACCCCCTGAATACAAAGGAAAATAAAACATGGAGGGACTCGGATGGATTACGAAAAAGAACGGCAGACACGCAGCAAAACGATTGAAAAGGGAGGAGCCGCGAAATATCACGCAAGCAACGAAAAGAAGGGAAAACTTTTTGTAAGAGACAGGCTGAAGCTTTTATTCGATGACGGCATATCCGTTGAAGACGCTTTTTTCGCCGAGTGCATGTCAGACGGACTGCCGGCTGACGGGGTCGTTACCGGGATCGGAACCATCGGCGGCAGAACCGTTTGTGTGATGGCAAACGACTCAACCGTAAAGGCGGGCTCGTGGGGCGCGAAAACGGTGGAAAAAATCATCCGCATTCAGGAGACGGCGGAAAAGCTTCAGTGTCCGCTCTTGTACTTAGTCGATTCCGCAGGTGCGAGAATTACGGATCAGGTCGACATGTTCCCGGGCAGAAGGGGAGCCGGCCGCATCTTTTATAATCAAGTAAAGCTGTCGGGCCGCATTCCGCAAATCTGTTTATTGTTCGGCCCTTCCGCTGCGGGCGGCGCTTACATTCCGGCCTTTTGCGACATTGTCATTATGGTTGAGGGCAATGCATCCATGTACTTAGGTTCCCCGCGTATGGCAGAAATGGTGATTGGCGAGAAAGTATCGCTTGAAGAAATGGGCGGCGCCCGTATGCATTGTTCCGTATCAGGCTGCGGTGATCTCCTCGCCCGGACGGAACAGGAAGCAATCATGATGGCGCAGACATATCTCAGCTACTTTCCGGCAAATTATACTGAAAAAGCGCCCGTCAACAAATCTAAGAACCCGAAAGCTTTTGAAAAACCGCTCTCAGATGTCATCCCGGCACATCAAAACGCACCGTTCAACATGATGGATTTAATTGAACGTGTCATTGATGAAGACTCATTTTTTGAGATTAAACCGTTATTTGCGCAGGAATTAATAACGGGGCTTGCGCGGATTCACGGACAGCCGGTCGGCATTATCGCCAATCAGCCGCGTGTCAAAGGCGGGGTTTTATTTCTCGATTCGGCGGATAAAGCCGCAAAATTTATCGCTTTGTGCGACGCATTCCATATTCCGCTTCTATTTTTAGCAGACATTCCCGGATTCATGATCGGAACGAAGGTTGAGCAGGCGGGCATCATCAGGCATGGCGCAAAAATGATCTCCGCAATGGCGGAAGCGACTGTTCCGAAGCTTTCCGTTATCGTCAGAAAAGCCTACGGTGCCGGATTATACGCGATGGCGGGGCCTGCTTTTGAACCGGACTGCTGTTTAGCGCTTCCGACTGCGCAAATTGCCGTTATGGGTCCTGAAGCAGCGGTGAATGCGGTCTACGCAAACAAAATCAGTGAGCTAGCCACTGAAGAAAGGCCGGCTTTTATTCAAGAAAAGCGTGATGAATATAAGGAAGACATTAACCTTTACCGGCTTGCTTCTGAAATGGTGATTGACGGCATTGTTCCTGCTGATTCCTTGCGGGAAGAACTCAATAAACGCCTCACTGCTTACATGTCCAAACAACTGACATTCACACACCGGAAACACCCCGTATACCCGGTATAAATAAAAAAAGACTGCATAGATCCGGCTCGCAGCCGTTCTTATGCAGTCTTTTTTCATAGTCTTGATCTCATTTTCTTCACAACAAAATAAACAACAATAAATACGAGAGCCAATATAATGATCGGAGTTGTATACATTCCGGCATAGCTGTCTACGTCTTTCCACTGTCCCCCGAGCTGATACCCGAGATAAACGAAAATGACAGACCACGGAATAATGGCGAGTGTCGTCAATATGACAAACTTGGAAAGAGGCATTTTCGCAAGGCCGG
This sequence comes from Bacillus sp. UNC69MF, assembly GCF_000746035.1. Classification (NCBI taxonomy): domain Bacteria; kingdom Bacillati; phylum Bacillota; class Bacilli; order Caryophanales; family Bacillaceae; genus Bacillus; species Bacillus sp. UNC69MF. The sequence goes on along the minus strand of NZ_KN050798.1, from coordinate 1,077,274 downwards.
CCGGGATGGAGATCGCATGTCTGACGACCGGGATAAACCGCGCCGAGAACACAACGCCGGCGCCGTAACGGCGAAACCAGTTTTCCGCAACATCAACATGATGCTTTTTCAGAAGTAAGTACTTGCCGTACTTGTCCAAAAACGGCCGTCCCCCATAACGGGCGATCCAGTAAATAAAGCACTGCGCGATCGTTCCCCCGATCACACCGGCGACAATGGCGCCGAAAAAGCTGATCGTGCCTTCTGACACCATGTAGCCTCCGTAAGCCAGAACGATTTCACTCGGAATGATTTCGATCATTAATCCGAGCGCAATCCCTAAATAGCCCATACTTGTCAGCCAGGATAATATTTCACTAATAAAATTGCCCACACTGTTCACAACCTCTTTATCTTTTTACCCAATTATATGACTGATTGACAAGCAAAATGGTTACAAATTATTTTTTAACGCACGATTTCTTCAGATTCTCTTTTTAACACCTCTTCTAAATAAGCTAAAAGTTTCGGTCTCATTTCTTCCCGCAGAAGCCCGATCTCCGTGCCGGCCTTAAAACAGCCGATTTTATCTCCTATATCAAACCGGCTTCCTTCAAGCTCCCGCGCGTAAATGCTTCGGGTGCGGCACACTTCGCGCAGCGCGTCTGTCAATTGGATTTCGTTGCCCGCGCCTCTTCCGATCGTCTTCAGCGTTTTAAAAATAGCAGGGGTTAATATGTAGCGGCCCATCACGGCAATATGAGAGGGCGCCTTTTCAACAGCCGGTTTCTCAATCAGATCCTCAACCTGGTACACATGACCGCTCTGCCGCCCCGTCTGTATAATACCATATTTGCTGACATCAGCAGGATCGACGGGCTGTACGCCGACCGTTTCTGTGCCGTGTTGGTTATAGACGTCTATGAGCTGTGAAAGAGCGGGAGTGTCAGATACCATAATATCATCACCTAAGAGAACGGCAAAAGGCTCATCTCCGATAAAATGCTCCGCACACAGCACCGCATGTCCTAATCCGAGCGGTTCTTTCTGACGGATGTAATGAATATTGGCCAAATCGGCAATCCGCTGCATTTCCTTCAGCGTCTCCGTCTTGCCTTTTTCCTGCAGATTGAATTCCAATTCCGCCGACCGGTCAAAATGATCTTCAATCGAGCGTTTGTTTCTCCCTGTAATAATCAATATATCTTCAATTCCTGACGCTGCGGCCTCTTCGACAATATATTGGATGGCCGGTTTGTCGACAATCGGAAGCATTTCTTTCGGCTGCGCCTTTGTCGCCGGCAGAAATCTCGTTCCTAAACCTGCTGCGGGAATGACCGCTTTTCTCACTTTTTTTCTCATTCATCTTCACTCCTGATCCTGTATGTTTTTCAGCGAATCTCCAAATACCCAGATTCGGTTTCCGATAAAATTCATCATCATCCCGCCGATAGTGGCGGCGAACTTACTCACCAATAGCGAACAGCCGCCTTTTTGAAACGCGTAAAGCAGCAAAAAGGTGATTCCCGACGCGGCAAGATTAATCATGAGAAATCGCATGATCTCTTTCCCGTCAGCCTTGCGTTTTACACGAAACGTCCACTTCCGGTTCCATACATAGCTGTTGATGATCCCTGCCGAATAGGAGCAGATCTGCGCCGGAAGATAGGGGACATGACAAGCGGCGAGAAGAAAGAAGACACCAAAATCGATCAGCGTATTGCCGACGCCTACAGTGCAAAAACGGCCTGCTGTCTTTACTTTTTCTTTCAGCATAACGGTGACCTCCCCTCATAATAAGATGCGGTTCGCTGTCCTATTTGTTGATATGGATTACTTTAGCGGACAGTGTTGAATAAACAATTACTAAAATATGAACAAAACATGAAAACGTAATGAGGCTTTGCAAAACTCATTAAGTTAACATTTTGATAGTTTAGGTTGACATATTCCGTGAGGGGCACTAATATTCTGTATAAGTGTTAACCTTTAATAATTTTGGTTAACATTAATTTTCAAAGTAAGAGAAAGGAGGGGAATATATGCGGGAAGAAACCTATTACAGCGTCAGAATGAGAGCTTCCCGAAACGCCCCCCATGAGCAGGGCGGAAAACACATTTCCGGCGGAGAACGGCTCATCACTTACGGCGGTTTACAGGAAGCGGTAGATGGCTTATTACATAAAGGCTTCTCGCACTCAAGAGGGCTACCTGATTTTATGCAGATTCAGCTTGAAAGCATTAATGAACCGATCGAAACGATCCGCCCTTTGCCGGTTGCTTTCCATCAAACAGACACGCCGGAAAAAGGACAAGCAATCGCCCGCAAGCTTCTGCAAAAGGCGGGGATTCCCCCGCACATGATAGAGAAAGCGTACGAAAACATTGCGGAATATGCAGAAGCAAGAGGAGCGGTCCTGTTTGATATCCGGGCAGGAAAACGCATTGACGGCAGAGGAAATAGAGGTGTGCGGGTATCCCGAGTGGATTGGCCGTCACATGATTTTCAAAAATGGGCTTTTACTCACAACATGCCGGAAAATTCACGAATAAAAGAAGCACATGCCATCGCGGCAAAAGTTTGCGCACGTCCGGGGATTATTGCTGAATTGTGCTGGTCGGATGACCCTGATTACATAACAGGCTACGTTGCCGCAAAGAAGCTGGGATATCAGCGGATTTCCAAGATGAAGAATGCCGGAGATGAAAGCGGATGCCGGATTTTCTTTACAGATGGCTCCATAGATACGGAGAGCTGTATCCATTTTTTAGAGAAGCAGCCTGTATTCATTCAGCGGGAGGGGAACATATGAAACAATCAATGATTGAAAAAAGCAAACAGCATCTTTGGCTGCCTTTCACACAAATGAAAGATTACGATGAAGATCCGTTAATCATTGAAAGCGGAAACGGGATCATGCTGAAAGACATCAGCGGCAAAGAATATTATGACGGCTTTTCTTCAGTATGGCTCAATGTACACGGCCACCGAAAAAAAGAAATGGATGAAGCGATTCAAAAACAGCTTGAAAAAATCGCTCATTCAACCTTGCTGGGTATGACGAACGTTCCCGCAACAGAACTTGCCGAGATGCTGACAGGCATCGCACCGGAAAAGCTGACACGCGTTTTTTACTCCGACAGCGGAGCGGAAGCAATGGAAATCGCTCTGAAAATGGCCTTTCAATACTGGAAAAACATAGGGAGACCCGAGAAACAGACGTTTATTTCTATGCAGAACGGCTATCACGGCGATACGATCGGAGCTGTCAGCGTCGGCTCCATTGAACTCTTCCACCATGTGTACGGCCCGCTGATGTTTGAAAGCTACAAAGCCCCGATTCCGTATGTATACAGATCTGAAAGCGGCGACCCCGTACAGTGCCGGGATGAATGCCTTCACGCGCTCGAACAGCTGCTTGCAAAGCACCACGAAGAGATTGCCGCACTTACGATTGAATCGATGGTGCAAGGCGCATCCGGCATGATCGTCATGCCTGAAGGCTTTCTGGCAGGCGTACGAAAGCTGTGTACGGCATATGATGTGTTAATGATCGTTGACGAAGTGGCGACGGGGTTCGGCCGCACCGGAAAAATGTTTGCCTGTGAGCATGAAAATGTCCAGCCGGACTTGATGGCGGCAGGGAAAGGCATTACGGGAGGCTATTTGCCGATCGCTGTGACGTTTGCCACAGAAGCCATTTATGAAGCCTTCTACGATGACTACGACAAAATGAAAACATTTTTCCACGGCCATTCCTATACAGGAAATCAGCTTGGCTGTGCCGCGGCAATTGAAAATCTGCGTTTATTCGAATCAGAGCGCATCGTTGAACAAGTCGCCGAAAAATCAAAAACGGCAGCGAAATTTCTTCATGATCTGAAGCAGCTCCCTCATGTCGGCGATGTCCGCCAGCTCGGTTTCATGTGCGGCATAGAGCTTGTGCAGGATAAGGGGACAAAACAGCCTTATCCGCCTGAAAAGCGGATGGGATACAAGGTGTCCTTGAAAATGAGAGAGCTTGGTATGCTGACACGGCCGCTCGGAGACGTCATCGCCTTTCTGCCGCCGCTTGCCAGCACAACCGATCAGTTACAAGCCATGATCTCCATTATGAAAGAAGCGATAGCCGAGGTGACCGGCCGTGGATTTTGACGGATGGCTCCTCGGAAGGCTCGATGCGGTGAAAAGAGACGGGCTGTATCGGACGCTGCGAACACAGGAAACCGCTCTCAAAACCAAAGGGCAAAAGCGGCAGACCTGGGCGTCCAATGACTATTTAGGCCTGTCAAAAGATGAGCGGCTGATCACAGCCGCGCAAACGGCGCTGGGCCGGTTCGGAGCGGGAAGCGGCGGCTCACGGTTAACGACAGGAAATACTGTGTGGCACGAAAAACTTGAACAAACAATCGCGGACTTTAAACAGACGGAAGCGGCTTTATTGTTTTCAAGCGGTTACTTGGCAAATATCGGCGTGCTTGCCTCACTGCCTCAAAAAGGCGATGTCATTTTAAGCGATCAACTGAACCATGCGAGCATTGTTGACGGCTGCCGTTTATCAAAAGCGGAAACCATCGTGTACCGCCATATTGATATGGCTGATCTTGAGAAAAAACTTGCTTCCGTCCAGGCTCGGAACCGCCGCTTCATCGTCACAGACGGCGTCTTCAGCATGGACGGCACCATCGCGCCTCTTGACCGCATAATGGCGCTTGCAAAGCAGTACCAGGCATTTGTGATAGCAGATGACGCGCATGCAACCGGTGTACTCGGGGAAAACGGCGGGGGAACCAGTGACTATTTCGGTGTTTGTCCTGATGTTGTCATCGGCACATTAAGCAAAGCTGTAGGAACGGAAGGCGGTTTTGCCGCGGGATCAAACATTTTCATTGATTTTTTGCTGAATCAGGCGCGGACGTTTATTTTTCAGACGGCCCTCCCGCCGTCAATTTGTGCGGCTTCGCATACGGCATTTGACATCATATCAGATATGCACGATACGCGCCGTGAGCTGCAGTCGTCTGTCAAAATGATAAAAACGCGTCTGGCCGATATGGGCTTTACCGTAAGAGGCGGAGATACACCGATTATCCCCGTTATCATCGGTGATGCAAAAACAGCGGTTTCAGCCGCTGCACTGCTGGAGAAAAAGGGAATCTGCGCCCCGGCCATCCGCCCGCCCGCCGTTCCGGAAGGCGAAAGCAGAATCAGGCTGACCGTTACGGCGGATCGCAGCTTACAGGATATAGACGAGCTGACAGAAGCATTTGATTCCATTAGAAAAGAGCTGAATATAAACAAATGAGAAGTTTTTTTGTTACAGGAACAGATACCGGCGTCGGAAAAACCATCGTTTCTTGCGGACTTGCCGCGGCATTCCGGCAGAAACAGGCGGATATCGGAGTGTTTAAGCCGTTTTTAAGCGGCGTGCCGCGGACTCATCAGGAAAGTGACACCTCGCTCTTGAAAGACATGTCACAAACCGCACTGTCTCATGAAGAAATCACGCCATTTGAATGGAAAGAGCCGCTTGCCCCGTACACGGCCGCCATGCTTGAGGGGAAATCCGTGAGCATGGCGGATGTCATGGCCCACTGGAGTAAGATCAAAAATCGTCATGAGTGTTTCATCGTTGAGGGGGCAGGCGGCATTTCCGTCCCGCTTGGTGAAAATTACTTAGTCAGTGATCTGATAAAAGCCATGGAATTGCCGGCAGTGATTGTCACCAGGCCTGATCTCGGAACCATCAACCACACATATTTAACCGTTGAATATGCGAAAAACATGGGGATAGAGGTTCTCGGCATTATTATCAACGGCGTAAAGAGCCGGCCGGGGCTGGACGAAAAGACAAACCCGAGCATGATTGAAACATTATGCAAAGTTCCGATTTTGGGAATCACACCGAAGCTGGATCACGTTTCATCGGAAAACATTCAACACATGATTGAGAAACATATAGATGTTTCCTCTTTCATGAATCTGACACAAATGGGGAGATAAACATGAATCAATGGATGGATCTTGCAGAGAGAGTGCTGGACGGGGCGGAAGTAACGAATCAAGAAGCGCTGGCCATTTTAAATTGTCCTGATGAGGATCTTTTATTGCTGATGCATGCCGCTTTTCATATCAGAAAACGATTTTACGGAAAAAAAGTAAAGCTGAATATGATTATGAATGCCAAATCAGGCCTGTGTCCGGAAAATTGCGGGTACTGTTCACAATCTTCAATATCAAAAGCGCCGATTGAGTCTTACCGGATGGTGGATAAGCATATATTGCTAAAGGGGGCAAAACGCGCCCACGACCTGAATATAGGGACATACTGTATCGTCGCCAGCGGGCGGGGACCGTCAAACAGAGAAGTAGATCAAGTTGTTGATGCTGTCAAAGAAATTAAAGAAACGTACGGTTTAAAAATCTGCGCATGTCTCGGTCTGCTGAAGCCGGAACAGGCAGAGCGGCTGAAACAGGCAGGAGTAGACCGGTACAATCATAACATCAATACATCACAAAGGAATCACTCAAACATTACGACCTCCCACACGTATGACGACAGGGTCAATACAGTGGAAACGGCGAAACAATCGGGGATGTCACCTTGTTCTGGTGTCATCGTCGGCATGAAAGAGACGAAACAGGACGTCATTGATATGGCGAACAGCTTAAAAGCGCTTGACGCCGACAGCATCCCGGTTAATTTTCTGCATGCGATTGACGGAACTCCGTTAGAAGGGGTAAGCGAATTACATCCGGTGTATTGCCTGAAAGTGCTCGCCTTGTTCCGTTTTATCAATCCGTCAAAAGAAATCCGTATCTCAGGAGGCCGGGAAGTCAACCTTCGTTCGCTACAGCCGCTGGGACTTTACGCCGCAAATTCGATTTTCGTCGGAGATTACTTAACGACAGCAGGGCAGCAAGAAACAGAGGATCATCAAATGCTCCATGATTTAGGTTTTGAAGTCGAATCCGTTGAAGAAATGAAAGCCGGCCTGCAATCCGCCTGCAATACGGAGGTATAAGATGACGGCGGACCTATCGATTGCACATCCGTCTCTCCATGCGGATTCGGATTTTTGGAATGACCCTTACCCGTTTTATGACAAACTGCGATCCATTGATCCTGTTTATAAAGGAACCGTATTAAAATATCCGGGCTGGTATGTCACCGGGTACAAAGAAGCGGCAGCGATTTTGAAAGACATTCGGTTTAAAAACCGCATTCCTCTTCCGGAAGCTTCAACGAAATATCAAAATCTATCGCATATCCAGCACGATATGCTGTTATTTAAAAATCAATCAGACCATAAGCGGATGCGGATGCTTATCGGTAAAGAATTTACCGCAAAGACGGCGGAATCACTTCGCCCTTGTATAAAAGAAACGGTTCATGACTTGTTGGATCAAGTCCAAATCAAAAAAACCGCTGACCTTGTTTCAGAGTTTGCCTTTCCATTGGCAAGCCTTATCATTGCGGAGATACTCGGAGTGCCGAAAGAGGAGAGATATCAATTCAGACAATGGACGGCAGACGTCATCCAGGCCATTGATCTTACCCGATCAAGAAAGACGTTAGTCAGAGCAAGCGACACCGCAGGCAGGCTGACGTCATATTTCAAAGATTTGATTCACAAGCGGAAAGCGCACCCTCAGCAAGACTTGATCAGCAGGTTTATTATGGAGGAACAGCTTTCAAAAGAGGAAGTGCTCGCGACATGTATCTTACTTGTCATAGCCGGACACGAGACGACGGTAAACCTCATAAGCAACGGTGTGTTTACTTTATTGAAACACCCTGAACAGCTTAGCGCACTGAGAGAAAACCCCTCGCTTATTGAAACTGCAGTTGAGGAATGTCTGCGCTACGACAGCCCCGCGCAGCTGACGGCACGCACCGCCTCAGAAGACTGCGAAATAAATGGGAAGACCATAAAAAAAGGAGAGCAGGTATATATCCTTTTAGGGGCAGCCAATCGCGATCCAAGCATATTCGATCAACCTCACAAAATGGATATCCAAAGAAAGCCGAACCCGCATCTTGCATTCGGAAAGAACGCCCATTTTTGCATAGGCTCCTCATTAGCGCGCATCGAAGCACAAATTGCAATTCTTACACTGTTTGAGCGGATGCCTAAGCTTCGGCTGGCTGCACACCGCCTTGAATACCGCAAGCTCATTGGTTTTAGGTCGCTCAAAGAGCTCCCGGTTGTCATTGGCTGAATGACCATGCAGGAGGGCCGGATTTTATCGGTTCCTCTTGCAGGAAATAAATGAAAGAAAAAAGAATACATATTTATAAAGCAAAAATCCTCTCTGATCCATCTCACTATCCCTAAAAAAACTCACTGCTCAGCCAATCAATCTAATACAGCAAGAGTCTCCCTTTCTTTCGCCAAAACGGAACATTCACCATGATGCACATTTTTCAGCCTCAGAAACTGTGCAAAACCGGCATGTTTTTTGCTTTATTTTCTCGATTTTTTGTAAGCGCTTACTAATATTAAGCAGAAAAGAGGGGGATTTGTGGACATTGTTATTATTTTATTGGCATTAGGCATGCTGATGTTTGCGGCTTACCGGGGCTTTTCAGTCATTTTATTCGCCCCGATTTGTGCGCTGTTTGCCGTGCTCCTGACAGATCCAAGCTTCGTACTTCCTTTCTTCTCGAATATATTTATGGAGAAGATGGTAGGATTTATTAAGCTGTATTTTCCCGTATTTCTTTTAGGGGCCGTTTTTGGCAAGGTTGTTGAAATATCCGGGCTCGCTGAGTCGATTGCAAAAACAATCGTCAAGCTTGTGGGAGCAAAAAGAGCCATTCTAGCCATCGTCTTAATGGGTGCGATTTTAACGTACAGCGGCGTCAGTCTCTTCGTAGCGGTGTTTGCCATTTATCCGTTTGCTAAAAACCTATTTATTAAAGCTGATATTCCCAAGCGTCTGATACCCGGTACGATTGCATTGGGCGCCTTTACATTTACAATGGATGCGCTTCCCGGCACACCGCAAATTCAAAATGTCATTCCGACCGCTTTTTTTAAAACAAACATTTATGCCGCTCCCTGGCTCGGACTGATTGGTGCAGCATTTGTGCTTACGGCCGGAATGATTTATTTAGAATCCCGGCGCAAAAAAGCGGCCAATGCCGGAGAAGGCTATGCTGGATTTCAATCTGAAGTTACCGCTGCAGAGGAATCCTCAAGTCTGGCTAATGAAACACATACGCCTGTTTTACCGCAACCCAGCCCCGCGCGGCAAGTGCTCGCCTTTGTTCCGCTTATCCTTGTGGGAGTCATGAACAAATGCTTCACGATGTGGCTCCCGCATTGGTACCCTGACGGATTTGATTTTGCGCCGCTCGGCTTAGAAGCGTTCGGGAAGATTGACCTTTCCTCCGTCACTGCGATCTGGTCAGTAGAACTCGCACTGTTCATCGGAATCATGACCACGATTTTGTTCGATTGGAAAAAAGTCCTCTTCAATTTGAAAGAAGGACTGAATGAGGGCATCGGGGGCGCCTTGCTGGCGTCGATGAATACAGGAGCCGAATACGGATTTGGCGGCATCATTGCGGCGCTTCCCGGCTTTAAAATGGTCAGCAGCGGCATATCGCAGACGTTTACAGATCCGCTCGTCAACGGAGCGGTGACGACCACTGCGCTTGCCGGGATTACAGGATCGGCATCAGGAGGAATGGGCATCGCTTTAAGCACGATGTCAGCAGCGTATACAGAAGCAATCAATACATTCCACATCCCGCCGGAGGTCATGCACCGGGTGATCTCGATGGCCTCCGGCGGGATGGACACTCTTCCGCATAATGGCGCCGTCATTACGCTGCTCGCGGTCACCGGGTTGACCCACCGCCAATCCTACAGGGATATCTTTGCCATTACCGTCATTAAAACAGCCGCTGTGTTTGTCATCATCGCCATTTACAGTCTGACGGGCCTTGTGTAGCCAAAACAGAAAGGGGAAACGAATATGGGAAAAGGAAAAGTGATGGACTCTTATCAAGATGCTGCTGCACTGATCAAGGACGGAGACACCCTCATCGCAGGAGGCTTCGGCCTGTGCGGCATTCCGGAACAATTAATTCTCGCGATCAGGGACAGCGGCGTAAAAAACTTGACCGTTGTCAGTAATAACTGCGGTGTTGATGATTGGGGGTTAGGCCTCTTGCTTGCAAACCGGCAGATCAAAAAAATGGTCGCATCCTATGTGGGAGAAAACAAAACCTTTGAACGGCAGTTTTTAAGCGGAGAGCTGGAAGTCGAATTGGTGCCCCAAGGAACGCTCGCAGAAAGAATTCGCGCGGGAGGGGCGGGCATTCCGGCGTTTTACACACCTGCGGGCGTCGGAACATCAGTAGCCGAGGGAAAAGAACATAAGACATTTGACGGACGCACCTATCTTCTGGAGAAAGGGATTACAGGGAACGCCGCCATCGTAAAGGCCTGGAAAGCCGATCCTCTGGGCAACCTGATGTTCAGAAAGACGGCGAGAAATTTCAATCCGCTCGCTGCAATGGCAGGCAAAGTGACGATTGCAGAGGCTGAAGAAATCGTCGATGCCGGAGAGCTTGATCCGGATCAAATTCATACGCCGGGTATTTTTGTGCAGCACGTGCTGCTCGGCGGGATTCATGAAAAACGGATTGAACGCCGCACCGTCCGGCAAGCATGATAAAGGAGGCTGACAGAATGAGAGATAGCAGAAAACGAATGATCAAACGGGCTGTAAAGGAAATTAAGGACGGAATGAATGTGAACTTGGGGATAGGGATGCCGACGCTTGTAGCCAATGAGATACCGAATGATTATAACGTCCTGCTTCAGTCTGAAAACGGCTTGCTCGGGATCGGGCCTTATCCGGCGGAAGGAACGGAGGACCCCGATCTGATCAACGCGGGAAAAGAAACCATCACCGAAGTAAAGGGAGCCTCGTATTTTGACAGTGCCGAATCCTTTGCCATGATTCGCGGCGGCCACATTGATGTAGCGATCCTCGGCGGGATGGAAGTGTCCGAACGGGGAGATTTGGCGAACTGGATGATCCCAGGAAAAATGATCAAAGGAATGGGCGGCGCCATGGACTTGGTCCACGGAGCAAAACGGATTATTGTCATTATGGAGCACGTTAATAAATATGGGGAATCTAAAGTGAGAACGGAATGTACGCTGCCTTTAACCGGCAGGCAGGTGGTCGATCGGCTGATCACAGATTTGGCTGTATTCGATTTTCATGATGGCCGTATGACGCTCACCGAACTGCAGGAAGGTGTAACAATGGAGGAGGTCTTTGAGAAAACAGAAGGTCATTTTACTGTCAGCCAGTCGTTAAAAAACGGGGTCAGACCAAAATGAGGAGGTGCCGTCATGCATTCATTGCTTATTGAAAAAACAGCCGTTGTAACAGGAGCAGCCGGAGGAATCGGGCTTGAAATCGCAAAAGAATTCGCCCGTGAAGGAGCAGCCGTCATCATCTCTGATGTAAACGAACAAGCGGGGAAAGAAACGGCGGCAAGACTGAAAGATGAAGGCTGTGAAGCAGTCAGCATCACATGCGATGTAACAAATGAAAAGCAAGTGGCCGATATGCTGCAGACGGTCGAGAAACAATTCGGACGTCTCGATATCCTTGTGAATAATGCGGGCATTCAGCATGTCGCGCCCATCGAGGAATTTCCCACCGAACAGTTTGAACGGCTCATTCGTCTCATGCTGACTGCGCCATTTATCGCAATGAAGCATGCATTTCCCATTATGAAAAAACAGCAATTCGGTCGAATCATTAATATGGCGTCTGTCAACGGACTGATCGGTTTTCACGGGAAAGCGGCATATAACAGCGCCAAGCACGGCGTCATTGGTTTAACGAAAGTCGGCGCACTTGAAGGCGCGGCTGACGGTATTACCGTCAATGCGCTTTGTCCGGGATATGTGGACACTCAGCTTGTCCGCAATCAGTTAAAGGACATTTCCGCAACAAGGAATGTACCGTACGAGCGGGTGCTTGAGGACGTCATCTTTCCGCTCGTTCCCCAAAAACGGCTGCTGTCAGTGAAGGAAATCGCTGATTACGCCGTATTTTTGGCCAGCGACAAAGCAAAAGGGGTCACAGGTCAGGCCGTAGTCATGGATGGCGGGTATACCGCTCAATAGTTCTTATACTTTTTAAAAAAACAGCCGCTCTGAACGGCTGTTTTTTTATGCCTGAAAACCTTGTTCACTCAATAGGCCGATTTACTGCGTCAATCGGTATCCGGGCAGGGTCATTCGCATGTTCTGCGGCGTATTTCGTCCTTGCGGATTTTCCCCATCCAGATCCATCTCTTGCGCCACATTTATAAACAAGCGCAATCAATTTACAATCCTTCACAGATATACAAATGATTTTTTACAATAAACAGAAAATATGTAATTTCTGACACAATAATGCCAATAGCCCTAAAACATATGAAACATGAAGAGCGCGTCCTAAGTGAAGAAGAGCCGGTAACAGGCTCCACCCCGGCTTTCATCATCTCTCTTTAAGACTGATTTTCGGTGAAACCCCCATGTTTTATTTTATGAATAAATATATCTAATTCGTTTGTGAAAACGAACAATAACTCCTCCGAAAGTATTCTATACACATTTGTTATAATCATGCTAGGATGTTAGATAAAGGGATATTTTGTAGGATATTGTATCCCCTGTTCAATATGATCGGAGGAATCTCATGAACAATCTTGCCTTTTTATTTCCTGGACAAGGGTCTCAATTTGTAGGAATGGGCAAACAATTTTGGAATGATTTTGTGCTCGCAAAGAGATTGTTTGAAGAAGCGAGCGATGCGATCTCCTTGGATGTAAAAAAACTGTGTTTTAACGGAGATATGAATGAATTGACAAAGACAATGAACGCGCAGCCCGCTATTTTAACGGTCAGTGTGATTGCTTTTCAAGTGTATATGCAGGAAATAGGGGTGAAGCCCCGCTTCCTGGCAGGCCATAGCTTAGGCGAATATTCAGCGCTTGTCTGTGCCGGCGCCCTTTCTTTTCAGGATGCCGTTACACTTGTAAGGGAGCGGGGAATTCTTATGCAAATTGCGGATCCCCATCAGCAGGGGACGATGGCCGCCGTGACACAGCTCTCTCTCCAAACCTTGCAGGAAATATGTTCGAAAGTATCGACGGAAGACTTTCCGGCAGGTGTAGCCTGCATGAATTCAGAACAGCAGCATGTGATTTCCGGACACCGGCAAGCTGTGGAACGTGTCATCAAGATGGCGGAGGAAAAGGGTGCGGCATACACTTATTTGAATGTCAGTGCGCCTTTTCACAGTTCGATGATACGATCAGCCTCCGAACAATTCCAGACTGTATTACACCGGTATTCCTTCCGGGATGCCGCATGGCCGATCATTTCAAATGTCACCGCGCGCCCTTACAGCAGCGGAAATTCGATCAGCGAACATCTCAAGCAGCACATGACGATGCCGGTTAGATGGACAGAATCGATGCATTACTTGCTTTTACATGGAGTCACAGAAGTCATCGAAATGGGTCCGAACAATGTCTTAGCCGGTCTGCTGAGAAAAACAACGAATCACATTGTACCTTATCCCTTAGGACAGACATCTGATGTTCCCCCGCTTTCCAATTCAACGGAAAGAAAGAAACATATTGTCCATTTACGCAAAAAACAACTGAATAAATTGATGATTCAATCCGTCATTGCGCGAAATTACAACAAGGATTCAGCGGCTTATTCCACTATGACGACGCCATTATTTACGCAAATCCAAGAGCTGAAAGAGAGAATGAAAAGGCATGAAGACGTGCTTTCAGAACAAGAACTCGAACATTCGATCCATTTATGCAAATTAATTTGTGAAGCTAAACAGCTTCCGGCTTGGGAAGAATTGCGGATTTTAAAATAAAGCGCCCAGGAGGGGACCTATGTATACCAGTCAATTCCAAACCTTAGTAGATGTCATTCGGGAAAGAAGCAGTATCTCTGATCGCGGGATCCGTTTTATCGAATCCGATAAAAACGAGACGGTTGTCTCTTACCGCCAATTGTTTGAAGAGGCGCAAGGGTATCTTGGCTATTTACAGCATCTCGGCATTAAGCCGAAGCAGGAAATTGTATTTCAAATCCAAGAAAACAAATCATTTGTCGTTGCTTTTTGGGCTTGTATATTAGGAGGAATGATCCCGGTTCCGGTCAGTATCGGAGAAGATGATGACCATAAACTGAAGGTCTGGCGCATTTGGAATATATTAAATCATCCCTTTCTGATTGCCTCTGAAAAAGTATTGGACAAAATAAAGAAATACGCTGCAGAACACGATTTACAGGATTTCCATCATCAATTAAACGAAAAATCTGACGTCATTCAAGATCAAATCTACGATTACCCCGCTTCATTTTATGAACCTGATGCGGATGAACTCGCCTTTATCCAATTTTCTTCCGGATCGACAGGAGACCCAAAAGGAGTCATGTTAACGCATCACAACTTAATACATAACACGTGCGCCATTGGGACTGCCCTACACGTTCATTCGAAAGACTCTTTCTTATCATGGATGCCTTTAACGCATGATATGGGGCTCATCGCCTGCCACCTTGTTCCCTTCATAACCGGAATCAATCAAAATCTAATGCCTACAGAGTTATTTATTCGCAGACCTATTCTTTGGATGAAAAAAGCTCATGAACATAAAGCTAGTATTCTATCATCTCCTAATTTCGGGTACAACTACTTCCTTAAATTTCTGAAAAACGAACCAGACTGGGATTTATCCCACATCAAGGTCATCGCAAACGGTGCAGAACCGATATTGCCGGAGCTGTGTGACGAATTTTTGAAAAGATGCGCAGCATTCAATCTGAAAAGATCCGCCATTTTGAATGTTTACGGTTTAGCGGAAGCTTCGGTTGGCGCAGCGTTCTCTAAAATAGGTAAAGAATTCGTTCCCGTTTATTTGCATCGTGACTATTTAAATCTTGGTGAAAGAGCTGTAAACGTCAGCAAAGAGGACCAAAATTGCGCTTCATTCGTCGAGGTGGGACAACCTATTGACTATTGTCAGCTTCGGATCTCCGATGAAACAAATGAAAGAGTAGAAGACGGAATCATCGGCCATATCCAGATCAAAGGAGACAATGTGACGCAAGGGTATTATAACAACCCAGAGAGTACGGAAAAAGTGCTGACTTCTGACGGCTGGGTAAAAACGGGAGACCTCGGATTCATTAGTGAAAGTGGTAACTTAGTCGTAACCGGAAGAGAAAAGGACATTATTTTCGTGAACGGAAAAAATATCTACCCGCACGATATTGAACGGGTCGCGATTGAAATGGAAGAGGTTGACTTAGGAAGGGTTGCCGCCTGCGGTGTATATGATCAAAAGACACAAAGCGGAGAAATCGTGCTCTTTGTTGTTTACAAAAAATCACCTGAAAAATTCGCACCGCTTGTCAAAGAGATAAAAAAGCATTTGTACAAGCGGGGCGGCTGGAGCATAAAAGAAGTCCTTCCGATCCGAAAACTCCCTAAAACAACCAGCGGAAAGGTTAAACGCTACGAACTTGCCAGACAGTATGAGGCAGGGAATTTTTCAACAGAGTCTGCCGCCATCAATGAATGTTTGGAGAGCAGCCCGGAAACATCCGGACAGACACCCATTCATGAGATAGAAACGGAATTGCTGTCTATCTTTTCCGAAGTGCTCAACGGGAAAAAGGTTCACCTCGCTGACAGTTATTTTGATATGGGAGCAAATTCATTACAGTTATCGCAGATTGCCGAGCGCATAGAACAGAAATTCGGACGCGAGCTTGCCGTTTCAGATCTCTTTACGTATCCTTCTATCACTGATTTAGCGGCATATCTGTCTGAAAGCCGGGCTGAAATCAAACAGGACGCGGCAGCGAAACCAAGCCATGTGACACCGAAAGATATCGCCATTATCGGGATGTCGCTCAATGTCCCGGGAGCGTCAACGAAAAGTGATTTTTGGAATCTGCTTGAAAAAGGTGAGCACAGCATTCGAGAATACCCCGAATCCCGGCTGAAAGATGCGGCGGATTATTTAAAGTCCATCCAAAGCGAGTTCAATGAGAGTCAGTTTGTGAAGGGCGGCTATTTAGATGAAATCGACCGCTTTGATTATTCGTTCTTCGGTTTAGCTCCTAAAACGGCTCAGTTTATGGACCCTAACCAAAGACTGTTTTTGCAGTCTGCATGGCATGCGATTGAAGATGCGGGCTATGCCGGCGGCAGCATGAACGGGAGCCGTGTCGGGGTATATGCGGGGTACTCGAAGGTGGGCTACGATTATGAACGTCTCCTTTCTGCGAATTATCCGGAGGAACTTCATCAATATATCGTGGGCAATCTCCCTTCCGTGCTAGCCAGCCGAATCGCTTATTTCTTAAATTTAAAAGGGCCGGCGGTCACAGTGGATACGGCATGCTCCTCATCGCTTGCCGCCGTTCATATGGCATGTAAATCTTTAACGTCCGGCGATTGTGAAATGGCTCTTGCAGGCGGTATCCGGACATCGCTCTTGCCGATCTGTATCGGGCTTGATATGGAATCTTCGGACGGGTACACGAAAACGTTCAGCAAAGATTCAGACGGTACTGGCACAGGTGAAGGCGCGGCCGCAGTCCTGCTAAAACCTTTGCAGGATGCTGTTCGCGACGGAGACCATATTTACGGCGTAATCAAGGGAAGCGCGATGAATCAAGACGGAACAACCGCCGGGATTACAGCACCGAATCCGGCAGCTCAGACTGAGGTCATTGAGACGGCCTGGAAAGACGCGGGCATTGCTCCTGAAACACTGTCTTTCATCGAAGCGCATGGCACCGGAACGAAGCTCGGCGATCCGGTTGAATTTAACGGGCTTTGTAAAGCGTTTGAAAAGTATACGGCAAAAAAACAATTTTGTGCGATTGGTTCTGTTAAATCGAACATCGGTCATTTGTTTGAAGCGGCAGGCATCGTCGGGCTGATCAAATCTGTCCTCATGCTGAATCACAAGAAAAATCCGCCGTTAGCGCACTTTAATGAACCTAATCCGCTCATTCATTTTCACTCATCACCATTTTATGTGAATCAGGAAGCTGCAGCGTTCACATCCGGTGATGAGCCGCTGCGAGGCGGAATCAGCTCGTTCGGTTTTAGCGGAACGAACGCTCATGTGGTATTGGAAGAATATATTTCTCAAAGTGAGTATGCACCCGAGGATGAACATGGGCCGCACCTATTTGTTTTATCCGCTCATACTGAAAAATCACTCTATGAACTCGCACAGCAGTACCGGCAATATGTATCGGATGACAGCCAAGCTTCATTAAAGTCCATTTGCTATACAGCAAGTACGGGCAGGGCTCATTTGGATCATGGCATTGCCATGATTGTATCCGGTAAACAAGAACTATCGGATAAGCTGACCCGCCTGATTCAGGGAGACAGAAACCTTCCCGGTGTATACATCGGTTACAAGAATATGAAGGAAATGCTGCCTGCCCATAAAGAAGAGCTGAATCAACAAGCAGCCGCTCTGATTAAGCAGCGTTTACGTACGCAAGATGAACGGATCACATGGCTGCATCGCGCAGCCGAATTATTTGTGCAAGGAGCCGTTATCGATTGGCGCGCGCTTTATTCCGGTGAAACTGTACAAAAGACGCCATTGCCCCTGTATCCGTTTGAACGGAGCCGATGCTGGGCTGAAGCTGACCAATTGCGCTTAAACGAGGGCGAAAAGAAAGGAGGAGCAGCATTGAATATCAATCAATCGAAAGCGCACATTGAATCCTTCCTGAAAACTGTAATCAGCAACGCTTCAGGGATCAGAGCGGAGGAACTCGATCTGAATGCTCATTTTATCGGGCTCGGAATGGATTCTATCATGCTGTCACAGGTCAAAAAAGCCATTGCGGACGAATTTGGGGTAGACATTCCGATGGATCGTTTTTTTGATACGATGAACAACCTTCAAAGTGTCATAGATTACTTGGCTGAGACCGTTCCATCGTCCTTTGCATCCGCTCCCCCTCAAGAGAATGTTCCGGCGCAGGAAATACAGGTCATTTCAGAAGCGCAGTCTGAATCGGATCGCAGAGAAGGTCATCAAGAGCATATGCTCGAAAAAATAATCTCTTCTCAGAATCAATTAATTCAGGATACCTTGCAAGCTCAATTAAATAGCTTTAATTTGCTGAGAAACAGCGGGCATCATTCCGATGAGAAAGAACACGCTAAAGCGCAAGAGAAATCAATTCCTTCTGTCAAGCAGGGGCCTCCGGCCGTCACTGCAGAAAAGAAAGCGGCTCAAGAAGCGAAACCCTATGTTCCTTTCCAGCCTCAGAACCTGCATGATCAGGGACACTATACCGCACGGCAAAAACAATACTTAGAAGACTTCATCAAGAAATACGCCGATAAAACGAAAGGTTCCAAACAATATACGGACAACACCCGATTTGCTCATGCAAACAACCGCAATTTGTCCAGCTTCCGTTCGTATTGGAAGGAAATCGTATACCCAATTATCGCCGAACGTTCTGACGGTTCTAAAATGTGGGATATTGACGGAAATGAATATATCGATATCACCATGGGATTCGGGGTTAACCTGTTCGGGCATCATCCTTCCTTTATTACACAGGTTATCGATGATTCAACCCGTTCATCATTGCCTCCGCTCGGCCCGATGTCAGATGTCGCCGGTGAAGTTGCCGACCGGATCCGCACATGTACCGGAGTGGAAAGGGTCGCTTTCTATAATTCCGGAACAGAGGCCGTCATGGTTGCCCTGCGTTTGGCGCGGGCGGCAACAGGAAGAAAGAAAGTCGTGGCGTTCTCAGGATCTTATCACGGGACGTTTGACGGCGTATTAGGGGTTGCCGGCACAAAAGGCGGGGCTGCGTCTGCGAATCCGCTGGCTCCGGGCATACTGCAGAGCTTTATGGATGATTTGATTATTTTACATTACAACAATCCCGATTCGCTGGACGTGATCCGCAGTCTCGGTGATGAATTGGCAGCCGTACTGGTGGAACCGGTACAAAGCCGCAGACCGGATTTGCAGCCGCAGGCATTTTTGAAAGAATTGCGGGCGATCACGCAGCAATCCGGAACAGCTCTGATTATGGATGAAATTATTACCGGATTTCGGATCGGTCTCGGCGGCGCACAGGAATGGTTCGGCATTCAGGCTGATTTAGTGACCTACGGAAAAATCATCGGCGGCGGACAGCCATTAGGGGTAGTTGCCGGAAAAGCTGAATTCATGAATGCGATCGACGGGGGTACCTGGCAGTATGGGGACGATTCCTACCCGCAAGACGAGGCGAAACGCACGTTTGTGGCCGGCACCTTCAATACTCACCCGCTTACCATGAGGATGTCATTAGCCGTCCTTCGCCATTTACAAACCGAAGGAGAGCATCTGTATGAGCAGCTTAATCAAAAAACAGCCTACCTGGTCGATGAGCTGAATCGCTGCTTCGAACAAGCGCAAGTGCCTATCCGCATGGTTCGATTCGGTTCTTTATTCCGGTTTGTCTCATCGCTAGATAATGACTTGTTCTTTTACCATCTCAACTATAAAGGGGTCTATGTATGGGAGGGACGCAACTGCTTCTTGTCTGTGGCGCATACCGCGGATGATATCGAAAATATTATTCAAGCGGTGAAAGACACGGTGGAGGATCTTCGCCGAGGCGGATTTATTCCGGAAGGCCCGGATTCCCCTGATGGCGGAGGCCGTAAAAAGTCCGGGACGCGCGAGCTTTCACCTGAACAAAAGCAGTTGGTTATGGCATCCCATTACGGGAATGAAGCTTCCGCCGCTTTAAACCAGTCCATTATGCTGAAAGTGAAGGGCGAACTGCAGTATACATCATTAAAACAAGCCGTCCGGCATATCGTTGACCGTCATGAAGCTTTACGTACGGTGATTCATCCCGATGACGAGGTACAGCAAGTGCAGGAACGGATGAATATAGAAATACCTGTCATTGATTTTACCAGTCACCCGCATGAACATCAGGAGCCGGAAATCCAAAAATGGCTGACAGAAGATGCCAAGCGGCCGTTTCATTTCCATGAACAAAAGCCTTTGTTTAGAATCCATGTGCTTACATCGGCTCACAATGAACATCTGATTGTGCTCACGTTCCATCATATCATTGCCGATGGATGGTCAATCGCCGTTTTTGTTCAAGAACTGGAGAGCAACTACGCGGCAATAGTACAAGGAAAACCGATTTCACCGAAAGAGGCAGATGTTTCGTTTCGCCAATACTTAGACTGGCAGCAGGCACAGATTGACAGCGGCCATTATGAAGAAGGGGTCCGTTATTGGCGGCGTCATTTTTCTGAACCGATACAGCAGCCAATTCTGCCAAGCACAGCTTCTGTCCGTTATCCGAACGGGTATGAGGGAGACCGGTGTACCGTCAGGCTTGGACGGCCATTGAGCGAGGCTTTAAGGTCATTAAGCATTCAGATGAAAAATAGCGTATTTGTGACGATGCTGGGTGCATTTCATCTTTTTCTGCACCGGCTTACCAAACAGTCAGGCCTTGTGATCGGGGTCCCCGCAGCAGGTCAATCGCATATGAAACAGCATGATCTGATTGGAAATTGCGTCAATATGATTCCGGTGAAGAACACGTCTTCTTCAGAAAGCACTTTATCCGGTTATCTTGGCAGTATGAAAGAAAGCGTGAATCTTGCAATGCGGCACCAAGCCGTCCCGATGACACTGGTGGCCAGAGAGCTTCCGCACGATCAAGTGCCGGATATGCGTATTATCTTTAATTTAGACAGGCCTTTTCGAAAGCTGCATTTCGGAAAGGCGGAGGCGGAGCCCGTTGCATACCCGGTAAAATGCACCCTATACGATTTATTTCTGAACATAACAGACGCGCATCAAGAATATGTTCTTGATTTCGACTTTAATACGAACGTCGTCAGTCCGGAAATCATGAAAAAGTGGGGAGCGGGTTTTACAAAATTGCTGCAAAAAATGGTTGAGGGAGATTCAATCCCTCTTGACGCCATGATGATGTTTTCCGATGAAGAACAGCATGATTTACAAGCACTTTACGCCGAACACCAGAAGCGGATCACTTCAATAGGAAGCAATACGGCAAATTTTACTGAAGCCTATGAGGCGCCGGTAAATGAAACGGAACGGCAGCTGGCGCGGATTTGGGAGGAACTTTTCGGCCTTGAACGGGTTGGCAGATCAGATCGCTTCCTGGCTCTGGGGGGAAACTCACTCCAGGCAACGCTTATGCTTTCCAAAGTTCAGAAGACATTTCATCAAAAGGTTTCCATTGGACAATTTTTCAATCACCAGACTGTTAAGGAATTAGCACGTTTCATTCAGAACGAAACGAAAGTCGTGCACCTCCCAATGAAGGCTGCCGAGAAAAAAGCGTATTACCCGACATCGCCGGCACAGCAAAGAGTATATTTCCTGCACCAACTGGAACCGGATCAGCTGGCGCAAAATATGTTCGGCCACATATCAATAACAGGGAAGTACGATGAGCAAGCCCTGATCTCATCTCTTCAACAAGTGATGCAGCGGCACGAAGCGTTTCGCACGTATTTCGACATTATAGATGGCGATATCGTTCAGAAACTTGAAAACGAAGTTGATTTTAACGTTCATGTCCGGACAATGAGCCGGGATGAATTTGATGC
The DNA here is from genome assembly GCF_000746035.1 of Bacillus sp. UNC69MF. Classification (NCBI taxonomy): domain Bacteria; kingdom Bacillati; phylum Bacillota; class Bacilli; order Caryophanales; family Bacillaceae; genus Bacillus; species Bacillus sp. UNC69MF. The sequence continues at coordinate 1,055,562 of NZ_KN050798.1, read as the reverse complement.
CTATTCAGACCGGTTTGTAAAACCGTTCCGCCTGGACCAAGCTCCGTTAGTTCGTGCGGAGCTGATCAAGATTGAAAACGAGCAGGCCGAACTGCTCATCGATATGCATCATATCATTTCGGACGGTTATTCCGTCAACATCCTTACAAATGAATTGCTGGCTTTATATCATCAGAAACCATTACCGGACATTGAATTTGAATATAAAGATTTCGCAGAATGGCAAAACCAACGGCTGAATGAGGATGCCATGAAGCGGCAGGAGACATATTGGCTGGAACAATTTCAAGACGAAATTCCCATTCTCGACCTGCCGACAGACGGTTCAATAGCGGCAGAACGGTCTTCTGAGGGACAGCGTGTGACATGCTCCTTACAGCCGGATGTCATCCGTTCGCTTCAAGATTTGGCGCAAAAGGCGGAAACGACTCTCTATACGGTGCTTCTGGCCGCCTATAATGTGCTGCTTCATAAATATACGGGACAAGAAGACATTGTCGTAGGCACGCCTGCTTCAGGAAGAAATCATCCGGATATCGAAAAGATCATCGGTATTTTCATACAAACCATCGGAATCCGGACGAAGCCGCACGCCAATAGAACGTTTACGGATTATCTGGAAGAAGTAAAGCGGCAGACGCTTGACGCTTTCGAAAACCAAGACTATCCATTCGACCGGCTTGTGGAGAAATTAAATGTACAGCGGGAAACAACCGGAAAGTCTCTGTTTAACACGATGTTTGTGCTTCAAAACATTGAATTTCATGAAATCCGGCACAATGAATGTACATTTAAAGTGAAAGAACGAAATCCAGGGGTCTCTTTATATGATTTGATGCTCACGATCGAAGATGCCGGTCAACAGATAGAGATGCATTTTGATTATAAACCGGGACGATTCACAAAAGACACCATTGAACAGATCACCAGACACTATACCGCCATTTTAAACCGCCTTGTTGAGCAGCCGGAGATGACATTGTCTTCCGTTCCTATGCTGTCTGAAACCGAACGGCATCAACTGCTGACGGAGTGTAATGGCACAAAGACGCCGTATCCGCATAAGGAAACGGTATATCGGTGGTTTGAAATGCAGGCGGAACAGAGTCCCGATCATGAAGCCGTTATTTTTGGCAATGAGCGGTATACGTACAGACAGCTCAATGAACGGGCGAACCGATTGGCGCGGACGTTACGGACAAAAGGCGTACAAGCGGATCAATTCGTTGCTATCATCTGCCCGCATCGGATCGAGCTGATTGTCGGAATTTTGGCTGTTCTGAAAGCCGGCGGCGCATACGTGCCCATTGATCCTGAATATCCGGAAGATCGGATCCAATATATGCTGAGAGATTCAAGAGCGGAGGTTGTGTTGACACAGCGCAGCCTGCTGGATCAATTACCGTATGATGGTGACGTTGTGCTTTTGGATGAGGAAAACTCATACCATGAGGAGCACTCGAATCTTGAATCGGACAGCGATGCGCATGATTTGGCCTACATGATCTATACGTCAGGTTCGACGGGAAATCCAAAAGGTGTACTCATTGAGCATCAGGGACTGGCTGATTATATTTGGTGGGCGAAAGAAGTTTATGTAAGAGGTGAGAAAACCAACTTTCCATTATACTCTTCCATCTCTTTCGATCTGACTGTGACCTCGATATTTACGCCGCTGGTTACGGGAAATACCATCATTGTCTTTGACGGCGAAGACAAAAGCGCTGTGCTTTCTGAGATTATGCGGGACTCAAGAATAGACATGATCAAATTGACCCCGGCACATCTGCACGTCATCAAGGAGATGAATATCGCTGGCGGCACCGCAATACGGAAAATGATTGTCGGCGGAGAAAATTTAAGCACCCGTCTGGCCAAAAGTGTCAGCGAGCAGTTTAAAGGCCGGCTGGACATTTTCAATGAATACGGACCGACGGAAGCTGTCGTCGGATGTATGATTTATCACTTCGACGCAGAACGGGACAAGCGGGATTTTGTACCGATCGGCACTCCTGCTCTCAACACGGATATTTATGTGGCCGATGCAAGCAGAAACCTGGTTCCGATCGGGGTAATCGGCGAAATATATATCAGCGGACCGGGTGTTGCCAGAGGGTATTGGAACCGCCCGGATTTAACGGAAGAGAAATTTGTTGAAAACCCGTATGTCCCGGGAGCGAAAATGTACAAATCAGGGGATTTGGCTAAGCGATTGAAGGACGGAAATCTTGTATATATTGGGCGCGTTGATGAACAAGTCAAAATCAGGGGACACCGAATCGAGCTTGGTGAAATTGAAGCAGCGATGCATAACGCGGAAGCGGTGCAAAAAGCCGCGGTAACAGTGAAAGAAGAAGAAGACGGCTTAAAACAATTATGCGCGTATTACGTAAGCGACAAGCCTATAGCGGCTGCGCAGCTTAGGGAACAATTGTCATCCCAGCTTCCGGACTACATGGTTCCGTCCTATTTTGTCCGTCTGGAGCATATGCCGTTAACATCCAACGGGAAAATAAACCGTAAGGCACTGCCTGCACCGGAAGCGAGTCTGCAGCAGACAGCTGAATATGTTCCGCCGGGTAATGAGACGGAGTCCAAACTGACAGATTTATGGAAGGAAGTGCTCGGAATAAGCCATGCGGGGATCAAACATAATTTCTTTGATCTCGGAGGCAACTCCATCCGAGCGGCTGCCTTAGCCGCCAGAATTCACAAAGAACTGGATGTGAATCTGTCTCTCAAAGACATATTCAAGTTTCCTACCATTGAACAATTGGCTGACAAGGCGTTACACATGGACAAAAATCGATATGTACCGATTCCGGCTGCAAAGGAAATGCCATATTATCCGGTTTCTTCAGCTCAGAGGCGGATGTATTTGTTAAGTCACACAGAAGGCGGCGAGCTGACTTACAATATGACGGGTGCCATGAATGTGGAAGGGACGATCGATCCTGAACGGTTAAACGCCGCTTTCCGAAAATTAATCGCGCGTCATGAAGCGTTGCGTACCAGCTTTGATTTATATGAAGGCGAGCCGGCACAGCGTATTCATCAGAACGTCGACTTTACGATAGAACGAATTCAAGCTAGCGAAGAAGAAGCGGAAGACCGTGTGCTTGATTTCATCAAAGCGTTTGACTTAGCCAAGCCGCCGCTGATGCGGGCCGGACTGATTGAAATTGAACCTGCGCGGCACGTGCTTGTGGTGGATATGCATCATATCATTTCTGACGGCGTGTCCGTCAATATTCTGATGAAAGATTTAAGCCGAATCTACGAGGGGAACGAACCGGACCCGCTCTCTATTCAATATAAAGACTTTGCAGTTTGGCAGCAATCGGACATTCAGAAACGGAACATCAAGAGCCAGGAAGCGTATTGGCTGGATGAGTTTCACGGTGATATTCCTGTACTGGATATTCCTGCGGATTATGAGAGACCTGCCATACGCGATTACGAAGGCGAATCATTTGAATTTCTTATACCCGAACACTTGAAACAGCGTTTAAGCCAAATGGAAGAAGACACAGGAGCAACACTGTATATGATTTTATTGGCAGCCTATACGATTCTTTTATCCAAATACAGCGGACAAGAAGATATTATCGTAGGAACGCCATCTGCCGGGCGGACTCATCTGGATGTAGAGCCGGTCGTGGGAATGTTCGTCAATACGTTAGTCATTCGCAATCACCCGGCGGGCCGTAAAACATTTGATGCCTACTTAAATGAAGTAAAAGAAAACATGCTGAACGCCTATAAAAATCAAGACTATCCGTTGGAAGAATTAATTCAGCATCTGCATCTTCCAAAAGATTCAAGCCGCAATCCTTTATTCGATACGATGTTTGTGCTGCAAAATCTTGATCATGCTGAATTGACTTTCGATTCCCTTCAACTCAAGCCGTATCCATTTCATCATCCGGTTGCCAAATTCGATTTGACCTTGTCGATTCAGGCGGACCGCGACAACTATCACGGACTGTTTGAATATTCGAAAAAACTGTTTAAGAAAAGCAGAATCGAGGTTTTATCAAACGACTACTTACACATCCTATCGGCGATTTTGGAACAGCCAAGCATTCTAATCGAACATATCGGATTGAGCGGCAGCAATGAGGAAGAAGAGAACGCGCTTGATTCTATTCAATTGAACTTTTAGGGAAAAGCATTATTTCTTTAAAATATATAAAATGAGGTGCTCCAATGTCGGTATTTAAAACTCAAGAAACGTACTGGGAAAACCTGTTTGATGAAGAAGACGGTCTAAGCGCATTCCCTTACTTTAAAGCAGCGGATAAAGCGTCGTTGGTCCGTACCGGCTACCAGGAAAAATGCATCTGCCGTTCCTTATCTCCGGAAGTATCTCAAAGAATCATGACAATGGCGAATCATTCCGATATGGCGGCCTATCTGATTTTATTGGCGGGTATTGAATGCTTGTTATATAAATATACGGATCGAACGAGCCTGATTCTTGGCATTCCAACGGTATCGAAGCAAAAAGCCGGCCAGTCAGCCGTTAACAACATTGTCCTCTTAAAAAATACGCTTTCAAACGAGAGCACATTTAAAACCGTATTCGGGCAGCTGAAAGAAGCCGTTAATGATTCTCTGAAAAATCAAAACCTGCCGTTTAGAAAAATGGCCCGGCATCTGAGCGTGCAATACAATGACGAGCATATGCCTTTGATTCATACCGTCGTTTCGCTTAACGAAATTCATTCCTTGCAATGTAAAGAAGATACTGCAACCGATACGCTGTTTCACTTTGATTTGGAGAACAACGGGATTCATTTGAAGCTTTTTTATAACGGCAATCTGTACGATGAGCGCTATATCAATCAAATTGTATCCCATTTGGATCAGCTGCTGTCTGTGATCCTGTTTCAGCCTCAAGCCGCGATCCATACGGCAGAGATCTTACCGGAAGCGGAAAAACAGAAGCTATTGTTTGATTTTAACGACACCGTCAGAGATTTCTCCGGGAGCAGAACAGTCTATCAATTATTTGAAGAGCAGGCAGAAAGAACGCCTGAGAATGCGGCCGTCAAATTTAAAAACGACCATTTGACGTACAGGGAACTGAATGAGAAGGCGAGCCGTTTGGCAAGAACATTGCGTAATTGCGGGGTTCAACCCGATACGTTAGTCGCCATTCTCGCTGATCGTTCATTAGAGATGATCGTATCCATTATAGCTGTTTGGAAGGCAGGGGGCGCTTATGTGCCCCTGGATCCTGAATATCCAAAAGAGCGGCTTCAATATTTGCTTCATGATGCGGATGCAGACGTTCTCCTTGTTCAGCATCATTTAAAAAACAGCCTCGCCTTTGACGGCCCGGTGATTGATTTGAATGATGAAACTTCATACCATGCCGATTGCTCATTGTTATCACCAGTAGCGGGACACAGCCATTTAGCCTATGTCATTTATACGTCGGGTACAACAGGAAAGCCGAAAGGGGTCATGGTTGAACACGGCGGCATTGTGAACTCGCTTCAGTGGAAGAAGGCGTTTTTCAGGCATTCTCCGGCGGATCGCGTGCTTGTCTTGTACCCGTATGTTTTTGATGCGTTCATTTTAAATTTCTTCGGCCCGCTCATCTCAGGAGCAACTTTGCACCTTCTGCCTAATGAAGAGAATAAAGAAACTTTCGCCATTCAAAATGCCATAAAACAAGAAAGAATTACCCATTTTTCAACTTCTCCCCGTCTTCTGAAAACAATGATCGAACAGATGAACAGAGAGGATTTCATCCATGTTCAGCATGTTGTTGTAGGCGGTGAGCAGCTGGAAACAGATACAGTTGAGAAGCTGCATTCTCTGCAGCCTCGCATTCGGATCAATAATGAATACGGACCGACAGAAAACAGCGTGGTATCTACATTTCACCCTGTTCAGTCCGCTGATGAACAGATCACAATCGGCAGCCCGGTGGCCAACCATCAAGCTTATATTTTAGGAGCGCACCATCAAATCCAGCCGATCGGCGTACCGGGAGAGCTGTATGTCGGAGGAGCGGGAGTGGCCCGCGGCTACCTCAATCGGCCTGAATTGACGGAGGAAAAATTTGTGGAGCATCTGCATGTCCCTGGTCAAAAGATGTATAAAACGGGGGATCTCGCCAGATGGCTGCCGGATGGAAGAATCGAATATTTAGGGCGGATTGATCATCAAGTGAAAATTCGCGGCTACCGGATTGAGATCGGCGAGGTAGAGGCAGCCATGTTCAATCTGGAAAACGTTCGTGAAGCCGCAGTCGTCGCGCGGGAAGACGCAGACGGGGCCAAACAATTGTATGCCTATTATGTCGGCGAGCCTTCTTTGACCGCTGCGCAGTTCAGAGAAGAATTATCCCGGGAACTGCCGAATTATATGATTCCCTCCCGCTTTATCCCTTTGGAACGCATTCCGCTCACTTCCAATGGGAAGATTGATCTGAAAGCTTTGCCTGCTGCTGACGAAAATACGCGGGCGGAAAACGAATACATAGCCCCGCGGAACACAATAGAAGAACTGCTGGCGTCCATCTGGCAAGAAGTATTAGGAGCAGAACGTATAGGAATTCTTGATAATTTCTTTGATTTTGGCGGAGATTCGATTAAATCAATTCAGGTGTCATCCAGATTGTATCAAGCCGGATACAAGGTTGATATGAAGCATTTGTTTAAACACCCCTCGATTGCTGAACTTAGTCAGTTTGTAGCGCCGGTCAGCAGAGTGGCTGATCAAGGAAAAGTGAATGGCGGAACCAAGCTGACCCCGATACAGCATTGGTTTTTTGAGCAAAAAATGCCGCATGCACACCATTACAATCAGGCCGTCATGTTATATTCGGCGGAAGGCTTTAAAGAGGGCCCGCTTCGCCGGACGATGGAACGGATCGCGTCGCATCACGATGCCTTAAGGATGATTTTTGAAAAAACGCCGGATGGATACGCTCCGCGAATTACAGGAACAGATGAAAGTGAACTATACCATCTGGAAGTGATGAATTATAAAGGGGAAACCGATACGGCTCAAGCGATTGCCGATAAAGCGAATGAGATTCAAAGCAGCATGGTATTAGACAAAGGGCCATTGATGAAGCTCGGTTTGTTCCAATGTCCGGACGGAGATCATTTGCTGATTGCAATTCATCATTTGCTGATTGACGGAGTATCCTGGCGTATTTTACTCGAAGATTTTGCAAGCGGATATGAGCAGGCAGAACGCGGACAAACGATCCAGCTCCCGCAAAAAACAGACTCGTTTCCATTCTGGGCCGATCAATTGTCCAAATATGCGGCGGAAACCGATATGGAAGAGGAGATTGCGTATTGGACCGAGCTTTCAAGTATAAAGCCTCAGCCATTGCCTAAGGACACTATCAGCGAAGGATCGTTATTAAGAGACAGCGAAGAAGTGACGATTCAATGGACAAAAGAGGAAACGGAGCAATTATTAAAACAAGCGAACCGCGCCTACAACACGGATATCAACGATCTGCTGCTGACTTCGTTAGGGCTGGCTGTTCACAAGTGGACAGGCACGGAAGACATTGTCGTGAATTTGGAAGGCCACGGGAGAGAACCGATTATTCCGGATGCTGACATTTCCCGCACGATAGGATGGTTCACAAGCCAGTACCCTGTCGTCCTGAGGATGGAAGCCGGAAAAAACCTGTCGCAGCGGATCAAGATCGTAAAAGAAGGGCTGCGCCGTATCCCTGACAAAGGAATGAATTACAGCATCATCAAATATATATCCGGGCACTCGGAAGCCGACAGCCTGCAGCTGAATCCGGAGATATCGTTTAATTATTTGGGACAATTTGACCAAGACCTGAAGCATCAGGCTTTGCGCATCTCGCCTTTTTCCACAGGGTTGTCAATGAACGAAAACCAAGAGAGAACGGCCGTGCTTGATTTGAACGGAATGATTGCCGAAGGGACATTATCACTGACACTGAGCTACAGTAGCAAACAATACGAAAGATCTACTATGGCGCAATTTGCCCGGGGGTTGAAAGAAAGTCTGCAAGAAGTCATTGCGCATTGCGTAAGCCGGCAGCAGACTTCTCTCACACCAAGTGACATCCTGTTAAAAGACATCTCAATCGACGAACTGGAACAGCTTTTGGAGCAGACGCGTGAATTAGGCGAAGCGGAAAATATTTATCCATTAACGCCGATGCAGAAGGGCATGCTGTTTCACAGCTTATTTGATCCGAATTCTGGTGCTTATTTTCAGCAAACGATGTTTGATCTGCATGGAGATCTGGAAATTGATTCATTTTCAAAAAGCTTGGACGGCTTATCGCAAAAATATGATATTTTCCGCACGAATTTTTACAGAGGCTGGAAGGATCAGCCGCTCCAAATCATATTCAAAACGAAAAAAATCGGTTTTCAATTCAATGACTTACGAGAGATGAAGGAATCTCAAAAAGAAGCGATGATTCAGCAGTATGCCAGAGAAGATAAGATGCGGGGGTTCGACTTAGAAAAAGGCGCGTTAATGCGGTTATTCATCCTTCGTACGGATGAAAAAACATACCGTTTTATCTGGAGTTTCCACCATATTTTGATGGACGGCTGGTGTCTGCCGCTGATTACAAAAGAAATTTTCGAGAATTACTTTGCTTTGCTTCAGCAAAAGCAGCCTGAACAATCGTCAATTACTCCGTACAGTCAATATATTGAATGGCTCGGCCGGCAAGATGCGAAAGAGGCCACGGCTTATTGGGATCAGTACTTGGAGGGATATGAGGAGCAAACCGGCCTTCCTAAGGATCACCATGCAGCGGAGGACGGACGATACGTTCCTGAAAAAGTGACGTGTGACATAAGCTCTGATCTCACTTCGAAAATGAAGCGGACGGCAGGCAAGCATCATGTCACGCTGAACACGCTGCTGCAGACGGTATGGGCGGTTTTGCTGCAGAAATATAACCGCAGCCGGGACGTTGTGTTTGGAAGTGTTGTATCCGGAAGACCCGCTGGAATTCCAAACGTGGAAACCATGATCGGCTTATTCATTAACACCATTCCCGTCCGGTTCCGGTGTGAAGCCGGGACAACGTTTGCTGAGCTTATGAAAGAGGCGCAGGAAAGGGCTGTAGCGTCTCAACAATTTGAGACACACCCGCTGTACGATATTCAAGCGCGTACAACGCAAAAGCAAGATTTAATTACACATTTAATGATATTCGAAAATTATCCGGTTGATCAGTATATGGAAAGTATAGGCCGCCAAAACGGAACATCCATCACGATTTCCAACGTACAAATGGAAGAACAGACCAACTACGATTTTAATTTGACCGTTATACCGGGCGACGAGATGAACATCTCTTTTGAATACAATGCAAATGTGTATGATCGGGCAAGCATAGAGCGGGTTCGGGAACATTTCATGCAAATCCTGCATCAAGTCGTGACAGATGCGGATATCCGGGTGGATCAAGCGGAATTGTTAACGGAAGGCGAAAGAAGAACCCTTCTGCAGACGCTTAACGACACGGCCGCGCCGTTTCCGCAGACGCCGGTTCATCAATTATTTGAAGAGCAATCGGAGCGTACGCCCGATCAAGCAGCCGTCATTGATAAGGACAGGCAGCTCACGTACGGAGAGCTCAATAAGCGGGCCAACCGCCTGGCGCGAACGTTAAGAGCGAAAGGAGTGCAGACGGATCAGCCTGTAGCCATCATCACAAGAAACAGCATCGAATCGGTGGTCGGAATCCTTGCCGTTTTAAAATCAGGCGGAGCCTATGTACCTATAGATCCGGAATATCCGCAAGACCGCATCCGGTATATGCTGGATGACTCCCAAGCCGGAATCGTTTTAATGCAGCGGGACGTCAGGAAACAGCTTGCCTATGAAGGCGTCACGGTTTTACTTGATGATGAAAGTTCTTATCACCAAGATGGCTCTGACCTTGCTCCGATAAGTGATGTGAGCCATTTGGCATATGTCATTTATACGTCAGGTTCCACAGGCCGGCCAAAAGGCGTACTAATCGAGCACGGAGGCTTGACCAATTATATTTGGTGGGCGAAAGAAGTTTATGTAAAAGGCGAGAAAGCCAACTTCCCATTGTATTCGTCAATTTCTTTTGATCTGACGGTGACTTCTATTTTCACGCCGCTTGTCACAGGCAATGCAATCATCGTCTATGACGGAGAGGATAAAACAGCTCTGCTTGAATCAATTGTGCGGGACCCGAGGGTGGATATCATTAAATTGACCCCGGCCCATTTGCAGGTCTTGAAAGAAATGAACATTGCCGATCAAACGGCTGTCCGAAGAATGATTGTGGGCGGGGAAAACTTAAGCACCCGGTTAGCCCGCAGCATTCATGAACAGTTCGAAGGCCGGATTGAAATATGCAATGAGTACGGACCGACGGAAACCGTTGTCGGCTGCATGATTTACCGTTACGATGCCGCAAAGGACAGGCGGGAATCGGTACCGATCGGAACCGCTGCGGCAAACACGAGCATTTACGTTCTTGATGAGAATATGAAACCCGCGCCGATCGGTGTCCCGGGAGAGATCTATATCAGCGGCGCCGGTGTGGCAAGAGGATATTTGAACCGTCCCGAATTAACGGCAGAGAAATTTGTCGATGACCCGTTTGAACCCGGAGCGAAGATGTATAAGACCGGAGATTTGGCGAAGTGGCTGGCGGACGGAAACATTGAATATGCGGGCAGAATAGATGAACAAGTGAAAATCAGAGGCTATCGTATCGAATTAGGCGAGATCGAGGCGGCACTGCTTCAAGAAGAAGTGATTAAGGAAGCTGTCGTTACAGCCAGAGAGGACGTCCACGGGTTTAAACAATTGTGTGCATATTACGTGAGCGGCGGGCAAACAACGGCAGCCCGGCTCCGGAAACAATTGTCTCAAACCCTTGCAAGTTATATGGTTCCGGCTTATTTTATCGAGCTTGATGAAATGCCTTTAACTTCTAACGGAAAAATAAACAAAAAAGGGCTGCCGGCTCCGGATTTCGAACTGCAGGACAGAGCAGAGTATAAAGCTCCCCGAACAAAAGCTGAAGAAATATTAGTTTCTGCCTGGGAATCGGTATTAGGCGCTGAAAACGTCAGTATTCTTGATAATTTCTTCGATCTTGGCGGAGATTCCATTAAATCCATTCAAGTATCCTCCAGATTAAATCAGCAAGGATACAAAATGGAAATCAAAGACTTGTTTCAATATGCAACAATTGCAGAATTGAGTCCGCATATCAAGCAGAATCTGCGTATAGCCGATCAAGGTGAGGTCAAAGGAAAAGTCAGCCTGACTCCTATTCAGCATTGGTTTTTCGAACAAACAACAACAGATCAGCATTATTACAATCAAGCCGTCATGCTGCATGCGCCGGAAGGTTTTCAGGAAACGCAGCTTCGTCAAACCCTGCAAAAGCTTGCTGAACATCACGATGCGCTCCGCATGACGTTCCGGACTACGGAAAATGGCTGTGAGGCACAGAATGAAGAAATCGCCCAAAGCGGACTGTACCGCTTAGAAGTCATGAATCTGAAAGAAGATCCCGATCCGGGACGTACAATTGAAGCCAAAGCTGATGAGATACAAAGCAGTATGCATTTAAGTGATGGGCCGTTAATGAAAGCCGGGTTGTTTCAATGCGCAGATGGAGATCATTTGCTCATTGCCATCCATCATTTGATTATAGACGGGATTTCATGGCGCATACTACTGGAAGATATCGTTAGCGGCTACAAGCAAGCCGAGAACGGGCGAGTGATTCAACTGCCGCAAAAAACAGACTCTTTCCAATTATGGGCTAAGAGACTGTCAGAATATGCGCAAAGTGAAACCATAAAACAAGAACAGGAATATTGGACAAAAATCGAACAAACCGAAGTCAAACCGCTGCCTAAAGATTTTCATGAAACCCATACAACTGCAAAAGACAGCGAAACAGCAACTGTGGAATGGACGAAAGAGGAAACGGAGCTCTTATTAAAACAAGCGAATCGCGCTTATCACACGGAAATAAACGATTTGCTTTTAACTTCTCTGGGTCTTTCCATATCGCATTGGTCAGGACTGGAACAAATTCCGATTCATTTAGAGGGACACGGCCGAGAACAGATTATACAAGATATAGATATCTCCCGCACGGTCGGGTGGTTTACAAGTCTGTATCCGGTTGTGCTGCACGCGCAGCCGGGCAAAGAAATCTCTGATTATATCAAGACGACCAAAGAAGGATTGCGCCAAATTCCGTATAAAGGGATCGGATATGGAATAGCAAGGTACTTAAGCGGCGGAATGCCATCGAAACTCAATCCTGAGATCAGCTTTAACTACCTGGGACAGTTTGACCAAGATTTACAGCAGCATGGGGTTCAGTTATCTTCTTATTCTTGCGGTTCAGACTCAAGCGGAAATCAAGAAAGACCGTATGTATTGAATATAAACGGAATGATCACCGAGGGCCGGCTGAAGCTTACGATCAGCTACAGCAGCAAACAGTACGCAAAAGAAACGATCATGCGGTTATCGGAAACGATTCAAAGCCGCCTGCGGACAATCATTACGCATTGCGTTCATAAAGAACAATCGGAACTGACGCCAAGCGATATTTTGTTAAAAGGCATATCCATTGACGAATTGGATCAGCTCCTCATTCAACTGCCGCATGCAGGTGAGGTTGAAAACGTGTATCCGCTCACTCCGATGCAGAAAGGAATGCTCTTCCACAGCCTGCTGGACGAGGCCTCAAGTTCTTATTTTGAACAAGCATCGTTCGATTTGCAGGGAGAGTTAAAGATTGATTGGTTTAAAGCAAGCCTTGAACGATTATTTGAAACATACGCCGTGCTCAGAACCCGTTTTTACAGCGGCTGGAACGATACTCCTTTACAAATTGTCTATAAAACGCAAACACCGCAAATTCATTTTGCAGATTTGCGTGATATAGAGGAGCACCTGAGAGAGGATGCAATCGCAGCCTATCAAAGAGAAGACAAGGCAAAAGGATTTGACTTGGCTCGGGATCCGCTGATGCGCATAGCGATTTTCCGTATGGAAGACCGCAAATATCATTTGATTTGGAGCTTCCATCATATTGTGATGGATGGCTGGTGCCTGTCTCTTATCACGAAGGAAGTGTTTGATCATTATAGCGCCTTACAGGAAGGCAGGGAACCAGAACCGCCATCGGCAGCTCCTTACAGCGACTATATCGAGTGGCTTGACCGCCAAGATCAGGGAGCGGCAAAGCGGTACTGGAGCGGGTATCTTGAAGGATATAAAGGTGAAACCACGCTTCTTCATAAAATAGCGCAGCATGAACAAAAAGAATACGCTTATGCCAATGTGATCTGCCGATTTGATCACGAACAGACAAAACAATTACAGCAGATCGCAAATCAGCATCAGGTTACGTTAAATACGTTGATCCAAACGTTATGGGGGATTTTGTTACAGAAATACAGCGGGTCCGCAGACGTTGTCTTCGGCAGTGTCGTGTCGGGAAGGCCGGCGGAAATTCCTGATGTGGAACAGATGATCGGTCTGTTCATCAATACGATTCCGGTTCGCATCCGCTGCGATGAGGACAGCACTTTTGCTGATACGATGCAAATGGTTCAACAAAACGCGCTGGCTTCCCAATCGTACGATACCTATCCTTTATACGAAATTCAGGCCCAAACGGAACAAAAGCAAAACTTAATTGATCATATCATGATCTTTGAAAATTATCCGATAGGGCAGCAAGTTGAAGAGGGCCATGATGCTGCGGATTTAAATATCGTGAATTTCCATATAGAAGAACACACCCATTACGATTTTAATGTAGTTGTCATCCCTGGCGAACAACTCACTGTTCATTTTAGTTTTAACCGAAATGAATATGAACAATCAGAGGCAGAGCGGATTCGCGGACATTTTGAACAGCTTATGCAGCAAGTATTGCAGCTGCCGTCTGTCAAAGTAGAAGAAATGGAACTTCTGACGCAGCAAGAAAAAGAACAGCTGCACAGCCGTTTTCAGTCTAACGAAATGCATTACCCACGTGAACAAACGATTCATCAGCTGTTCGAGGAACAAGCACTCCGGACGCCGGACCATGAGGCGGTTATATTCGAGGAGCAGCGTATGACATACCTTGAGTTAAATGAACGGGCCAATCAACTAGCACGCACTTTACGAGCTGAAGGCCTACAGGCCGACCAGCTTGTTGCGATCATGGCTGAGCGTTCTCTAGAAATGATGGTCGGGATTTATGCAATCCTGAAAGCGGGAGGCGCTTATGTGCCAATCGACCCGGATTACCCGGAGGAACGCATCCGCTACATCCTTGAAGATTCAGGAGCGACCCTGCTGCTGTCACAGCGTCACGTGAAAGAACGGGTTGCTTTTGCAGGAACGGTCATCGATCTCGATGATACTTCCGTTTACGATGATGACGTTTCTAACTTGGATCCGCTGTCCGGTGCGGGCGATAGGGCATATGTAATCTACACGTCCGGATCGACCGGCAAGCCCAAGGGGGTTATGGTTGAACATCGTCCGGTTATAAACCGGCTGATGTGGATGCAAAAGGCTTATCCGATCGGCAGCGGCGATACGATTTTACAAAAGACAGCGATCACCTTCGACGTCTCGGTATGGGAGCTGTTCTGGTGGGCTTTGACCGGTGCGAAGGTGTGCCTGCTTCCGCTCGGCGGAGAGAAAGACCCTGAAGTGATTTGGAACACAATAGAAGAGCAAAGTATCACGACAATGCATTTCGTCCCGGCGATGCTGCACGCCTTCCTGAAGTTTGCGGAAACACAGACGGCGAGCGGACAGACAAGCAAGCTGCGTACGTTGCGGCAAGTGTTTGCAAGCGGTGAGGCATTAATGCCGGCACATACGGCAAGATTTCATCGCCTTATTACGCCTGTGAACGGCGCCCAACTGATCAACCTGTACGGCCCGACGGAAGCAACGGTCGATGTGTCGTACTTCAACTGCGAAGCAAACCAAGCGTATGCATCGGTACCGATCGGCAAGCCGATCTCGAATATACAGCTGTATATGATGGCACCGGGATCAATGCGTCTACAGCCAGTCGGAGTACCGGGAGAGCTTTGTATCGCGGGCGACGGACTGGCGAGGGGGTACCTGAACCGTCCTGAGCTGACTGCGGAGAAGTTCGCGGATCATCCGTTCGAGCCCGGCAAACGGATGTACCGGACGGGCGATCTGGCGAGATGGCTGCCGGACGGTAACATCGAATATTTGGGCCGGATCGATCATCAAGTGAAAATTCGAGGATACAGGATCGAACTCGGCGAGGTGGAAGCTCAGCTCTTAAAGATAGAGTCGGTACAGGAAGCAGTAGTCACCGCTCTTGAAGACGGAGCCGGAGAAAAGCAGCTATGCGCATACTTTTCAGCGAACACCGAGCTGATGGTGAGCGAGCTGCGAATAGCGCTGTCGCAGGAACTGCCGGGGTATATGATCCCGTCGTACTTTATCCAACTGGAGCGTTTGCCGTTAACGGCAAACGGAAAAATCGACCGCAAAGCATTGCCAGCACCAGAAGGAGGCGTGCAAACAGGGATCGAATACGTTGCTCCCCGTACAGCGGCGGAAGCGCAGCTGGCGCATATCTGGCAAGAGGTGCTTGGACTTCCGCGTATCGGCGTGAAAGACAATTTCTTTGACATCGGCGGTCACTCGCTGCGAGCAACGACGCTGACAGCGAAGCTGCACAAAGAGATGGGGGTCAGCCTGCCGCTGCGAGAAGTGTTCCGATCGCCAACAATTGAAGAAATGGCAGAAACAATTACCGGAATGAAACACACAGCATATACATCTATCCCGACCGTTGAAGCAAAAGAATACTATGCCGTCTCCTCGGCGCAAAAACGGCTGTACATTTTGAATCAGCTGAAAGGCGGAGAGCTGAGCTACAACATGCCGAGTGTCATGAGAGCCGATGGAGCTCTGGATCGGGAACTTGTCGAGAAGGCGATCCGCAAGCTGATTCAGCGCCATGAAACGCTGCGTACCGGCTTTGAACTGATAGATGGAGAACCGGTGCAGCGGATCTATGACGACGTCCAATTTGCAGTGGAATTCACTCAAGCGAAAGAAGAACAGGCGGAAGCCCTCGTTCATGGTTTTGTGCGTGCATTTGACTTGGAGAAAGCACCGCTGCTGCGGGTAGGATTGATCGAGCTTGCAAAAGACCGCCATTTGCTGCTGTTTGACATGCATCATATCATTTCCGATGGCGTATCTATCAAGAATTTGATTGAAGAGTTCGTTTCATTATATGAAGGAAAAGAATTCCCGCCATTGCGGGTTCAGTATAAAGATTATGCGGCGTGGCAGCTGTCGGATATGCAAAGCGAACGGGTGAAGAAACAGGAAGCGTACTGGCTGGATGTGTTCAGCGGAGAGGTTCCGGTGCTGGATATGCCAACCGACTACGGAAGACCGGCTGCGCGGAGCTTTGAAGGAGGACAAATCGAGTTTGTCATCGGACCGGAGTTGACGGAACAGCTGAAAGGCTTGGCGCTGAAGAGCGAAAGCACGCTGTACATGGTCCTGCTGGCTGCTTATACGACCATGCTTGCCAAATACAGCGGGCAAGAAGACATCGTAGTAGGCAGCCCGATTGCCGGAAGAACCCATTCGGATTTGGAAAGCTTAATCGGCATGTTTGTGGGCACACTCGCGATACGAACGAATCCGGTCGGGGAAAAAACATTCCGGGAATACGTGCAGGAAGTCAAAGAGCATACATTAAAAGCGTACGAAAACCAGGAGTATCCATTCGACGAACTGGTGGACAAGCTGAATGTGTCCCGGGATTTCAGCCGCCATCCGCTGTTTGACACGATGTTCATATGGCAAAACACAGAACAGGGAGAATTGAGCCTCGATGATGTGCGTTTTACCCCTTATCCGGACAACCATGCGATGGCGAAGTTCGACCTGACGTTCCAAGCGGCAGAAAATGAAGACGGAATTACAGGTATGATCAGTTACGCGGCAGCGCTGTACAAGCAGGAAACTGCGGAACGCATGGCAAAGCACTTTATCCAATTGATCGAGGCGATTGCGAATGATCCGCAGGCGCCGCTTTCATCGCTGGAGATGATCACCGCGCAGGAGAAAGAGCAGATTGTGGAAAGATGGGGTCAACCGGCGATAGACTGCCCAAGGGACAAAACAATTCACCAATTGTTCGAGGAGCAGGCGGAGCGCACGCCGGAACATACGGCCGCAGTTTACGAGAAAAGCCGATTCACATACCGTGAGCTGAATGAGCGGGCCAACCGCCTGGCGCGGATTTTAAGAAGCGAAGGCGTGCAGCCTGACCAGCCTGTGGGTATTCTGGCAGAACGTTCTCTGGAAATGATCGTGGGGATTATGGCGATCCTGAAAGCCGGGGGCGCGTATGTGCCGATGGATCCGGACAGTCCGCAGGAACGCCTCCGCTATATTCTGGAGGATTCAGGAGCAAAGGTTCTGCTGGCACAGCCCCATTTACAAGATCGTGTATCCTTTGCCGGAGAGATTTTACTGCTGAATGACGAACGAATGAACAGCGGGGATGGCTCGAATCTGGTGACGGCAGCCGGACCGGATCACTTGGCGTATGTGATTTACACATCAGGCACAACCGGCAAGCCAAAAGGCACGCTGATCGAGCATCGCCAGGTCCTTCATTTGATGGAGGGGCTCCGCGGACAAGTGTACGGTGCTTATGATTCGGGATTGCGTGTGTCTCTGTTGGCACCGTACTATTTCGACGCATCGGTCAAGCAAATTTTCGCGGCACTGTTAGGGGGACATGCACTGTATATCGTCCCTAAAGCATCAGTATCAGACGGTTATGCCTTGTCAAACTATTATCGCACCCACCGCATTGACGTAACAGACGGAACACCGTCACATTTGCAATTGCTTATCGCTGCAGACAGCCTTCATGGGGTAACGATCCGGCACATGCTTATTGGAGGAGAGGCGCTCCCGCAGGCGACGGTGGCGCAATTGCTTGAATTGTTTGCTTCGAACGGGTCATCAATGCCGCTCATAACCAATGTATACGGTCCGACGGAAACCTGCGTGGATGCATCGGTCTTTCACATCGTACCGGAGACATTGGCATCCGCTGACGACGGCGGTTACGTGCCGATCGGCAAACCGCTGGGCAACAACCGTGTGTATATTGTTGATTCCCATGATCGGATGCTGCCTATAGGTGTAAAGGGTGAGCTGTGCATCGCCGGAGACGGAGTAGGACGAGGGTATCTGAACTTGCCTGAATTAACGGGCGAAAAGTTTGTAGCCGATCCGTTTGTAATCGGAGAGCGGATGTATAAAACAGGCGACCTTGCCCGTTACCTGCCGGATGGAAACATTGAATATGCCGGAAGAAAGGATCACCAGGTCAAAATTCGCGGTTACCGGATCGAACTTGGCGAGGTGGAAGCCGCTCTTCTCAACATCGAGCATGTACAAGAAGCGGTGATCCTGGTCAGAGAAAATGCAGAGGGGCAAAGCGATTTGTATGCCTATTTTACAGGGGAGAAGTCACTGCCGATCAATCAGCTTAAAGAAAAACTCTCCGATCAAATACCAGGCTACATGGTTCCTTCATACTTGATGCAACTGGAGCAAATGCCGTTAACCTCCAATGGAAAAGTGAATCGCAGCGCGTTACCGCTGCCTGAAGCAGGCTTGCAGACCGGGATTGACTATGTTGCTCCAAGGACAAGACCGGAAGAGCAGCTGGTTCACATCTGGAAAGAAGTATTGAAGGTAGAACAAGTCGGCGTCAAAGATAACTTTTTCGATCTAGGCGGGCATTCGTTACGGGGGATGACGCTCGTTACCAAGATCCATAAGCAATTCGACAAAAGCATTTCATTGAGAGAAGTGTTTCAATACCCGACGATTGAAGAAATGGCGAGGGTCATTGCAGGCGCGGAAACCAGCGGACCGGATGAAATCCCTATTGCAGAAGCCAAAGATGTTTATCCTGTTTCTTCTGTGCAAAAGATGGTTTACCTGTCTACACAAATTGAAGGCGGAGAACTAAGTTACAACATGCCGGGGATTTTGACATTGGAAGGCAGGATCGACATGAATCGTTTACAATCTGCGTTCCAAAGTCTGATCCAACGCCATGAATCGCTACAAACCGGATTTGAAATGATCCGCGGAGAGCTGGTGCAGGTGATCAAGCCGCAGGCGGATTTCTCTATAGAAAGGTACAAAGCAGCTGATGAAGAGGTCGAGGAGCTGTTCCGCAATTTCGTGCGGCCTTTCAATCTCAGTCAGGCTCCATTGCTTCGGGCCGGACTCATCGAATTAGAACAGGACAGACATGTTTTCATGTTTGACATGCATCATATCGTTTCAGACGGCGCTTCTATGAATATTTTTGTTGAAGAACTGATTCAATTGTATGACGGCAAAGAATTAACCCCGCTCCGGATTCAATACAAAGATTACACTGTATGGCAGCAGCAGGCGGAGCAGAGGGAACGCATCAAGAGGCAGGAGAACTATTGGCTGAACGTATTTCATGAGGAACTCCCGCCATTTGAGCTGCCGAAAGATTTTGCCAGACCGCGAATTCGAAGCTTTGAAGGCAAGCGATACAATTTCGCTCTCGATGAGACCGTGGTCCAGGGTATAAAACAGATGGAAGAATTGACCGGATCGACCGCTTACATGATCTTGCTGTCAGCCTATAACATACTGCTGGCCAAATACAGCGGTCAGGAAGATATCGTCGTCGGTACGCCTATTGCGGGAAGAATGCATGGAGATTTACAGCATATTATCGGGATGTTTGTGAATACGCTGGCCATCCGTACGGCCCCGGCTGGAGAAAAGACTTTTATGGACTATGTAACGGAAACAAAAGAAACGATGCTGAAAGCTTATGAAAATCAAGAGTATCCTTTTGAAGAATTAGTTGAGAAACTGGGAGTGAAACGGGACTTAAGCCGTAATCCGTTATTCGATACGATGTTTGTTCTGCAAAATACGGAACAAACGGATATCGAATTGGACTCTCTCGCGGTCAGACCATATGAACAAACAAATACGGCGGCCAAATTTGATTTGCAGCTGACCTTCGTGATGAATCCGCACGAGATTCAAGGAAGCTTTGAGTATTGCACGAAGCTGTTTAAACAGAAAACCATCGCTACGCTGAGCAAGGATTACGCCATGATTCTGTCGGCGATCATAAAAGACCCATCGATTCCTTTAAAAGAAATTCAATTAAGTGAGAAAGTAAACAAAAGTGAACACTTTGCAAGCGAAATCGAATTGAATTTCTAAAAACGGCCGGTACCGGCTGTCCCCGGCATGATGTTTTTACGGGGACAGCGGTCAGCCGGCTAAAACTTACTGGAGGGATATTAATGTCAGAATTTAAGCAACAGGAGTTGTTCTGGAGCAGCATGTTCGATGCGGAAGATCGTCCCAGTGCAATCCCTTCGTTTCAAATGTCGGACTCAGCAATAGAGCATGATGCGTCGAGTGCACCCAACCGTATTCACAGTTCATTGAGCCCCGATGTATCCCTGCGCATCATGAAGATGACGAATAAATCGCCAATGGCCGTTTATATGGTTCTCCTGGTCGGAATCGAGTGTCTTTTGTACAAATATACGGGGGAAGAGGGCGTTATTGTAGGTGTACCGACCTTTGAAGACGAAACCGATGAAGACCTTCGTTTAGACCAAGTCATGTTAATCAAACAAAACATAAATGCGGACAGCACGTTTAAATCCATATTTAATGAATTCAAACATAAGCTGAACGGAGCCATCTTACATCAGCACGTTCCTTTCGATAAAATGGCCGGTCCATTAAATCTGAACTACGATTCAAATCATTTGCCAATGATCCACACGATTGTATCACTAGATCAGCTTCACCCCATTCGTTTTATAGAAACGGCTGCTTCTGATACGTTATTTCAGTTTTCCATAGAAAATGATTCGATTCATTTAAAGTTAACTTATAATGAACAAGCTTATGATCGCCAGTATATGATGCAAGTGATCGAACATGTAAACCGGATTTTTTCGATTTTGTTATTCCAACCCGACCTTATGATCCGCCAGCTTAATATTCTGTCAGACTCAGAGACAAATCAACTCATCGCCTATAATCAAACGGCTGCAGAGTATCCAAGAGAAAAAACGATTCATCAATTTTTGGAGGAACAAGCGGAACGTACCCCTGATCAAACGGCTGTTGTCTACGAGGATAGCCGTCTGACGTACCGGGAATTGAATGAAAGGGCGAATCAACTCGCTCGGACACTGCAATCTGAAGGCGTACAGCCGGATCAGCCGGTCGGGATTATGGCCGAACGCTCCCTGGATATGATTGTAGGGATCTTCGGGATCTTGAAAGCCGGCGGGGCGTATGTACCGATTGACCCGGGCTATCCCGAGGAACGGGTTCGATACATATTGGAGGATTCGGATACGAAGTTGTTACTCGTGCAGAATCAATCGCGAGAGAGAGTACCTTTTACGGGAAAAGTACTGGATATGAAAGATCCGCAAAACTTTTGTGAAGACGGGTCGAATGTAGAGCCGGCTGCTGGTCCGGATCATCTGGCCTATGTTATTTATACATCGGGTTCAACGGGTAAGCCGAAAGGGGTTATGGTTGAGCACCGGTCGGTCATCAATCGGCTGGTGTGGATGCAGGAAAAATACCCTCTCGATGAGCGGGATGCGATTCTGCAAAAAACTGCGATCACCTTTGATGTATCAGTGTGGGAACTGTTCTGGTGGACGATATCAGGTTCCAGATTGGTTCTGTTGCCAAACGGAGGAGAAAAGAATCCCGAGCTGATTTTAGATACAATTGCACAAAAAGGTGTCAGCACAATGCATTTTGTACCGGCGATGCTGCATGCCTTCCTGGAATCCATGGATCAGAAGCCAAGCGGGATGTTGAAACAAAAATTAGCGTCATTAAGACATGTGTTTGCAAGCGGTGAGGCTTTGAAGCCTGTACATGTCGCAGGCTTCAAACGCATCATAACGTCGGTGAGCCAGGCTCAAATCATCAACTTGTACGGACCGACTGAGGCAACAATTGATGTATCATACTTTGATTGCCAGACGGAAGAAACATATGCATCGATTCCGATAGGCAAACCGATTTCCAACATTCAATTGTATATATTACATGCTGATTTGGAACATATGCAGCCGATCGGTGTGGCGGGAGAACTGTGCATAGCGGGCGATGGGCTTGCAAGGGGCTACTTGAATCGTCCCGAACTGACGGCCGAGAAGTTTGTAAACCATCCGATTGCAGCAGGAGAACGGATATACCGGACGGGAGACTTGGCAAGATGGCTGCCGGATGGCAATATCGAGTATTTGGGCCGGATTGATCACCAGGTGAAAATCCGCGGTTACCGCATTGAAATCGGCGAAGTCGAAGGCGCTTTTTTTCAGCTGCCGGCGATCAAAGAAGCCATCGTTATCGCCCGGGAAATCGATGGGGAAACATCCTTGTGCGCCTATTATACCGCACAACATGCTTTAACTGCAGGCGAGCTCCGTGAAGAGCTGTCCCGGCAGCTTCCATCCTATATGATACCTGCGTATTTCGTTCAGCTGGAAGAGGTGCCGCTTACTTTCAACGGGAAAATAGACCGTAAATCCCTTCCTTCTCCAAGAGAGAATCTTACAGGCATGAACTATGAAGCTCCTCGAACAGAACTGGAAAAAATACTGGCCGCGGTCTGGGAGTCGGTCTTAGGCTTAGAACGGGTCGGAATCTCAGATCATTTCTTCGAATTGGGGGGCGATTCCATTAAGTCGATTCAAGTGTCCTCAAGATTATACCAAGCCGGGTATAAGTTTGAAATCAAACACTTGTTTAAATACCCAACGATCTCTGAGCTTGTTCCATACGTAGAGCCGGTAACCCGAATCGCAGAACAAGGGGAAATTAAAGGCCGGGCGCTGCTGACACCGATTCAGCATTGGTTTTTTGACCAGAAATACCCGGAATTACACCATTACAATCAAGCGGTTATGCTTTATTGGAAAGAGGGACTGGATGAATCAAAGCTTCGGGACGTCATGAAGAAGATCACAGAGCATCACGATGCTTTGCGCATGGTCTATGTTCCGACAGAAGATGGATATGAAGCCCGAAATCGCGGGATCGATGAAGGTGATCTGTTCAGCCTTGAAGTGATCTCATTACGCGAAGAAAAAAATGTGTCCCAGACGATAGAAACCATTTCCAATGAGATTCAGCAATCCATTCATTTAGCCGAAGGACCGCTCATGAAACTGGGATTGTTCCGGTGTCAAGAGGGAGATCATTTGCTGATTGCGGTTCATCATCTGGTCATCGACGGCGTATCGTGGAGGATTTTACTTGAGGATATAGGGGCAGCTTATGAGCAGCTTCAAAACGGCGAAGCGATCCGGCTTCCGAAGAAAACGGACTCTTACCTGTTATGGGCTGAACAGTTGAATCGTTATGCAGAAAGTCAGGAATTCGAAGCGGAAAATCAATACTGGTTCAGACAGAAACATAATCCGCAACATACATTGCCAAAGGACAATGAACAGGAGACCGGTCTGGCCAAAGACAAGGAAACGGTCATCGTTCAATGGACCGTTGAGGAAACCGAACGTTTATTAAAAAACGCTCACCGGGCTTATTCGACCGATATGAACGATTTATTACTGACCGGTCTGGGAACTGCTATTCATCGTTGGACCGGATGTGAAGACATTCTCATTGATCTTGAAGGACACGGCAGAGAGTCTATCATTCCGGATCTCGATATTTCGCGTACGGTGGGATGGTTCACAAGCCTATATCCGGTTTCGCTTCAAATCAAAGCTGAACAGGATATCCCGCAGCGGATTAAAACAGTGAAAGAAAATTTGCGTCAGATCCCCCAAAAAGGAATAGGTTACGGCCTGATCAAATATTTGTCCGATCACCCGAAGGCACATGAATGGACCGGACATCCGGAAATACGTTTTAATTATTTGGGTCAATTTGATCAAGATGTCCGGAACGGCAAGATGGAGGTATCCCCTTACTCAAGCGGGAAAACAGCCAGTGACAATCGTCCCTTGACCTATACACTTGATATCAACGGCATGATTTCAGACGGCCGATTGTCGCTGGCCATCAGCTATTGCGGTAAACAATATCAAAGAGAAACAATGGAAGCCTGTGCCGATATCTTAAAAAGCAGCCTGCAGCAAGTCATCGCACATTGTGATGCTCAAAATCAAATTCACCTGACGCCAAGCGATATTTCGTTAAAAGGTATAACGATCTGTGAACTGGATCAATTTGTGCAGCAAACGAGTCATCTCGGTGACATTGAAAATATATACCCATTAACCCCGATGCAGAAAGGAATGTTGTTCCACAGCTTGATCGATTCGGCTTCCGAAGCTTACTTTGAACAAGCCGCTTTTGATCTGAAAGGTTTCTTGGATATCGATGCATTCAGGATGAGTTTGGCGCATCTGGCCGAAAAATATGACATTCTTCGGACTCTTTTTTATACAGAATGGAAAGATCAGCCTTTGCAGATTGTATTCCGGCAAAAGCCGATTGAAACGGCCGTTGAAGATATTCGCAGCATGAACAGTCATCAGCGCAGCGAGTTTATTGCCGATTTTGCAAGAAGAGATAAGGCGCGGGGATTCAATCTCACCCGGGATGCTTTAATGCGCATATCGATCCTGCGGACAGAGGAAGACCAAGCGCGATTGATATGGAGCTTTCATCATATTTTAATGGATGGCTGGTGTTTGCCTCTTGTTACGAAAGAAGTATTTGAAACCTATTATGCGATACTCGAGCAAAGGCAGCCGAAGCGGGGAGCCGTCACTCCATACAGCCGATATATCGAATGGCTGGATCAACAAGATCACAAGCAGGCGTCAGCCTATTGGCGTAACTATTTAGAAGGTTATGAAGGGCAGACTGTTTTGTTACAAGAACAATCTTCCGGCCAGGCGAAAGGATACGAAAAAGGTGAGCATGAGTTTCGTTTAGGAAAGCGGCTCACAGATGAAATCAAACGGGCCGCAAGCCGTCAGCAAGTCACCGTCAATACATGGATACAAACCGCATGGGGCTTATTGCTGCAAAGATACAACGGGAGTCAGGATGTCGTCTTCGGCACGGTCGTATCCGGCAGACCGGCAGAAATTCCGGGAATTGAAACCATGGTCGGTTTATTTATCAATACCATTCCCGTACGTATTCATACGCAGCCTGAAATGACAGCTGCACAAGTATTGAAAATGAACCAGGAGCGGGCACTGGCTTCTCAAAAATATGATACATTTCCGTTGTATGACATTCAGGCTCAAACTGAGCAAAAGCAGCAGTTGATCAATCATATTATGGTATTTGAAAATTACCCGGTTGAGAAACAAATAGAACATATGAAGCAGGATGACAACGCATTAGACATTCTCGATTTTCATATGGAAGAACATACTCATTACGATTTTACTTTTATAGTGATGCCGGATGGAGAAATTGACATTCGTTTTGTATACAATCGCGATGTTTATGACCAAGCAAGTGTCGAACGGATGCAGACGCATTTCATGCAAATCATGAAGCAAATGGCGGACGATCAAGAAATTCGCGTTCAAGACCTCGATATCGTAACAGCGGATGAGCGATCGCTCCTGATAGACAAGTTCAACGATACGGCAGCCGAGTATCCAAAGGAAAAGACGATTCATCAATTGTTTGAAGAACAAGCGGAGCGAACGCCGGAGCACGTGGCGATTGTTTTTGAAAATAAGGAGCTGACGTATCGGATAGTAAATGAACGCGCCAATCAGCTGGCCCGAACCTTGGTTGCCAAAGGACTTCAGGCCGAGGAGCTTGTCGGCATTATGGCAGAACGTTCACCGGAGATGGTGATAGGCATCCTTGCTATTTTGAAAGCCGGGGGCGTTTACGTACCGATCGATCCGGATTATCCAAAAGAACGCATCCATTATATGCTTGAGGATTCTAACGTCTCTATCTTATTATTGCAGCATCATCTTCTGGAAGGTACCGATTATCAAAGTCAGACTGTCTTCCTTGACGATCCGTCATCATACGGCGCCGAAGCATCTAATCTCAATCTGAACGTGATGCCAAATCAATTAGCCTACATTATTTATACATCAGGAACAACGGGGAATCCGAAAGGCACGCTCATTGAACATAAAAACGTGGTTCGTCTGTTATTTAACAACAAAAATGTTTTTGATTTTAATGCATCGGACACATGGACTTTGTTTCATTCCTTCTGCTTTGATTTTTCAGTATGGGAAATGTACGGAGCGCTGCTGTATGGGGGCAAATTAGTGATTGTTCCGAAACAAATAGCAAAAAACCCGGAAAGGTATTTGCAATTGTTAAAATCGGAAGCTGTGACCATTTTAAATCAAACGCCAAGTTATTTCTATCAACTGATGCAGGAAGAGAGAGCAGATCCCGAATCCAATTTAAACATCCGAAAAATCATATTTGGCGGAGAGGCGTTAAATCCATCCTTCTTGAAAGACTGGAAGCTTAAATATCCTTTAACACAATTAATCAATATGTACGGCATCACCGAAACTACCGTTCATGTCACATATAAAGAAATCACGGAACGGGAAATCGACGAGGGCAGAAGCAACATCGGACAACCTATTCCTACTCTGCAAGCGTATATTTTGGACGAATATCAGCGCATTCAGGTAATGGGCATACCGGGCGAGCTCTATGTTGCAGGAGAGGGACTGGCCAGAGGATATTTGAACCGCCCGGAATTAACGGCCGAGAAATTTGTTGAACACCTGTTTGCCGCAGGCGAAAAAATGTACAAAACGGGAGATGTCGCCCGGTGGCTGCCTGACGGCAATATCGAGTATTTGGGAAGAATTGATCATCAGGTGAAAATCCGGGGCTACCGGATTGAAATTGGCGAGGTCGAAGCGGCTTTATTGCAATCGGAATCTGTCAAAGAAGCGGTCGTCATCGCAATTGAAGAAGAGGGCTCAAAGCAGCTGTGCGCCTACTTGTCAGGAGACGATTCATTAAATACGGCGCAGCTGAAGAGCCATTTGCTGAATAAACTGCCCGCTTATATGATACCGGCTTACTTTGTCCAAATGGAGAAGATGCCGATAACCGCAAATGGAAAAATCGATCGAAAAGCTTTGCCGGCTCCTGAGGGAAATAGGCTCACCGGAACCGAATACGAAGCGCCCGGAACGTTAATTGAAAAGCAGCTGGCCGAGATTTGGAAGAACATTTTAGCTCTCAGTGACCCGGGAATTAAAGATAACTTCTTTGATGTTGGCGGCCATTCGCTCAAAGTATTGCAAGTTATTCATCAAATCAACGACCGTATGGGAATCAAAATGCATTATCAAGCCGTATACGATTTTCCTACCATCGAAACAATGGCACGCGCCATTCAAGCGGCAGTTTTCGAGTCCAAGACGGATAACGTATTCGTCAAGATGAATCAGAGCGGTTCAATCCCTGTGTTCTGTTTCCCGCCTTTAATCGGATACGGGCTGGTCTATAATGAAATGGCGAAAAGACTTGACGGCCGCTGCACCGTCTATGCCGCTGATTTCCTAGAAGAGCCGTCTTACGAAAAAGAGATCGTTGACCGGTATGCAGAAAGCATGATAGGCATTCAGGAACAAGGGCCCTTTGTTTTACTTGGTTACTCCTCGGGGTCGAATTTGGCTTTTGAGGTTACCAAAGCCTTAGAGAAGCGCGGACGCATCGTATCGGACATTATGATGCTTGATTCTAAAAGAGCCGTTTCGGTGAATTATTTTTCGGAAGAGGAAACCGAAGAGATCATTCATCGGAATCTGGATATCATTCCGGATTATTATAGAGAATTATTAACCATTCCTTCGATTAAGGATAAAATCAGAAGCTATCTCACATATCACAATAAACTGATCAATTCCGGCGCGGTGAACGCCAACATTCATCATTTTCTATGCGGCGAGTTGACCGATAGAGGATGGAAGCAATCAACCGCACAGCATTACCTTGAGTACAAATTAAAAGGAGACCATGTGACGATCTTTGACCCTCACAATATTGAAGAAAATACGGATACAATTCGATCTATTATCAAAAGGATTGAAGAACGGCATCATCACGGACTTGTTCTTGAAGAACAACTGTCAATAGGATCGTTTGCTGGCGACACGAAGTTTGACAAAATGTAAGTGATTCAGGGCAAAATGCCGCTGACTGCAACCGGCGGCATTTTTCATAAAAGAGGGTCAGATATTTGCAACGTTCTCACTCTATAAATCATTCATTTTACGCATTCTTCATGACCTGTTGTTATCATATTTTTAAAAAACCTAATATGCGGAAACAGGAGGATGTTAAGCAGATGAAAAAGTGCAGCGTATGTTTATTGATTCTTGCTTTATTATTGAGCTGTTTACCTGGGGAATATGCGAATGCGGTAAGCACTCCAATTGCAAAACATGTTGGGAATTCAAATCCGCTTATCGACCATCATCTGGGCGCAGATCCGTTTGCACTGACCTATAACGGAAGAGTCTACATCTATATGTCAAGCGATGACTATGAATATAATAGCGACGGCACGATTAAGGATAATTCATTTGCCAATTTGAATAAAATATCCGTCATATCTTCAGCGGATATGGTGAACTGGACAGATCACGGAACGATTCCCGCAGCGGGTGCCAATGGGGCGAATGGCGGCCGGGGGATTGCCAAATGGGCAGGAGCATCATGGGCCCCGTCAGCCGCGGTGAAAAAGATCAATGGTAAGGATAAATTTTTCCTTTATTTCGCAAACGGCGGCGGAGGTATCGGGGTTCTCACCGCAGACAGCCCGACCGGCCCATGGACAGATCCGATCGGAAAAGCGCTGGTAACGCCAAATACGCCAGGAATGTCCGGTGTTGTATGGCTTTTTGATCCGGCAGTATTCGTAGATGATGACGGTACCGGTTACCTATATGCCGGCGGAGGCGTTCCGGGCGGTTCAAATCCCGCACAGGGGCAATGGGCCAATCCTAAAACAGCAAGAGTCATGAAATTAGGTCCTGATATGACCAGTGTTGCCGGAAGTGCGTCTACGATTGATGCGCCTTTTATGTTTGAAGATTCGGGAATGCATAAGTATAACGGAAAATATTACTATTCCTATTGTATCAATTTCGGGGGCGCGCACCCGGCCGATAAACCTCCAGGTGAGATCGGTTATATGACCAGCTCAAGTCCTATGGATTCTTTTTCGTATAGAGGGCACTTTCTGAAAAATCCGGGAGCATTTTTCGGAGGCGGCGGGAACAATCACCATGCTGTTTTCAATTTTAAAAACGAGTGGTATGTGGTGTATCATACTCAAACTGTCAGCTCCGCTCTTTACGGGGCCGGCAAAGGATACCGTTCTCCCCATATTAATAAGCTTGTGCATAATCCAGATGGCTCCCTGCAAGAGGTAGCGGCAAATTTTGCAGGTGTCAAACAGCTATCCAATTTGAATCCATATCACCGGGTAGAAGCGGAAACGTTTGCCTGGAACGGACGGATTTTGACAGAGGCATCCTCAGCACCCGGCGGCCCGGTCAATAATCAACATGTCACAAACATTCATAACGGAGACTGGATTGCTGTTGGAAATGCAGATTTCGGGTCAGGCGGTGCCAGGACGTTTAAAGCAAATGTAGCGTCCGCTCTTGGCGGGAAAATAGAAGTGCGGCTAGATACTGCAAACGGTAAGCTTGTCGGAACCTTGAATGTCCCTTCCACAGGCGGAACGCAATCTTGGAGAGAAATAGAAACTGCGGTAAGCGGCGCATCCGGTGTTCACAACGTATTCTTTGTATTTACCGGAACTGGTACAGGAAACTTGTTTAATTTCGATTACTGGCAGTTTACACAAAGATAAGCAAAGGGAGACAAAGGTACGTTTTCTAAGTCCATAAACGACATATGAAGGAGAGGAAAAAATGATATCGAGCGTAAAAAAAACAATTTGTGTATTATTGGTATGTTTCACAATGCTGTCCGTCATGCTCTTAGGACCGGGAGTTACTGAAGTTTCAGCAGCAAGTGATGCAACAGTTAATATATCTGCAGAAAGACAAGTGATTCGCGGTTTTGGAGGAATGAACCACCCGGCTTGGATTGGAGACTTGACTGCGGCTCAACGGGAGACCGCTTTTGGCAATGGACAGAATCAGTTAGGTTTTTCGGTCTTAAGAATTCATGTAGATGAAAATAGAAATAATTGGTACAAGGAAGTGGAGACTGCAAAGAGTGCGATCAAACATGGAGCAATCGTTTTTGCTTCCCCTTGGAATCCGCCAAACGATATGGTTGAGACTTTCAATCATAATGGTGACACAACAGCTAAGCGGCTGAGATACGATAAGTACGCCGCATACGCGCAGCATCTTAACGATTTCGTTAATTTCATGAAGAGTAATGGTGTGAATCTGTATGCGATTTCTATGCAAAACGAGCCTGATTACGCTCACGAATGGACATGGTGGACGCCCCAAGAAATCCTGCGTTTCATGAGAGAGAATGCCGGTTCCATTAATGCCCGCGTGATTGCGCCGGAATCATTTCAATACCTGAAAAATATATCGGACCCCATTTTAAATGATCCGCAGGCGCTTAGGAATATGGATATCCTCGGAACCCACCTGTACGGCACTCAGGTCAGTCAGTTTCCTTATCCTCTTTTCAAACAAAAAGGAGGAGGGAAAGAGCTATGGATGACGGAGGTATACTATCCGAATAGTGACAACAATTCAGCGGATCGCTGGCCTGAGGCTTTAGGTGTTTCAGAGCATATTCATCATTCAATGGTAGAGGGAGATTTTCAAGCTTATGTGTGGTGGTATATCCGCAGATCATACGGCCCTATGAAAGAAGATGGGATGATCAGCAAACGCGGATACAATATGGCTCATTTCTCAAAATTTGTGCGCCCAGGCTATGTAAGGATTGATGCAACGAAAAATCCTGAACCGAATGTTTACGTGTCAGCCTATAAAGGAGACAATAAAGTCGTGATTGTTGCCATTAATAAAAATAACACAGGGGTCAACCAAAACTTCGTGTTGCAGAATGGAACTGCTTCGCAAGTATCCAGATGGATCACGAGCAGCAGCAGCAATCTTCAACCTGGAACGGATCTCAAAGTAACGGACAATCATTTTTGGGCCCATCTTCCGGCTCAAAGCGTGACAACATTTGTTGTAAAGCGTTAAAGGCATCAGCATCGCAATAAGCCAATTTTCTTACTCAAAAAAGAAAATTGGCTTATTTTCTGTGGGAGAGAAGTGTTGATTTTTTTAACGATACACAGACATTGGGTATAATAATGACAATGACTTCAAGGAGTGATCAATATATGTCACGGCTTCACAGCAAAGTATTAATCATAGACGACGAAAAAGAAATTTTGGAACTGATTAAAACCGTATTAATAAGAGAAGGCATTGATCGCGTAGTGACCGCTTCGACTGCCCGTGACGGATTGGCTCAATTTCATCAAGAAAATCCCGATCTGGTGATATTGGATATCATGCTGCCAGACGGTGAAGGCTATGATATCTGCAAGCAAATAAGAGACATTTCACACGTTCCTATTATCTTTTTGTCTGCAAAGGGGGAGGAAACGGATAAAATTGTAGGACTTGCCATCGGCGGGGACGACTACATTACAAAACCCTTCAGCCCTAAGGAAGTTGCATATCGGGTCAAAGCGCAGCTGAGAAGATCATCTTACTTACAGCCTTCTCAAACCGGAACCCTAATAAAAAAAGGGCCATTTGAATTAAACCAACAACAAGCCGAGCTCACCAAAAATGGAGCGGCTATTGAGTTAACACCTAAAGAACTTATGCTTTTGACCTATTTTCTGCAGCATCCCAATCGGGTGATCAGTAAAGAAACACTCTATCAAGCTGTATGGGGAGAAGATTTCTTCGGTTCTGACAACACAGTGATGGTTCATATACGCAGGCTCCGTGAGAAAATAGAAAACACCCCATCAAAACCAGACTTTCTCGTCACTGTGAAAGGGTTAGGCTACAAATTTGTTGTAAAGGATGCGTAAGGATGAATTGGCGATTAACAGGCAGATATATGGTCTCTGTCATTATCGTGACCATCATTACAGTCTTCATTAATTTATTTATTTTTATGTTTTGGCTCGTTTTCCAGGCGAACAGCCAACATGACGAAGAAAGTACACCGGAAACTTTCACAAGATCATTCCGACAATATGTCACGTTATCGAACAATGGTATCACAGTAAACAAAGAGGGCCAAAAAGCTTTAAAAGAGCAGAATGCATGGATTCAAATATTAGATGAAAACGGACAGGATGTTTATCATGATAGAGAACCTAAAGGACTGAAGAAAAAATATACGCCTATTGAAATTGTAAATTTACATAAATATAAGGATGAACAATTATTATCAACCATTTACGCTGGCGGGAAAAAAGTAAATGGCAAGGAGTACAGTTACTTTATAGGGTTTAAAAATCCCTCTCTCGGAAAATTTGTCCTCTCATATGATACCAAGGAATTTGTGACGAAGTTCAATGCAGGAACCATCATATTATTATCAATAGATGCATTGATCGCGTTACTCATTGGCTATCTATTCAGCCGGCAGCTCACAAAACCGCTCGGCCGTGTCATTCAAGGAATCCAGCGGTTAGCTAATGGAGATTATACGATCAACATGAAATCCAAAGGCATTTATAAAGATGTCTTCTATAATGTCAATCACTTATCGGAACAACTATCTTTAAGCAAAAAAGAAAAAGATAAATTAGAGCAAATGCGTGAAGAGTGGATCAGTCATATTTCTCATGACATTAAAACACCATTAGCATCTATTCAAGGCTATGCAGAAATCATCAAAGATCCGAATTATCATCTCACAGTCGAGCAGATCAGAGAGTACGCCCAGATCATTGAGAGTAAATCCCTCTATATGAAAGATGTGATGGAAGATTTAAATTTAACGACAAGGCTGAAAAACAACGATGTGATGTTACATACAGAGCGGGTAAACCTTGTATCGCTGCTGCGGGAAACGTTAATTGATATGTTAAACGATTCTAGATATGCGGATAAGTCCATTGAGCTTCAAACGAACCTGGAAAAGCTGATGCTGAACCTTGATGCGATATTGATTCGGAGAGCGGTCACGAATCTCATTTTAAATGCCCTCGTTCACAATGATCCTGATGTGAAGATCGTTGTACGGCTTGAACAAAAAGAACGAACTCATGTGACAATTAAGGACAACGGCAAAGGGATAGAAGAAGAGGAGCTGGAAAAAGTGTTTGATCGCTATTACAGGGGCACAAATACAGGAACGACGCATGCAGGCTCTGGTCTTGGAATGGCCATAGCAAAGGATATTATCCAAAAGCACGGAGGGGACATCACCATTCACAGCACCGCGGAAGAAGGGACAACGATAGATATACAATTATGATAATGGCTATACAAAAAAACGGTTCTGTTGATTAATAACAGAACCGTTTTTTCCTATTGTTCCGAAAACACTTTGATTCCTTTGACAATGTTCCAAATGAAAAAATAGATCGCCACAAGGAATGTAACAGCATACGTCGCAAGCAGGAAAGGCCCGGCGTGTCTGATGTCATTCATACCAAGTAAACCTGAAGCGATGATGCCAATTCCAAAAATCAAATAAGGAATCAGATGCGTCCACAAAGATTTTTTCGCATGATATTTCACATCGTCCTGGCCTAAGAAATAGACGATAATCGGAAACAGAAACGGCGCAAAAAATATACTGAAGTAACATAATGAAGACAACATTTTATTTTCTCTCAAACCTTTTCACCTCTATGATTTATTGAAGGGGGAATTCTTCTGGCTGAATCCCTCACTGAAGTACAATCTTATTGTACAACTCCAACCTTAACCCGTATTAATCCGAACCTTACATCAACCTTAAATTAACAAGGACTCGTCTTCTTACAGCAATCATAAGATTCAATGCCATATTGAGACTCATCACATTCAGCGTGTCTACGTTGGAAATACATTTAATTTTTCGATTCGATTGAAAAATGACGTGTAAAGTCCCGATTCAGCCCGGTTTTCTTTGTTCTATATGTGTCAGGTGTGTCTTATTCAATAGAGATAGAGCAAATTGACAGGCTTTTACACCTCCCAAAAACAAGAAATTAGGTTGATAGACAATCATGAGAAAGATTTTTACAATGAGTTCGAGCTCATAAGAAAGAGCCAAAATGATGCGAAGGAGGAAAAGATCAGATATGAAACGGTCAATTTCTATTTTTATTACGTGTTTATTGATTGCGGTATTGACAATGGGCGGCTTGCTGCCTTCGCCGGCATCAGCAGCAGGGACAAAAACGCCAGTAGCCAAGAATGGTCAGCTTAGCATAAAAGGTACACAGCTCGTAAACCGAGACGGCAAAGCGGTACAACTGAAAGGGATCAGTTCACATGGATTGCAATGGTATGGCGATTTCGTCAATAAAGACAGCTTAAAATGGCTGAGAGACGATTGGGGCATAACCGTTTTCCGCGCGGCGATGTATACGGCAGATGGCGGTTATATTGACAACCCGTCCGTGAAAAATAAAGTAAAAGAAGCGGTTGAAGCGGCAAAAGAACTTGGGATATATGTCATCATTGACTGGCATATTTTAAATGACGGCAACCCAAACCAAAATAAAGAGAAGGCAAAAGAATTTTTCAAGGAGATGTCAAGTCTTTACGGAAACACGCCAAACGTCATTTATGAAATTGCAAACGAACCAAACGGTGACGTGAACTGGAAGCGTGATATTAAACCGTATGCGGAAGAAGTGATTTCCGTTATCCGCAAAAATGATCCAGACAACATCATCATTGTCGGCACCGGTACATGGAGCCAAGATGTGAATGATGCAGCCGATGATCAGCTAAAAGATGCAAACGTCATGTACGCGCTTCATTTTTATGCCGGCACACATGGCCAATTTTTACGGGATAAAGCAAACTACGCACTCAGCAAAGGAGCGCCTATTTTCGTGACGGAATGGGGAACAAGCGATGCGTCTGGAAATGGCGGTGTATTCCTTGACCAGTCGCGGGAATGGCTGAAATATCTCGACAGCAAGAACATCAGCTGGGTGAACTGGAATCTTTCTGATAAGCAGGAATCATCCTCAGCGTTAAAGCCAGGAGCATCTAAAACAGGCGGCTGGCCGCTTACAGATTTAACTGCTTCAGGAACATTCGTAAGAGAAAACATTCGCGGCACTAAAGATTCAACGAAGGACAGCCCTGAAACGCCAGCACAAGATAACCCCGCACAGGAAAAAGGCGTTTCTGTACAATACAAAGCAGGGGATGGGCGTGTGAACAGCAATCAAATCCGCCCGCAGCTTCACATAAAAAATAACGGCAATGCGACGGTTGATTTAAAAGATGTCACTGCCCGTTACTGGTATAACGCGAAAAACAAAGGCCAAAACTTTGACTGTGACTACGCGCAGATGGGATGCGGCAATCTGACCCACAAATTTGTGACGCTGCATAAACCTAAGCAAGGTGCAGATACCTATCTGGAACTGGGGTTTAAAACAGGAACGCTGTCACCGGGAGCAAGCACAGGGAATATTCAGCTTCGTCTTCACAATGATGACTGGAGCAATTATGCACAAAGCGGCGATTATTCCTTTTTCCAATCAAATACGTTTAAAACAACGAAAAAAATCACATTATATCATCAAGGAAAACTGGTTTGGGGAACAGAACCCAATTAGTTAAGTGGCGGACATCAGCAACGATGTCCGCTTTTGTCATCTTAAACAGCAATACAAGGAGGTTTACGTGGCGGATGAAACTCTGAAACAGTATATGGGCCTGTACAAATGTTGTTAGCAATCTCAAGAAAGCCAAGGAGTAGATATGATTCACTGAACATATGATGTAATCGTTTCACAGTTTTGAAAAGCGTTTATAGCGCAATGTGTGTATTTCACATCCGCCACTTTTATTACGTAAGGGGGAACAAGAGAATGAAAAAGTATGACGCGTTTCCGGAGCCAATTGGCGGCTATACTGTCGGCCGAACCCAGATGGATTTTGAGTACACGGCATCAGATCATACAAAAAGAGAACTGACGGCGTTTGTGTACTATCCGTCCGACAGCAGCGAAGGGAAGACTACATCAACGTACATGTTTCCTGAAGTCTGCGAAATGCTTGATGAGCAGCCGCTTCTCACTGCGTTGAAGGATGCTTACACTATAGATATCAAGACCCAATGTTACGACGACCTTGCTCTCTCCGGGAAGGAAAAACGCTATCCAGTGTTATTTTATGTTTGCGGCGGGGGCAGTTCTCCAGAATGGGGTACAGTGATCTGTACAGACTTGGCAAGTATGGGATATATTGTGGTAAGCATCGGCCATCAGAATAGCACGATGTATAAGCGTAAAGATGGGCGCCTGTTTAATGTATCAAAGGATTTTTCGGATGTCATTATAGCGTTTTCTGAAGATCCGGAGATGATGGCGTTGGCTGGTAAGATGGAGATGCGTCCTGACGATGAAACTGCCATTGAGATGTGCCAAAACGTGCTTACACTGCCGATACTTGACAAGTTAACAGAGTATAGTGAATTACAGGCAGAAGATGTAAGGTATGTAGCCGATTATCTTGTCAAACTGGACTCTGGAGAGCTGAATTCCATCTTTAAGGGCAGATTGTTGCTTGACATCGGCATGGGCATAGTCGGACATTCTTATGGAGGGCCTACGACGGCGATTGTTTGCCGGGACGACGAACGGTTCGCCTGCGGGATTGGCTTGGATAGCGGTGCGTTCGGCCTTCAGGGCAGCGACATTAAGAAACCCTTTTTGCTGCTGTTTTCTGAACCGAACTATAACATGAATGCGATCATTGGCGCTAACAATAGCATGGATACCTATTATTTCTCTGTTGATCGTGCTGCGCATTTAGATTACTGCGACATCGTGTTTACCAGTGTGAATAAGGAACTTAGAGGTGAACGGGATGCCATGGAGATGCGAAATCTTGTTACAGACTACACGAAGAACTTTTTTGATCATTACATACTGCAGAAGGCTGCAAGTGTGGAAAGTCTGGCATACGATGGCGTGGACTTGATCAAGAAGACCAGCAACATGTGACATAACCGATTAAAATACTCAAACTGAAAAACCTTTATGACCAATTTAATTTATTAAGGTCGTAGAGGTTTTTTAATATTACCTTACAAAAAGGGGATGTTCTTAGAATATGGATCCACTTTTATATTCTCTACATCATTCCTAGTTTACATAATATATATTCTAGGAAGTAAAATCTTCAATGAAAATCCTGTCTCGTTATCTTAAGTATACTTAGTTGATGAGACAGAATTAAAAAATAGGATGTTTTACGATTTGTATTTATTTCTTACTGCTTTACATAGCATCGATCTTTATAAATTGTTTCACACTTTACTTCTTCCACATCAACTTTGCCATCGGATAATCTTGTGTAAACATAAACCCATTTTTCATTTCCGTTTTTAATAAACATGTCGAATTTAAAAGCGTCAGTATATTTGTCCATGACCCAGATCAATCCCGGAAGAGTTTCTGCTTTTGCTGGCGACACGGAAACCAATAATGCTCCAGCAATTACAGCCGCACCGGCTATTTTTTTAATTTTACTTTTTAACATTAATATTGCCCCCTTATGATTTATTGCCTGCTGCTTTCTCACTTAGCAGGTAATCTGATTTTACCATCTTGAACAAAGGGAATTTGTCATATTTTGTAGATCGAATACTTACTTTCACTAAAAATACATATATTGGAATGGATTTTATCCGAATAAGATCTCTTCTTTTTTGAAAGCGTACACAAAAAATAAAATCATGTCTGATAATACTTTGCCGCATCTTCCCTGCTTTTTTCCGACGAGTTTTTGCATCGGCTCCCCACATATGAGCAAGTATGACAGCTGCCAGCCCGAGCACCCCCGCGAAATAAAATCCGGCTCTGAGCCCCAGCCAATCATTAAAAAATCCCTCGGCTAAAGGTTCTCCGAAAATACCGAGTGCACAAAGCGCCTGGTACACCCCCATCGATGTTGCTCTCATGTCTTCCGGAACAGACTCAATCGACATTCCAAGCAGCAAAGGAAAAATAATGCCCGAGTGAAAAACCTATTAAAACCTGGACCAGATAAAGCGCCATCGGGCTGACGGTAAAAGGAATGATAAAAATAAAAACGGATGCGAGTAAGTAAAACAGCTTTAATGTTACCCGTTTCCGCACCTGCGAACTAATGTTCCTATCACTAGCAGAGCCAGTGCGTGCTTAGTCATAAACGAAAAGACAACAAGCTGATTTCTTTCTCGCCATTGTGAAGCCAAACATTGCTGTCATTTTCATTTCGCGAATCATGAAAGACAGGCAAAGACCGAGGCCGCTCCCGATCCAAAATGCCGCGTGCCATCCCCATTCACTGACAACAT
Source organism: Bacillus sp. UNC69MF (assembly GCF_000746035.1). Classification (NCBI taxonomy): domain Bacteria; kingdom Bacillati; phylum Bacillota; class Bacilli; order Caryophanales; family Bacillaceae; genus Bacillus; species Bacillus sp. UNC69MF. Next base: position 1,016,949 of record NZ_KN050798.1, on the reverse strand, counting down.
AACCGCTCATGCTCATCCCTGACAGCTGAGCTAACACGAGAATAAATGAGATCCAGCGCATGACTCCTTTCGTGTCATCCGCCGCAAAATAGCTCGCAAATAAAGTAGATGAGAAAAAGCCGCCTGATGAACAGACGGCGCTGCAGCTTGTTATTTGCTTCGGTTACCTGCGGAAGCATGAGTGATCCGATAATGCACAGTTAAAAATTTCAGTCCGAACAGCCACATATGATGAACGGCCTTCAGGCTTGTTTCGCTCTGGGCTGAAATAAGAAATGTCTCTGCCAGCGGAAGATGACACGTCCCCCATTTCGTCTGCAGATAAATCCCTTCATCACCCGCTCCGCTTTTTCGCCGTCTGCTTGTCAAAACAAGATTCTGCTTACGCGCATAAGGTTTTAAAATGCCCGTCATTTGGCCGTACGGCAGCGGAAGAGAGATATTCATGTATCCTTCCCCTTTTGCCCTGTACGCTGAATACAGCGCAGTAAAAACGGTTTCCTGCTTTTCATTTGTTCTGATCCACGCACGGACATTTTTTCTGCCGTCTTTGTCAGAGTCAACTCCTATAATATCACTGTGCATGATATACCAATCCGGATTCATGGACAGGTGAATCTGCCCCGCTCTTCTGCTGAACGGCTCGTACACGCGCGCGAACGGACGAAACCATCCGCTCCACGTCACTTTTGCCATGATATCATAATCAATTGTCTCTTCATAAAAGGAATTAACGGCCGGCGCCAGTTTTTGAGTTGAAAAGTCTTCAGAATGCAGTTCTCTCATCTGATCCAGAAGGCCGGTATAATGGATGTCATTTGCTGCATGAATATCAGTCAAAAAGTCTTTGCCTATCGTTCTCTTCCCGTAAATACGGCTGAACGTTCTTTCGCTGCCCTCATCAAACGATCTCGGATTTTCCAACCTCCACCCCGCCAAAGCCGGCAGGATAACGCCGAATGCATTGACGGCCCCGTGAATCCAAATCATCTGGCTGATCGTGAGCGTTGCCTCCTCGCGGTAGACACCGTACGAATATATCAAAGAAAAAGCTATTGTAATCATTAACACAGCCGAAGAACTCCTGATCAAGATCCTGCCTGTTTTCGTAACAAACGGCGCCGTAAAGACGAGATATGCATTTACATACAGACCCGCCAGATACAGAGCGACAGCAATCACATCAAGTGTCTTTGAAAATGTAATCCCCAAGGCAATAAGGATCGGCGAAATCAAAATAATGACCGTGCTCCATCTGTAAAGAACCCGTTTCTCCCGTATGATCCTGCCGAGCAATCCGTTAAAGATCGGAATCAGGAAAGCGGAATAGTGAAAGTGCACCGCCGTCAGCAGAACGATAAGCGGGCCGAAATTCATGACGGGAATCTCAAGGACATATGCGAAGAACCAGAATCCGCCCCCGGCCAAATAAATGAAACCCGCCATAACAGACATCTCTTCTGTTCTGTGAATATTTGTTTTCATCAGCCGCCGGACAGCATACAGTGCCAGCCCAAGCGTATAAATGAGCCACACAAAGGCAAAAAAACTGAAGTCTGTGACAAGCGCAAGCACCGCACATAAAGCGGCAACAGGATAACTCCGTAATAACACATTCTCTAAGGTCTTTGACGGCCGAAAAGCAAAATCGAATACAGCGGGAACGAAAAAAAGTACGGAAAATAAAACAAACGTCTCAGCAGCTGATATATGCGGAGCTTCAGCCGCCGCAAATCCCAAAAAGCAAATCACGCTTACCATGAGATAACGCTTCAGCATGTTTCCCCCTCTGTTTCACGGAAAGTCCCCCGGTAAGAGAAAAGCGTGCCGAGTATCCGGTTTTTCACATAAACCTTTATGCTGAAGCAATTCATTTCCTCATCATAAGCCTCATAAACGGTTGAACTGCCGCACAGCCATGCCGGAAGCGGGATTTTCTTTCCGACTATCAGGAGCCACTGCCTTCCGGATGTAATAACAAGCCCTCCGTCTGAAGACGCTTCTAAATGCAGTTCAGACAGTAGGATGCGGGGTTTGCCGAAGTAATCAAGAATTCTGTTTTCCCGCTCATCATATTCCATGACGGCATCAAAAAAACGCGTTTTGCTTTTAAAGAAAAAGGTACGATTCCATTCCACGCCATTTTGCCTGTTTTTGTTTTCGATAGTGAAAGGGATATCGTTTCCCCTCTCTGAGAAAAAACATCTGAAAAAAACACCTGTCTTTAAAAGCATTCTGACAAGAAAAGAACCTCCCTTTATTTCTGACATAATTCCTTCTCCGCAAAACGTGCGTGATCCGTCAAATCTGTACCGTTTCTGCAGCATCGGGTGCAGTGATTGATAATGAGTAATCGCTTTTTCATACATTGAATCCGTCATTTCACTTCTCTCTTTCGTTTTGTATGCCAGGCGCTCGGCAGCTTGGGCTTAAGAATCATTGCGGCTATCGTAAGCACCCCTAATGAGATCACGAATCCGCCGCCGGAATATAGCAGTGCCGTTACACAAAAGAAGACTGACTGCCCGGTGTGAATCAGCCACTTTCTCCGCATGGGAAGCAGCCATAATACCCCTAACCCTGTCTCCAGCGCTCCCCTCACGATCTCTGCATCGGCACAGCCATCATGAAAGCCTTGAAAAAACCAATACAGACTGAATACGAGACACATACAGACATAGACAAATCCGAAACGGACTGATATCTTCGGATGTCTGTTTTGTTCTATCCAAAGCCGCAACACATCAAAGCTCCATGCGGTAGCCCAGCTTAGCAGAGGACGAAATAAAAAACGGTCTATCCAACTTCCCGGCAGACCGCGGGCCGTTTCATATTGATATTGAGTCAAAAATGCGGTTTGTCCGTTATCCCGCTCTATATACTTCCAGTAGCCCCTGCCTTCTTTTATAAGTGACAGCGGATGATCAGAGGCAAAAGCGAGCGAAGACACTCTTTCTGACGAGCGAGGCCTTATGTCACCTATTGATTCGCCCGTGCCGGATACCTTCAGCCCAAAACCGATTCGTGTTTCATATAGAAATCTCTGCGGTTCATCTGGCAGCCTATGAAGATATGTAATGTCAGAAAACCGCAGATCCCATTCCTTATGAAGATGCGGGTTTTGCGTATATTCCCAAAGCGTTTCTATATCAGATGCAATATTGATTTCGACATATATCGGCTTCTGTTTCATGCCCCCTCCTCTTCCCTTCTTTTGTAAACAATTCCTATATTATCATAGGAACAGATCAAGCGGCAGAACAAAAAGGCCATCCCGTTATCTGCAGGACAGCCTCAGTGGCTTTGATAACTTATGAATAAGGTATCGTGTCTTTTTTATCTTCAGAAGCGGTTTGAATGATAATCGGGCGCACGAAACGGATTACCGCAGCCGAGGCCAAAACGGCTAATCCGCCTGCAAGCAAAAACGCCCCGGAGAATGATCCGCTTTTGTCCGCGATAAAGCCGGTTAAAGCAGGCCCGATAATACCGGCCGTGTTTGCAAGAAAATGCATAAAGCCGCCGACTGATCCGACATTCCTTTGATCAACCACATCATGAATCACCGCCCAATAGATAGAGCCCGTTATATATAAAAAGAAGACTGATAAAGCAACGAGAATAACGGCACTTACGGTAGTGGTAACAAGTCCGGCAAATCCGATCAGTACAGCGGAAGCGAACAAACAAGTGACAAGAATGACTTTCCGTGAGAACAAAACCCCTTTTCCGGCGGTTTTTTTGAATACATAATCAGAAATCATTCCGCCTGCCGCCAAACCGATAAATCCAAGAATCCAGGGAATAACAGTCACCACGCTCATAAATTCAACACTTAAACCGCGTTCTTTCACCAGATAGCTCGGAAACCATGTTAAGAAGAAAAATAAGATGTAATTGTAAGCGAAAAAGGCAAAAGCCGTGAAGAGAACCGTTTTTTGTTTCAAATAAAAGGTCATCGGGATATGCTGCTCATGCGGTTGAATCTCCGCTTTCATTGCCGGGGCGTCTTCCGTCGGCGCCGGCCGTTCTTTGACAAATTTAAACCAGATGACCGCCCAGACTAAACCGATGATCATGATCAGGACAAAGGAAACTTTCCAGCTGAACGCCACAGCAATCATCCCGACAATCGGGCCGGAGATCGCTCCGCCGAGCGGCGTTCCGCTGTTTGTCAGGCCGATGACCGTGGCACGCTGAGACGGAGGAAACCAATTGTTGACCATTTTGCTTATGGCAGCCGACAGCGGCCCCTCTCCCATACCGAATAAAACACGGATAATCAATAGACTTACAAATCCGAAAGCAAGCGCAACCGCTCCGCTGAAAAGAGACCAAACGATCATCGCCGTACACAATGTCAATTTAGCCCCATACCGGTCAGATGCAACACCGCCGAGAAAGTTAAACACAGCGTATCCGACAGAAAAACTGCTGAAAATCAGCCCCATTTGGGTTGCCGACAATGTGAGATCCTGCTGTATGAACGGCGCTGCAATAGACAGCGCTGAGCGGTCTAAATAGTTAATCACCCCGGCTGAAAATAAAAGAAGAATAATAGGGAATCTATCTTTTGAGAACATATAATCCCCCTCTTATTTCATAATATTCAGACATTTAAATTGCCGGAGTAAACCGGTTTATGCAATGAAACCGGTTATCCGGATTGCCTTGCGAGCAGCGCCGGTTTATAGCGGTGAATCCGTTTTTCACCGCCATCTTTTTCTTGTATCTGGCGAAGAAGAAGGCTTCCCGCTTTTCGCGCCATTTCTGCCGCAGGCTGGACGATCGTCGTAATCGGAGGAGTAAAAAAACCCGCAAAAGGAACTTCATCAATTCCGATGACGGCTGCCTTATCCGGAATTGTCATATCATGCTCCTTCATATACTTCAGCACCTCAACAAGAACGATATCGTTTGCCGCCAATATCGCTTTCGGAGGCTCCTCAAGTGAGAACAACTCTGACAAAACATTGGAAATATCAGCCGCATCGGCTGTTTTGATATATTCGTCCCGCACCATCATTCCGTGGCGGTCAAGCGCCTTCTTATACCCTTCAATCCTTTCTACCCTCGGACTGATTTCCCGAATAATGGACGTCGTAATAATCGCAATTCTCTTAATGCCGCTCTCGATAAACCGGTCAACGGCAAGACCGGCTGCATGATGGTTATCAAGCATCACTGTCGGAATCCCGAGTTCTTCAATGGTTCTGTCCATAAACACGACCGGAAACGTATCGCGTTTCATCTTTTCATATAAAGAGAGATTTTCGCCCGTCGGAAAAATAATAATTCCGTCCACCTGCTTAGCCCGCAGCATTTCAATATATTTCTTTTCTTTTTCCGGTTCATCATCCGCATTGCAGACAATAATATGAAATCCTTGTTCATGAAAATAGTCTTCCACCGCCCTGATGACCTGAGTGGAAAAAGTGTGAAGAATATTAGCCACCACCACACCTACCGTAAATGTTGATTTCTGTTTTAAGCTGCGGGCGACGAAATTCGGCTGATAGTTCAGCTCTTGAATGGCCGCTTCTATTTTTTGTTTCGTTTTCTCGCTCATATAGTCATAGCGCTGATTTAAAAATTGAGATACGGTGCTTTTAGATACGTTTGCATATTTCGCCACATCAGAAATTGTAATGGTTTTCATAGACTCATCCCCGTCTGTCTTCATTTTTCACTAGTATAAGTCAGAAGTAAATGGTTTACAATCTGACAGGGACATGGATTCTGTCACACTCCGGAATAAGCCATAAAACCTCCGTCGACGGGAACGGTGACCCCGGTGACGAAGCCTGAGCATGAATCATCCGAAAACCACAGGAGCGTTCCCAGAAGGTCTTCCGGTTTCCCGAAACGTTTCATCGGTGTATGTGCCATAATCTTATTGGATCGGTCTGTCAGACTTCCATCTTCCTGTAATAACAACCCACGGTTTTGCGCTGTCAAAAAGAAACCCGGAGCGATGGCATTCACCCGCAGCCCTTTTTTTGCGAAATGAACAGCCATCCACATCGTAAAATTCTGAATCGCCGCCTTGGCCGCGCTGTAGGCGGGCACCTTTGTCATCGGTGTATACGCACTCATAGAAGAAATATTAATAATCGCGGGACATTCCGCCTTCAAAAGGTCTTTTCCAAACACTTGCGATGCCAGAAATGCACCGGTAAAGTTGGTTGAAAATACGCTGGAAAACCCCGTTTCGTCCATATCAAAAAATGATGTGCCCTGCTCATCCTCTTCATACGTCTCGCTGGCAGTGATCGCATCAGGGTGGTTTCCCCCGGCTCCGTTAATTAAAAGATTGACAGAACCGAACCGGCTGATAATCTCGTCTTTTGCCTTTTCGAGCGAATCACGGGCTGAAACATCAGCCGGTACAGAAACCGCGGTTCCTCCAGCGTCAGCAATCTCGCCCGCCGCACGCTCTGCTTTATCAGCATTCCGGCTGACGATCGCAATTTTCATCCCCTGCCGTGAAAGCTCCTTTGCCATTGCTGAACAGAGAACACCGCTCCCGCCTGTTATGACAGCGGTTCTTCCTGATAAACGTTCATGAATCGGTCTCATCCCTTCACCTCTTTCTCATGAGACGAGAACGCATCCCACAGCCCGTTCAAGTACATAATTCCTAAAGCACGATCATATAAACCATAACCCGGCCGGCATTGTTCGCCCCAGATATGACGGCCGTGATCAGGCCGTACATATCCTTTATAGTCTTGGCCGTGCAATTCTTTTACCACACCGGTAATATCAATGGACCCATCACTGGTAAGATGCGAAGTTTCCGTAAAATCACCGTTATCGCAGATTTTCACATTTCGTATATGGGCAAACGGCGCAGCTCCCGCATAGTGTTTGGTGATCTTCACCATATCATTGGCGGGATCCGCTCCCATCGAACCCGTGCACAACGTAATACAGTTGGCGGGTGAATCTGAAATCTCTCGCAGCTTTTCATAACTTTTCTCACCGGTGATAATACGGGGCAGGCCAAAAATTGACCAAGGCGGATCATCCGGATGAATGGCCATTTGAATGTCGTGTTCCTCCGCTACAGGAAGGACTTCATGTAAAAAGAATTCTAGATTTGCCCAAAGCTGTTTTTCATCAACCGTTTGATAGGCCTCAAACAGTTCCTTGATCCGGGCCATTTTCTCCGGCTCCCACCCGGGAAGCGTCAAATCGGAAGATTCTTCAACTGTGCGGATCAGTTCCTCCGGAGGGAGACTTTCCACTTTCGCTTTTTCAAAAAACAAAGCGGTTGACCCATCCTCCAGCGCGCGGAACATATCGGTACGCGTCCAGTCAAATATCGGCATGAAATTGTAACAGATGACTTTCACGCCGAATTCGGACAGATTGCGAATGGTCTGTTTATAGTGCTCAATATATTGTCCGCGTTCTTCATGACCGAGTTTAATGGCTTCATGAACATTCACGCTTTCCACGACCTCTGCATGAAACCCATAGGATTGAATGAATCTGACTTCCGCTTCAATGTCCTCCTTTTCCCATACATCGCCTGCGGGCTTCTGGTGAAGAGCCCAGACGATGCCTTTGACCCCGGGAATTTGTCTGACATGTTCAAGAGTCACCGTATCATTACCTTGGCCGTACCAGCGAAACGTGATATTCATGTTATACCCCCGTATATTCGTTTTTTCGGCAGACGTATTCTTTGCTGAGGGATACGGCAGCTTCATAGCCGCCCTTTTGATATGCTTTTGTCAAGTCGCCTCCCACACCGACCGCGACCGCTCCGGCAGAGAGCCAGTCATTCATGCTGTTTAATGAGATACCCCCGGTCGGCATAATGCGGACATTCGGCAGAGGACCGTTGACCGACTTGATAAATGAAGGGTCAAACGAATTAGCGGGGAACAGCTTTACCACATCACATCCGGCTTCAAGGGCCAAAGCCATATCAGACACACTCATGCATCCCGGAAGATACGGTACGCTGTACTGGTTGCATAGAGATGCTATCTCTTTTACAAAATGAGAGCTGACGATAAATGAGGCGCCTGATAAAATGGCGTGTCTCGCCGTTTCTGTATCCATTACAGAACCGGCTCCAAGAAGAATATCTTGATGCCGGAGTTCCTTAAAGACATCTTCCACTTCAGGAGTTGTGTATGTAAGCTCAATGGCGCTGATACCTCCTGAAATGGCCGCTTTTGAAACTTCAAGCGCCTCTTGGCTGTTTTGTCCCCTTATGACAGCCACCACTTGTGCATGCAGAAGTTTTTCGTAAATGGCGTACTTAGGCAGCATTCTCGCTCCTCCTTTAATCAAACGTAATGATTGCTTTTCCCACCTTGTCCGGGTGCTGTTCGATCAACTGAAATGCTTGATGGACGTCATCTGCTGAAAATGTATGTGTAATAAGACCGCCGTGCGTTAACAGGCCTTTATTCAGTAAGTCTGTAATGTACGGAAACTGATTCGTCTGCAATCTTGAACCGGTTATCGTGACTTCCTTTTTTGTGATCGGAAGCTGAGAAATGCCGGCAGTCCTCTCATCAAAACCAAGCACAACCACATGACCGGCCGGAGACACCGCGTCAATGGACGTTTCAAACGTTGAGGGGAGACAGACGGCATCAATGACGACATTGGCGCCTTCTTTTTTTGTCCATTCGTTCACCCGCAAAACGGGATCTTCTTTTTGCGCGTTGACGGTAACGTCCGCACCGTTTTTTTCAGCGAATGCCAAGCGTTCATCATTCAAGTCGGTTATCATGACAGTAGCACCATTGAACTTTGCCATTTTTAATATGCAGATTCCGATCGGTCCCGCTCCCTGAATCAAAACGGTATCTTCCTTCTCGACACGGCCTCTCCAAACAGCCTGGGCGCCGATCGTATATGGTTCTGCCATGACCGCTTCCTCCCAGGCCAGATCGGGGGAAACGGCATGCAGCTGCTTTTCCGGAACCACGATATATTCCCGCATCCCGCCATCTTCATGAACGCCGAACACCGAAAGCGCTTTGCAGACGTTCGGACGTCCTTTCCGGCAGGCATAGCATGTTCCGCAATAAGATATCGGTTCAACCACTACGCGGTCACCCGGCTTGAAACGCCGGACATGAGAACCGGTATTTGCGACTTCCCCTGTGACTTCATGTCCGATTACTCTCGGCAGGGACGCTAACGGATTTGTCCCATGATAAATATGCAAATCTGATCCGCAAATTCCGACCCGCTTCACCTTGACAAGAACATCATCCGCGTGGACAACAGACGGTTTCTCACATTCCGTCACCACCAGATCAAATGCTTTCCGTACTAGAACCGCTTTCATTTTCTCACCCGCTTTTTAAGTTGTGCTTGCTACCGTTCAATCACAGTCTCTTTGTTTACAAATGACAGAACCTCTTCTAGATAGGGAAGCCCTTCATTGTCACCGGAAACTGTGGTGACGAGCGCACCGACCGCATTGGCAAACTCCAGACGTTTTTCCGGTTCAAAACCATGCAGATAACTGTACAGGTAGCCGGCATTAAAGCCGTCACCCGCTCCTACCGTGTCAACAGGCGCAACCGGGAAAGCCTCTTTGTGAATCCACTTATGATCATGATACAGCGCAGAACCTGCTTCACCGTCTTTTATGACAAGCTGACTGATTGAATAGGTCTCTGCAAACCGGGCTAATGCTTCATTTTCCCCTATACCTGTCAGCTGTTTCATTTCGTCCCGGCCCGCCAGAAGAATATCAGTATGCGGAAAGATTTGATGAAATGCCGCACGCGCCTCCTCGATCGTCCACAGCTTCAGCCTGATATTCGGATCAAAAGATACGGGAATCCCTCTTGCTTTGGCGATGGAAAGCACCCTTTCAGCAATTTCAAGATTTTTCTTATCAAGCGCGAGGAACACACCGGTAAGATGAACAATGTGAATGCCGGCAAACATATTCTCTGTTATATCTTCCGGTGCAAGAGTCAGAATTGGTGAATTGAAACGATAATAAAACGTCTTGCCTGAACCGTCATTTCTGATCTCTTTGACATTTAAAGATGTAGGAAAGCCTTCAACATAGGAGACGTCAGTCACATCAATTCCTTCTCCTTTGGCAAACTGATAAATCACTCTGCCGAACTCATCCTTCCCCAGTCTGCTGACCCACTTTGAGTGCAGATTCAATCTGGCGCATGCAATCGCAAAATTCAGTTCAGCTCCTCCTGCTTTTCGTTCAAAATGGGTAACAAAACGCAAAGGTCCTGTGCTTGCGGGATTTAAGGTGATCATCGCATCACCGATCGTAAAAATGCCATAATCAGAAGCCACATCAATACTCCTTTCTTTTAAGACTAAATCGGTTTGGTAAACCGGTTTAGTAAAACTTTATATGAAAACCCTTACACACGCAAGAGAAAAATACAATAAATTCAAAAAACTGTTTTCGGTAAAAATAACCCGGTTTTTCACATGAAAAAACCCTCACAACAAAATGTAAGGGGTTTTTGAAAATTGTATGCATGTTTCCTTAGTTAGCAGTCTTACGTTCGGGGCTTGTACCTTCTTCTTCCGCCCATGTTTCAATATGCTTGAGCTCCGGGGTATTCTCCGCTTTGAATACAGGATCAAGACCTTTTTTGCGCTGAGCGGCATAATCCTTATAGATCTTGTAGGCTACATTACTCAGCAGTAAGATTGCCACTAAGTTAATGAGAGCCAACAGTCCCATAAACAAGTTTGCCATATCCCAGACGATCTGGAAGTCAGCCAAACATCCGTATACCACCATCACTACAACGAATACGCGGTAAATATTAAGCCATGTTTTGCTTGTTTTAATAAATTCAATATTCGTTTCACCATAGTAATAGTTGCCGACAACTGAACTGAATGCGAATAAAAACATCGCAATCGCAATAAATGTCGGGGCCCAGCCGCCGAGGTGGTGCTGCAGCGCGGCTTGTGTCACTTGGATGCCGTCGCCTTTAGGCGTAAAGCTGTACAATAAAATGATAAAGGCAGTCGATGTACAAACGATAAATGTATCAAAAAACACGCCGAGCGTCTGAATTAATCCCTGCTTAGCCGGATGCGACACATGTGCAGCCGCTGCGGCATTCGGCGCGCTTCCCATACCCGCTTCGTTTGAAAACAGGCCGCGCTGCGCTCCGATAATAATGATGCTTCCTAAGCTTCCGCCGACGATCTGTTCAAGACCGAACGCATTTTTCACAATCGTAACAAACAGCTCAGGTACCGCTGTAATATTTACAATCACGACATACAGCGCGATCAGAATATACATACCCGCCATGACCGGAACGATTAATTGCGAAACGGAAACAACACGTTTCAGACCGCCGAATATAATGAAAGCCGTTAATACAGCTAAAATGATTGCGATAACTGTTTTATTCACATGGAATGCTTCGTCAAACGCGACAGAAATCGTATTTGACTGCACGGCGTTAAAGATAAGTCCGAAAGAAACGGTAATCAATACGGCGAATAAAATACCGAGCCAGCGGGCGCCCAGTCCCTTAGCCATGTAATATGCCGGACCGCCGCGGAATTCGTCACCGGAACGCACTTTATACAGCTGCGCCAAGGTGCTTTCCACAAAGCTGGAAGCCATACCGACAATCGCTACGATCCACATCCAAAATACTGCGCCGGGACCGCCTGTTGCAATCGCCAGCGCGACGCCGGTCAAGTTTCCGGTTCCGACACGAGAAGCGGCTGAGATAAAGAATGCCTGCATTGAAGACACTCCTTTATTCCCTTGCGGCTTCTCCCCGACGATTCTGAACATTTCAATAAAGTATTGGAATTGAATAAAGCGAAAACGGAACGTAAAGTACAATCCGATCCCGACTAAAATATAAACAAGATACTTCCAAATAAAATCATTTGGAACATTTATGATTTCACTGATGAAAGCCTCCATGTTTAACCTCCCTTTTACATATCTTTTACTGTCATTTTTGCTGCATATGTTAGATCTTTTAACACAACGAGTATTATTATATCACAACAACAGTGGTTGAGAAGTTTTTTTAAGAAAATGTTTCGGTTTCTTCATCACGTCTTTTGCTGTCATGCCCCGTTTTTTATCTTACAGCCTGAAAAATGTTGTCACGTCATAAGGAATGCGTGCATATCATAACAAATAGGTCTTTAAGAAAAAAGAGATGAAAAGATGGATGGAATGGTATATACTTAACCAGGATAATATTTTTTTAAATTTAATAAATATGTTTACTTTACATTTAAATTAGGGTATTATAATAAAAATATTCAGACTTATGAAGGGGGGAGAACATTTGAAAAAAATCTTGTTTTTAAAAGCTTCTATTTTATTTTTAGCGATTGCAAGCTTTCATTTGCTCTCCATTCCCCATGCGTTTGATACTGCTCATCATTTTAAAGCGGTAGCCGACCAGCAGGAAATGCACGAAATGAAGGCCGGCCAAAATGCTGATGATGAGAAAAAATCGCTGACGGGCTCATATATCTTGACGGCGCTTTTTGCCGCTTCTGTCTCACTGATCGTGATATCAGACAGGAGACGCCCCGCTTCCCGGAGAAGACAGCGAAAGAAAAGCTTTTTAATCGCTAAATTTTATCAGTCCTCTTATTTCGATGAGCTTCATGTTCAACATCGCCTATCTATGTAACATAAAATGAGGAGGTTGTTAAACATGTTGTTTATCTTACGAATGGTGATTTTAGGGTTATTTTCATTCACTGCATTGAATTTATTTGTATGGCAGGGAATCGAAGTCATTCACGCTATCACTGACTTATTCGGCAGCCATGAAAGCTAAATAGTAAAACCTCCGCTCAATGAGCGGAGGTTTTTTTATTTTATTTTTACTCTTAAACATCAGACGCGGGGATACGCCATACATCTGTTACCGGCCCTGTCTCATCTTCATCGGTAAAGAAGGAGCCGTTGCTGTATCGGTCATTCGCCCGCAAGGACTTCACGGCGATTTCAATTCTCTCGCCTTTTTCTGTTTCCGCAGCGATCATGTCGGCTAAAGCGCACGCGAATACGCCGACTGCGCGATGCGGGTTCTTTTTAAGCTCACGCAGCATGATGACACCGCGCTTCGCCCTGGATGTTTTTTCGAATTCAGATAGGTTCATCCGCTTGATTGCTCCCCGCTGTGTGACAAGGACAAGCGAATCTGTCTCATGCAGGATTTGTCCTGATACGACGGTATCACCGTCTTTTACATTTATGCCCTTTACGCCGGCCGCACGGGCACCGACTACATTTACTTCATCTTCACCGAACCATAAACCGTACCCGAGGCGGGTGGCGATAAACAGCTGGCTGCCGCCGTCTGTGACATGAACATCAATCAGCTCGTCGTCCCCTTTAAGGTTAAGGGCAACAAGCGCTTTCGAGTAACGCTGCGCTTTGTAATGCGTCATTTCAGTTCTCTTCACCATGCCGTTTTTCGTCATAAACAATAAATATGAAGATGGATCAAATTCTTTTACCGGTATAGCTTTCACGATGGTTTCATCACGGTCAATCGTGATGATGTTCGTTACGTGCTGCCCCATGTCTTTCCACCTGATATCGGGAAGCTGGTGAACCGGACAATAAACATAGCTTCCCTTATTGGTAAAGAGCAGGAGAACATCCGTTGTATTCATTTCAAATTGGTGAATCAGCCTGTCAGTATCCTTCATACCGAAATCCTGGCCGTTAGAAGCGGCAAATGACCGCTGACTTGTTCGTTTTACATAGCCGTCTTTTGTGACTGTCACATATACGTCCTCAGAGGCTACCATGACTTCAAGATTGATTTTAATTTCCTCAATCTTTTCTTCAATGACAGACCGTCTGCTGTCAGCATAGGTCTTTTTCAATTTTTTCAGGCTGCTTGTAATGACTTTTAACAGCTTTTTATCATGACTTAAAATGGCTTCGAGCTCCTGAATTTTCTTGCTGAGCTCTTCCGCTTCCTCTTTTAGCGCCGTAATATCCGTGTTTGTCAGACGATACAGCTGCAAGGATACGATCGCTTCGGCCTGCGGCTCCGTAAATGTGAATTTAGACATTACGTTTTGTTTCGCATCTTTCTTGTCGCTGCTTGCCCGGATGACGGCTATGACCTCATCTAACACAGACAGTGCCTTCATCAGTCCTTCAACGATGTGGTGCCGCTCTTTTGCTTTTTGCAATTCAAAGACGGAGCGGTTTGTCACCACTTCCTTCTGGTGGGAAATATACGCATCCAGGATGGCCGTAAGACTCATCAGCATCGGCCGGCGGTTATGTATGGCGACCATATTAAAGTTATAAGTTGTCTGCAGATCAGTGTTTTTATATAAGAAATTCAAAATGCCTTTTGCATCGGCTTCTTTCTTTAACTCAACGACCACCCGAAGCCCCGTGCGGTCAGTTTCATCCCGGACTTCAGAAATGCCTTCGACTTTTTTGTCTATGCGGTATTCATCCATTTTCTTTACGAGATTGGCTTTGTTTACTTCAAACGGAATTTCTGTAATGACGATCTGCTCCCGTCCGCCTCTTACGGATTCCACTTCAGCCTTGCCGCGGATAATAATTTTGCCTTTCCCGGTTTCATAAGCCTTCCGAATGCCGTCGACTCCTTGAATAATGCCTCCTGTCGGAAAGTCAGGCCCTTTAATCACCTGCATCAAGTCATCGACGGTGCAATCCGGAGATTCAATCCGTTTAATGACGGCATCAATGACCTCACCCAGATGATGAGGGGGAATATCAGTCGCATAGCCCGCTGAAATCCCGGTTGATCCGTTGACAAGCAAGTTAGGGAACATGGCGGGCAAAACAACCGGTTCTTTACTAGTGTCATCAAAGTTCGGAACGAATTCAACCGTATTTTTATCAATGTCACGCAAAAGCTCTGATGCGATAGAAGATAATCTCGCTTCCGTATAACGCATGGCAGCCGGCGGATCACCGTCAATGCTTCCATTGTTGCCGTGCATCTCAATCAGGACATTCCGCACTTTCCAATCCTGGCTCATCCGCACCATCGCTTCATAAACGGAGCTGTCACCGTGCGGATGATAATTACCGATAACGTTTCCGACCGTTTTCGCCGCTTTACGGAAATTTTTATCGAAAGTATTTCCGTCTGCGTGCATGGCGTATAAAATTCTCCGCTGCACCGGCTTTAAACCGTCACGAGCATCAGGCAGCGCCCTGTCTTGAATAATGTATTTACTATAGCGTCCGAAACGGTCGCCGATTACTTCTTCTAACGGTAAATCATGAAATAATTCTGGCTGTGCCACTATTAAACCTCCTCAGCGACCGACAAGTTTTCATTTTCTAAAATATTGCTTTCCTCATCTAATCCGAAGGCAACATTTTTTTCAATCCATTTTCTTCTCGGTTCTACTTTGTCTCCCATTAATGTCGTTACACGGCGCTCTACCCGTGCCGCATCGTCGATCTTGACTCTGACGAGCGTTCGCGATTCGGGATTCATCGTCGTTTCCCAGAGCTGGTCTGCGTTCATTTCTCCCAGACCTTTATAGCGCTGGATGGTATACCCTTTGCCGACTTTCTTTAAAACGCCGTCCATTTCTTCGTCGGACCAAGCATATTCAATAATCTCTTTCTTACCGCTTCCTTTGCTCACTTTGTAAAGAGGCGGAAGGGCGATGAAGACTTTTCCGTGCTCGATTAAAGGTTTCATATAGCGGTAGAAAAACGTTAACAGCAAGACTTGAATGTGCGCGCCGTCGGTATCCGCGTCCGTCATGATGATGATCTTGTCATAATTGATGTCGTCTATCTCAAAATCTGCGCCGACACCGCCTCCGATCGCATGAATAATCGTATTGATTTCTTCATTTTTGAAGATGTCTGCAAGCTTTGCTTTCTCTGTGTTGATGACCTTTCCGCGAAGGGGCAGCACGGCTTGGAATTTCCGGTCTCTTCCCTGTTTTGCAGAACCTCCCGCAGAGTCTCCCTCCACAAGATACAATTCATTCTTCGCCGGATTTCTGGAACCGGCCGGTGTGAGTTTTCCGCTCAGCGTCGCTTCTGATTTTTTGCGTTTTTTGCCGCTTCTCGCTTCTTCTCTCGCTTTACGGGCCGCTTCACGGGCCTGGCTTGCTTTAATCGCTTTTTTGACAAGCAGGGTTGCTGTATCGCGGTTTTCTTCCAGGAAATAAGCAAGATTCTCGGAAATGACGGCATCCGCGGCGGATCTCGCCTCACTTGTTCCAAGCTTCCCTTTCGTCTGGCCTTCAAATTGCAGCAGTTCCTCCGGGATACGCACGGAAATGATTGCGGACAAACCTTCCCTGATATCGGCGCCTTCAAGGTTCTTGTCTTTCTCTTTTAAAAGGGCTACCTTTCGCGCATACTCGTTAAACGCTCTTGTCATTGCCGTTTTGGCTCCTGATTCGTGGGTGCCGCCGTCCTTTGTTCTGACGTTATTAACGAATGACAGCATATTTTCTGAATACCCGTCATTAAACTGAAACGCGAAATCGACTTCAATGTCATGATGCTCGCCTTCAAAGGAAACCACTTCGCATAAAGCGTCTTTTTCCTCGTTTAGATAAGCGACAAACGCTTCAATTCCGTTCTCATAATAAAATACTTCTTTTACGCCGTTCCGTTCATCAATTAATTCTATTTTCAAGCCTTTTAACAAGAAAGCCGATTCGCGCAGACGTTCTGACAGCGTGTCAAAATTATAAACCGTTGCGCTGAACATTGACGGATCAGGTTTAAAATGGGTAAGCGTTCCCGTTTTTTTGGTCGTTCCGATTTTTTCAAGTGAAGTCACGGGCTTGCCGCCGTTTTCAAACCGCTGTTTATAAACATATCCGTCACGCTCAATAGTAACTGTCAGCCACTCCGATAATGCGTTTACGACAGATGCGCCGACACCATGCAGACCGCCGCTTGTTTTATAGCCGCCCTGTCCGAATTTCCCCCCGGCATGCAGCACGGTGAAAATAACTTCCGGCGTCGGCTTTCCGAGCTTATGCATCCCGGTCGGCATTCCGCGTCCTCTGTCTTGTACGGAGATGCTGTTGTCCTTATGTATCGTTACGATAATATGATCTCCGTAGCCGGCAAGAACTTCATCGACGGAATTGTCGACGATCTCATATACCAGATGGTGCAGGCCGCGTGCGTCCGTCGAACCAATGTACATTCCCGGTCGTTTTCTGACGGCTTCCAGGCCTTCAAGCACCTGTATGGCATCTTCGTTGTAATCAAATTGCTGTTTTCTAGCCAAACGTACAAACCCCTTTCAAAAAACCTGCTCTTAATCATTCTCTTTTTTAAATGTTTTCATGTCTTTGTTTTTCAGTATGCGCAAGCTTCGGTCCAATTCTCCTCGGACTCACAATTATAACCAATATGCTTGATTTCGCAACATATTTAAGCGAATGGCTCGTTTTTTAGGCCGCAAGACATACATTCGAACGGCTTTTCATCTTTTTGGTGCCCTTTTCGGCGAATAAGAACATGAGTTCGCTTTCTATTATATAGCTTTATGCGGGCCATCGCAAACAGACTGTAAACCCCTGTATAAAGGGGTTTCTAAAAAAGCTGTTCATGCTTTATTGTATCTGTTTCATCATCATACGCAAAGAGTATTCTTTCAATAAAAAAGCAAAAACCCCTGATTTGCCAAGGATTTTTGCTTTTTTTGTTCCTATTTTATAACAGCGCGGGCGACTTTTATACATAAATCCATAACAGCCGTCCGTCCTTTGTCTGTAATCATGCGATACGCTTCTTCATTTGCAAGGCCCTGCTGCGCCCAAAAAACGGGAGCGTCCGTCTGTAAAAATTCTTCAGCGACGCCGGGAAGCTGCTCAGAGCGTCTGAACACATTCACGATATCAATCGGTCCCTCCACGTCTTTTAATGAAGCGACGGCTTTAACGCCAAGCGCCTCATCAATCGTTGGATTGACGGGAATAATTTCATACCCTTCATCCTGCATCGCTTTGGAAACCATGTAAGAAGTCCGGTCGGGACGGTCTGACAGCCCGACGACTGCGATCCGTTTGCTCCGATCCAGAATTTCTTTAATCTCTGATTTTGAAGGATTTTGCATCTTTACCATCTCCTTTTGATATATTGTACATGACCGCTTCGCCGGAATCAAAAAAAGCGCTTTGTCAGCTTAATTCTCAAAAAACTTGTCATCAGACGGTAACAACTCGTGTTAAAATAGAGTGAAGGGACATTGAAAAGGAGAAATGTAGATGTTGATTGCTTTATTGATTATTTTGGCCTATGTAATAGGCAGCATCCCGTCAGGTTTAATCGTAGGCAAACTTGCGAAAGGGATCGATATTAGAGAACACGGAAGCGGCAATTTGGGCGCTACAAATGCTTTTCGCACGCTTGGCGTTAAAGCGGGATCTGTTGTCATCGCAGCCGATATTTTAAAAGGCACCCTGGCCGCGGCGCTCCCATATTTACTGCACGTCCCCATTCATCCTCTTCTCGCAGGGGTGGCAGCAGTAATCGGCCATGTATTCCCCGTGTTCGCAAAGTTTAAGGGAGGCAAAGCCGTAGCCACATCAGGGGGCGTCCTGCTGTTTTATGCTCCGCTGTTATTCGTTACGATGGTTGCAGTATTTTTCGTATTTTTATTCCTTACGAAATTTGTTTCTCTGTCTTCAATGTTAACAGGGATTTATACGATTATTTACTGTCTGTTTGTAAAAGACCCTTATTTATTAGTCGTAGTGACGCTCTTGACCGCGTTTGTTATCTACAGACACAGGGCAAACATCAAACGGATTATAAACAAAACAGAACCGAAGATCAAATGGTTTTGATGAAACTTCAATTTTGACATCAAAATGCCATATGCGTTTATAATAGAGATAATTTCTTTATATGAGAAACAAAAAGGGAGTGTTCCGGATGAACATGAAAGTAACGAAAGGCGCGCTGGATTGGTACAAAGAAGAGCTCGATCTGGAAACAGGCGACCATGTCCGTTTCTTTGTCCGTTACGGGGGATGCAGCAACGTTCAGAAAGGCTTTTCTCTCGGCATTTTAAAAGACCGGCCGATGAACATCGGCACCAGCACGGAAGTTGAAGGCATTACCTTTTTTATTGAAGAAAGCGACTTATGGTACTTTGATAATCACGATTTGTCAGTCACATATTCAGATCAGGCAGAAGAGCCGGTATTTGATTACGTGTAAGAAAAAAAGAACGCAGCGGATGCGTTCTTTTTTTTTACAGCCTGAACCTTTTGAGATGATCAGTGAGATGTTCTTTTTCTAATATGCTTCTTTGCGTATCACCGAGCAGGTCAAAGTGGGGAAATTCATTTTTATGGTGAATCCACTCCGGCTTCAGCCCGTACTCCGCTCCCCATCTGATCAGTTTATTGAGATCGCTTGAACCGGCCTTCGTCACGGTCTTAGCCTCCGGAAAGCGGTCGTCCAGCCAGTAATGCGTTAAAAAAGCGATTTTCCCTTCCGATACATCCCGCTTCCATCTTTCCAGTTCCTTACGCGTAATTCCAAATGCCATAACTGCAGCCGCTCCTTATTTTTTTGCCTTTTCGTAAGCGGCATGCCAATCAGGAAAAGCCTTGCGAAACTGAATCGGTTTGAAGCTCTCTTTATCAACGCATATATGAGAGGATGTCGCTTTGATGGCAAGTTCTTGATCCGGATTATAGATGTGGTAGCCGTAAACGGTTTTAAATCCGTTATATTCTTCAATCCAAGTATGTACGACAGCCGTTTCTCCGTAGCGGAGCGGCTTTTTATAAGAAATGCTGATATCCAATACAGGGGACAGCACTCCTCTGTCTTCCATATCCTTGTAAAGGAATCCGAGTTCCTTAATCAGCGCCGTTCTGCCGACCTCCATCCAGACTAAGTAATTGGCATGATAGACGATGCCCATTTGATCTGTTTCCGCATAACGCACTTCTATTTCTTTTTTTGACACATGCAACGTTCTCTGCTCCCTTATTATCAGATTAGCCCCATTTTATCACAACGAGCCGGAAAGAGAAAAAAACCAGGTTTCCCTGGTTTTTATTATGATTGATAGCCGTTTTCTCTTGCAGCCGATTCATCCTGGATTTCACTGCGGAACGATTCAATGCTCTCATTGCGTCTGGCATTCTTCTCTTGAATGCGCTGTTTTTCCTCATCTGTCGCAAATTCCATTGATTCTTTGGCTTCTTCTATATTTTCAATTGTATTCTGCACCATATCCTGCAGCTTTTCAACGTTATCGGAACGGTCATCCGGATTCGGTTTTTGATAATTGTTTGTCATAATGTCTGCTCTCCTTTGATGATGTTATTCGCCTTTCGTCTGCATGACAATCGGATGTCCGTTTGACTTGTCATGAAACTTTTCCCCTTTGTTGCGTTTATATTTAACGGGTTTTGTCCCTAAGTGGCTCGGAGCGTATTGCGGTTGGCCGTCTTTCTTGTTTATGCCCATGTTCATCCCTCCTTAAGAGTATATTTTGCAAAAGGAGGTGCAAACATGACTGCAAATTAAAGGTTATTTTTGTTTGAAACGCTGCTCCAGCTTTTCTTCAAGCTGATTCAAATATTCCGTATTGGTCATCAGCTCACGTTTATTTTCCATAACCAATTCATGAAAAGAACGTTTTCGCATTTTTTTCAATCTTCTCACCTCCGTGTTTTCATTCATTTTTTCCAATTTTTCAAAACCTAAGCCCTTCACAATAAAAAAACTGAACCTCTATTTGAGATCCAGTTTTTCTTTCATTTCTTTTTTTGTCATCGTGCCTACGCGAATGTGCTGAATGGTTCCTTTTTCGTCTAATATGTATGTTGTCGGATAAGAAAGCACGTTGAAATCTCCGTTAATTCCGCTTTTGTCAATCAGAATAGGAAAGGTCAGCTGATAATGATCAGCAAATGATTTCACAGCCTGTATATTTTTTTCAGAGGATGTAAAATTAACGGCTGCTACCGCAATATCAGGATATTCTTTCTGCAGCTCCTGCATATCGGGCATTTCCATTCGGCACGGCTTGCACCACGTCGCCCAGAAATTGAGGAGCACTTTTTTTCCTTTATAATCAGAAAGGGAGATACTTTTTCCTGACAATGTATCAAGTGTAAAGTCAGGGGCTTTCATCCCTTCTTCTGTCCCTTCTTTCGGACTTTTTTGTACAGAATAAATGTTCCAGCCCGCATACACTAACAACCCGATAAGTAATATTCCGCCCAGCCATTTCGCAAGCATCTTGAGGCCTCCCGCATAAAAAGAGAGAAAGCAGACTGCTTTCTCTCCTTTGTTCATTCTGCTACTGTTTCATTTTATCGCGAAGCACCATTTGTAAAATGCCGCCGTGGCGATAGTAATCAATTTCCACTTCACTGTCAAAACGGACAACAACTTCAAATGTTTTTACCGTACCGTCTTCACTGATTGCTCTGACAGTCAGCAAGTCGCGCGGACGTACAGATTCATCAACATCCACCTCGATGACTTCCTTACCGGTTAAGCCGAGTGTATCCGCGTTTTCACCCTGTTTGAACTGAAGCGGCAGCACACCCATGAAGACGAGGTTGCTTCTGTGAATTCTTTCAAAGCTTTCGGCAATGACTGTTCTGATGCCGAGCAGGTTTGTTCCTTTTGCAGCCCAGTCACGTGAAGAGCCCATTCCGTAATCTTTTCCGGCCAGGACGACAAGACCCGTTTTATCTTCTTTATACCGCATGCAGGCATCATAAATAGATGTCACTTTCCCGGTAGGCCAATGTGTTGTGTATCCGCCTTCTGTACCCGGTGCGATTTGGTTTTTAATGCGGATATTGGCGAATGTTCCTCTCATCATGACTTCATGGTTTCCGCGGCGTGAGCCGTAAGAGTTAAAGTCACGAGGAGAAACGCCTTTTTCCTGCAGGTATTTGCCCGCCGGTGTGTCTTTTCCGATCGCTCCGGCCGGAGAAATGTGGTCAGTCGTCACAGAATCGCCGAATTTGCCGACAACGCGAAGTCCTCTTAAAGGCTCAACTTTTCCCGGCTCTACAGACATTTCCTCAAAGAACGGCGGGTTTTGAATGTAAGTGGAATCCTGATCCCACTTGTACAGCGCTTCATCCGTCGTTTCGATTTCGTTCCAGCGCTGGTTGTCGTCAAATACCGTTTCATACTCTTTGCGGAATAATTCCGGCGTAACAGTCTGTTTGACGAGAGAATTGATTTCATCCATGGACGGCCAGATGTCATCGAAATAAACATTTTGTCCATCATTTCCGACACCGATCGGATCCGTTTTCAGGTTGATATTCACAGTGCCTGCTAATGCGTATGCGACAACAAGCGGAGGTGACGCAAGGTAGTTTCCTTTGACAAGCGGATGGATCCGGCCTTCAAAGTTTCTGTTACCTGACAAGACAGAAGTGATCAAGAGATCATTTTTAGCAACCGCTTCTTCAATCTCTGGAGAAAGCGGGCCGGAGTTCCCGATACATGTCGTACAGCCATACCCTACGAGGTTAAAGCCGAGCTCCTTCATGTAAGGAAGCAGGCCTGAGTTGACTAAGTATCCAGTAACAACCTTAGACCCCGGTGCAAGTGATGTTTTAACATAATTCGGCACTTTCAAGCCTAATTCTACCGCTTTCTTGGCTACCAATCCGGCACCGATTAATACATAAGGGTTTGATGTATTCGTACAGCTTGTAATAGCGGCGATTGCAATCGCCCCTGTTTTCATAACCGCATCTTCGCCGCTGTTAAGTTTAAATGAAATTTCTTTGTTCTCTTCAGCAGCATCCGCTCCGAATCCTTGGTTGCCGGCCGGGCTGACTAGATGTTTTTTAAACGTTTCCTGCATAACGGAAAGCGGGATTAAATCCTGCGGACGTTTCGGTCCTGAAAGGTTCGCTTCAATTTTTGACAGATCAATTTCCACAACGTCTGTAAAAATCGGCTCTTCCGCGTCAGGCGTATAGAATAAACCGTTGTTGCGGCAGTATGCTTCCACAATATCGATCTGCTCTTCTTCACGGCCGGTCAGACGCAGGTAAGAAAGTGCTTCCTCGTCAACCGGGAAGAATCCGCAAGTCGCTCCGTATTCCGGCGCCATATTGGCAATAGTCGCACGATCCGCAAGCGGAAGCTCGGCAACACCAGGACCGAAGAATTCAACAAATTTATTGACTACGCCTTTTTCGCGCAGCACTTGAGTGACTTTCAGCGCCAAGTCAGTCGCCGTCGTTCCGTTAGGCAATTTTCCGACAAGTTTCGCGCCGATGACCTCAGGAACAGGGAAATATGAAGGCTGGCCGAGCATTCCCGCTTCCGCCTCAATACCGCCGACACCCCAGCCGAGGACGCCGATTCCGTTAATCATTGTTGTATGGGAATCTGTTCCCACCAATGTATCAGGATATGTCACAAGTTCTCCGTCTTCCTCTTTCGTATGAACGACACTTGCCAAAAACTCAAGGTTTACCTGGTGAACGATACCTGTTGCAGGCGGAACGGCCTGATAATTGTTAAACGCTTTCTTTGCCCAGCTTAAAAATTTATAACGTTCTGCATTTCTTTCGAATTCTAAGTCCATATTAATGGCTAACGCGTCTTCCGTACCGGCTTTGTCGACTTGAACGGAGTGGTCAATGACCAGGTCAACCGGAATTTCAGGATTGATTTTATCAGGGTCTCCGCCGACAGAGGCCATGGCTTTTCTTAAAGATGCCAGGTCAACTACGGCCGGAACGCCGGTAAAGTCCTGTAGAATAACCCTTGACGGTTTAAACGGCACATCGATATCTTTTAATTCAGCAGTACCCCATCTTGCTAAATTTTCAACATGTTCTTTTGTAATGACGCGTCCGTCTACCTGACGCAAAACGGATTCCAAAAGAACCTTAATAGAATAAGGAAGTTTTGAAACATTGCCGACCCCTGCGTCTTCCAATGCTTTTAATGAATAGTAGTTGTATGTTTTCCCATTTGAAGAAAATGTTTTCCTTGCTTGGAAAACGTCTTGTGTTGCGACTTTTTGCTGATTTGTCATTTCCCAAAATCCCCCTTCAATGATCAAGATCGTTCTTTAGATGAATGTTCACATTCCATCACAATTTTCTCACAATTTCATCTTAGTATAAAATCATACATAAGTAAATATCAATGTTTTTATTAAATACAATAAGATCGTCTTATCAGCATGATTTTCGGTAAATTTTGTCCGATTTTCCGCCTCATACAACGGGCTGTAAAGAGCCATATTAATGTTGAGGTGATGATCATGGTAAAACGGAAAGCCAATCATGTCATTAACGGCATGAATGATGCGAAAAGCCAAGGCAAAGGCGCGGGTTATATAGAAAATGACCAGCTCGTCCTGACGGAAGAAGAACGGCAGAACAATAAAAAAAGAAAAACAAACCAATAGCCGGAACACCTTAAAAAGGAGGCTTTAACATGACAAATAAAAATACGAGTAAAGATATGCATAAAAATGCTCCGAAGGGCCATAACCCCGGCCAGCCGGAACCGCTGAGCGGAAGCAAAAAAGTGAAAAACCGCAACCATACAAGACAAAAACATAATACAAGCCACGATATGTAAAACAGACCCCGTGTCTGTTTTTTTGTGCCATTCACCCATTCAAAGCTTCTGCATACGTTATAGCAAGGCTTTTTAATATGGAGGGATGCTTCCATGAATCACTCAAAAAACGCTGAAGAATTTGATGATACGGAAGAATGGCTGCGGCAGTTTTACGAGGACCCGTATGCTTGGTATGACGAGACGCTGCCGATCGATCTATATGAAACAAGCCGTCAATATATCATTGAAGCCGACCTGACGGCGCTGAAGCAGGTGCAAGCGATAACCGTCACTCTTTCGGGGAATGAATTTATGCTCTCTGTTAAAACGCTTGAACGGACGTTAAACAAACAAATGATGCTTCCTTTTTATCTGAATGACAAACATATTTTCACTGATTTCACCAACCATATTCTGACCGTCTCCATGAACAAGGAGCCAAATGAGACTCCTGCCTCTTTTTCCTTTCAATTTCCTCTATAACATAAAAAAGCCGCTTTCATCCCTCAATGGAAGCGGCTTTTTTGTCCGGTCATATCAGTCATATACCCTCAAAGTGAATCTCCCATGGCCAAATAGCAGAATCACTATACGATAGAATATGTTCTACCAACCGGAATGACTGGACATCTATCATTTTTTCTATTCTTTTTTTCATGTGTTCTTCTATTCTGTCTTCGTTTACAATATGGTTAAAGTAAGGAGGAGATAGAACAATGCTGGAAGGCTGGTTTATGTGGTTTATTTTATTTTGGGTCATCGTGATGATCGGATTGCTGTCTATCGGCGGGTTTTTTATGTTTCGAAAATTTTTAAAACGCTTACCGAAAGAAGACGGCCGGTCAGAACTGGATTGGCAGGACTATTATATTGAAAAAAGCAGGCACTTATGGAATGAGGGTGACAAGGCGTTTTTGGATGAATTGGTCGCCCCCGTGCCGGAGCTCTTTCGGGATGTAGCCAAAGCGAAAATCGCCGGAAAAATCGGTGAACTTTCCTTAGCGGAGGAAGCTGAACAAATAAACCGTGATTTAATCATCAGGGGTTACATACTGGCCACTCCTAAGCGTGATCATCAATTTTTAAAAAAGCATCTCCGTGAAAAACAGATTGATCTTACTCCTTATCAAGCCCTGCTCAAATAAAAAACCTTTCCGGCGCACGGAAAGGTTTTAATTCATCTGAATATCAGCGGTCTTCAGTTCATTCGAAAGTTTGCGGTAAGACAAAAACATCGCGATGCGCCACGGGACAATCATTCCGAAAGCCAGAATCCAAAACATTCCGCTTAAAGCTCCGTAATCAACCGTCGTGCTCAAAATGGATTTCATAGCGATTCTGATAACCAAGAGACCAATCAGGATAAACACAAACGCTTTTGACCGTTTTAAATAGATTTCATTATTTTTAATCTCAAATTTAGATGTTTTAATCAGAAAAATAGAGAAGATCACGCCCAGCGTAATGGCCTCCAAAAATTCTTCGCCCGTCACTCTGAAAATCGGAAAAAGGAACATAAGCGCTCCCGTACTCATGAAAATCGGCGGGAGAATTATTTTTTTAGGTGAAGCGGGCTTGTCGGAGGATTTAATCCTGACGATCATCACGGAAATTGCCATGGCCGCTGCAATAACGGATGAAATTATAATCATCATCTTTATCATTCCTTTGCTTGCACGGAGTTTGATACTATATACTATACTCCAAAAACATAAAAAAAACCAATTTGAAAAGAGAACACGTTTACGTTCCCGTTACCCGGCCTACGGCCTCCAGCACTTTAGATGCTTCAAACGGTTTAACGATAAAGTCTTTAGCGCCTAATTCAATCGCTTCCAGAACGATCCGCTGCTGCCGCATGGCGGTGCACATGATGATCCGGGCTTTCGGGTCAAAAGCTAAAATATCCTGCAGCGCCTGTATACCGTTTTTGACCGGCATGGTAATATCCATAGTCACCAGGTCGGGACGGATTTTTTGATATACTGCCAGAGCTTCCTCACCGTCAGCCGCTTCCCCGGCCACTGTGTAATTCGCCGATTCCAGAATCTCTCTGATTTTCACCCTCATGAACTTGGCGTCATCTACAACTAAAACTCGTGTCATATTCCCCTCCACATATTTAACATTAACTAGTCTTATTGTACCAAAAACAAAAGGGTATATAATAGTTCAAAAGTTATTAATCCGTTACAGACCCGTAAATCCTCCGAAAAGATTTGACAGAACGATCAGAATGTAGCTCATCCAGTTAAAAAACAGCATAACTCCGATCAGAATCATAAGAATGCCGCCGATTTTCATGATAAGCAGCTGATGCTTGCGAATCCAATTCATTCTGGTAATAAAAAATGAAAGAACAAGAAAAGGAATCGCAAATCCGAGAACATATAAAAACATATACGGCACTGCTGAAGAAGGATTTGTATTGGCCAGCGAAAACACGGCTCCTAAAATGGGCCCGCTGCACGGCGACCAGCCGGCTGCAAACGCAAGACCGATCAGAACCGAACCGATAAACCCCTCCGGACGGCGCTTAAAGTGAATGCGCCGCTCTTTCATCATGAATTTCGGCTGAAACACACCGGCAGTAATCAGCCCGAAAAGGATCAGCATGATAGCGCCAAACTGGCGGATCGCTTCATGATATTGGGTAAAAAAACTGCCGATAAACGAAGTTCCATATCCCAATGCGATAAAAATCACGGAGAAACCAAGCAAAAAACAAAGTGTATGCACGAGGCCACGCTTTTGCAGCATCACCTTTTCTGTTTTCACCTCGTCCATACTGACACCAGTTATGTAAGATAAAAAGGCGGGGTACAACGGCAGACAGCATGGAGAAATGAAAGACAGAAATCCGGCCCCAAACGTCAGAAAGTAATTAAAACTCACGATGACACACTCCCTTCGAGTTATGACAAAATCATTTCATTTTTTTAACACTTTCCCGAGAAGGATTACTTTTTATAGAAAAAGCTTATATAATTTAATTTGACATCGAGATATTATACTCCTTCTTATTTGAAAAACAGTATAAATGTGGATATAATAATAGCGACTCAGGTGAAAGATTTATGTATGAAAGGATATATCCCTGTGATTAGAGAGCATCTATTAAATGAAATTGAAAAAAAACGGGCAGAGCTGCTTAAAATCGTCATGACAAACGGAATGACATCAAACATTACGATAGAACTCAGCCAGGAGCTTGACCACCTTCTCATACAATATCAAAAAGAACTGCACACCGGCAGTTGGGGTGAAACATGACGCCAAAATAAAAAACCCTCTCCGGGTTTTTTATTTTATAACCATGTATCTCTATATAATAATCTGTACGTATTATTTCGCTTGATTATTCATGGCTTTCATCATTTGATTAATTTTCTTTTGAGAAGGTTTCATTCCCATTTGCATCATCATCATGCGTAACATTTGTTCATTAATAGGCGGATTCTTTTTCAAATAGCTCATCATATATTTACGAGCAATAAAAAACCCGAGTGCAACACCTATGAGCAATGCGACAACGCCCACTAGGATGCCAACCCATAAAGTCATTTTATTTCCTCCTTCATGTTGTCTAGTTTAAAGTGTACTAAACCAAAGGCTATTATACAACATTTACATCTCTTTTTCCTCGTTTTTAGACAAAATTTCTTTCTCTGACCGGATTTAACCACCCGTAGCGCCGTGTCTTGAAATCCATTGCAAGAAAACAGGGGCTGATTTTACGCAGAATCTCAAAGAAAATCGTTTCCGCCTCATAATCTCCCGAAGCCGCAATCTCAATTAAACTGTCTTTCATCATGAAGGTGGCGCGGCCCTTTTCTCCGGGCAGTGTAAGCCGGTAAATGGAATCCAAACGGCTGTAACTCATTCGGTTTAAATGCAGCTGGAGACGCTGATGCATATGTATCACCGGAATCGGTTCCGTTATATATTGAACTTGCTTTTCTGTCATTTGATATTCCTGGGGTGTCAGGTCTGTCCAATGATAGTCTCGAAACAACTCAAACATAGCCGTTTCCCGCCCGAAGTAGTGGTTCGCAAACTCATCCTTTATCAGGTGCGTATAGTAATGACGTTCCATTTCCTCATCCCCTTTTACAGCGCTTCGTTATTGTTTTCTATTATACAAAAGGAGAAAAGAAAGAATTGTCTATTACTGTTACGCCGCCCCTTCTATTTTTGTCGCATAAACAGGAAAAAGAGGATGATTTGACTCATCCTCTTTTGTCTCGTTATTTGTTTAAAAGTTTTTTCACGCGGTCAACCACGTTTTCTGCAGTAAACCCGTATTCTTTCATAATTGTTTCTCCCGGAGCTGAAGCACCGAAACGGTCAATTGCGAGAACGTCTCCTTCAAGACCGGTAAATTTACCCCATCCGAAGCTTGAACCCATTTCGATCGCAAGACGTTTCGTCACATTCGGAGGAAGCACGCTGTTTTTGTACTCTGCTGATTGTTTTTCAAAGCGGTCCCAGCTCGGCATGCTGACTACAGATACGTGAATGTTTTCTTCAGCCAGTTTCGCTTGAGCTTCGATCGCAAGTCCGACTTCAGAACCTGTCGCTAAAAGAAGAGCGGCCGGTGATTCCGTTTGGGCTTTGGAAACGATATAAGCCCCTTTTTCCACGCCCGCATACGCTTCTTCAGCCTGCTGATCAATCGTCGGCAGGTTTTGGCGTGTCAATACAAGAGCTGTCGGATGATCTTGGCTTTGAACGGCAACCTTCCATGCAGCTGCGGTTTCATTTCCGTCAGCAGGTCTGATCACAGAAAGGTTAGGAAGTGCGCGTAAAGAAGCAAGCTGCTCAATCGGTTCGTGAGTCGGCCCGTCCTCTCCTACGGCAATACTGTCATGCGTGAATACATAAGTGACGGGAAGACCCATCAATGACGCCAGACGAATGGCAGGTCTTAAATAATCAGAGAACACAAAGAATGTGCCGCCGAATACGCGGAGGCCGCCGTGAAGCGCCATTCCGTTTAATGCAGCGCCCATCGCAAATTCACGGACACCGAACCAGAAGTTTTTCCCGGCGTAGTCTTTGGCCGTGAAGTCTCCTCCATTTTTGATTGTCGTTTTATTTGAACCCGCAAGGTCAGCAGATCCCCCGACAAAGAAAGGAATTTTCTTGGCGATCCCGTTCAGCACCTCACCTGAAGATGCGCGGGAAGCAAGGCTGCTGCCTTTTTCATAAACGGGAACTTCCTGGTCCCAGTCTTTAGGAAGCTCGCCTTTCATGCCGAGTGACAGCTGTTCAGCAAGCTCAGGATATTTTTCTTTATAAGCCGCGAACAGCTCATTCCATTCCTGTTCTTTTTTCGAGCCGGCTTCTTTTACAGCTTGATTGAAATGCCCGTATACTTCTTCCGGAACATAAAAATCTTCTTCAAACGTCCAAGCATACGCTTCTTTTGTCAGCTTGCTCTCTTCTTGTCCTAACGGAGCGCCGTGAACGCCGGATGTGCCCGCGCGGTTTGGAGAACCGAAACCGATCGTGGTTTTCACTTCGATTAATGTCGGTTTTTTATCATTCTGGCGCGCTTTTTCAATTGCAGCCGTCAATTCAGCGATGTTGTTTCCGTCCTCAACATAAAGAACTTCCCAGTTCATTGCTTCAAAACGCTGCTTTACATTTTCAGAGAAAGAACGGTCTAAATCGCCGTCTAAGGAAATGTCATTAGAATCGTATAATACGATCAGGCGGCCTAATTCAAGATGGCCTGCAAGAGAAGCGGCTTCGGAAGAAATGCCTTCCATTAAATCGCCGTCTCCGCAAATACTGTATGTATAATGATCAACTACGTTGAATGAATCACGGTTATATGTCTCAGCCAGATGGCGTTCTGCAATTGCCATTCCCACTGCCATTGCAATACCCTGTCCAAGCGGCCCGGTCGTAGCGTCTACTCCGGCTGTATGCCCGAACTCCGGATGTCCCGGTGTTTTGCTTCCCCATTGACGGAACTGTTTCAAGTCTTCAATGCTGAGGTCATATCCGCTTAAATGCAGCATGCTGTATAAAAGCATTGAACCGTGGCCTGCTGATAAAACAAAGCGGTCGCGGTTAAACCAGCCCGGATTCTGCGGGTTTACATTCATAAATTTCGTCCACAGCGTATATGCCATCGGAGCGGCTCCCATCGGCATGCCCGGATGTCCGGAATTCGCTTTTTCAATTGCGTCTATAGATAGTGTACGAATGGTGGCAACTGATTTCTTTTCAATTGTATCCATTATAATCCCCTTCCTTATTGTTGTACCTTTTCATCATAAAGCGATGCTGACTTTTTCTCAACTCTTTCAGCTTAAATTTGAGATAAACTTGTTGAAAATTGTCGTAAAGCACATCCTGATATTAGTATATACGAAAAAAGAATACGTATTGCCGTATTCTTTCTGTTTAATGAAGATTATTTTTCTGTTGTTCTCTTTTTAATTTTTCAGGCGTGACATCGTTGCCTTCCGGATCAATCACTTTTACGCTCTTTAACGTATTTTTCATTGAGGAGCGGAATCCTTTCAAATACTCCTGGCGAAGCTTTTGCTGTTCAGCTTTTTCCTCATCCGTTATCGTGTTTGATTTAGCTTTTTGAGCCAATTCGTTAATTCTTGCGATTTTTTCTTTAGAAATCATAATAAGCTCCTTTGGTGCGTGTTGATTATATACTACTAAAACGCAGTCTTTTTTACAACTGATGCGCGTCAGCTGCCTTCTGTGTCTGCGGTATATTCCTGAAACCGCCGGTGAACCGTGGCTTTGGACACATCGTAGCCGAATCCCCTTAAGGTCGCTGCGATTTCTGCAAAAGTAAGCTTGTTGGCTCTCAGCCTGATAATTTCCGAAACCGGAACCTCTTTTTTTTCTTTTCCGCTGTTTTCATGTCTGTTTTTCAGATTCCGTTCAGGTTTGTAGCCGTTTTTCACGGCTCTTTTCATTCCCCGCCGGATTTTCATATTGTGAATTTTCCTTTGATATTCCTCAACAATACTGACGATTTCGAGTACCATCGAATCAGCTTCGGAAAGCTCCAGTTCACCTTTATGAGCCGTCGTATATATTTTTACGTTCTCCCTGTAAATGCAATGCAAAAGCGCAATCTTGGCGTTTCCTCTTCCCAATCTCGTTTCGTCCTGCACCAATATCGCGTCAATATGTGATTTTTTAATTTCATCAAGCATTTCAAATACTCCGTCGCGGTCCATTTCGTAACCGCTGGCTTTCTCAGAAATGACTTTCACGACTTCCATGCCGTTTGCAGCAGCAATCTCACTGAGCTCCTCTTCCTGTCTTTTTAATGACGTTTGCTGCTGTTCTTTGTTTGTGCTTACGCGGGCATAAATGAGCGCCTTCATTTCTCTCTTTCCTCTCTAATTGACAATGGCCAGCTGATATACGGCCGGATGCTTTTTCTTAACCGGAAGAATAAGTTCGTCTCCGGGCTTTATATCAGCAGTTTGGAGATGATTATTCTCCGTCACCCACTCAATGAAATCTTCTTTATTAATGTGTTTCTTTTCTGCTACATGATCCGCAAGTGACCAGAGTGTATCGCCGTCCTGAACCTTTATTTTAACATATTGGCTGAGGGACTGATCATTTCCCGCACATGAGACAAGTAAAATAGCGGCACTTAAAATCGCAGTAAACAGTCCGACAAATATAATAGATTCTTTCGCCATGTAAACAACCTCCGATAAGAATGTTTGTTCGCTTTTTATACCTTTCAGTATATACGAACAAACGTTTCTGTCAATCGTTTTTTTCGAACCTATGTTTGTACTGTCAGGAAAATCATGCTATAATCTACTTAAAATCGACGTTTTGAGGTGCGAAATATGACGAAGCTATCAAAAAGGCAGCTTGATATCCTGCGTTTTATTAAAGAAGAGGTAAAAACGAAAGGATATCCGCCTTCTGTAAGAGAGATAGGAGAAGCAGTAGGACTGGCTTCCAGTTCAACCGTGCACGGCCATTTGGCGCGGCTGGAGACAAAAGGCCTGATCAGACGGGACCCAACTAAACCGAGGGCGATTGAGGTATTGGATGAAGAAGAAGTCCAAATTCCGAAAAGCCAGGTCGTAAACGTTCCGGTCATCGGGAAAGTGACGGCGGGTATTCCGATTACGGCTGTTGAAAATATCGACGAGTATTTTCCGCTTCCTGACCGGATGGTTCCTCCGGGCGAACATGTCTTTATGTTAGAAATCATGGGAGAAAGTATGATCGACGCCGGCATTTTTGACAAAGATTACGTCATTGTCAAACAGCAGAACACGGCCAATAACGGAGAAATCGTCGTAGCTATGACCGAAGATGATGAAGCGACGGTCAAGCGCTTCTATAAAGAAGACAATTATGTGCGGCTGCAGCCGGAAAATCCGACGATGGAGCCGATTATCCTGCAAAACGTAAGTATTTTGGGGAAAGTTATCGGCGTATTCAGAGCCGTACATTAATTCTATTAAACTTCATTTATCGTAAAAAACCCCTTACAGAGGGGTTTTTTTGCATAAAAAAAGCAGATTCGCCCTGGCTTAAGAAACGAATCTGCTAAGGAGGAAAAACTTACATTCTTATTATCCGACATCACACTTTTGAAGTCAACTAATAATGTTTCCCTCGAGAAACTTTTCATTCATTTTTCAACTTTGTATATTTGTTCGTGATGAATTTACTTTTGTTTATGTTTTCTTTGGGCGGGTGCATTAAAATTTATATATGAATATTTAGTACATAGTACAATAAGTTATATTTAAATATAAAAAAACCCGCTGCCTTTAGCGAGTATCTATTTTCAATCAAAATGATAATATTCTACACCGTAAAACCCTTTAATATAGACGGGGCCACAGACGTTTGAAGAACTTTCAACCAGAATTCTGTATTTGTGATACGGATCAATTGATTTTTTATCCTGGGCACTGAGGTTTAACCAGCTGCCGCTGTAGTTTTTAGAACTTAATGTATAAAAATTCCCGTTCAGCGCCATCCGCTGGAGTTTCATGCTTAAACCGCACGAAGAGTTGTTCATTATGGTGAACTTATATCCTAAAAAGTAATCGTCGGCAGCTACAGCCCCCGGATTTTCAATATGAAACTCTTTTGCATTTCCCTCCAAAGTGAAGCTTGTTTTTGATTCGAATTCAGTGGTAGCCGCTTTAGCTGAGTGTATTCCGCTAAAACATAATAAAAAAACAGCAATACATATCCAGTATTTTTTCATTTGCATCCCCCTTTTTACATATTTTAACTTGTGAATCCTGTGATGTCTATTCACATTTTATTAAAACGTATGCTTTATAACCACTATATACCAGTTTAAAAATTTGCGGATTGCTTACAATGAAGACTAAACGAAATAACGAAGGTGGTTCAAATGAAACACGTAATTGCTTTCGCTTCTAAAACGGCGCTCACACTTGCTTTACTGTACATTGTTCTGGATCTTATGTACCAAGTAACCTTTTTAAACGTTCTGTTTATTACAGTGATCTTAAGTTTAATCACTTATTTTGCGGGTGATTGCATGATTCTGCCGAGAACAAGCAATTTCACAGCCGTTGCAGCTGATTTCGGAATTTCATTCATTATATTATGGATATTCCTTATGAACATTGGCGGATTTAATGTCTCTCCTGCCGCGGCATCGGTTATCTCTGCACTTTGCATTTCTGTTTTTGAGGCATTTTTTCACCGGTATTTGCAGCAATATGTACTTCCCGAAGATTATCAGGACACAACAGAGACGGATAGCACGCTATGGAGCTATCAAACCGAGGCGTCTGAAGAATTAGTGCCGGAAAAAGACCCTCAGGAAAAAACATAAAAAGGAGGCAATCGCCTCCTTCTCATTTTATTTTTGCTTCTGATCGTCCAGCGGCAGCTGCAGCAGTGAGTCTGTGCCTGTCGCTTTCGGCGTTTTTCCGTCCCATTTTTCAATCCATTTATATTTGATCATCTCATCGGACATTGATTTCTTTATGATTTCGTTATAATCAGCGATCCCTTCCGCTTCAATTTTTTTCTTTTTCGCTTCGGCTTCGGCTATTTTAATTTCAGTTTGTGTCCGTTCAAGTTCCTGTGAAGACTTCACCCTTGCATCGATAGCTTCCTGTGTGGCTTTATCCGGCTTCGGTACGCCAAGCGTCAGATCATCAATTAAAAATCCAAGACTCTTCATATCATCAGCAAATCTCTTTTGAACATCAGCAGCGGCTTCTGCAGATTTTTGCCCGTATGTGTCAATAACCGAGTATTTGCTGATTGATTTTCGCGCCGCATCCCACAGCCTTGTTTTTAAATATGTATTTTCAATCGTTTCAACGTCTACCGCTCCGAATTTGTTAAACAGATCGACTACTTTATCAGGCTGCACGACATAGTTGTAAGCGATATCCATTTCTATATTTTTACCGTCTGAGGTTGCCACTTTTATATTTTCATTATTCACTGTCTGCATACGCACCGGATATTCCGTTACTTTATTAAATAATCCGACTAAGTGCCAGCCTTGGTCCAATGTGTCGGATTTTACCCCGCCATTCGGTGAGTATACAACCCCGACATAACCGTTCGGTATTTTTTCAATGAATAGTGACGCTGTAACGCCCGCAATTAAAAGGGCTGCACCTATAATCACACCGCCGATAATTTTTTTTGTGTTTCCGCGCTTATTTTCGCTCATGCTGATCTTCTTCCTCCCATGACTTTTTGAATTTTTTGGCTCCGCTTCCCACTTGTTTAAAGATTGGACTAAGCATCAGCCATAAACCGAATCCGATGATGACAAGAAGAATGATAGACCCGATCATCACTTTCATTTGCCCACCTCTTTTCTTTCATCCTGTCAATTATGTATACGATCTTAAGAACTTAAAGTTTCATAAATTTCAAAAGAAAAAGCCCCGCCGACAAAATAGGCGTGCTTATTAATATTTGTCACTGATAAAATCAGAAATCGTTTTTGTGAATTGGTAAAAGGTCCCGTTTTGTGTGGATGCTCTGCTTTTCAGCGTAAAAGTGTCAAATAGTGATTTTCTGAAGCCGGTGCTCATTTCGATTTGAATACTCAATCCGGATGAAGATTGATTGGCAAGGTTGTTCGGACTGACGCCTGCATATTTATCATTTATGCCAAGAAGAACGGCAGGATACCCGTGCCGTTTCAGCACATCGGTCAAAAGTTCGGCCCGTTCTCTGTCTGTACCGCCGATTTTTATCTTTTTATCGTCACTGCCGTAACCGTGCAATGAAATGACATGAGAGTGCTCTTTCACCATTTGCACGGCCTTAGGTTCATCGAAATGCGAACTTGTCAAATGAAGAGCCGCATTACCGGCTGATTTTAACCCTTCAAATAAATATAAACTCCGGTTTTCGGCAATTTCTCTGGCTAACTCACTGGTCCCCGGCTCTATGCCTCCGCCGTGTATAGCTAATATGAGGACAGAAGGGTCATGCTCTCGCGTTGAAATGGAAAAATCGGAAGGATCTTCATTCAGCTTTAATTCCTCGAAACTGCCGTAAATATCTGAAGCGGCATCAGCCCGAAAGAACGGCAGAAGCAAAAACGGTAAAATTAAAACTAAAATTCCTTTTTTGGTTATTGATGGCATTTGTATGTTTATGTTACAATACAAATGCTTCAGCCTTTGAAGCGAACGGCAGAACAGGGTGACTTTGGACGGTTTCTTCTGCTCTGCCTCTTTGCCAGCTGCTTTACGGTCTATTCTTCTAACCCTTTTTGCCATAACATCATCCTTTCTTTTGTTTACACTTTTGTCACAATATTATATACGTTGGACAAAACCTCCGTTCATCTTGAAGAATAAAAACATCAAAACAACTTCTATCCTTTAACCTAAAAAAGTCTTTCTGTTCAAAGAGACGGAAGGCTTAAATGATAAAAATGAAACCCTTCTCCAGTTTTGGAGGAGAGTGAGGACTGTAGGGAAATCATTTTATCAATATGCTGAGCTGGGCTGGCGTCCGGCTCAAATATTTGCTCCGGCATAGACGGTTACGGAGCGGCCGGTTATTTCGATGTCAAATTCGAACGTGACGTATGATTTCCCAATTCAAGAATCCCCGAAACAAATTGAATGTAACTGCTGTTTCCATAAAAAAAAGACTGCTGTTAAGCAGTCTTTTTTCGTTTTATTTCGTGCCTGTTGATCCCAGTCCGCCGCGGTCATTGTTCCCGAGCTTGTCTACTTCGATCAGCTCCACTTCAGGCATTTTCTTCATGATTCTGAATTGGCAGATCCGCTCCCCCTTGGAAATGTCGGTATCCCGAAGCGCGAATGCAGGAAAAAACCAGAAGTCATTGTCGCCTTTATAAGATTCATCAATGACTCCCATTGAATTTGTCTGAATGATACCGAAATGCTTATATGTACTTGAACGCGGAACGACATGGGCCTCATATCCTTCCGGCAGTTCCATCGCAACTCCAAGCGGGATAAGTTTGAATTCACCTTTTTTGATTGTTATATCTTCAGCTGCCCGCAGATCAATCCAATCGCCCTGTTCAATTTTACTGATTCTCGTTTGCGTATCATCTGAATATTTAATTTTGATTTGTAAAGTCATTTTCGCTGCTCCTTTTGCTTCCCTATTTCAGTCGTATTGATGACCAATCCGTGCCCCATTATACCATTTAACTGATAAAAATGTTGATTTTGGTGTATATGCAGCCGAAGAGGAAGCACTGCGAAGCCAATGAGAATAAACCTAAAATGAGGGCCCCTCCTATCAGTTTTTCCTCCATTTTCACATGACAGCTTCAATTACAATAATACAAAGCTTTATATCCGCTCTTTCAACAGAGCTTTTTTAAAATTTCACCTTGGTTTCAAAAGGAATTTCGTTCTGAATAAAGAATTTGAAGAATAAGCGCTTAAAGGGCGCACGACTCTTTTCTGTCCCCTGCCTCAGGCGCTTATATCAAAAGAAAGAGGTGTCTTTAGAATGGTTCAATTTAAAAACTTTCCTGATCCGTCTTTAAACGCCCCATTGCAGTCTCGCCCTGCACAGCCCTCTGAATTGGAGCATCTCAAAGCAAGGATGCAGAATTTTATTAAGCATTCCGCAACGGATGATAATCTTGAGATCGCAGATGCCCGGGTGACGGCGGAAGGAATGGTCACCTCACTTTTAAAAGAACGGCTTGATACCGAATACGAAATGCTTATGAATAAAATCACCCGGGAAGTGAATGTGGAGGACTACGGAGCGGTCCCTGACGGCCGGGACAATACGGAAGCTTTTCGGAGAGCGATCGAGAACGGCCGAGTCAAAGTAAATGTTCCCGCAGGAGAATTTTTGGTTCAAGGGATAAAACTCCCCTCATGGACTACCATTTCCGGTGAGGGACAAGGGATTACCGTGCTTAAGCTTCATGAGGACACTCCCGCATTCGAATGGGTCATTACTAACGATGATTACGAAAATGGAAACCGTAATATTTTTGTGGAAAACATGACTTTAGACTGGAATCCTGATCGTCAATGCGGGGTCAGGAACCCCGGAGGACAGTTTTCCAGCTGTTTAACGTTTGCTAATGTGCAATACGGCTGGATTAAGAATGTTGAAACGGTTAACGCGGGTCTCCATGGTATTGATATTACATCTCCGACTTACGATCATTTGCCTGAAACAGAATGGACGAAAGACGGCTGCCGATATATATGGATTGATAACTGTGTGGCATACGGCGCCGGAGACGACGGCATTACCACCCATTACAGCGAGTATATTTTCATTTCCAACTGCCATTCCGGAAACCCCCGCGGCACAGAGCATGCTGAGGGCAGCGCAAACTCGAACGGCATTGAAATTGACGACGGCTCTAAACATGTATGGCTTTTAAATAACTATACGAGCGGAAATATCCGCGGGATTGAGGTAAAGGCGCACAGCCTGTGGCCGGCTTCTCAAAATGTTCATATTATCGGTCATGTTTCGTATCGTGATGTACGTTCATTTGATATTCGTCATATCGGCCATCATCAGGCCTCAGACCCCGAAAGCACGACGGCTTATGATGTTACTTTAACCGATTGCACCGCGATTGAACCGGTATTCAATGCTCTCTATGACGGTGTGACCCCGAGGGCGCTGGTCATCTCTGCCTATAAAAACGTTAATGTAAACGGATTCACAGCTATTGGTGATCCCTCATACGACTATGGCGGGAATCCAGTCGTGGCTCTTCAATACCGCAGTCAAAATATCACGATCAACGGCATTAAAATACGCGGCTTTACACAAGCAGGTGTTGACATCAATATATCCGGCGGATCAAATAAAACCGATTATGTTAAAATTTTAAATTTTGATATATACAAGTCATCTCCTAAAGGCATCTCAATCGGCGGAGGCCAATATAACGTAAATATTATGAACGGTACGATGATCGGAGACGGCGGTTCCGTCGGAATTACGTCCCCTAACAGTCAGGCCGTCATTCTCGGGGTGCAAGCGGAAGGTTACAGCGCGGCCGCATCTATAAAAGGACAGACTTATGAGCAGATCCCCGTCAATTTAAAGGGAGGCGCACAGCTCGCGACCAGCTCCGGTTTTGCATTCAACCCGACAAGCGCCGTTATTGCGGGAACAGGCGATATTACGGCCAGAGGTGACAGAAATGCGATCATCAGCTCTTCCGGAGGTTCAAGTTCTGAAGGTTCAAGGGCATTTATCGCCGCTTCTAACAATGTCCATATTACGGGCAGCAAAGTCTCTAGAACGATTCTGTCATCAGAAAGCATTACATTGGAAGAACCATACACGGTTGCCGGAGGGCATCAGTCCATCAAATGGAAATTGGATTCAGCGGGCGGCCACGGTACGTTCGCCGGAGCTGTCACCTCTTCCCTGTCAGGGTACGGAGAATATTTTGAAAGTGTAACCGGCCAGACAATTCCCGCCGGGACAATCGTCACAGTGAAAGGCGAAAAAATTGAATCGGCTCACGTCGGAGATTACATGCTCGGCGTCATTTCAGAAACAGCCGCTTTTATCTCAGGAGCCGCAAGCTTCGGATGGCAAAGCCGCTTTTTGACAAACGAGTTCGGCGGTTTCATATACGAAAATGTGACTGACGAGGAAACAGGAGAAACGGTACGCGTGCCGAAACAAAACCCAGACTGCAGTCCGGCTCTTGAAGCTGACTATGAAGCACGAGCGGCCAGAGACGAATGGCACATTGTCGGACTCAACGGCCGGCATTACGTACGGGTCGACGGTACGGTCAGCCCGGGAGATTATATCACGGCCCATAACGGAATCGGGACTAAAGCCGCGGAAGGCTGGAAGGTATTGAAACTGACGGCCTTATACAGTTCTGAAAAAGGGTACGGCATTGCAATTGCGGTTATCAAATAGGGTCTCAATATCAGGATCATCTCCTCTCTTTTCTATCGGGCGGGTATGATCCTGTTTTTTATACCGAATGAGATGCCTCTTTTTCAGCATACCGTTTCATTTGTCCAAGCCATCCATGCTTTCTGTCATAGAATACTACCGTCAGATGAAAAAAGGAGGAATATGAGTATGGATATGGGAATGGATATGGGAATGGATATGGGAATGGATATGGATATGGATATGGATATGAACGGACATTATGATCACCACCCAAAACAGCCTAAACAAAAAAAGAAGAAACAAGATAAAAAGCATCTTGATTATGATTACATCGTTGTTTATAAAAGAAAATGCAAAAAATGTAAAAAATGCTGCTAACTTGACATATCAACACTTTTTACACCCGGTAAACTCCGGGTGTTTTTCTTATTATGGCGTTTCTCCGGGCTATTTTCACCCAAAATCCGGTCATCCTATCACAATACATAAAAAGACTCTATTATTTTCTTCCCTTTTCGCCTAATTAAAAGTATTTCATTTACAGAAAACAACACAAATAGAATGACATGACTTTTGAGAAAATCTACTCTTTGCTTGGTCAATTTTTCTGCGATACCATGAATTTGCAACAATTTTTAAAAATTTCCTCAGGAGGTCATAGCCATGAAAATCGCCAGAACGATAGTCGGATCATGCTTAGCTTTATCTCTAACAATTCCTTTCACAGCCAGTGCCTCAGCAGCCAGTCAGTCTGAACACGCAAACGCGCCTCACGTTTCACCCATTGCAAATCCGTTAGAAAGTAAATTATCCCAAACAGCAGACCAAAACGTAAAAGCAGCAGGTGTTGATGCCGGGCTGAACGTAAACGTAGATGTTCTCGGAATCTCAGATCGCATTGCTGAAGCGGTTAAGTCAGATCAAAACCGTACCGGCTGGGTAAAAAATGTCATGGAAACAACATTTTACGCATCAGGACAGAAGTACAACGTCATGGTGTTCAATTTAAATCAAGAATATGAAGACCGCTTTAACGGCGTTCAATTTTACGGATCAGCCGTTTATGACGGTATTACTTACGGAATCTGGGTCTTCGAAGACGGGTCCTTCGATAACAAAGGAGACGGGGGCTGGATCAATTGGGCATTCAGAGGGTGGTTCGATCGTGATAATCAGCATATTGAATTCCACAGACCTTAATACGGAGAAAACTTGCGGCAGCGCCCGCAAGTTTTTTTTAACTGGACTGCACATTTTTCACCGTTATAACGACTATACTTGAAGTGCGGGCTCCGATCGCAGCCCCGGTAAAGTCTTTCAAAGTGAGGGTATACCATGTCAAAGTCTTTAAAAATAGTGTTGTGGAGCATATTGGTGTTCATCATCTTGTTAGTGATTATCGGAATCGTTTCTTACAATCAAACTCCGTCTGCAGAAAGCACAGCAAAAAAATGCTTTACAGCGTCTAATCCATGTTAAGCCTTCATCGGCTTTTTTTATTTACCGCAGAACACTTGAAGTTCTTCTATTTAGATCGTTAACGTTCCCATTCGGAATGGAGTATACGCGTGTATCATCAGGCAATCCGTTTTGATACATGGTTCCGATTATGCCCTTCGCATCTTTTTTCTCGATTCCCCATCACATTCCCTTTTTTCATGATACTGCTCTTGAAACCAACCAATCATTTCTTCAGCCTGTTCCGTTGAATCAAAAGGTTCCAATCCTAATAGCGTGTTACATTTTCATTTTTTAAAAAACAAGCCAGCTGCGCATCCTCTTCGCAACTTCTCAATGTATGAGCCTACCCGTTTCTATTACAGGAAGCAGTACGATGCCTCCTTTTACTCATTTTAACGGATGGTCATGTAAAGGAAATATAGACTAAAAAAACTTTTTTCAAAAAGTAAACTAGCATCCCTATCAAACTTTTCATTTCGGCATAATATGTATTAATCCTCTTTAGGAGGTGAGATTATATGGGATTCTCAGGTGGTTATGGTAGCTCCTTTGCGTTAATCGTGGTGCTATTCATTTTATTAATCATCGTTGGGGCTTCTTTCCTCGGCGGTTATTAAGAATCCTCTTACCTCCGCATCCATGTCAGCAGCACCTCCATGATCGTACGGCGCCATAAATGAAATGTTTATGGCGCTCTGCTGTTTTTCCCCTTTTCATTCACACATTAAAACTAAAAAGATCGGCCGATGTATCAACATGCAGCCGATCAGTAATTCATAGATTATTGTGTAAGGTTTACATCGATGACGTTATAGAAGGCATTGGAAGTATCCGCAACGTCCCATACCCCTAAAATGACATGATACCCGCTTCGATCAGTCGGCACAAAAATCTTATGAGTCAGATTCGTATCTGCCTTGGAACCGTCGTGGTTTACCGTTCCGATTAATTCGAATTCATCTCTTGACAAAGGTTTATTCGGATTCCAGTTTTTCTTGGTGATATAATAGTGCCACTTTGATGTCGCATGAGGGGCCGTGTAGTACCAAGTAAAGGTGTTAAAACCGCCGCGGATGTTTTGTTTTACCCAATAATCTGCAGTCTGCTTGTCTAAACCGAAGTCAATTTGTCCCGATCCCCCATTTGCAGACGCAATTCTTCCATCCGGCGGACCAGCAGCCGGAAATCCTTTCGGCCCTTCTACAGACTGAGGATTATCAATGACAGAGCCATATTTTTGCGCAGCGGCCGTCCAGCCCAATGTTTGTTTCTCTAATGCTCCCATGTACGCTCTGCTGACGGGCTCTTTTATATACCCGTGCGCAGATGCACCACTTGAATAGAAAGCGCCTCCAATACCAAGAGTAACAGTTAAAACTGCAGCTTTGACTAAACCCTTCATTACTGCATCATCCTCCCTCTTTTGTTAATAAAAACCTTTCAGTGTATACACTTCACGATAGAGGATGAAATGACCTTCCTTTTCTTGATAGGAAAAAGCAATGAGGTTGGCGCTTTTCCCTTTGTTTTTTATAATCATAAAGAAAAAGCCGGGCCGATTCTGTTGTCGAATCCGCGATTGACCGGCCCGCCCCTTTTGCTCAAAACTTCATTCGCTGGATTTGCCGGTTTCTTTTCGGATAACCGGTGCTACTTCAGCTGCTAATCGTTCGATGTTTTCCGCGGCTTTTTTAAACGGCATACCTCCTATATCGATTTGCGCGAGAAATCGCTGATGTCCGAATAACTCGTATTGATGCATGATTTTTTCAATGATCTGCTGTGAGCTTCCCACAAATAAAGCTGTTTCTTTTCCGGACGCCCGCTCAAAATCTTCCTTCGTTAAAGGCTCATCGATCCCGTGATATGAATGAACGTGAGACCAGTAATTTGAATGATACGGATAAAATTCTTGTATTGCCTGTTCATTCGTTTTTGAAATGAACATATGTCCGGTTACGGCAACCTTCACATTTTCCGGAGGATGACCGGCTTTAGAAGCCGCTTCCCGGTATTTGTCAACAAGCGGCTTAGATGACATCGGATCACCGCTCAGTACAGCTAATGCCAACCCCGCACCTGCACGCCCGGCCCGTTCTGCGCTTTCCGGAGTCCCCGAAACACCTAACCATAGCGGAATGCTTCCGCGAAAAGGCCGAGGAGAAATTTCTGCCTCGCGCAGCGGCGGCCGGTAACGTCCTTTCCAGGTAACCGATTCTTCCCCGGAATTTAATTTTAAAAAAAGGTCAATGTGTTCTTCAAACAGTTCTTTATAATGGCCTACGTCATAACCGAAAAGAGGAAACGAGTCTAAAAATGCGCCCCGTCCCACAATGATTTCCGCCCGGCCGTCTGAAATCAGATCAAGCGTTGCAAAATCCTCAAATAAACGGACGGGATCTGCGGTGGATAATACAGTCGTGGCACTGGTCAGCTTAATATTTTCAGTGATCTGTGAAATCGCTGATAAGATGGCCGGCGGCGAAGATACCGCATAATCAAGA
Organism: Bacillus sp. UNC69MF; assembly: GCF_000746035.1. Classification (NCBI taxonomy): domain Bacteria; kingdom Bacillati; phylum Bacillota; class Bacilli; order Caryophanales; family Bacillaceae; genus Bacillus; species Bacillus sp. UNC69MF. Next base: position 973,038 of record NZ_KN050798.1, on the reverse strand, counting down.
CGATGATGCTCGCCTACACCGAATACATCAAGCCCTGCGTCGTCAGCCAGTTTCGCCAGCTTCATCAATTCATCTATCCGCTGCTTTGCGCTGACTGTTTTCCCTGTCAGAGGATCGGGATATAATTCTGCAAATGAATAAATTCCAATTTCCATACAATCACGGTGTTCAGCCCTCACATTTCTCTCCTCCTGCACTGTGTAAAAAAAGCTTTTATGTTATTCTATTCAGCCGTTTTACAAATAGGAATTCGTTCAAAATAAATACAGAAGCTTAACATGCAGAAGGTCGGTATGAGAGAAAAAAAAGTTTCTGGCGTCCTTCAATTCTGCCCATTATACTCATGCAGCCGGACTAGGCAAGAACAAAGCCGGCACAAGCGGATTCGAATTCATGTGTTCATTTTCAGTCCAATTCAATCCAATCGTGATATTGATCATAAAGCTTTCGTATTCTTCCGGCATCAAGAGCAATGACTTCACACCCTCTGTCATCATACAGAAAGAAAATAATATCTTTTGTCATATTCACAAAGAAAACATCGGGATACCCAACGGAACAGCCCCCGAACCTTGGCTTCAGCGGAAAATCTTCGTGGACGGCTGCCTTAAGTAATTTGGCGATACGCAGATCTTTCCGTTTACATAATAGAGAAAACTGCTGCATTTCATATTCTTCTTCGACCGGGCATGGACAGGTCTTCACTTGAATCCGATATAAATCATCCTTACACTTCAGAAACGGCTTATAAACCTTTAATTTTCTCGCGTGATTACCTTGAGTTTTGTGCTTATACACGTTGGCAACAAGAAACAAGTCATCGCTATGTTCAAACAGCTCATTGAAAAGTGCTGCGGTTTGATGATGGACAAGCTGAAAATACTCAAGATTCAAAGCACCGCTTTCATTAAATTGATACATATTGCCGCCGAGAGAAAAATGAATTCCCACGTCCCATTGATGATAAATGCCGGGCACTAATTTTAAAGTCGGAAACCTTTCCTTCAGATAATCATTTATTTTCATTCAAACATCTCACTTTCCTTTTCCCGCTCTAGAAGCAGAAGAAGCCGAAAACATTCCGCTTATTTCTTTTTCACCCTTGTAATATTATTCCGATTGGAATACAATGAAATAGAACACTGTGAACCCCATTGATCAGGGTGGATGCTGGTCACATTCATCCTGATCCTTTCTTTTACACAAGATCGCCCCAACTTTGAACCCCTCCGTTCCAACCCTATTCATTGATATTACATATATTTCAATGGTATTATTTTCTTATACATGAGCATCAAGAGGTGTCCGCTTTGAACAACACCAGAAGATTAAGAGCATATTTTCAGTCTCACCGTAAAATAGGTCTGGCTGCAGACTTGCTTACGGCTGTATTGCTTATCTCATTATCCATTCTTTTTTACGGATGCCGGCAGGGAGCTTTTAATGGTTTCTTTATGTATGTCTTAGTAAGTAATTTTATCGGTTCCAATGCCTCTTTTATCGACTTCAGCAAATCGAGGAAAAACAGACAAAAATAAAGGCTCTGCGTCAAAAAGAGGGTTATACTGCCCTCTTTTTATTCTTTCAGTCATACCAATGCGTTCTTTTCAGATTGAATTTTTCTGAATAGGACTCATGATCGGTTTTCCATGCTGCTTCAACAGTGATTTCATGACCGATCACTTCATGTTCCGGCATATATTCAAACGTTTGAATATGGTCTTCTCCCGTTCCGCCGCCTTCTAATTTCTCTCCGGTGTATTCTGAAAGATGATAGTCTTTATCTTCACCATATTTCCGGCCGTCAACAAATAATGTTAATCTCTTAATCACCGTGTTCTTTTCATTCACTTTATTACCTCTGTAATACAAATTCAAGAAATAGTTAGGGCCGATAGAGGTCTTGCCTGATTTTTCGATTGACGCTTCCCACGTCTTGCTTTGGCTATAGCCGATATATTTAACTTTTTCTCCTGAAATTAAAGAAAACAGTGCAAATCCGGCTGCTATTATGAGAACAGTGATAATAACCAGCAATTTTTTAATGACTTTACGTTTTTTCATGACATCCCGCCTTTATCATTTAGAACGTATGAATATTAGAATTGTTACATTTAATTTGAAAGAATAATAAAAAGGGATTCTAATCCCAGGAATAAAAAAATACTAAGAAGATCATATTCCCCTTAGCTTCACATCCCAGATTGCCATGCAATAATGATAAAAGTCGTCCAAAAAGTTGTGACTAAAATAAGCATAACGGTTACAATCATTAAAATGAGACAACTTATTGTTAGAATTGAGTCTTTGTTTTTGTTAAGAATCAGAGTAACCATTGATCCTGCAGCAAATAGATACGACAAAACCGCACCGACCCAATACCACAGCATAGAGTCATTGCTCCAGTAAGCCATTGACTGCATATAAATACTGAATATAAATCCTGACAATGCTAATAGAAACGAAACTAAATTTGATTTCACGTTAGAGTTCCTTTCTTCATAAGTTTTATTTTTAGGAACGGTCATACATCTGATAACACCTTTTATGCGATATGCTTCGCCGCTTTGTCTGCATATTTTAATTCTTATTTCGTTTTTAAATTGGTATGGATCGGTAACCTAATGAAGTATTTAACTTAAATACAAAAAAACCTGCTTTCAGCAAGGTTTTTTCGACAAAGGGGAGATTATTTCCCCACAAATTCTATTAACTATGTTTTTGTTTTAACCATTCTTTCTTTAGCAATGCGTATTGGTAAGTGTTTTCATATTTAGGTGTTCCATCCTCGTGTGCAGTAAATGAAATAAATTCAAGAAAATAACCTTCTTTACGCATTCCTAATCTTTCACATAATTTTTGTGACCTGCAGTTATTATCTTCAACATATGCATAAAGCCTTCTTGCTTCTTTTTGCATAAAGAGATACTCAAAGAAAGCCTTCGCACTTTCACTTGCGTATCCCTTCCCTTCAAAACGGGCATTGAAATTCCAACAAACAGAATAGGTATCTGGCTCTTCTTTTAAATAAAATAGTTCTCCGACCAGATCATTACTGTCTTTTAAACAAACTGCAATATAAGAGTCATCTCGGCTTCTTTTTTGAACGTTTACGGCAGCTTCTTCTAACGTAGACATTCTGTCATCAAGAAAGCAATTCACTCTCGGATGTGCAGAATATTCCAACAGACCTTGCGCATCTCTCTCGGTAAAATTTCTTAAAATTAAGCGAAGGGTTTCAATTTTTTGCATTTGCAGTCTCCTGTTTCATTGTTATCGATCTTTGAAAAGAACTTCTTCAACAGATCTTATTCGTTTGTTGAAGAACTTATCTCAATCTATTTTTACTATAATGATGGACGTTATCATCTTTGTCAAAAACAATAATCATTCATTTGCCACCCGCGGTGTAAAGTACTGAACAATTTTCGTGAAAAACCCTCAGTATCGAATATAGAAACGAGGAATAGTAATTAAAACAAAGTTAAGCCATTAAAAGCTTATTGAGTATTTTTTCAAACTTATTCACGCTCATCATCTCATGAGTGAGAAATGTCCCATTATAAAACACGCTGAAAGTCGTCCAAACTGCCGGGGATTTTTGCGCCATATCTTTTGACGTTATTCGCCGGGCCTGAAAATGAAGTCCTTTCTTTTCAGTCAGTTCCTTTAAATCCTTTAACAATCCGACTGCAAATGGGCATTGAGCTGTATAAAATATTGTGATTCCCTCATCATTAACTGAATTACTTTTCACCTGTTTTTTAAATACAGGAGGATGTGCATGTTCATTCCACGTCAGTGACATCAACTGAAAATAGGGTTCTGCTTCATCTTGCACAGCAAATCCCATATGTTCAAAGAAATGCTTATCACTTAAATAAGGGAGTTTTTTCTTCCCCACTATATGAACTATCCCATCCATACCGCGGGATTTTGCATCTGACACACATTTTTCTAACAAGTGTTTCGCATGTCCGTTATTCTTATATTTACCTGAGACCCAAAGACAATTAATAAACATAAAATGAGGTGCGCTTACCGGAACCCACGCTTCTTCTGCAGGTAAATATTCAATAAAAACTTTTGCCCGTTCGTTTAGGCGATAGAACACCAAGCCATCAATCATCCGATCCTTGAGCCAGCTCTTCTTTTCATTTACCGCATCCTCATATTGTTTCGTACCTAATGCACAGCAAATATGATTGTCATCAATATTGCCTCTAGTCAACTCAATGTATTTCATTTTTCCTCACCCGCTTTCTGGATTATCACATGAATTTCAATTTGAACAATGCAGACTGGGCATGGCGCTAGTCGGTCTTTTTTAGAACATCAGCTTTACTTCTGGGGAGTATTGTAATTTCTCAGAAATATAGAGTCCCAGAACCAATTTATGAACGCAGCAACAATGCTCATTATGTAATAAATGGGCATTCTGAAAACTGTGAAATCAATTGGCGGATTATCTATGTACCAGAACAAGAACACAGCTAAAAAAGCGACTGCTGTATAAATGAAAAGATGAACCAAACTAAACTTTTTAGGCTTCTTTCTTAGCCATAGTTGCACAGGAACAGCAAACAAAAAGTAAGTAATAAATGCATAAAAAGCAATGATAACTACAGTAACCAATGCAAATGGTACAAAACCCGAGTATACAAACATATATAGCCCGAAGATCAAACCATACGACAAACTTGAAAAAGCCAATGTGTAAGCATAGCTTTGACTTTTGCTCCAAGACGCCGCTCCCATATATTTCACCTGCTTTTTATAAAAATACATTTCTCATTTTTTTCCTATTGTTTAAAATCAGTATATATCCATCACTTTAAAAGATCTATGTTTTTTTGGCAGATCATCAATTCACTATCTTAATATCCAGAAATTTTATTGCCATTAAAAAAGGTCAAGGAAATACCTTGACTGTGTATCGCTCACCAATCTGCATCCGGCTCATCGTGTTCGAATCCGTAAAAGCCTTTAATCCACACATCTCCGCAGCCGGCTCCTTTTGTGATCAATAAGTAATGATTTCTGTTTGCATCACCATTCACCTTATCAGCCGCGCTCAAGTTCAAATGATTACCCGTGAAATTCTTTTCACTAAGGGTAAAATTATCTCCTGCCAGTGTAATTCTCTGCAGTTTAAGCTCAAATATCGGCAGAAAGATTATGACCACAAATTCAAAGCATTCTGTGCATTTGGAGACTACACCCCCCCATTTAAACACCATTCGGATGACAAATGCATAGCTCCCTCAACTTTTGTAGAGACACTTGTCCGCAAAAAAATGTAAGGGTTTTCAAAAGGAGAGCAGTGTGCTAAATTGTAAGATAAGTAAAAATTTTCTGCTAATATTTGAAAGGGGTGCATGATTTGAAAGCAGTTGTAGCAACAAAAGACAAAAGTATAGCGATCGTACAAAAAGAATTACGTCCTTTGCGACATGGTGAAGCCAAAGTTAAGATGGAATACTGTGGTGTATGTCATACTGACTTGCATGTTAAAAATGCTGATTTCGGGGATGTTACTGGCGTCACTTTAGGTCATGAGGGAATAGGCATTGTGACTGAGATTGGTGAAGGTGTAACAAGTTTGAAAAAGGGCGACCGCGTCTCTATTGCCTGGATGTTTGAAAGCTGCGGCTGCTGTGAATATTGCTTAACTGGCCGTGAAACCTTATGCCGCGATGTAAAAAATGCCGGCTATACAGTTGACGGCGCAATGGCTGAAGAAGCAATCGTAGCGGTTGATTATGCAATAAAGGTGCCGGAAAATTTAGATCCTGCAGCAGCAAGCAGCATTACTTGTGCAGGTGTAACAACTTATAAAGCCGTTAAAGTCAGTGAAATTAAGCCAGGTCAATGGATCGGTGTATTTGGAGTCGGCGGTTTAGGCAACTTGGCTGTTCAATATGCAAAAAATGTCTTTAACGCTAAAGTGATTGCTTTCGACATTAGCGATGAAAAATTGAATTTTGTTAAGAGCTTAGGCGCTGATGCGGTTGTAAACAGTTTAAACGAAGACCCCGTCGCTAAAGCAAAAGAAGTGACTAACGATTTAGGGCTTGATGCTGTGGTCATCACGGCTGTCTCTAAAACCCCTTTCAATCAAGCGATTGATGTTGTAAAAGCAGGAGCCCGCGTAGTCGCTGTCGGTTTACCGGTGGACAAAATGGATTTAGATATTCCCCGTCTCGTGTTAGATGGAATTCAGGTAGTAGGTTCATTAGTAGGTACCAGAGAAGACCTGAAGGAAGCTTTTCAATTTGCTGCAGACGGTAAAGTTGTACCTAAAGTGACAAAACGCCCGATCGAAGATGTGAATGATATTTTTGAAGAAATGGAGCAAGGTAAAGTGACCGGCCGCATGGTTATCGATTTTACTTCCTAATCATTAAGGCTGCCGGGAATGATACGGCAGCCTTTGATCTCGATTCTTGCTCGGCGCCCCACCCAGACTGAATGAGACTTTGTCATTTAGTTCAGAAAAGAAGCTCTACAGATCATTCGGCGGTTATGCATTTTGCAAGTACTCTCTGAACTAATCCTGATACCAATATAATGCAATGTCATTCATTGCCGAAGCGTAGCCCTGCTGTCTTAACATAGTTGTTATGCTGCCCCGATGATAAATTCCGTGATTGGCAACATGGAATAAAATTTCTGAGTAAGCAGTTTCTCTGTAACCTAACCAAGGATTATTTAAGTTCATTTTTTTCTACATCTGTTTGGCTATTCATCCATTCTTCAAACTGTGAAGCCAGTTCTTCATAAGACGCCGCAAATTCATCTGCAGAATATAAATGAGCCCTTTCCGCATAAGCCATAGAACCTTCCAATGCTTCCTGCATGTCTATTCCTTTAAGTACTTGCAGCCACATAACATCCACCGCGCAGATGTGACTGAACGTTTGAGCAATTGTAGGATATGAACTGTGAACCTCTTCATATTCATCTTCACTGAGTAATTTGAGGCCTTTTTCGAACTTCTCTAATTTAATCTACATAATAGTTCACTGAATCTCTCAACAATTTTAGATAAACATCTTCTTTTTATAGAGATGTTCGTTCAATCGACATCCTTGTGATATATATGGTAAAATTTATAGAAACAAAGGAGTGTTGTTACATATGAGTCTTATCATTTTAGCATCCATGCTTTTATGGGGTGCAGTGATCCACGAGCTAAACAAACCTTCAAAAAAGCAAAGTAAACGAAAAATGATCCCTTTGGTATCCCTCAGTTCTTTATCTACTTTAATCATCACAATTTCGCTTTTTTCTAATTTAATTGGTTGATATTTGTTATGAGGAAACCCGCCAGAGGTTCCTCATAACACTAAAAACCTACTCACTGCACTTTTTACAGCAGACCTTATCAGAGTGTTTGCTTAACACTTTATCCATTCTCCCCACAGGCATCTTCTTCTCACTCGGAAGTGTAAGATAAGCTGTTATCTCATCCCCTGATTTTAATGTTTTTCCGCAGATAGAGCATTTTAACTCAGTATTAAAGAAATTTTTTAATCCCATTCATAAGCCTCCTTATTTACCTTTATAAAGTAATACGTTAATGCTTTATAAAAGTTTCAGGTTAAAGAAATACTCCTTATTCTGAACTGGATACGCTGATGTCCCCGCACAGGGTTAACGATCGCCCGTTTTAACTCCAGATACTTCCAGTGAGGAGACCGCCGTTCAATGCAATCTCTGCGTTTCATATTGATTGTAAAACATTAGAGTGAAATCATCTTCATGCTTTGACCAGTTTACTGCAGTGTACGGATTGTTAATTTGTGACATTTATTTGTCCTCTTTAAATTTTTTCTTCTTCTCTCAACTTGAAAAAGAAGGAATTATTTTATAAAATATTGTAAATTTATAGCTGTATCACATTCACTATTAAGAGGAGGAATACGAATGAAAAAGAAAATTATTGCCGGCGCTCTTGCTTTTGGGTTAATTCCACTAATGGGGACTGCAGATGTTACTGCAAAATCCTTGCCAAATCCAGATAAAGTTATGAAACCTGCTGGTTGGTCATGTGACGCTCCGTATATTGCGTGTCAGCCTTTTTCTGGCGGTACCGGTAAGGTTTCATTCAACTATCAAGGCAGCTCTCCAGGAAAAATCAGAGTTTTTGTTGCGAATGACGGCAGCAAATCTTTCAAATTTACCATTAATTATCCTAATGGGAATACACTCTTATCCTCTACGACATTAAATGCGGGGAAAACGTTCATTCAAGAATTCAGCGTTAACCAAAAAGGAGAATACATCCTGAAATATGATAGCGGCACCGGTGATAGTGTCGATGGTTTCTTTAGATCTGTTGAGATCTAAATTCCGTTAGGAAAGTCGGCAGTTTTGCCGACTTTCTTTTACAAGCATTCTGCAGGAATAAACGTAAAGTTTCGAATAAACATATGACCTTTATGAAACGGAAACTTTATCTGCACCACAAACCCGCAAGCAGCCTCCTTTTATCTTACCTTCCGTCCCTTTGTGATTTGTTTTGATTTGTCGTATACTGCGCTTGCCCGGGAAATGATGAATATTTTCGTTAACTATAATTTCCCTGTACCTCTTCGTATGTGACTTTGCATGATGAAGTAACTTCATGCTCACCACTTTCATACACAGTTTTATTGCATGTTTAGCCATATCCCTCCTCGTTAAACAGCAAACCGTCCCATCCATTTCTCTCTTTCAGTTAACCTCCCATTATTTTATTGTTTTAGAAGCTCTTCATTTTAGACATAACATCCATTTTTTCTTACTTAGACTTAAATCTATGTCGAATTTTATCGTCCGGCATATTATGTACTATCCTAACAACAGGAGGTGGCAATAATATGGGGAACTACGGTGGAAATTATGGCGGAAACTCTTTCGTATTGATTGTTGTGCTGTTCATTTTGTTAATCATTGTAGGTGCTGCATTCCTTTTCTAGCACATTGACGATTTATATTCGTCTCCCAAACATTGCATCCCTTAGTTCGGACAGACGCCATAAGAAGTTTTATGGCGTTTTTACTTTTTAAAAAAACCAATCTGAGATAAACATTTTTTATTTTTACCTGGTAAGCGGGAGAGTTTCCACCCCTGCCTGCGCCAATATTGCCGCTATAAAGAATGAGGCGAACAATCCAAAAGGCGTTGTGATCCATTCTTTAAAAACGATTCCGAAAATCAACAATTCGCAAGCAGTTCCATATAAAAATAGCTAAACCAGTGATTGCTCATTGGCTAATATTCTTATCGCCTAAACAATCTGATACATATCCAGTTCAACCGCTCATCATGTTTGATGATGGGCCCGTTGTATCTTCTGCAGACTTTTCTTTTTCAAAGACACCAGACTTATCTTCATCTTTAACGCCATTAACCCAATAGGTCATTTTGTTTTGAATAAAGACTTGTTCATGAACATAGCCCCTAAATAATTGTTACTAAGGCGTTTTTAATTCATCGGATTACAGATGTTGTGAACTTAAAAAGGATATTACTCACCTTCATAAAAAGATTTAGTCACTGAAGGGCTCACCCAGAAAATGCGGTGTTCACACATTGAGTCATTTTCACATAAAAAAAACCGGATCCCTCCTCTAAGAGGTTCCGGCTTTTCTTAGTAAAATGCGGGAAATATCTGGTGACGTGCTGCACACCCCCGCTATTATAATATTTCAATAGAGCCTTCTGTTCCATGAACGCGGATTCGCTGCCCATCTTTTATCAATTGGGTTGCATTTTCAACTCCGACAACTGCAGGTAAGCCGTATTCACGCGCGATAACCGCTCCGTGGGTCATCAGTCCGCCAACTTCAGTGACCAGGCCTTTTATGGATACAAACAATGGTGTCCAGCTGGGATCAGTATAGGAGGTAACTAATATATCCCCATCTTCCAAATCGGCATCTTCCATGTTTAAAATAACCCGTGCCCGCCCCTCTATGACCCCCGAGGAAACGGGCAGCCCTGCAATCGCTCCGGCCGGGAGATTTTCTCGTTTGTACTCGCCTGTAACGATTTCACCGTCAGACGTGATAACACGCGGCGGAGATAGTTTTTCATATACTTTATACTCGTCTTTTCGTGTGCTGATGATTTGGTAATCCAATTTATGTGTGCGTACGACTTCCTGAAGTTCTTCAAAAGTGAGATAGTATATGTCTTCTTTTTCATGAATAACGCCCGCTTCTGCGAGTTGTTCGGCTTCTTTCAGTAAAGCCTGCTTATAAACGAAGTAGCGGCTGATCATGCCGTATTTTGGATATTCCCTGAACCCGCTGAAGTTCCGGATGATGCGGATCATTCGTTTAGTTTCTTTGGCTTTTTGTTCACCATCCGGTAATTGCTTCAATCGGTCTAATAACTCTTGTTCTTTCTTCAACGCCTCCTGCCGCCCTTGCTCAAATTTCCGCTGGCTGGCATTTGGCTCAAAGTTTTTGAGATTATTAAGAATCATAGGGACAAGTGCAGTTGGTTTTTCGCTCCATCGAGTTCTTGTCATATCAATTTCTCCGGCACATCGCATTCCGTACTTGTTGAGATAAGCATAGATAGCGTCACGGGTTTCCCGCCCGCCTTCAAACGTCACCAGCCCATCCAAAAAGTGATCATCTTTTACATTCTCTAAATAGGCAATTACTTCTGGATAAGGGCGGATCACATCGGCGACGTCCAATAGCGCAAGCCCCATTTCTGAAGTAATATTATGGGGTACAGATTGAGAAAGCGTATCTGCTGCGTTTTTTTCACCTAACCACTCGTTCATTTTTTCGTTAATCCATGATGAAGCATCCATTGCAGTTCGAATCAACACCGAACTTTTTGGGTTAAATAGAATCTTCTTTAATTCCTTGATATCTTCCAAAATAAAACGAAATAAATCATATCCTGATTTCGTCTGGATGTTTTGTTTTAACTCTCCTATCGATGCTTGACTGCTCTTAATCAATTCAGAAACAATTGCCGGATCGTTTTCAGCTTGTTCCGGCATATCTGCATTGCCTTTGCCGGGAATCGGTGCCGTTTTATCAGGTATCGGCTTAATGAAATCATCTCGCTCTATTATGGTCATAAGTGCGTCTTTTAAGAGCGGATCGTGCTGCCCCATGCCTTTTAAGAAAACTTCTCTGACAGCAGGAGATGCCAATTGATGTGTGACATCAACGAATAGCCTTCCGCCGGCTTTACGCATGGGTGCAGCAGTCGTCAACAGAAAAAAAGACAATCCAAGGGGTTTTATGGGATCCGTCATCATTTGCTGATGACCAACAGAGATATAGACGTGATTTTCTTGATCGTTCGCTTCAGGAACGGGATATAACGTTGTGATCGGACGGCTTTGGACAATATAAAAAGTATCGCGGTCCAAACACCATTCGATATCTTGCGGCTGGCCGAAATGAGCTTCGATCTGTCTCCCGATACGTGCCAGCTGTAAAATTTGTTCATCAGTCAGTGTTTGAATCTTTTGCTGATCAAGAGCGATCTCCTGTGTTTCTGTTCCGCCTTCTTTTCGTCCATAGATAGCCAATTTTTTAGTTTCTATTCTCTTATCGACGATTTGCCCGTCCTGTACTTTATAACAATCGGCAGAGACTAAGCCGGAGACCAGTGCTTCACCAAGTCCAAAACCGGCATCGATGGATAGCAGCTTTCGGTTTCCGGTCATCGGATCAGCGGTAAATAAAATTCCCGAAGCCTGAGGGAACACCATCCTTTGGATGATAACGGATAAATAAACTTGGCTGTGATCAAACCCATTTTGCATACGGTAAATGACCGCGCGATCCGTAAATAGGGACGCCCAACATTTACTGATATGCTGCAAGATCGCATCGACGCCGGTAATATTTAAATAGGTGTCTTGTTGACCGGCAAAAGAGGCATGCGGCAAATCCTCAGCTGTCGCACTGGAACGTACGGCATAGGCATGTTCTTCGCCGAACCGGGAGAGATGGCAAGCAACTGCTTTGACTACATCTGAAGGAATTTCTGCTTCCATAATGGTTTGCCGGATTTTTTTGCTGACTTCACCAATTTGATCCCGATTCTCCGCTTTCAGCATGGTCAGTTGATCCAACAGCGCTTGTAACGTTTCGTTTTGTTCAATGGCTTTTTGATATCCTGCGGTTGTGACACAAAATCCTTCCGGTACTTGTATTCCTTGAATTTTTGATAATTCCCCTAAATGTAACCCTTTTCCTCCAACGAGCAAAGGCTGTGTTTTTTCAATTTCGTGAATGCCGAGAACCAAAGAACTCATTCTATATCTCCCCTTCAAAAAAATTTGACAAGAGCTTTTCAGCATGATATAATCATAATATAAGATGGATAACTATGACTTTCACACAAAAAGCGCGCGTGTTCTGATTATATCACCGTGTCTGTTTTTGTGCAATATAAAAAGAACCTGGCCAATTTGGCGAGGTTCTTTCTTCATTTTTGTCGAAAGCTCTTTAAAGCTGTATTGAGATCTTTTGTGTGAACGTAAATGTTCTTATACAACTCGAATAGTGTTTTATATTTTTGAACATTTTGTTCTTTTGGATAAAATGCAGCTGCTTCATGAATGAACTGCTCTGCACATTCTTCAAGAGAGTCAAACCACCCGCTTCCGAAGGCAGCTAACATCGCAGCCCCCATGGCGGGACCTTGTTCATTCTCTAACTTAACCACCCTCGTATTGAAAATATCAGCTTGCATTTGAAGCCACGTTTCATTTTTAGCTCCCCCGCCAATAGAGACAACCGTATCAACTGATTTTCCCGCTTCGCGGAATAGTTCAATTGATTCATATAAAGAGAATGTGATGCCTTCCATTATCGCCCTCAAAAAGTGCTCTCTTTTATGGGCTCCGTCCATTCCGATCAAGCTTCCCCGAATAGATGAATCAGCATGCGGCGTTCTTTCACCGACTAAGTAAGGAGTGTACAGCAGTCCATTTGCTCCTATCGGAACAGATTCCACCCCCCGTAATAATTGTTCAAACGATTCGTTCGGCGCAAACGTTCTTTTAAACCAGTCCAAGCTGTACCCTGCAGCGAGCGTGACTCCCATCGTATAAAAAGAATCCTTCTTTCCATGATTAAAAAAGTGCACTTTCCCTTTAAAGTCCCTTTCTTTGTCTTCTTCACAGGAAAGTATGACTCCTGACGTCCCGATACTGCATAATGTTTTTCCGGAAGAAAGAATACCGGCTCCGACAGCACCGCAAGCATTGTCTGCTCCCCCAGCGTACACTTTTGTTTTTTCCAACAGCCCAGTCTCCGCCGCAACGCTCGGAAGCAGCGATCCTACACAGTCATGGGATTCAACAAGCGGAGGACAAATTTCCGCTGACATACCAAATTGATTGCAAATCTCATCGCTCCACTCTTTGCGGGTCATATGTAAAAGTAACGTTCCCGCTGCGTCGGAGTATTCAGTGTGAATGGCGCCAGTCATGCGGAATCTCACATAGTCTTTCGGAAGCAAAAAAACAGCGGTTTTGTGAAAAAGTTCCGGCTCATGTTCCTTCACCCATACCATTTTAGGTAATGTAAACCCTTCAAGGACACGGTTTTTTGTGATATCAAGCAGACGATCGCCAAATGTCTCGGTAATCCTGCTACATTGAGGCGTCGTTCTGGTATCATTCCAAAGAATCGCATGACGCAACACCCGCCGATCTTGGTCAAGCAGTACTAACCCATGCATTTGTCCTGAATAGCTAATCCCGTCAATATCCCCGGCTTGAACGTTGGATATCGAAATCAATTCAGCCAATGCTTCAATTGTTTGCTGCACCCAGTCTTCAGGATTTTGCTCACTATATCCCGCCTTCTCTTGGATGAGCGGGTAACTTTTGGACGTTTCTGCACAAACCTTGCCGTTTTGATTGACTAAAATGGTTTTAACGGCACTCGTACCAAGATCTATTCCAATGACATACTTCATTTTTTCACTCCTTCCTCTCTAAATAGATCCCCATTGAATTGACCCGCCATAACAGTAACTTCATGACGGGCAATTCCGGGAACTTGGCTGCCTGCATCTTTTTATAGCGGGATCTGGAGCTTCTTTTTTCATTTGTTATATCTCTAAAATGTATTGGTTTAATATCGCTTTTAACCGCTCCTGTCTCCCTGATTCGTTTTTAATTGGCTGATTGTTCAGCGCATATTGCTCAAGCGTCTTAAAATCAGCTCTTCCTTCTGCAATTTCAAGCCCAATCCCTTCAGTAAAGCTGCGGTAACGGTGTTGAATCACATCTTCAAACACACGATCTTCGATTAATTTGTGGGCGGCTTTCAACCCTCTTGCAAATGTATCCATCCCTGCAACATGGGCATATAGTAAATCATCAGGCTCAAAAGAAGATCTCCTCACCTTTGCGTCAAAGTTTAATCCGCCGCTTCCAAGACCGCCATTTTGCAGGATTTCGTACATTGCTAATGTAGCAGAATATAAATCTGTTGGAAATTCATCTGTGTCCCAGCCTAAAAGCGGATCACCCTGATTCGCGTCAACAGAGCCAAGAAGGCCATGCACTCTCGCCATGCGTAATTCATGTTCGAATGTATGCCCGGCTAATGTGGCATGATTGGCTTCGAGATTTAATTTAAAATGATTGTCTAAGCCATATTGTTTTAAAAAGGCAATGGTTGTTGCTGCGTCCGTATCATATTGATGGGTGGTCGGCTCTTTTGGTTTTGGTTCAATCAAAAACTGCCCTGTATACCCGATTTCCTTCGCATAATCCACTGCCATATGCATAAATCTGGCCATATTATCAAGCTCAAATTTTAAATCGGTATTTAACAAAGTTTCGTACCCTTCACGTCCGCCCCAAAATACATAGTTCTCGGCGCCAAGCTCTTTTGCTGTTTCTAATCCTTTTTTTACTTGGGCTGCGGCATACGCAAATACATCTGCATTACAAGAAGTCGCCGCACCATGGACGAAACGGGGATTCGTAAACATATTTGCAGTATTCCATAATAGCTTAACGCCGCTGGTTCTCATGTAGTCTTTTATCATGTCCACGATTATATCCAGATTTTGATTTGTCTCTTTTAACGTACTTCCTTCCGGTGCGATATCCCGGTCATGAAAAGCAAAAAATGGCGCATCCAGTTTTTCAAACAGCTCAAACGCTGCATCTACCCTCGCTCTCGCCAGATCCATGCCTTTATAGTGATCCCACGGTCTCTGCATCGTAGCTGCGCCAAAAATGTCTGTGCCGTCAGCGGTAAATGTATGCCAATAGGCAATAGAAAATCGCAAATGCTCTTTCATCGTTTTTCCGCCAATTACTTCTTGAGAATTATAGTATTTAAATGCTAAAGGATTCGTGGATTCTTTCCCTTCGTAAATCACTTTGTTTGCGCTTTCAAAATAGTTGACTGAACCGGAATGAGAGTGAGCCATGTGTGATTTCCCCCTTAAAAATAAATTCTAAACATGATCATTCAAATACAGATGCTTTTATGTCATGTTACACATTAGTTTGTTGCCCAAACAAACTAACTTATTTTCATTTTATATAACCTCATCAGTATTTTCAATATTTTTTTTAGTTTTTTACGAACACATTAGATATAATAAAGGTTGGATTCGCTATGTACTGCGTTTCGCACGATAACACAGAACGTTCAACTTAATTTAAAGATTATACAAATGGAGTGGATGAAGTGGATATCGCTGATCAAGCCTTTGTCAAAAAAGTTAACCAAAAGTTATTACTAAACGAAATACTTAAAAATTCACCTATTTCAAGAGCAAAATTATCTGAAATGACCGGATTAAATAAATCAACTGTTTCGTCACAGGTAAACACATTAATGAAAGAAAACCTCGTATTTGAAATCGGTCAGGGACAATCAAGCGGAGGCAGAAGACCCGTTATGCTTGTTTTTAATAAAAAAGCAGGATACTCCGTAGGAATAGATGTTGGCGTGGATTATGTTAATGGCATTTTAACAGATCTTGAAGGGACGATCGTCCTTGATCAACACCATCATTTGGAATGCAATTCTCCAGAAATCACTAAAGATATTTTAATTGAGATGATTCATCACTTTATTGCAAAAATGCCGCAATCTCCATACGGTCTTATTGGTATAGGGATATGCGCGCCCGGGCTGATTGACAAAAATCAAAAAATTGTTTTCGCTCCGAACGCCAACTGGAGAGATATTGACTTAAAATCTTTCATCCAAAAGAAGTTCAATGTGCCCGTTTTTATTGAAAATGAGGCAAATGCCGGCGCATATGGAGAAAAAGTATTTGGTGCTGCAAAAAATCACGATAACATTATTTATGCAAGTATCGGTACAGGAATAGGGATCGGCGTTATGATCAACAATCATTTATATAGAGGGGTTGGCGGATTCTCTGGAGAAATGGGACATATGACAATAGACTTTAAGGGTCCTAAATGCAGCTGCGGAAACCGAGGCTGCTGGGAATTGTATGCTTCAGAGAAGGCTTTATTAACATCTCTTCAGACGAAAGAGAAAAAAGTGTCCAGCCAAGATATCATAGACCTTGCCCATCTGAATGATGTTGGAACTTTACAGGCATTACAGAATTTTGGTTTCTATTTAGGAATAGGCCTGACCAATATTTTAAATACATTTAATCCGCAAGCCATCATTTTAAGAAACAGCATCATTGAATCGCATCCTATGGTTTTACATTCAATTAAAAGCGAAGTGTCATCCAGGGTTTATTCCCAACTAGACAATAGCTATGAATTATTACCATCTATCTTAGGAAAAAATGCCCCTGCTCTAGGAATGTCCTCTATTGTTATTGATCATTTTCTCGACATGGTTCATAACTGAAATGTACATACTTCTATGTTTTACGCTCATCTTTAAAGATGGGTTTTTTTATTCTAGGAGTATTTCTGAATCAATACTGACATAGGCACCTTCTAATATGAAAAAGGAGTTCTAAAATAGAAATCTCCTTTTTCATGTGCTAATTATTTTTCTTTATAACGAAAATATCTGAAGTCGGCCGGAATATGATGACCGCTCGTATCTTGGCATTGCATCCCTACAAAAGCTCCTGTAAAGAATCCCCCGCCGCGGATGTAATCATCTGATAATTTTTTCGATTCTAATGCAATGTCGATTTTGTGCCAATCTTCTTTGTTAAATGAATACAAATAATAATATTTTTCGTTTTCAATATTCACTTTTAAATAGACATACTTGACTTCACAAGGAATCACAATTTTATTTTTTAACGGTTGTGAAAAAGAAAAGTTATCACATATCGTTAATTCAAGAATACGGCCAAGTTCTTCATCATACGTGACTTGAAGAGCCGTCCAGTTCTCTGTATTGTAATAGTTCACCAAACCAGCAGCTTGCTGAAAATTTTCCGGATAAAACGCAACAGCCGTTTCCGCTTCAAAATGGAGGCTTTGCCAGCGTCTGGCTACAAATGCCTGAGTAAATGTCGAAGTTAAGGATTCATGGCCATATAATCGTAAATGATTTGGCGCTTGAGTTAATGATCCTAATTTCTCCGTAAACGGAATTCTTAACGTTTGAAAATTAATATTTAATGTTGCATCCTCAAATTCATCAACTTCCGGATAGGTTTCTTCAAACATTGTTTCAGGTATAGAAGGCGCATCCACCTCCAAGCTCCCTTCTTTTCCACCTTCTACATAAGGCCAGCCATCTTTCCAATAGAGTTTTTGAATAGCAGTTTCTCTGCCCAAAGGACAATATCCCCTCTGCTGAAAAATTGAATCATCGTCCGGATGAATGGGACGTCCCGTTAAATGAGCTAAATACCACTCACCTGTATGTGTTTGTACAATGGATGCATGTCCGCATTTTTGCAGCGGATTTTCCGGCGCATGCCATGACGTTAAGATAGGATTATCAGGATGTACTTCATATGGACCCTCAATATTTGCAGAACGGGCAATTGTAGCAGCATGTTCGAACCGTGTTCCTCCTTCTGCGGTTAATAAATAATAATAGTTCCCGATACGGTAAAGGTGCGGCGCTTCTGTCAGCTTTCTTTCAGTTCCTTTAAAAATCACTTTCGGTTTACCGATTAGTTTTTGCTCCTTATCAGAATATTCCTGCATGACAATGCCTCCAAAGGAGTGCCGATCAATACGCTGATCCCATAACATATTTAATAAATATTTTTTCCCATCCGTATCATGGAACAAAGAAGCATCAAAACCCGAGCTGTTTAATGTGATCGGCTCCCCCCAATCACCATCAATCGTGTCACAAGTCACTAAATAATTGTGGCAATCTTTCCAGGCGCCATCTACGACCTTAACATCCGTATAGATCAGCCAAAACTTTCCGTCGCTGTAACTTAAACATGGCGCCCAGACCCCGCCTGAATTAGGATTTCCTTTCATGTCTAATTGTGATACTCTCTGTAATGGATGTGCAACTAAGTGCCAATTGACTAAATCTTTTGAGTGGTGTATCTGGACTCCCGGAAACCACTCAAATGTAGATACAGCGATATAATAATCCTCTCCAACCCTGCAAATACTCGGATCGGGGTTGAATCCTTTAAGTACTGGATTAATGATCTTCATTTTGAACTCCTCCTCAGCTATTTTCTGTTCACTCATCATGTTTTAAGCTTTGAAATCGTCAATATGATCCAAATAAACTTTGTCTCTATTCTCTAATTCTCGAACCATGCTTTTATATTTTTTCTCATCTAAGTTATAGAAATTAATATCAATCATGGCCAGAACCAGTAAGAACACGGGAATAATGGTTGTTGTAATTAAAATTCCCGTCAATGCCTCCGGCGTTTGCACCTGATTTGCCACATATCCAAACTGATCTAGAACCAAACCCGGTACAACCCCTCCCAAGGCCATGCCAAATTTAAAGAAAAATCCGATAATAGCGTATATAAGACCGCCCATTCTTTTCCCGGTCTTATACTCTCCATATTCTATTGTTTCAGGAATAAGCGCCCACATATATCCCCCGGCAGTGAGACTTCCTGCAGCAGCCAGCAATCGAAAGGAAAGTATCAGGAATACATTACTTGACGGAACGAAAAGTAAAGCTAAGAGGCCGATCATATTCAGTAATAATGCATAGTTTAGTAATTTCTTCTTCCCTAATAATTGATGAAGCTTTGGAATAAACGGTAAAATGACCAAAGCAGGCAAACTTCCCAACAAACCGTACCACTTCACTAAATCTGCTCTTTCTAAATTATACGTTACGTAATAGATGCCAACCGAATTACTGATTGAATTCACTCCAAAAATAATAATAAAGAAAATACTTAATACAACTAGAGGCCGATTAACACGAAATTGCTCAAATATATCCGAAAATTTAATTTTTTCTTCCGATTTTTGAAGCGTGACACGCTCTTTTGTGCTTTTAAAACAAAAGATTAAAAGGCACCCGCCTATAACTCCCATAATACCCATGGTTAGCTGCCAGCCAAGAGATTCGCTGCCGGAATTATCGCTTAAATAAGCAGCCAGTAAGGGAACAAAAAATGCAACGACAAGTCCTCCAAGATTTGCAAATAACATACGGACAGACGTTATACTAACAACTTCTTGATTATTTCTGGTCATTGCAGATGTTAACGCGCCATATGGCACGTTTATCATGGTGTATGTAAGCGATAAGCCGACATAGGTGATATAGGCATATATTAATTTCCCCATATCCGAAAAATCCGGGGTTGTAAAACAGAGTATTGCCAATATGACAAAGGGAAAAGCTCCGAATAAAAGATACGGTCTGAAGCGGCCAAACCTGCTATTTGTTCTGTCAACTATTGTTCCAATAAAAGGATCAGCGAGAGCGTCGATGATTCTAACCACTAAAAACATCGTACCGGCTGTTGCTGCCGATAAACCAAAAACATCTGTATAGAAGAACAAAAGATACGTAGACACTGTTGCATAAATTAAATTACATGCAAAATCTCCAGACGCATATCCAACTTTTTCAACCATGCTGATCTTCTTTACATTTTCACTGAGCATGATTTCTCCCCTTTTCGATCCTTTACATAAGGAACATGATGAATGGTATAACATTTCTTTAAAATTATCAGCCAGTGAGCGGCGTATAAAAGCGCTTTCAAAAATGACAACGGTTTACTTTCACAGAGCATTTTCAACATCCAAATGGTGATCAGATAGCAGTGAACAGGATAAAAGCTTGGCTTTCGCTTTCTATACACCTACAATTAAATCGAGCCTTTTATCCCCCTCCCATTTAAGACCTTTATATGATGGACAATTAAGTGGTTTTATTAGTTTGTTGACCGAACAAACTAACTTGATTTCATATTATAAAATCTTTTCTGTTTTTTCAACTCTTTTTTCAGAGAATTTAAAACCGACCAAAGAACATACCATGTTGTAATTGCCGACTGCTTCGACAGACGTTAAGTAAAAACCCCCTGTGTCACCTGACTGACTTATTAAATGATAAGCACTTCCATCATCTTGTGTTTAGAAAAACTTATTAAGAAACATGCACTAGAAAAAATGCGAATCATATATAAGTGATATCCCGTTTAATTGGTTGAGGAGGATATTATGAAACCTATGCTGCCTTTTGAAAAATATTTTGGGGATTTAGAACTGGTTTATGCATTTTATGGAGCTATGCCTACTGGTGTTACTGTTTCAGAAACTGGTCGTATTTTCATTTGTTTTCCGAAATGGGGAGACAATGTTAAATTTACGGTGGCGGAAATAATTGGGGATAAATTGCAGCCTTATCCTGATTTACAAACCAATTTGGTTAACCCTGAGAATATCAAAATGACTTTCATCAGTGTCCAAAGTGTAGTTACTGATGGAAGAGGAACCCTTTGGGTACTAGATACGGCGGCACCCAATTTTTCTGAACCAATTAAAGGCGGGGCAAAATTAGTCGCTGTTGATTTAAAAACCAATACAATCAGCAGAGTTTATACCTTTACAGAAGATGTTGTCCTTCCAACAACTTACCTGAATGATGTCCGATTTGATTTTCGTGTTGGAACTGCAGGTTATGCCTATATAACGGATTCTTCTTCCAAAGGACCAGGAGCTATTATCGTCGTGGATTTAGAAACCGGAAACGCATTTAGACGGTTAAATGGAGCAAATCCAACTTCACCGGATTCCTATTTTATACCGAAAGTAGAAGGCAAAATTTTGATGAATCGTAACAGGGATGGTTCAACTTCCCCATTTAGGCTGGCATCCGACGGTATTGCGATTTCTCCTGACGGAAAGGTATTATTTTTTTGTCCACTGACCAGCCGTCATCTGTTCTCGATCTCAACAGAAGCCCTGAGAGATAGAAATATACCGGACATGGATTTACTTTATCATGTGGCGTATTGGGGAGAAAAAGGCGCGTCTGATGGAATGATTACAGATGCAAAAGGAGCCATTTATGCCGGAGATTATGAGAACAATAGTATTCGAAAGATGCTGCCGAATGGCACAATGGAAACCATCGCACATGATCCGAGAATTTTATGGCCGGATACTTTTTCGATTGGTCCGGATGAATACTTATATGTCATCGTGAACCAATTACATCGGCAGGCTAGATTTCATTATGGAAAAGACTTACGACAGAAACCTTATAGTTTACTTCGTATAAAAATTGATGAATTTCCTGCTCCTGCTTTTTGAAAATAAAAATGGCCGGTTCAATTTTTTAGAACATAATTGGCTTCATTTAGCCTTCATCCTAAAAGAATCAAATTTCAAATGAAAATGAAGGAAATCATATAATATCCTCATTTAAATATAAAGGGTTTATTCGAGCCGTTTATAACGTACTGTTGACGTATATAAGAAAAAAACAGACCTCCCTTGAGCCTCAGAACCTGAAGGAATAGGTCTATCATGAATATCAGATGAGCAAGCCCTTTGATGGGCAGTTTTATTACAGAGCCGGGGTGACACCCCGGTCTTTTTATTAAGGGAAAAACACTGTAACCCGTCTGGATTTTACAGTTTGCCACGCTTTTCTTCTTTTTGAATCTGAGGCAATATTGAAATTTGTACAGGGAATATTTGGACATAAAAATATAACCATCACTTCCGACGTGTACTCCCATATCTCAGAGAAACTTGAAAATTCGTCAGTTGATTGTTATGAAGAATATATAGTCCCCCCCTTTTCTCCCCCAATTTGTCCCCTGTTTTGTCGGGAATTTGTCGCTTAGTTTTCGTTTTACACCCAATAAAATAAATAAAAAAGAGCAGACCGAAGTCTGCTCCCTTCAAAAGTTTATGATTTGTCATTATCAGATAGCCTTAGAACCGTAATACTCAATAATATTAAGCCTATAAACGTGCCGTATTTTCCGGTATCTATATCTGTGAGTGGAGCTACAATATATTCAATCAGGAATATAATAATAGCTATTGAGACTAATATACGATTCATTTGACATTACCACCTTAATAATTAACCATTTCTCCAGGGTACAACAACAGGGGTACCAATTATCCAATTATAAGAAATTCCGTACTTTCCATTATCGGATACTTTTTTTATGGCATACTTACCAGCAAACATTGCCCCTGCAATTGCTCCAGCATATACTGAAATCCCAGGTATTTTTTTTATCAATGCTGCTATCCCGGCGATAGCCCCTGCTATACCGTCAGCATCCTCAACAATATCTAAGAATTTTTTAATTACACACGAATTCATGCTCACCTTGACTATAGGAATTGCTACCGAAACACCTTGTTTCCCTCTACATTTTGCTAGAGTTGACATCTCACTTGATTCATCGGAAATATTAACTGTAGCAGAATCGACTAGTGTTCGATGGCCATCAGTTAACAAATATTGATCAACTTTAATCGACTCTTTAGAGGTTCCTTTATCTAGAGTTTTTTGATCAATAAAATACTGTTTTCCGCCATATTCGATTGTATAAGATGCTTCACCTTCAGACTGACTTATAACATTCATTCCAGAAACATTGGTTTTTACCTTTTCATTCATCGATGTCTTAGCATAAGAAGGAAGTGCAAATCCGCAGACTAAACTCAATACAAGAAGCAAGCTTACTATTTTTGTTTTCAAGTCCTTCCTTTAAGGAGACTAACATAGTCATAATGAAAAATACACCATATAACGTTAAAATAGGAAATCCCACCCACACAACTGCTTACTACAAAAAAGCACTCAGATTATTCCGAGTGCTGTAGCAATGCGTAAAATGGCACGCTGTTTTATTTCATAATAGGTGTCCTTCTTCATGCCGAGTTCCATATAAATATGAATGTCTTTCGTTTGGCTGGCTGCTAAGTATTTTTTCTCAATGATCATGCGTTCTTCATCGTCCAGGCTGTTTTCTAACGCCCTTTCCATCTGCTTAACCTTCAGTTCATTTAATATGAAAGAATCTCTGATTGAAGGAAACAGGCTGATACCAGCATCAACCGATTCCTTCAAAAATTTAAAGAAAAGTCTAAGTGTGGTTTTTCCACAAAAAAGAGGTTAAATTGGCTGTAGCTGGAAAAGAAAAACGAATGGATCATCAAAACAAATAAAAAACGAGAATACAATATGGAGTTTATCAATAGCGATGACATACCTTTTTTTACGTGTAGCATATGAATGAGAATTATATCTCCACAATTATGGAGTAATTTTTTATTGATTTTTCGTGGGTGTTTTGTGGGTGGTATTGTATTTATATTAAATTATTAAATTTGTTTACAAACAAAAAATCCCCTGACACCAATAGTGCCAAGGGATTGAGAGATTAATACTGAGACATGTATTGTTCGCGCTCCCACGGATGAACCTGTGTGCGGAACATATCCCATTCGATTTCTTTTGCTTCGATGAAGTGTTCGAACAGGTGCTCGCCGAGTGCTGCAACCATGACTTCGTTTGATTTGAATTCGTCGAGAGCTTCCGCCAGTGTCGCCGGAAGATCTACGATGCCGTTTTCCATGCGCTCTTCTTTGCTCATGACGTAGATGTTGCGGTCAATCGGAGCCGGTGCTTCAAGTTTGTTTTTGATTCCGTCAAGGCCTGCTGCAAGCAATACGCTTAACGCCAGGTACGGGTTTGCCGCCGGGTCTACGCTGCGGACTTCAACACGTGTGCTGATGCCGCGGGAAGCCGGGATACGGATCAGCGGGCTTCTGTTTTGCGCGCTCCATGCCACGTAGCAAGGTGCTTCATAGCCCGGAACAAGGCGTTTGTAAGAGTTCACTGTCGGGTTTGTGACAGCCGTAAAGCTTGTCGCGTGTTTTACGATACCGGCAATGAAATGTTTTGCTGTTTCACTCAGCTGAAGATCAGCGTCTTTATCAAAGAACGCGTTAACGCTATCTTTAAAGAGTGATAGGTTGCAGTGCATACCGGAACCGTTTACGCCGAACAGCGGTTTTGGCATGAATGTCGCATGCAGACCGTGTTTGCGGGCAATCGTTTTGACAACCAGTTTGAAAGTTTGGATGTCGTCACAAGAACGGATGGCACCGGCATATTTAAAATCGATTTCGTGCTGGCCCGGAGCAACTTCATGGTGAGATGCTTCGATTTCAAAGCCCATTTCTTCAAGCTCAAGCACGATATCGCGGCGGCAGTTTTCTCCCAAGTCAGTCGGAGCCAGGTCGAAGTATCCGCCTTTATCGTTCAATTCAAGCGTCGGTTCGCCTTTTTCATCTAATTTAAACAGGAAGAATTCAGGCTCAGGTCCAAGATTGAAATCGCTGAAACCGAGTTCTTTCATTTCTTTCAGAATCCGTTTGAGGTTGTTACGCGGGTCACCTTCGAACGGCGTGCCGTCCGGATTGTAAATGTCACAGATGAAGCGTGCTACTTTACCTTTTTCAGCCGTCCATGGGAAGATTACAAATGTGTTCAGATCAGGATATAAGTACATATCAGACTCTTCGATACGGACGAAACCTTCGATGGAAGAACCGTCGAACATGCATTTATTATCAAGTGCTTTTTCAAGCTGGCTCACAGGAATTTCCACGTTTTTAATCGTTCCGAGAATGTCTGTGAATTGAAGGCGGATATACTTTACGTTTTCCTCATTTACTAATTTTACGATGTCTTCTCTTGTGTACTTTGCCATTTCGTAAAACTCCTCCTCTAAAAGGTAAATGTATATAGCAAAACAGTTGCTAACGGATTAATGAAAGAATCGGGACATGTCACCTTGGCGGAAAGTATTTCCCCGCTGGAAACGGCCTGCCTGCATCAGTTCGTTTTTCAGAAGCTTTCTGAGTTCGTCATCAGACAGATTGTGCTTCATCGGTTTGGCGGTTTTTTCGGATTTTTCTTCCGGTTCGGCAGATGCCTTATCCAGAATTTGTTTGATCCCCGCCATATTGACGCCTTGTTCAATCAGATTTTTGATTTCTAACAGTTTATCTACATCATGGAATGAAAATAATCGTCTATTTCCTTCGCTTCTCGCTGGAAATATCAATCCATTTTCCTCATAATATCGAATTTGCCGGGCAGAAAGTTCTGTTAACTGCATGACAATCCCAATTGGAAATAAAGGCATTGAGCGGCGAATGTTATCACTCATCTCAATTTCCTCCTTTTCTTATCTTAGTCTCATTATAGGTGATGTTATATTTTGTGTCAACACAATGTAAGGAATCTTAACATCAAATTCTTTGAAAATTGCAAACGGCCTAAATCAGCTCTTTTTCCATTAAAGCATTTACGGCGCTGCAAATCGCATTTTTCACGTGCGCGTAGGTTAATCCTCCTTGGACATACGCGACATAAGGCGGTCTGATAGGTCCATCTGCTGATAATTCAATGCTTGCTCCCTGTACGAAAGTGCCCGCTGCCATAATGACATCGTCTTCATATCCCGGCATATAGCTCGGATAAGGCGTCACATGCGCATTAATCGGTGAAGCATATTGTATCGCCTGGCAAAAAGCGATCATCTTATCAGGGTCCTGAAACTCAACTGATTGAATCAGATCCGTTCTCGGCGCATTCCATGCAGGGTTTGACGTAAAGCCGAGCTTTTCAAGAAAACGGGCGGTAAATACCGCTCCCTTCAAGCTTTGCGCCACTACATGCGGAGCGAGAAAGAAACCTTGATACATTTCCTGCAGTGAATAGAGCGAAGCGCCGGCTTCACTTCCGATTCCCGGGGAGGTCATCCGGTAAGAGCAGGCCTCAATCCACTTGGCTTTCCCTACAAGATAGCCGCCCGTTTTAGCAAGGCCGCCGCCCGGGTTTTTGATCAGGGAGCCGGCCATAAGATCCGCTCCGACGTGGCAGGGTTCCCGCTCTTCTGCAAATTCTCCGTAGCAATTGTCCACAAAAACAATGACATCTTCTTTGATTTCCTTTACGAAACGAATCATCTCTTTAATTTCATTTATTCTGAAAGACGGACGATTCGCATATCCTTTTGAACGCTGGATGCCGATCACTTTTGTATTCGGCTGGATTGCAGCCCGGACCGCTTCAAAGTCCACTCTGCCTTCTGATGTTAAATCGACTGCATTGTATCCGATTTGAAATTCCTTAAGCGAGCCTGAATACTCCCCGCCTCTTACTCCGACGATTTCCTCGAGTGTATCGTAAGGCTTGCCTGTGATATAAAGCAATTCGTCCCCGGGTCTCAGCACACCGAAGAGCGCGATTGAAATCGCATGCGTTCCGGAAATGATTTGCGGCCGCACGAGTCCCGCCTCTCCTCCGAACACATCAGCATAGATCTTCTCCAGTGTATCTCGTCCGATATCATCATAACCGTATCCGGTTGAAGGCGTAAAATGTGTATCGCTTACTTTATGTTTTCTGTAGCTTTGCAGGACTCTCCATTCATTCCGTTCACTGATTTCTTCTATTCTTTTATGAACGGCGGAGATTTCCGCTTCTGTTTCTTCGGCGGTTTTTTGTAAAAGAGCGCCGTGGGTCAGTGTGTCAAACATGTTGTGTATACCTTCCTTACATGAATTTCTTCAGTTCTCCGAGTATGCTTTGTTCTTCCTGTACATAACCTGAGACTTCGTAGCGTTCATTTTCTTCATTAAAATAAAGGCTGTCGATCATGGTCTCTGATTTGATGCGTGACATCAATTTGCCTTCGGCGGCAGGCACATGAACTTCATACGGCGTCATCAGCTCCCGGCGCAAATAAGCTTCGATTTCCGCTTTTAGTTTTGCTTCATCCCCGGCGATTCTGGCGCTGATCATGATGTGGCCTTCTCCCGCTGTCGGGATGAAGTCAGGAAGTGTCTCATCACGTTTGTTATAAGCGGTCAGCACCGGAATATCATCTGCCTCAAGCTCTTTTAACAGACCGAGGACCGTCTGTTCATGCCCGGCATAATCTTCATTGGATGAATCAATGACATGAATGATCAAGTCTGCTTCCTTCACTTCCTCAAGCGTTGAGCGGAAAGCGGCAATCAGCGTCGTCGGCAGATCCTGAATGAAGCCGACCGTATCAGACAAAAGGACACTGTAGCCGCTTGGGAGCGCCATCTTTCTCGTCATCGGATCAAGCGTTGCAAACAGCAGATCTTCTTCATAGCTGTCTGAGCTTGTTAATTGATTGAACCATGTTGATTTTCCGGCGTTGGTATAACCGACGAGTGCAGCCTGAAGCACGCCGTTCTTTTTACGTCTCTCCCGATAACGGCTTCTGTGGCGGATAACCGTTGAAAGCTGCACGTTAATTTCGTGTATGCGGTTTCTAATGTGGCGCCGGTCTGTTTCAAGCTTTGTCTCACCGGGCCCTCTCGTCCCGATTCCGCCGCCTTGTCTTGAGAGATTGATTCCTTGTCCGCTCAGACGGGGCAGCGCGTATTGAAGCTGGGCCAATTCGATCTGAAGCTTTCCTTCTCTCGTCTTCGCCCTTTTTGCGAAAATATCCAAAATAAGCTGCGTGCGGTCGATGATCTTCGCTTCAATTGCAGTGGCGAGTGATTTAAGCTGGCTCGGTGACAGTTCATCATTAAAAATGACCAGATCCGCTTCAAGCTCTTCACACAGCGCCTTCAGCTCGTCTACTTTCCCCTTGCCTATATATGTAGCGGCATCCGCTCTGTTCCGTTTTTGCGTAATCCGGGTCAGCACCGTTCCGTCAGCCGTTTTTGTCAATGAAGCAAGCTCTTCCATGGAATGTTCAAAGTGCTCATCTGTCATGTGCGGAAGCTGGCAGCCGACCAAAATGACCGTTTCTTTTTTTCCTTCCTGTTCGTTCAAATGGATGTTCCTTTCTGTGTCGTATTGGGCAGTAGTACTATCATACCAAACCCGCAGGGCGTATACCACACATCCGGCGGGTTTTAAAGAGAGAAATAAAAAAGAGACCCCTCAAACCGGCTGAGAGGTCTATTCGTGAGCTGCCGCCTCATCTTTTATAAGTAAATCCTGGCTCTTGATCGTCATTAAATCGTTTTTTAAGTATTGGTCTCCCATTAAAAGTCTCATGGCCTGAGCGCGGATTGATTTTTCAATCACGTTTCTGACAAAGCGCCCGTTGCTGAATTTAATGGGGCTTGTCGTGCTTTTCACTGTCATTAAGTAATCTTTTAACTTCCACTCGGCTTCCTGGCTTAATTGATACTCCCGCTCTGCTATCATGCGCTTTGCGATGTCCATCAGCTGAGTGACAGAGTAATCCGGAAAATCGATGCTGATAGGGAAACGCGATTGCAGGCCGGGATTTAATGACAGGAAATGTGTCATTTCTCTCGAGTACCCTGCCAGGATCAGAATAAATTCATGCTGTTTGTCTTCCATATGCTTGACAAGCGTATCAATCGCCTCTTTACCGAAATCCTTTTCTCCGCCTCTTGCAAGTGAGTATGCTTCATCAATGAATAAAATGCCCCCGAGCGATTTTTTAATCAGATCTCTCGTTTTTTGCGCTGTGTGTCCGATGTATTCACCGACCAGATCAGCACGTTCCGCTTCGATCAGATGTCCTTTGGAAAGCACGTTCATTTCGAAGAAAAGCTTGCCGATCAGTCTCGCGACGGTGGTTTTCCCGGTGCCGGGGTTCCCTTTGAACATCATATGAAGAGCTTGTTTTCCGACTTTAAGCCCTTGTTCGGCCCGTTTTTGGTTGACGAATATCCACGCGTAAATTTCTTTAATGTTGCGTTTCATTTCTTCCATACCCACTAATGTGTTCATTTCTTTTTCAATTTCTTTCAGAATGCTGTGCTTGGCTTCATTTTTTTGCAGGGCGGCCTGATATTCCGCCTCAGCTTCCGCATTTGTCATCACTTGCTTTTGGCCATTAAGAATGATGTTAATTTGTCCGTTATTTTTATAGGTTACAGCGCGCTCCAACATGCTCACCTCTCTGTTCTCTCTTTATCTTACTCATGATGAAGCGGTTCCGTGACAGCCGCCTATCATCATGAGACCCGTTTTCCTCTTTATCTGTCACTTTTTCCGTTCTCTTCGGGAATGATGTTGAATCCTGCGCTTTCCCGAGAAATATTTTTCATTTCTTATTGTATTCAGCAGAAACGGGAGGACAAACCATTTATTTTTATTTTCCGGGAAATGTTGGGTATATTTCTCATTTTTTTTATGAATGACAGCCGTACAAGCACCATTTGAATATCATCATATGCTGTAATGAGGTGATGGAGAATGGTTAAAATTTTTATAGACCCCGGTCATGGCGGAACTGATTCAGGTGCAACCGGAAACGGACTTCAGGAAAAAGCGGTCACGCTGGAGATCGCGCTGGCTTTGCGCACGATTCTGACGAATGAGTATGAAGGAGTTTCTGTCACGATGAGCAGGACAAGCGATAAGACGGTCAGCCTGACGGAGAGAACGGATGCCGCCAACAGCTGGGGCGCAGATTATTTTTTATCCATTCATATTAACTCAGGAGGCGGAACCGGATTCGAAAGCTATATTTACCCCGGTGTCGGAGCGCCGACCTCGACTTACCAATCAGCCGTCCACACGCAAGTGATTCAAGCATCGGGTTTTAATGACCGAGGAAAAAAAACAGCCAACTTCCATGTGCTGCGAGAGACAAGTATGCCGGCGATTTTGACGGAGAATGGTTTTGTTGATACGTCAGCTGATGCAAACAAACTGAAAACAGCCAGTTTTATTGAAAGCCTTGCAAGAGGACATGCCAAGGGCTTGGAGCAAGCTTTCGGTCTAAAAAAAAAAGGCTGACTTATATAAAGTGCAAATCGGTGCATTCAAAGTGAAAGCAAATGCTGATGCGCTTGCCGCCGATGCGGAGTCTAAAGGTTTTGACGCGATTGTGCTTCCAAAAGGCGGCTTATTTAAAGTGCAGATCGGCGCATTCTCTTCCAGAGATTACGCTGAAGCGTTGGCAGCGCGGGCCGAAAAAGCCGGATTTGATGCCTTCATTATGCAAGACTAAATGAAAAAACCCCCGCTCTCCCTTTTTTGGGACGAACGGGGGTTTTTTGTTATTGAAGTATATCAGCGACAAACTGAGACCAAGCTTCAAGACGCTGATACACATTTTCCTCTTTCAGTTCGCTCAGTTTCATCCAGCGGCCGGCGATTTGATCTTTTTCTTTCACTTCGACTTGTGCCGCAGACGCTAACTGGAGCGCAGAAAGGATGCCGATATGCACCTTCCCTACATCGTTTTCATCATCATTGATCAGGCCGAGTGTGACAATGTTTTGTTTGTCCTCCTCGCGAATGTACAGTTCTTCCGCCAGCTCCCGGTCGGTATTCTGTTTCAGCACTTCCGAAAATGAAGCCGCCCCTTCCATAGGGTTCATGTGTCCGCCGAAGCCGAGAGAAAGCTTATTATGGAGGCGCGATTCCCCTCCGCCCGCGAGCCGTTCATACACAAACACCTCATCATCGCGGCGGATGACGACATACGGAATCGGCTGTTTAAATCGCGGGTCCTCTTCCGCGTCGCCTCTTCTGATTTCAAAAAAATGCGCCTCAATTTGAGCCATAATGTTTACGATACGTTCATCCTCGCTGTTGACTCCCTGAAATGTCAGCATTTCGTTTTGAAAGACGTCACTCCGCGGTGCAGCCAAGATGATTTCATCCATTTTATTCATGCCCGTTCCTCCTGTCTTACCTCTCCATTCAAGCCAAAAGAGCAGATATTATATCTGCTCTTCATCTTGGCCAAAATAAAAATCTTCGTCCTTAATCGGTTCTACCGTCGCCTTTTTGTAGCCGTTCCCTTTCATGGAGAAGAAATCATGTGATTTTGTTTTGGTGTTTAATCCGTTTAATACGATCGGATTAATATCCTCTTCTTCAAAGTAAGGATCGAACCCTAAGTTCATCAAAGCTTTATTGGCGTTATAGCGGATGAATTTCTTTACATCGTGTGAGAGTCCGACTTGATCGTACAAGTCCTCTGTATATTCAAGCTCATTTTCATATAACTGATTCAGAAGGTCAATCGCAAATTCACGAAGCTCTGCTTTTTTCTCTTCTGTCTGTTTATTATAAATTTCCTGAGCAAGGAGACCAACATACACGCCGTGAATCGCTTCGTCACGAAGGATCAGGTTAATGATCTCACCGCTTTGCATCAGTTTTCCTTGTCCGTAGAAATATAACGGATAATAGAAACCGCTGTAGAAAAGGAAGCTTTCCAGATAGACGGAAGCAACCATCGCTTTGAACAGTGAAATTTCATCATCTTTTTGAATGGCTTTGTAAAGCCCGACAATCATTTGCGCTTTTTTCTGCAAATATTTATTCTGCTTTACCCATTCAAATACTTCGTTGATCGTTTCAGTCGGAGCAAGCGTCATAAAAATATTTGAATATGATTTTGCGTGCACCGCGTTTTCCATCATCGCCATGAAATTAAGAACCGCTTTTCGCTGATGGCCTTCGACGTGCTCGGCCACAATCGGCATGCCCGTGTTCCCCTGCTCTGTATCAAGCAGTGTCAGGCCGGCGAGCACCTTCATGTACGTATCCTGTTCATTTTTACCCAAATACTTCCAAGTGAGAAGATCGCCGTTTAATGCGATCTCTTCCGGAAGCCAAAACTGCTTTACGTTTTGGTTGTAAAACATTTGGGTGAAATCATCTTCATGCTTTGACCAGTTTGCTGCGTCATAAATTTTTGTCACTGTAAACTCTCCTTTAATCAAACGACACAAGAAAGACAGCTGTCCTGCCCGGTATCTTTCGTTCTTGCATAGTAAATGGTTTTGATGCCTCTATGGTGGGCATACAGATCAATACGGTTCAGATCACGAGTTGTCATCGTATCTTTCAAAAACAGGGTAAAGCTGATTCCCTGATCGATATGCTGCTGGATTGTCGCGATCATATCCACCACTTTGAACATGTCCATATCATAAGCTTCTTTGTAGAAGAACCAGTTATTAGACGCTAACCCCGGCATCGGGTAATACGTTTTTGAATTTCCGTATGTTCTTTCTTCGATCCGTTCCATGATCGGCATAACGGACGCCGTGCTGGATTGGACGTAGGAAATGGAACCTGTCGGTGCGATGCACAGTCTGTAGCTGTGGTACATGCCGTTTTCAGCGACAAACGCCTTCAGCTCTTTCCAGTCTTCGATTGTCGGAATGTGCATGCCTTCAAAGAGCGCAGCGATTTTTTCATATGCCGGTGAGAACTCTTTTTCGATGTATTTATTGAAATATTCTCCCGTTGCATAAGTGGAGCCTTCATAATGCTCAAACGTTTCGCCTTTTTCTTTCGCAAGCTCAGCTGAACGCTGGATGGAATAAAAGTTCACCATCATAAAGAACGTATTCGCGAAATCTCTTGCTTCCGGGCTTTCATACGCGATGCCGTTTTGGGCCAGGTAGCCGTGAAGGTTCATGGCGCCTAAACCGATCGACTTCATCGCTTTGTTCGCGCGTCTGACTGCCGGCGCGTTGCGGATATCCGTCGTCTCAGATACATGAGTCAGGGAATCCGTCGCGAGTTTCACCGTGCGCTCAATCGATTTATGTTTCATGACATTCAAAATATTTAATGAACCAAGGTTGCAGGAAATGTCCAAGCCGATTTCGTCTTCTTCATCATAATCTGTGTAAGCCGAAACTTGTGACGCCTGAAGCACTTCAGAGCAAAGGTTCGAGAATTTCACTTTTGATACGTGGTTATTCGCGTGCTCTTTGTTTACGTTGTCCTGGAACATAATGTACGGATAACCTGACTCAGAACGGAGAACGGCAAGCTTTTCAAGCAATTTGCGCGCATTCACTTTTTCTTTTTTGACACGCGGGTTGTCAACAAGCTCCTCATACATCGCCGTCATGTCCATTTCGTCCATATGCTGGCCGTATTCTTTATAAATCGTATGCGGATAGAATACATAAGCCGCTTTATCCTCACGTGCAAGCTCAACGAACTTATCCGGAATGACGACACCGATAGAAAGCGTTTTGACGCGCACATCTTCATCCGCAGAAATCTTTTTCGTATCAAGAAAATCATTAATATCGCGGTGGAAAATATTTAAATACGCCGCGCCTGAGCCTTGTCTTTGGCCCATTTGGTCAGCGTAACGGAACGCATTATCAAGAAGCTTCATGACGCCTACAACGCCTTTTGTGGCGTTTTCAACATCTTTAATCGCTTCGCCTTTCGCGCGAAGCTTGGACAGATTAAGAGAAACCCCGCCGCCCAATTTAGACAGCTGCATGGAAATATCGATCGCCCGTGAAATATCGTTTAAGGAATCATTGACTTCGAGCAAGAAGCAGCTCACCAGTTCTCCGCGGCGTTTTCTGCCGGCATTCAAAAATGTCGGTGTACTCGGCTGATATTCCTGGTTGATCATCAGGTTTACATATTCTTTTGCTTTCTCAGTGTCGCCGTTTGCGAAGAACAGCGCGACGATTGAGATTCGGTCCTCATAACGCTCGAGGATTCTTTTCTTGTCATTCGTTTTCAAAGCATAGTCATTATAAAATTTAAACGCACTCATGAAGGAAGGAAAACGAAACTTCTTTGCGTAAGCTGTCTTAAACACTTCTTTAATGTCTTCAAAAGAGTAAAGGCTTAAGAATTCCTCTTCGTAGTATTGGTTTTCAATCAAATAATCCAGCTTCTCTTTTAAATCGTGAAAGTAAACTGTGTTTTGATTGATATAGTCAACAAAATAGCTATGTACAGCCTCTTTATCTTTATCAAACTGGAATTTTCCATCCTGTTGGATCATGATTTCGTTATTTAACTGGATCCATTTTGGCACTTGATTTTGTGACAACTCTTTCTACCTCCTGAGTAAACAATTCAACGTCTTTAGATGTGCCGCTGAGTTCAAATTTGTGCAAGATCGGCACCTGATATTGTCTTGAAATGGTATCGGCGCTTTTTGCAAAGTTATCGCCCCATACTTTGTTGCCGCTCGCAGCGACTCCTAATAAGAGATGGGCGTATTTTTCGAGAAATGATTGTGTTGATGCCGGTACCTGACCGAAGTTTGTCGTGTAGGTGACCAAAACAAACGGAGTATCCACGTGGTCCGTTTCGTCCACCTTGCGGATCAGCTGAAAGTCTGTTTTATTCACAAAACGCTGAACATTCCCTGTCTTTGAATCAAATATGATTTGAACCATCCTTATCACGACCTATCAAAAATAATGAATCTCTTAACACTATATATAGTATACTAACCTCTCAGAAAAACACAACATGTTGAGATCGATTTATAAAAAATTCATATTTTTGAAAGAGCGGACTTTGGCTCTGGCCCGATTAACGCCCAAAAAAGAGAGCAGAACGAGAATCATCTCTCATCCTACTCAAGGTGTCATGTGTAAGCCGATGTCTATCATAACATGAAAAAAAACTGCTTAGTAGTCTAGACTTTTATTCTTATTTTTTGTAAGAATCACATTTTTTTTCGCTTTCAACGGTTTCTTCAATCTCCACATCAGCACCGATTTCTTTCAGTACGGCTTTCAGAGCGCTTGTGATGGAAGCCTCTCTGATCAGTTCTTTGCCGTCAACGATGATGCTGGTTCCATATTCATAGCAGGAATCATCTTCACAAGTTTCTTCCCAATGGTTGATTATCACCTTGTGTTTCAATCGTCTCACCCTCTGCATGATCAATGTCAGTACTTAGTGTAGCTTGTGCGGCCCGCTTTGTAAATTCGAACGCTTGTGAAATTTATTCAAGCTCATCCAGCGCCGCTTCTTTTTTCAGTTCGATTTTATTCGTTTTTTCATCATAGCGGTATATTTTTAAGTAACCGTCCTCGACGATGCCGAAACGATTATGTTCCAGCTGCACCATGCCTTCTGTCTGCGGTTCGGCATCCGATGAGCCGCCGTCATCATCCGTCACCACCGTCTCATGATTGCTGCAAGCTCCAAACAGCAAAAAAACAGCGATCCAAACGAGCGTAATCCTGATTCTTCTCAGTTCATTTTCACTTTCGAACACGATTTTCCGAACCCCCTTTTATGTTTCCGATATACAGCCTGCAATATACAGAGATGCGCATAGAAAAAGACCATTGTTCATGGTCTTTTTCAAAAAGTCTATTCAAGCTCAAGCTGGACGTTTTTTTGCGGGGCGAACGTGGAGATGGCATGTTTATAAATAAGCTGCTGCTTCCCCTCCGTTTCGAGCAAAACGGTAAAGTTGTCAAAGCCTTTTACCTGGCCGCGAAGCTGGAAGCCGTTGAGTAAAAACACCGTGACGAACGTATTGTCTTTTCGGATTTGATTCAAAAACTGATCTTGAATATTAATCGGTTTCATGTTTCGTCCTCCTTGGTTCTCAATACAATACTGTTTCGATTAAATTTCCAGTTTTCCTGCTATGCACTCGAAAATTTCCTTTTTTTTCTGCTCAATATCAACAGGCGGCGTCATATCTGTCCATGAAACGGGCATTTTATTGCGAAACCAGGTCAGCTGGCGTTTCGCATATCGCCTAGAATTTTGTTTTAATTGTTCCACAGCCTGAGGGAGCGGCACTTTTCCATCAAGATATTCATACAGCTCTTTATAGCCGATCGCCTGAATCGATTGGCTGTCCCGTATATTCATATCATACAGCCGCTTTACTTCGTCAAGAAGGCCGGTTTCCAGCATCAGGTCAACGCGCTCGTTAATCCGGCCGTACAGCACTTCTCTGTCCATTGTAAGACCGATAAGAACCGCATTGTAAAGCAGCTCCCGTTTTTGGGTTTTAAGATGCTCTGACATTGTTTTTCCCGATACATGCAAGATTTCGAGCGCGCGGATGACTCTTCGCGTATTGTTATGATGAATGGCCGCCGCCGCTTCCGGGTCGGCTGCCGCAAGCTTGGCATGAAGCGCTTCCGCCCCTTCTTCAGCCGCCAGTTTCTCCATGCGCTCCCGGAATACAGGGTCGCCGGAGTTTTCCGTGAACGTATAGTCATACAGCACGGACTGAATGTACAGACCCGTCCCCCCGACAATCATCGGCAGCTTTCCTCTATCGGCAATCTCGGTGATTTTTCCCCTTACCATTTTCTGATAATCCGCCGTTGAAAAAGTGTCGGACGGCTCCAAAATATCAATCAGGTGATGCGGCACGCCTTCTGTCTCTTCTTCGGTGACTTTGGCCGTTCCGATGTCCATCCCTTTATATACCTGCATGGAATCTCCGCTGATGATTTCCGCATTCAGCATTTTCGCGAGTCCGATGCTTAGTTTTGTTTTTCCGACTGCCGTCGGTCCGACGAGTATGACGACAGGCTGTTTTTTATTTTTCAATATGTATCACTCTCTTTTATAAATCTCCCCCTAATTATAGCATTCATTTCTTCAGGCACCTATCCATTTTGCCCTTTTTCCTGAGCGCTAAACGTCCGCTACCACCCGATCGGCTCGTTTCCGACAACCTCTCTCGTTTTTCCTTTGAGCGTATGGCGGTGCGTTTTCCGTCCTTCCTCCCGCGGATCGTAAACGACGCCGCCGTGCTGGATCTGAATCGGCTCATTGTAGGCGGCAAAGGTGGTCTCTGAAAGCTCATGGTAATGTGTTCCGTCAACCCTCGGGATGGCAGGGCCGGAAATGCCGTAATACCTATGAAAATGGCCGTTTTCAAACGAGGTGATGCCCGTATAGAAATGTGTATGCTCATCTGTATTGCTGCCGTTCTCCGGCTGCGAAAAGCCTTCGATCAAATGGTAATGTCCCTGCACTACATCCGTAACAGCCCGGTATGCGTGTGTGTGCGGAGGTTTTTTTGACCAATCGGACTGATACAGGCCCACAAAAGCTCACTCCTTTATTTTTTTGATAAACGCCCAATCAAAAATTGGTGGGCTGAATACTCTGTTATCATCTCAAATTTATTCTTGGAGGTACCTAAATTATGAATGAAGAATACACATACGAAGCAGATAGTGATATGAGACAGTTTGGACGGCCCGGATTTGGGTTCGGACGGCCGGGATTCGGCTTCGGGCGTCCCGGATTCGGCTTCGGGCGACCGGGTTTTGGTTTTGGCCGGCCTTGGTTTGGCCGCCCTTGGTTTGGCGGGTTCGGACGGCCGTTTGGTTTTTACGGCGGACCGTTTGTCGGAGGGCTTGTCGGGGGGCTTGTCGGAAGCGCTTTGTTCAATCCGTATTTGTACGGAGGTTACGGCTACCCTTACTATCCGTATTACTACTAAGACAATCAAAAAGGGCTCCTTTCAGGGGCCTTTTTATATAGGCCTAATGTCTTGACTTGGCGGGCAAAGTTCGGATATTATTTTATTTTACTGCCTTAAACAAAAGGCATAAGGATTATGATGAGAGGGGGATTTGATATGATTCTGGGTTATATCTTCCTCACAATTGCTATTTTATCAGAGTCAATCGGCGCGGCCATGCTGAAGGTCTCCCGCGGATTTACGCGGTTTTTGCCGAGCGCGCTTGTAGTGGCAGGCTATTCATTGGCCTTTTATATGCTTTCACTGACACTGAATCTCATTCCGCTTAGCTTATCCTATGCAACATGGAGCGGAGCCGGAACAGTGCTCGCATCCATTATCGGAGCGAAATGGTTTCATGAAAAACTGGACAAGCAGGCCGTCATCGGACTCTTTTTCTTATTGGCCGGTGTCATTTTGATGAATTGGTAGAAAGGAGAGGCATGCTGATGAAAGGATTACTTTGCTTGGCATTAGCCATTGTATCAGAAGTGTTCGGGAGCACGATGCTGAAGCTGTCGGACGGTTTTACGCACCTGTGGCCCGCTCTCGGCGTCATTGCCGGAATCGGAGCCTCTTTTATGTTTTTGAGCTTCTCATTGAAAAGCCTTGATTTATCCGCCGCATACGCGACATGGTCAGGTGTCGGCACCGCTTTAACGGCAATTGTCGGCTTTTTTGTTTTTAAGGAGGCCATGACAGTCAAAATGATGATCGGGCTTGTTTTGGTCATCACGGGCGTCATCCTGCTGAACCGTTCCAAGTCTCAAAAAGCTAAAAAAAATCAAACGGCCCGGAGCTGACCGTTTGAACTCGTCAAGCGCGGGCAGCTTTTACTTCAACCTCAAGCTCCATCTCCACGTTTCCTTGGACCGCTCGTGAAATCATACATGAGGACTCCGCTTTTTGCGCTAACTTCCTGGCGAGCGTAAAGTCCGTTTCGGCTGCATCCGGCTTTAATAATATAAACGGACGGTGAATGATTTTCTGGTACGTGAACACACCGTTCGTGACGTCTACAATTCCTTCAGATTCCATATGTAGATCTTCTTTATCCAGGCCGCTTCTTTCCATCATCGCCGCAAGCGTTATAATATAACAGGTAGCGGCCGCTCCAAGCAGCATTTCATCAGGATTTGTGCCTTCTCCGGGTCCGTCCATTTCCTTAGGAATGGACACAGCCGTCTCCAGCCGGCCGCTTTTAATATCGCCGACGTCATTGCGATTTCCGGGCCAATTTGCTTTTAAATAAAAGTGATGTTTTGCCAAGGGACAAACCTCCTTTTTTTCAGTTTACTCATCTTTCACTCGTTTGTCTTTTTTTAAGCTTACGAATACTCTTGATTGATCAGTCTTTTTATCGTACGGACAAACCGGTAAAATTCCTCCGTTTTTGTGAATTCCCTTTCGCGGTAATCAAAATTATCAAAAAACGCTTCCCGCTGTTCTCTGCTGATCTCAAGCTGTATGCTCAGCCCGGTTTGCGCCTGGTTATTGATATTTTCGGTGTCAACCCCGGCCAGACCGGTTTTTGAGGTTGCCAATTCTGCAGAAAATCCGTTTCGTTCGAGAGCTCTCACCAATTTTTTCGCCCGCTTCCGGTCGCTTCCTCCGACAAGAGTATTTTTCTCGTCGCCTTTATAACCGTGAACTGCGATAACATAATGGTGCTGCTTAATGCTTTCGACTGCTGAAGGCTCATCGAACCTGGTGCTCGTAATATGAAGAGTCTGGTTATCATGCGTTTTTAATCCCTCAAACAGATAGGTTGAGTAATCATCTCTGAAAGAGCGGACGATCTCGCTCACCCCGCCCTCAATTCTCCCTCCGTGCGGCGACATGATCAATACGGGGCTCCCCTTTCGCTTATTGTACGATATATGATAATCATCGGGGTCTTCATGTTCAGCCAAATCTTTAAAATCTGTGTATGTATCAGAAGAATTCGAGGGATCAGGGTCTGACGCATAATGAGCACATCTTATTAGTAAGACCATTGCTACGATAATGATGACATTAAGTAAAATTCTTTTCATCAGCTCTCCTTCTTTGCTCCTTTCTGAAAAATGACATGTTCATTATATGGATTTTTGTCAATAGGTCTTATCTTAACATTCTATTAACATTATCATCAGTGAAAAACTTCCCGGTTTCGAAAAATCAATGGATTGTCACGGTTCAAGCGCTCAAATGCCGGGCATCAGTGAAAAAAGGTTGAGAGAGGGCAAAAAAAAAGGGAGGAACGCCCGAATTTTCAGGGGCGGGAGATTCACGGCCGGAAACGGACGGCATCAAGAATACGCTTTTAAAAATGAATATCCGCCTCCCGAAGCAAATGCACAGGACAGAATGGAGCCCGTCAAAAAAGTTCTCATCTGCCTTTTTGTACAGCAAAATGCCGTTACAGCCCGCTCATCCCCTTTTTTTATCATAATGGTCCGTTTTGAAATGGAGCCGTCTTTTTTCATATATATAATATCAATCGGAAGCTGTTTTTCCAAGGAATGTCTCAATATTATGTTCATGTATATACCTCCTTCCGCCGGCTTCATTATAAACGAACAAATGTTCCATTCCAACTCGATTTCTTCTCCTGAAAAAGCCGCAAGTAACCGCGCTCCTGAAGGACAAACAAACTGACCGAACATACGGCCTGTTCATATGGTATAGAGAGAATCGCCAGAATGGGAGGAAAAGTATATATGTTTGGTTACTCAATGGTACAAATGGTGCGGTCAAATGCTCATAAGCTGGACTGGCCGCTCAGAGAAAACGTATTACAGTTATATAAACCTTTCAAATGGACCCCTTGCTTTTTGCACAAGTTTTTCGAAAAAAAGGTGAAAAACAGAAAGAAAATGTCAGTCATCATTGAATTTGAAGAGGGCTGCCATGAATCCGGTTTTCACAGCACAGGACAGGTCTTATCAAAAGAAAAACGCTGCACCATAAAAAAGCAGTTTCAAACAATCAATTGCTGCAGCGCCGAAGTCACTCCGTCCGCCCTTCACATGCTTCTTTCGCAATGCCGGGATATCCGTAAAATCTATTTAAACCGTGAAGTAAAAGCGCTCCTTGATACGGCAGCTGAATCGTCTCATGCAAAAGAAGTGACCCGTAACGTCACCGTATTAACAGGAAAAGGCGTAACCGTCGCCGTTATTGATACCGGAATCTATCAGCATCCCGATTTAGAAGGCAGAGTTATCGGATTTGCGGACTTTGTCAACCAAAAGACAGAACCGTATGATGACAACGGACACGGCACCCATTGCGCCGGTGATATCGCAAGCAGCGGCGCTTCATCTTCCGGTAAATATCAGGGGCCGGCGCCGGAAGCCGATCTGATCGGAGTCAAGGTATTAAACAAATCAGGATCAGGAACCTTGGCTGCTATCATTGAAGGTGTGGAATGGTGCATACAATATAATAAAGAACACACAAAGAATCCGATCAGAATCATCAGCATGTCACTGGGCGGAGATGCGCTCAGATATGATAAAGAAACGGACGACCCGCTCGTCAAGGCCGTTGAAGAGGCATGGAATGAAGGAATCGTCGTCTGCGTCGCCGCGGGCAACTCCGGTCCGGAAGCTCAAACGATTTCAAGCCCCGGTGTCAGCGAGAAGGTCATCACGGTAGGCGCCTATGATGACAATGATACGGCCGGCAATGAGGACGATACGGTCGCTTCATTCTCAAGCCGCGGACCGACGGTGTACGGAAAAGAGAAGCCTGACATTCTTGCGCCCGGGGTCGATATCGTATCTCTCCGTTCTCCGCGTTCATACCTTGACAAATTACAAAAATCAAATCGTGTAGGGTCGTTGTATTTCAGTCTGTCGGGCACGTCCATGGCCACTCCGATCTGTGCGGGCATTGCCGCCTTAATCCTTCAGCAGAACCCGCAGCTTTCGCCTGACGAAGTGAAAACACTGATCAAACAAAGTCCGGATAAGTGGACAAATGAAGATCCGAACATTTACGGAGCGGGCGCAGTAAACGCTGAAAACGCCGTGCCGAAAGAGTAACCTTTTTATCATGAGAACGGAGTCGTCTGCACCTGCAGATGACTCCGTTTTTCAGGTGAACAGATGAAACATTTATAATGAAGAAACTCGGAACGCTTCACAAATCGGCTGTCAGAAAAAAAGATCAATGCAAGGCAGTGTATTTCTAAAAAAATAGGGAATAAGTATGGTGTAGATAAAAGGAGGAATCACAATGGCACTTACAAACACCGAATTGTCTGAATGGCTGCAAAAACAGATCGGACAAACGCTTGATATCAGAAAAGGAGAGCTGACAGACAGCCTAAACGAGATTTCTGATATGGACCAGATCATGCTTCACCTTGATGATGTTCTCGTCCGCCGGACAAACCATCCCGATGACTATGTAGCGGACGAAGAACTCGTCTTAAAAGGGCACGGCACAACCTATACGGAGGAAGGAAATGTCCCGCTTCCCCAAGATGCGTATGAAATCCCTCTGCTCGGTGACATCACCATCCAAAAGGAGCAAGACGGATTAAAGGTACATACAGATCGGGCCGTTTATACAATCGGGACCCGGAAAGAGCAATAAAAAGAAAAAACGCCCTGAATCAGCGGCGTTTTTTTATTGGTTTTTTTCTTCTGAATATCCGTGGAACATCGTGAATGCGCAAAGCATAATGCCTAAAATAATGATAATCGGGAGCCAGATCACGGCAAACTTATAATCCGGTTCAGCGAATGCACCGATGACCGCCCCAAAGCAATACAGCACCAAAGCAAGCGCGCGCAATACAGCATCTCTCGTAAACTGCTTCCGCTTGTCCGCTTTGTAAAACCTTGCGGTGAGATCTTCAAAAAAATTAGCGAGCGTTCCCGTTAATACGGTCGTGGAAATCCCCGCTACACCAAGTTTTCTCGCGGCTGTCGTCTGCATTCCCATTGCGAAGCTGAGCAGCATAATCAGCACATAAACAGAAATGGCATCTGCAAAAAAGCAGGAGAACAAAGCAAACAGCAGCAAAACAGCTCCTTCAATAGCTAAAGCGGCAGTTACCGCAGGGGGCCAGAATGATTTCTTTTTATTGCCCACAAGCAGGGCCGCGGCAATAACGCCGGCAATAAATCCGATTAACGAGGTTAACGATTTGAGTACGGCAAGGTGCCACGAGTTGCCGATCGCCAGGCCGAACAGAACGATGTTCCCCGTCATATTGGCGGTAAAGATATGTCCCAGGCTTAAATAACCGATCACATCCACAATTCCCGCTGTTAAACAAAGAAGTAAAAGTGCAATATTTCGGTATGTAGTCACTGTCAATGTGATCCAATCCTTTCTCATGCTGATTCCAACATATAAGTTTACTCTTTGCCATTTCATATGTCCAGCCGGCGTGCCGCTTTTTCAGAGCATAAAAAAACTCCGGCGAACCGGAGAAGCTACTGAACGATAAATAATACTCTCGTGCCGTCGGAATATCCGCTCATTTGATTTCCAACCCATGAACCGGCCCCGCGGTTATCCGACGGGGTTACATATCTGACATCAGCCCCCGCCCCGCCTTCTGTGCAGACTGCCATGGGCCATTCATCACGGTCAAACCCGGGCTTTGTCGGAATTCCTTTCAACGATTCTTTCCTTCTATTCTCCGCTCCGTTCCGATCAATTGTACAAATCTCAGAATGACCTGCCGAAATGGCGTCTTTTATATGATTTCCCGTCTCCGGATATTTTGACAGCGGGAAATACAGCACCTGATCGTATCGGGATGCGGCACGAGCAGCACTGTCCGAATGGATGCCGGCGCCTGTAAGGCCGAACTGAAGAGAGATCACCAAAAGCAGACTTGCCGCCCATTTCATAAACGCATTCATTCACATCCTCCTTAAGAAGTTGATATGAAGCGTAAATATGTATATTAGCCGGATTTAACACACATGATGAAATGGAAAAAAAAGTTTGCTGTTTTGTTGATAATCAACGAAAATGGCGGCTTTACGATTTGTCTATTGAACCGGCTTCTGTTTCCTTATATATTTTAGACATACTTATGAGCCGTTGTGATCAGTGTCTTCGGCAGATAAAAGGAGGAATGCCGTCCGGTCGGCAGGCACCGGCTGTTTGTTATGTCTTTTCAAAAACATGAAGGCGGGGAAATCCAGATGGAAAAAACAATGTTTCACCCACACTCAC
The DNA here is from genome assembly GCF_000746035.1 of Bacillus sp. UNC69MF. Classification (NCBI taxonomy): domain Bacteria; kingdom Bacillati; phylum Bacillota; class Bacilli; order Caryophanales; family Bacillaceae; genus Bacillus; species Bacillus sp. UNC69MF. Next base: position 929,210 of record NZ_KN050798.1, on the reverse strand, counting down.
CCGAGTTTCACGAAAACCCTTTTGCGGTTTTAAGCAGATTCAGAGAGCAGGACCCCATACATAAATTCGAACTGCAGCGTTTCGGAGGCACCTTTCCGGCTTGGCTCATCACGCGTTATGATGATTGTATGGCGTTTTTAAAAGACGGCAGAATTACGAGAGATGTAAAACGGGTCATGCCGAAGGAGCTGATCGCGAAGCTGAATGTCAGTGAAGATATCGATTTTGTCTCAGAGCATATGCTGGCAAAAGACCCTCCGGATCATTCACGTCTCCGCTCTTTGGTGCATCAGGGGTTCACTCCCCGGATGATTGAGCAGCTTCGCACCGGGATAGAGCAGATCACAGAAGAGCTGCTGGATGAAATGGAAACAAAAGCAGACCCTGATATCATGAGAGATTTCGCCGCACCGCTTCCGTTTATCGTCATTTCCGAACTGCTCGGGATTCCGAAAGAGGACCGCGCCAAATTTCAAGTGTGGACAAACGCAATGGTCGACACGTCAGAAAGCGGACAAGATGCGACTAACCAGGCTCTCAAAGAATTTAAACAATATATGAAAACACTGATCGAAGAAAAAAGAAAACATCCGGGTGAAGACTTGACGAGCAAGCTTATTTACGCTGATGAGGACGGCCAAAAGCTGAGTGAATCAGAGCTGTATTCCATGCTGTTTTTGTTAGTCGTTGCCGGGCTTGAAACAACGGTTAACCTTCTCGGCTCCGGCACCCTGGCGCTTCTTCTGCACAAAGACCAGATGGAGAAGATAAAGCGGCAGCCCGAAAATATCCAGACGGCGGTCGAAGAGCTTTTGCGTTATACCTCTCCCGTCATCATGATGGCGAATCGATGGGCGATTGAAGATTTCACTTATAAAGATGTTTCCATTAAAAAAGGCGATATGATATTTATCGGCATCGGTTCAGCCAATCGGGACCCGGAATATTTCGATGATCCTGATACATTAAATATAGCGAGAACACCGAACCGTCATATCTCTTTTGGATTCGGCATTCATTTTTGTCTCGGGGCTCCGCTCGCCCGGATGGAAGCATCCATTGCCTTTACTGCGCTTTTAAAACGGTTTCCGAATATAGAGCTGAAAGGCGCGCCCGAGGATGTAACATGGAGAAAAAATGTGTTTTTGAGAGGGCTTGAAACATTTCCTGTCAGATTTTAACATCGCCCCCCCTGTTTATCGGGGGTTTTTTTAATGTCTTATAAACAGAAATCAATACGACAATGAAAATTTAGTACATAGTAAATTTAGTTCTATATGGATAAAAAAAGCGGCCGGATTGCTCCGGCCGTTCTCTATTACCGTTTTACCAACTCATTTGTTTCGTCCAGCTTTTTTCTGAAAGATTTAAGGAAATTTGCGCTTATCGTTCCTTTGTTTGCGTACAGTTTTTCGCAGAATGCTTTAATGGCGTTTTGCGGCTTTGGTTCCGACAGCATTGTGACATGATTGGAAGAGTGAACGTCCAACAGGTGAAACTGTTTCATCTGGCGTTCCCATTCTTTCCAATACGCATCATGGTCTAACGGAATTTGTTCTTCCTCTGCTGTCAGATAACGTTCAAGATGTCCGAGGAACAAACCGCTTTTATTACGGAAGTAGTAGCATTGCAGCGCTTCCGGATGAGGCAGCGGCTTCATGTCATACTCTTCCATTCCGTAAGCGAGCTGCGTCTTCATCATTTGCTCCAGCTGCATCCGGATCGCTTCTTCGGATTTTGGCAGACCGCGCTTTTTGGCAAGGCCGATCAATTCTTTCAATACTTCTTCTTCCTCAGCCTGGACGGTAATGTCTTCTCTGCTGATTAATGCCTCTTCAAGGTTTTCAGGCTTAAGATATGCTGTAAGCATCGTATTGATCGTTTGCAGCATGACTGACTTAACAGATGGTTTTCTTTCTTTCCATTTTTCACTGTACGGGGTGTCGATCATGACGGCGCTTTTTACCGTATGACCTTCCTCCTGCAAGAGGCGCGCGGTTTCATATGCAAGCATGCCGCCCAAGGAATATCCGCCGAGGTCATAAGGGCCTTTCGGCTGTACCGCTTGGATGATTCTCATATAAGAAGCGGCCGTCTCTTCGATTCCTTGCAGCGGCTCTTTCCCTGTCAAACCTCTTGCCTGGATGCCGTAAAAAGGTCGCTGACTCTTTTTGGCGAATGGCTGGTATGCTTCCACGCCTCCCGTTCCGCCGTGAAACCAAAAAACAGGACGGCCTTTTTCTCTTTCATTCAGCTTGACGAGTTCGGGAAAATTCCGGCCCGTCTCCTGCGGTTGGTTCGTTTTTAACAGCATGCAGATCTCCTGAAGAGTGCTGCATTTCTGAAGAGCCTCCAGACTGATGCGGCTGTCTCCGTCCTCAAGTTTCTTCAACAGCTGAATAGAGGAGATTGAATCGAAGCCGTATTCAGTCAGCGGCTTATTTTGATCAATTTCCGCTGCCTTCATCCCCAAAATGTCTGCCACAATGTCAGCCGCGCTCTCGCAGCGGATCTGAGGATTCTGTGAAACCGGTGCAAGGCTGATGGCTTCTGGCTGACCGCCGTTCCAATACTTATGGTTTTCAAAAGGATATGTCGGAAGCGGCACTCTTTGAACAGATTTGCCTTGGTGGAGTCTGTCCCACGGTATATCCGCACCTTTCACCCAGCAAAATGCAAGTTTTTCGAGATTGTTTTCAGCCAACAGCGTCTCCGTGACGACTGTACCGAGAGTCCCTTCCAGTAAAACGCCGATATCTCCTGATCCAGTCTGCTGACTGCCTGTAAAGAAGCTTTTCATTCCATTGCCTTCTTCGGAAAATGCTCTGTACTCTTTCAGTTTTTCCAGCAATTCATCTTGATTGCGGGCAACGAGTGCCAGGCGGCAGTTCATCGCCTCACGGCCGGTCTGAAGCGTATAAGCAATATCCCGCAATGACAGAGTATCTCCAGTTTGCACAAAATCAGCCAGCTGACTTGCGACCGCCTTAAGACGCCCTTCGCTCTTAGCAGAAAGCACGATAAGCTGCGGTTCATGCACAGATTCTTTGTCTTTATGGCTCGGGCTGTACTGTTCCAAGACGACATGCGCATTCATGCCGCCGAAGCCATAGCTGTTAATTGCGGCCCGGCGCGGGATCGGTCTGCCCGTATGGTCGGTGAGCTGTGTCCATTCCTGATTGTCTTCGGTGAAACGGAAGCGGCTTTTCTGAATGGCCATTTGCTCATTTGCAGCTGTAAATCCGGGAATACCCGGGATGGTATGATGCTTCATGGCCATCGCCACTTTTATAAGGGCGGCCAGTCCGGAAGCGAGTTCGCCGTGCCCGATGCAAGGTTTCACGGTACTGATATAACAAGGCGCGCTTTCCTCTTGATTTGCAGACTCGCCGTAACCCGCTTTGATTGCATTAAACTCCAGCGCATCTGCCATTTCGGAGGCAATGCCGTGCGCTTCAATATAAGTGACAGTTTGCGGATCAACATCGGTGTCTTCGTACGCTTTTTTCATCGCGGTCTTCATTCCCGCCGGATTCGGTGCGTGAAGCGACATGCCTTTACCGCCGTGAGACACTCCTGTTCCTTTAATGACCATGTGAATATGATCGCCGTCTTCAATTGCCGCCTCAAGCGGTTTGATGATGATAACGCCCGCCCCTTCGCTTCTGACAAAGCCATCGGCATCTTTTTGGAACGATTTCGCCCGGCCGTTTTTGCTTAAATATCCCATTGAGTCAAAACCGATAAAGCCCTTCGGCGACTGCAGAATATTGGCGGCGCCCACGACAGCCTGCTCACATTCGTTATGACGGATTGATTGAACCGCCCTGTGCAATGCCACCAGGGTTGACGTGCAGGCAGCCTCGTAATATTCACTCGGTCCTTGTAAATTCAAGGCATATGATATTCTGTTCGGAATGATGGACGGGATGGCTGTTCCATTGTTCGGATCGCTGTTGCCCGCGGCAACGAAAACGCCTGTCGGTCTGCTTGATAACGCCTTATTTGTCAGGCCCGCATCCTCCATTGCTTTCCATGTATGCATCAAAAGCAGAAACTGCTCCGGCCCCATTTGTGATGCCTCTTTAGGGGAAATTCCGAAAAAGAGCGGGTCAAATTCGCCGACACCGTCAATAAAACCGCCCCATCTGAGACTCGTGTCATTCTCATCACCGGCGTAACGGCGCCAGTCCCAGCGGTCCGCCGGAATTTCGGTAATACAGTGATCCCCGTTTACGATGTGCTCCCAAAAAGACTGGATATCCGGGGATTGCGGAAACTGAGCTGACATACCGATAATCGCGATTCCTTGCTTGACATCGGCGTTATCACAAGGCGTATGCTGTTTCCTCGGTAAAGTGCGCTCTTCTGTTTCCGTGACCCTGGCCTCTTCTGAATGCTTATGATCGGCAAGCAATTGAGAAAACTTGCTCTCATATGCTGACGCGAAGTGGCGGGTCAGCTCCTCCGCGGTCGGATACTCGAAAAACAATGTTGGATTCACATCGATGTCCGCCTCTTGTCCGATCTCTTTTGTCAGCCCGATCAGGCTTGCTGAATCAAGTCCCAATTCCATGATATTCGCGTCAGAACGAAGAGATGGCCCGGGTTCATCCATCATCTTGGCGAGCTTGCCAAGGACGTAGCTGCGGATATCATCTGTCAGACTGCCGGCAGAAATCGGTGCTCCCGCATTCTTAACAGCCGTTCGGGCCGGCTGATTCATCTGTTCGGTTTTCGGGCGGAACCGTTTCAGGGCATAGCCTTCAAAACGCATCACCACTTCCGATCGGCTGCTGATGACATCTGCGTTAATCAGAATCATTTCCCCCGTTTGTTTGGTCAGCTTGATGTGCAGCCAGCAATCGATAAGATCTTCAGGGCTGCTGAAGGTGACGGAATTAATGCCGAACGGCAGATAGCTTTCCGCCTCCGTTTGATCCAATAAAGAAAGTGAGGCCAAGTAAGCACTGTTGGCGATGAACGGATTTACGGCATAATGATGCGCTTGTTGTGAGTCGCTATTGTTCAGGTTCACTTTCGCTAAAACGGCATCAGAGCCTTTGTACAGGCGGGTAATCGTTTTAAATTCTTCTCCCCACACGACGGGTCCCGTTCCGTCTCCGTATAACTCATCTATCCGGCCCACTTCCCGGTAAGAGCGCTGAATGGCCGCCAGATCCGCGTGCTGCTTTTGAAACGGATAGGGGCTGCACTCGGCATACGCCGCTATGCTCCAATCAGGAGACGTGCGGCTGCGGTGCATTATGCTCAGTTCAAATCCATCCCCGTTTTGTTTCGATTCTGTTTTCAGCTCGATGCGATCGCCTTTTTTTACGGTAATGGGGCTGACGTAATTCAGTTTTTTAATTTGTCCTCCTTCCGCTTCAGGAAAAAGATCACAAAAATGATCGACTGCCAGACTGTTATATGTAGCGCCGACGAGTACCGGTTCTCCGCTGAATTGATGCCCTTTCACGTATGGATCGTCATCACTGTATACCGCCTGAACGCCGGCAGCGTTTTCTGATTCACTGAATTGAAAAGAAGTCCCGTGGTCAAAAGCGTAGGCCGGCAGATGAACGGCGTGCTCTTGCTGCAACTGATCAAACGCGATATTCTCTCCTTTTTCCCATTGCCGCGCACGCCGGCCAATATCAGATTCAGAGAAATTGAGATTCCGCTGATCCATGCGGTAAGCGGCCAGCTTTTCCAGCAGTTCCTGAACGGAAGCAGCCGTAAATGCCGCCCGATACTCCGAATGATGCGTTCTTTTTTGCAGCGCGGATGCGATGGCGGCCGGATGAAGAGATGGCGTCTTTTCTAAAAAGGCCGCCAGTCTGTCAAGATAGGCTTCAAAACTCCATTTTGTTTTCGCTGACACAGGGAAAATATATTCCTCATCGCCGTGACGGGCCTGATCGGAATTCGGGCTGATATATTCTTCTACGATGAGATTTGCATATGCCCCGCCTGCCCCGAAGGAATTAATCATGCTTCTCCGCGGGATGATGTCCCCCGTTTCGGCATCCCTCATACGCTCCCAATACTCGGTTTTTTCCTGCAGGTGAAAAGCCGTTTGTTCAAGGTTGATATTCGGATTTTGCGGTTTTGCGTTAATCGTCGGGACTAATGTTTCCCGCTCCATTTGCAGCAGCACTTTCGCGAGCTGGGACATGCCGGAAGCCGCCTCTAAATGACCGAGATTTGACTTGACGGATCCAAGCGCGCAAAAACGTTTTTTATCAGTATATTGCGCGAACGCATTTGTCAGGGCAATGACCTCAATCGGATCTCCCAATACAGAGCCGTTTGCCGCTGATTCAACATAACTGATTGTTTCCGGATTGATTCCGGCCTTGTCGATGGAAGCCGCCATGAGCTTCGCCTGCTGTTTCGGATCCGGAGCCGTGTACATCTGCCTTCCGCCGCTATGGCACAACGCGCTGCTTTTAATGACCCCGTAAATATGGTCTTTGTCGGCAAGCGCTTTGGAGAGCGGCTTCAAGAGCACCGCCCCGACTCCTTCTCCCGGCATCAGGCCCGTGCCGGTTCCGAAGCTTTTGCTTTCACTTCCCTGTTCAAGCAAATTCGCCCGTTCGAGCGCATCATATTTAGACGGTTCAAGCGTGAGATTGACCCCTCCGGCAATCGCCATGGAACAGCTGTTAAGCTTCAGGCTTTCACAGGCGAGATGAATGGCGCTCAGTGAGCTGGAGCATGCGGTCGTAACGCCCATGCTCGGGCCTGTTAAATTGAAAAAGTGGGAAATGCGGTTGGCGATATGCCAATCCCCTCCGTTAGAGCTGAGCGCAGCTTTTTCCAATGACGGGATATTCCAGAAATATTGATTGTACATACTGCCCATAAATACACCGATGCCGCTGTCTGATTCCTGCCATTCGTTTACTCTTTCTAACGAGTAGCCTCCGTTTTCAAATGTTTCCCATACGGTTTCAAGGCTTAGACGGAGCTCAGGCGTCATCTCCATCACATGGTCTTCCCGGATGTCAAACAAGTGATGGTCAAAAGCGTCAATATGCTGCAGAAATCCGCCGTACCGTGTTTTGTGTTCTTCTTTTCGTGTTTCTTTTGCCATCGTTTTCAGAAGACCGGACTTCCATCTGTTTTCCGGAGCTTTCGTAATACAGCTGTCTCCGGCTTTTAAATGCTCCCACAGCTCATCGAGGGTTTCAGACTCGGGATAGCGGCCGCTGATGCCAATAATGGCAATGTCGTCACGATCAGAACGATTAACGGTGACGGTTTCTGTTTCCGGCTTTGGCGCTTTTGGCTCTTTTTGTTCAGTGATAAACCGCCGCGTTTCCGTGACAAGCGGCACCGGTTCATTCATTGCAGGTTCCGGATGCTTTGTTTCAGGAGGCGCTTGTTCGGCTCCGAATGCCTGTTGCAGCTTATCCGGGTAAGTTTCCAGCAAATACTCGGCAAGTTCTTTCGTATTCGTGTGTTCAAATAAGACCGTTTTCGGCAGCTCGCCCGTCAATGTTTCCAGTTCACGGATAAAATTCACCTGCAAAATGGAGTCGATGCCGTATTTTTCAAAGCTCGTCTCAGGCTGAATGCGCTCGGGAGCAAGCTTTATGGACTTGGCTAACGTTTCTTTTATGAATTGCACAGTCCGGTCTGTGACTGAGAAAGACGGTTCTGTGAAATCAGCCTGCTCTTTGGAAGCCGCAGTTTCTTCAACCGCCTGCGCGTCCGGCTGCTTTTGCCTGATGACGCCGTCGCTTTCTGCCGCCACGATCTGCTGGCCGAGGTGATGTGACGATTCCGCCATAAATGTAACGTACCGATATCCCTCGCTTTCCAGCGCAGACTGCCACGCTTCAGGATACAGCCCCGGGCATCCGGGAATGCGCAGTTTGGCGTCTTCATACAGCCACCAGCCTTCCAAAAGACCGAATGTCAGATGAGAATAAACCGAATGGCTGCTAATCTCATTTAATAGCAAAATCCCATTCTTTTTAAGCACCGCTTTGGCATTGCGAAGTGTCCGCCGAATATTTTTTGTCGCGTGAAGCACATTTGCCGCAATTACCGCGTCATATGCGCCCGCCTCTATACCCTGCAAAGCCGGGGGCTCTTCCACATTAAACCGCTTATAAGTCAAATACGGATTGTCGGGACCGTATTCTTTTTCAGCATGCATGAAAAAGGCCTTTGACAGATCGGTGTAGCAATATTCTTTCACATGATGTTTGTACTCTTTTAATCTTTTGAACACGGCCGCGCTCGTCCCGCCCGTCCCCGCTCCGATCTCTAATATCCGGATTTCCGCGTTCGGGTCTTCTTTCAGGCGTTCTTCAATGAAAGCCGTCAATGTGTCAGCGAGCACCTCATTAAAGTAGTCTGCCGTTTCATTGTTTTTATAGATTCCTTCCACCAATTCCATTGAGGAATCAGGAAACAGAACATCAGTGGCAGAAACTCTGCCGGATAAAATATCCGGCAAAGCTCTGAGAGCGGTCTCCACTAAGGTGATCATCGCCTGTTTGCTGCTGTCCTTGAGTAAAGGAGCTTTCTTTTCATCCCATTCTTGCCACAGAACGTCCGCACGCTCTATCGGACCCGTTAACACATACGTACTGCCTGACTGTTTCAAAAAGCCTTTTTGCACCAAGATGGAGATGCTTTCTTCCAGCCACCTGCCGTAAAACCCCTGCATGACAGGCTGCGTTTCGTTTTCCGTAAAAAATCCGACAGATTTCAGCTGGCCTGCCAATAGTTTGTAAAGAAGATCTTCAGTGTTTTGCAAAGCCGTCTCCTCCTTAACTCAATTGTTGTACATGTCTTGTTACTTTAGGCTGATAGCTTCGCAGTTTTTGCATCGCCGAGCCGTGATGTTCAGGGTATACTTCTATCATTTCTTCCGGTTTTTCCTCCGGCTCTTCCGCCTGTTTCATCATGACGAACTGATTCAACGGGCCGCCGAGCAATCGTTCAAGCGCCGCCATTGCTTCCGGTGCTTCAATTGATCCGACTCCCGCCTGTTTCATCCGTTCTTGATAGTCGGCAGATGATACGATTCCGACACTGCCCCAGTAGCTCCAATTCATCACTGCCGCCGAATACGGCCGAACTTGAGCCAAATGAGCGGCAAAGGCATCTTTGAAACTGCATCCGGCAGCATAATTGCTTTGTCCGGCCGCTCGTGCAAATGATTGAACAGATGAGAAGAACAAAGCAAAGTCCAGCGGCTCATTTTGGAACACGCGGGCCATATTCACGCTGACATTGACTTTCGCAGCGAGCACGCTTTTCAAACGGCTTTCCGGCATATTTGCCAGGCTCTGATCCTCTAAAACAATTGCGGAATGGATGATTCCGTTAATTTGCGGGTGCGTGCGTTTGATCGTTTCATACGCCCGTGTGAGCTCATTCGGATTTGCCGCGTCAGCTTCAATATAAATCGGCGCCGGGCCGAATTGGCTGAGTCTGTCGATTTTTTCCTGAATGGCGCTGTTATGTTTTCGTCTGCCGATCCAAACGACTCGCGCCTGATATGTTTTCACGGCATATTCGCTCCATGCCTCGCCGATGCCCCCCGCGCCGCCGATGACGACATAAACGCCGCCTTTTTGGTAGGCGGGCCGGCTTGACACCGGCTGCTGTACAGGAATAAGGCGCTGTTTGTACCAGTGATTGTTCCGGTACGCCCATGTATTGCCTTGCTCATCAAACGGCGCTGAGAACAGCTCCGCCTTTGAAACATCTTCCGGACATCCGGCATCAATCAGCCTTGTTTGCCAGTTCGGATACTCTTTTGCGAGCGAGCCGACCAAACCGTGAATGCCTGCATGAGCCGGATCAATAATGTCCGCCGGCTGTACGGACTGTGTTTTTATTGTGACTGCAGTCAAGCTGATTCGCTTGCCTCCATATCCTAAAGCAAGCATGGCCTTAATCACTCTGTACATCTGGATGACGCCCGCATCCTGAGCTTTTACCATGTCATCAGCGCTGTGAAAAGGAGCGATCCATACGATATGCCCGAAAGACCCTGTTGCTTTCAGTTCAGCCGCAACAGCCTCTATTTCATCCTCCGGGTTGATATGAAGCCGTTTCGCAGAAGGATGATGCAATTGAAAAGCCGCGCTTTCCTCATCCCCCGCGATAAAGACAACCTCTTCCGTCTTATATGCCGGGCTTTGATCACGGAATTCCGCGAGATCCCACACCGGAGCCAGAAGGTTTGCTCCATTTAATGATGTTTCCGGTGCGGGGCCTTCCATCATTCTGGAAGAAATCCCTTTAATTCTGACACAGACCCGGCCGGTCTCATCGCATAAGTCAATGTCCATACGCTGTATTTTTTCATCCGTTCCCCGGGAGCTGACATACGCCCACATACTTGTCGTGCACGGACTGAAAATGTCCAGTTCCTCAAGGGCGAACGGCAGTGACAGCTGGTTATCATCTGCGTGCAGCTTCAGACCGATTGTCGCTTGCAAAGCTGAATCAAGCATACACGGGTGAAGAACGTATTGATCTGCCGTTTCTTCGAGGAAGGAAGGCAGCCGGAGCTCAGCCAACGCTTGATTGCTTCCGATATGAATCTGCTGAATTCCTTGTTGTCCGGGACCGTAGTCAATGCCGATTTTGCTGAATAAGCCGTAACACTGTTCAGAAGTCAGTATACTGAGGCCGCATTGAGCTTTCAGTGCGCCTATATCACGGTGCGGAGCCTCCCCGGCGCTGAGAATGCCGGCAGCGCCCTGACAGTGTATCTGCCTGCCGCTTGCTTCTGTTTGTGAATCCGTGTAAATGTCATACACGATTTCACCGTTTTCCCTCGGGTTCAGGCTGATCTGCGCTTCAATCGGGCGGTTTCCCGCTTCGATCGGCCGAACCCAAACGATGTTTTTCAGACGGGTGACAGATGGACGTTCCTTTTGCCCTTTGACTGCCTGAGCAACCGCCGCCCTAGCCATTTCCAAGTAGGCAACGCCCGGCATAACCGGCTTGCCCTTAATAAGATGATCGGTGAAAATCGTCTCTTGTCCCGTAAATTCGGATCGGTACCGCTGCTCTGTTAAATCTGATACATTTTCGTGAAGCAGCGGGTGCAGCACCCGCGACGTCGGCACAGCTTGCGGTTTCTCTGCTTTCGGCCGATTGTCCGTGATCCAGTACCGCTCTTTCGCAAACGGGTAAGCAGGAAGACTCATCCGTTGAGGCTTGATATCAGAATATAGGCCGTCCCATTTGATATCCGCGCCCTGCACCCATAATTCCGCAAGCTTGTCATTCTCTCGGCGGCTTATCAGCTCTTCGATATCCGCCTCGCCGTTTGCACCTGCCAGAATGGATTTCAGGGAGGTTTTACCCGCTTTTCCTTTATAAATGCCCGCTATATCATAACGTCCTTTCGCACAGCTCTTTAGCTTGTCCCGAAGTTCTTCGGCCGAGGAAGCGATAATGGCCGCTCTTTCTTCCATCGCATCACGTCCCTGCTGAAGCGTGTAAGCAACATCCGCAAGATCCGCATCCGTAAAAGAAGCTTGCACCAGCTGCTGCGCCTGTTCCTGCAGACGCTCTTCTTCTTTGGCCGACAGCACAAAGATTTGAGGGTGTGTGAAAACAGCTGTTTTTCTTTCTACCTTCGGGATATATTCTTCAATGACGACATGGGCGTTTACGCCGCCGATGCCGAAAGAACTGATTCCCGCACGGCGCGGCAGATGATTGCCGTTTTCGTCTTTCAATGCCGTCCATTCTCTTTTTTCCTGTACGATGTAAAACGGACTGTCTTTCAGCTTGATATACGGGTTGATGACCTCGCTGTGGAGGCTTTTTGCAAGTGTTTTATGCTTCATCTGCATCAGCACTTTGATCACACCCGCGACACCGGCTGCCAGTGACAGGTGGCCGATATTGGTTTTGGCCGAACCCAGACCGCAGTGACTCGCGTAAACGGCGGAATCGCCTGTTTTTTCGTACAGCTTTTGAAAGGCGGATTTCAGGCCGTTGATTTCGACCGGATCGCCAAGCTCCGTTCCGGTTCCGTGTGCTTCTATATAAGTGACGGTTCTCGGATCAATGCCGGCTTTGTCATAAGCCGTTCTGACGACTTCCGCCTGGGCTTTCGGGTTCGGTGTCGTCAAGGAGTTCGCGCGTCCGCCGTGGTTGACCGCGCTGCCTTTAATGACGCCGTAAATATGATCGCCCGCTTTTTCCGCTTCTGACAGCTTTTTCAAAAACAGAATTCCGGCACCTTCACTGACGGCAAATCCGTCCGCCCTGTCGGAGAATGTTTTACATTTCCCTTCTTTGCTCAGCGCCCCCGCTTTGTCATAAGCAATGTGGCCTTGCGGAGTGACGACGGTATTCACGCCGCCGGCGATCGCCATATCGCAGTTCCCGTTTTCAATGGCGCATACGGCGTGATGAATCGCGACCAGCGAGCTGGAACAAGCCGTGTCGATCGGTTCACTCGGCCCGTGCAGATTAAGCATATAGCTGACGCGGTTCGGTCCCGCTGACGGACTCATATTTGCGGCTGACGCACCGCCGATATCCAAGTCGGAAAACAGTGAGCCGTATCCGGTATTCCCCGTGCCGATATACAGGCCTGTTTTCGTGCCGGAAAGGCTTTTAGCGGAATATCCCGCATCTTCTATCGCCTTCCACGCATACATCATTAACAAGCGCTGCTGGGGATCCATCTGTTCGGCTTCCAGCGGTGAAATTCCGAAGAACAGCGGATCAAAATCCGCAACTCCGTCAATAAATCCGCCCCACTTTACATTTGTTTTGTTGGCTTCATTAAGCGGGTCACCGTAATACTCACGCCAGTCCCAGCGATCCGCCGGCACCTCTGTTATACAGTCTTTTCCTTCTTCTAAGTTGCGCCAATACTCATCAATATTTGCGGCCTTCGGAAACACTCCGCTCATGCCGACAATGGCGATCGGTTCCGGTTTATATTCAGCCGCCGTCTGAACAGGCTGTACGGCAGTTTTTGCAAATCGTTTGTTCCCTGCCAGTCTGATGCCGCCATCATCTGTTACACCGCTTTGTTTTTCTTCTTTCGGCTGTGTGCTGCCGGCAAATTGTGTTTGATAGTCTTCTGCTAAATGATGCGCCAAGGCTTGAATCGTCGCATATTCAAAAAATACGGTCGGTGTCAGATCAAGCTGATAAGTGTCATTCAGCTTGTTGGCGAATTCCGTCAGCGTAATGGAATCAAATCCGTATTGATTGAACTCCAATTCGATATCGATTTCTTCAATGTTTATTTTCAGAAGCCCGGAAACCTCTTTTGCCAGCAATTCCTGAAGTTTTGCCGTCAGGTCTTTCGGCGCAGACGTTTCATCCGTTTTCTTAACCGGTGCAAAAGCGGCTGCAGGAGTCTTTTGAAGCAGCTTTTCCCGCATTACGGCGCGGTTTCCTTCCATGACGAGCACGCTTGTTTTCCCCATGCTCCATGCTTTGTAAAGAGCTTCTATTCCGGCCTCAGTGCGCATCGGCGTTACGCCGGTTCTTTTTTCGGTGAGCTTCGCCATTTCTTCATTGACTTGCATTCCGCCGTTTTTCCAAAGCGGCCAATTGACCGACAATGTGTGACCGTGGCGGTACATTGCGGTAACCAGCGCGTTGCGGTATGCCGCATAGCTGTCCATAAATGCGTTTGCCGCCGCATAATCCGCCTGTCCCGCATTCCCGGTGACGCCGGAAATGGATGAGAAAACGATGAAAAAGTCCAGCGCTAAATGCTCGGTTGCTTCATCAAGGTTGACAAATCCGTCCGTTTTAGGAGCCAATACACTGTAAAACTCTTCGGTTGTTTTCTTTGCGATATATTGATCTTTCATCACACCCGCGCTATGAATGATGCCGTGAAGGCCGCCATATTCCGTCTCAATTGTTTTGACCAGGTCTGCCGCAGTTTGAGCGTTTGTTACGTCAGCCTGCCTGTATTCCGCTTTTGCTCCGAGTGATTCAAGCGATTGCAGCTGCATCCGCTGATTCTCGCTTAATGCGGAACGGCCTGTCAAAACCAGTATCGGCTCTTTGACTTTGCGGGCGATTTCTTTCGCGAAAATAAAGCCTAAGCCCCCGGCTCCTCCGGTAATGAGATAAATGCCTCCGTCGTTCCACGGAATGCGTATTTTGCCGCCGGACACGGCCGTTTCTTTGACATCTGCGCTGTATCGGATGCCGTTTTCATATTTGATATGGCTGTCATCAGCCCGTGTTTTATTTTCTCTGATGATGTCTGTGATTCTGCCGTTTTCCGCCGGTTCTATTTCAATCAGCTGGGTTTTCAGTTTTTTATGTTCCAGGCCGGCTGTTTTTAACAAAGCTGAAATGCCTGAGAGCAGCTGATGCTTATCTGTTTTAGAGAGAACCGTCTGGATGAAGACGTCTCCATCCGTCTCTTCCTTCAGCAGTTTTTGCAGCGTCTCCAATATCCGTCCTGTATAATCACGGAAGCGCGCCGCCGCTTTCCCGTGCTGGGAGGTCATTTCAATACATGCAGCTCCCGCGGCTTCAACGGCTTGTTTCAATCCGGCCTCTGTGTCACAAAGCAACACGATATGCCGGGCAAAAACCGGTTCCGTTTGAACGGCGGTTTCATCGCTTCGGGTCCATACCGGCTCAAGCATGAGCGTTCCCGGAGCTTTTTCTTTTTTCTCAGGTTCTTTTTCAGCCATTCTGAATGACAAACCTTTCAGCCTTACGCACACCTTGCCGTTTTCATCACAAATATCAAGATCGCGTTTTTCAATCTGGCCGGCTTTGTGGTCTTCAGAAAGTCTGGCGTAAACCCACATCTCGGCAGCGCATGCGCTGAATACTTCAAGCTCCTGAACCGCAAACGGAAGCATCAGTTTTTCATCATTTGTTCCGGTTAATATGCTTGATGCCTGCAATGCAGAGTCCATTAAGCCCGGATGCATGACATACTCCTGTACTGTGCCCGCACAAGCCGCATCAAGTGACAGTCTGCCCAATACGAAATCATCACCTGTATAAATCGCTTTGACACCCCGGAAAGCCGGGCCGTAATCAAAACCGATTTTGCGGTACATATCGTACACTTCATCTGCAGAAAACGGTGTCTCGGCGGATTGTGATCTCAGCTTTTGGAGATCAATGACCGGAGCCTCGGCGTCAGGGCGGACTGATACTGCCCCTTGGCTGTAAACGGACGGCTGATCTGTTTCCCGGCCGCTGTAAATGTCGAATTGAACGTCATTTGCCGTTTCAGGAATGAGACGGATGTTGACATGAACCGGCTCGTCTTCAATGGTGATCGGCCGCACCCAAACCGTATTCTTAAGCTTGACGCTTCCTTGTCCGGCCGGAACTTCAGATGCCTGTTCCATTGCTGCGCGCGCCATTTCAAGATGTGCCACTCCCGGTAAAATCGGTACGCCTTTTACAACATGGTCCGCAAGGTAAAATTCTTTTCCTGTATAGATTGAACTGAACCGCTGTTCTGCAAGGTTTGAAGTATTTCTGTGCAGAAGCGGATGAAGCGCGTCTTGTTTTCCGGCAGATACAGTGCTTGTTTTTTCGTGTTTTCCGGTGCTTTTTGCCGCCCAATAGCGGTCTTTTGCAAAAGGATACGATGGCAGGCTCATGCGTTTAGGCGGCCGGTCTCCATACAGCTTCGCCCAATCGACGTTCAGCCCTTTGACCCATAATTCAAGCAGCTTCGCGTATTTGCCGCGTGCCATCCATTTTTCAACGGCTTCTTGAATTTCTTCATCTTCCGTCAGCATTTGCAGCGTGCCTTTGTCTATTCTTCCTCTGTACAAGTCCGCGTGCTTATCTCCAGTGATAAACTGTGACAGTTTTTCCTGCAGTTCTTCTGCAGATCCGGCAATAACCGCCAGACGTTCTTCCATGGCGTCCCTTCCGATTTGGAGGGTATATGCCATAGAAACGAGGGAGGATTGATCGTACCGTTTTTCAGTAAGCGCACGTTTCAGCTGTTTTGCCTGCTCTTTCAGGCGTTTTTCATTTTTGGCGGACAGAACGAAAAGACATGGGTCGATATGAGAATCATCTGCTTCCTCTCTGTCTTCTGGAATGTATTCTTCGATGACGACGTGGGCATTTACGCCTCCGATGCCGAATGAGCTGATGCCCGCGCGGCGAGGCTGTTCGCTTCCGCGTTCGTCCGTCTGCGTCTTCCATTCCATTGTCTCCCGCACCAGATAAAACGGGCTGTCTTCAAGCTGAATGTACGGATTTACCGTCTCACAGTGGAGACTTTTTACTAGTGTCCGATGCTTCATCTGCAGCAAAATTTTAATAATGCCCGCTGCTCCCGCGGCAAGGGATAAATGGCCGATATTCGTTTTGACCGACCCTAAGCCGCAATAGCCGGCCGCTTTCTCTTTTCCGTCTGCAAACGAGCTGAACGCTTGTTTCAGTCCGTTAACTTCAAGGGGATCTCCCAGTTCTGTTCCGGTGCCGTGCGCTTCGATATAAGAGACTGTTTTCGGATCAATGCCCGCTTTTTTGTATGCGGCTTTAATGACTTCCGCCTGTTGTTTCGGGTTAGGCGTTGTTAAAGATGCCGCGCGGCCGCCGTGATTCACCGCGCTTCCTTTAATGACGCCGTAAATATGGTCCCCATCCGCCTCAGCGGCTTTCAGCTTTTTGAGGAAAAAGAGACCGGCTCCTTCACCATGGGCAAAACCGTCAGCCTGATCAGAGAACGTTTTGCATCTTCCTTCTTTACTCAGCGCGCCCGCTTTATCAAAGCTGATATACACATCCGGAAGAACAATCGTATTGATTCCTCCCGCCAAAGCCATGTCGCACGTTCCTTCTTCAATTGAAGAAACGGCATGGTGTATGGCAACGAGTGAGCTTGAGCAGGCGGTATCAATCGGCTCGCTCGGCCCGTGCAGATTGAGCGTATAGCTGACACGGTTCGGTCCGACAGACGGACTTGTATTCGCCGCGGATGACCCTTCAATCTCCGCATCGGCATTGGCTAAAAGAGAACCGTAGCCGGTATTTCCGGTCCCGATAAACACACCTGTTTTTGTGCCTGAGAGACTCTTTGACGCATACCCGGCATCTTCGATCGCTTTCCACGCGTACGTCAGCAAGAGGCGCTGCTGAGGGTCCATTTGCTCCGCTTCCCGGGGTGAAATCCCGAAAAATAATGGATCAAATTCAGCAATTCCGTCAATAAACCCGCCTTGGTTGACGTTTGTTTTATTGGCTTCTTTTGCGGGATCCCCGTAATAGTCCCGCCAGTCCCAGCGGTCTTTCGGAATCTCGGTCATGCAGTCTTTGCCTTCTTTCAGGTTCTGCCAGAAAGCTTCAATGTCTTCTGCCATCGGGAAAATCCCGCTGATGCCTACGATTGCGATCGGTTCCGGCCCTTGGCCCCGCTGCACTGTCTGCGGAAGTGTCTCAGGCAGAGTGCGTCGTCGCTTAACGGCCGGGCGCGTGATTTGAGTCTCTTTTACCGGTCTTGCCGATTGAACCGTTTTTGTATTTACCGCAAACCGTCCGGCAAATTCCTCTTCGTATTCACTGATTAAATGAACGGCAAATTCATGGATTGTCGGATGATCAAAGAAAATCGTCGGCGTTAACGTAAGCCGGTACGTTTTGTTTAACTGGTTCGTAAACTCAGTCATCGAGATGGAATCCAGCCCGTATTTTGTCATTTCTTCATGAGGATCAATTTTGTCAATGTTTACTTTTAACAGTGAGGCCGTCTGCTGTTTTAACAGATGCTTCACTTTTTCAAGCAGGCTGTCAGCATCAATGTCATGACGTACGCCGGTCTCTGCTTCCGGATGACCATTCTCTTTGCGGAACAGTTTTGCTTTCATGTGTTTCACATCTCCTTCAACAACCGTCATCCGGGCTGTCCCGCTCATCAAGCCTTGATATAAAGCCTTGATGCCGGCATCTGTGCCGAGCGGTGCGATTCCCGCCTCCTGCATCAGCATATCTTCCGTCTGCTTTCCTGCCTGCATTCCGCCTTCTTTCCATAACGGCCAGCTGACAGAAAGCGTCTTTCCGTATCTTTGTCCTGCGGCTTGTAAAGAACGGCGGTACTCGGCATACATCTCCATAAAGACATTTGCAGACGCATAATCAGCCTGGCCGACGCTTCCAAGCACACCTGATAAGGATGAAAAGACAATAAAGACATCTAATTTCTCCTGTTGTGACGCTTCATCAAGATACACAAGGCCCTTCACTTTCGGAGCGAGAACGTGTTGGTATTCCTCTGCCGTCTTCTTCACCATGTAGTTGTCTTTTGTAATGCCGGCACTGTGAACAATCCCGTCCAGCCTGCCATGCCGTTTGCGGATATTGCGGATCAATCGGTATACTTCTGCTTCGTCCGTGACATCGGTCTGCTCGTAGAAAACAGAAGCGCCGGCAGCACGTACTGTTTCCAGCATGTCTATCTGCTTTTCTCTGAGAGCGGACCGGCCGGTTAGTATGATGACGGCGTCTTTTGTACGGTTTGCGATCTCTTTTGCAAAGATCAGACCTAAACCTCCCGCACCTCCTGTAATGAGATAAACGCCTTCGTCTTTCCACGGAATGTCCGGCTCCGCTTGAGAAATATCCATCTCTTCCCAATCAGCGGCAAAGCGCTTGCCGTTTTCATATTTCACATGGACGCTTTCGGCATGCATACGGTTTTCGGACGCTTTTTCCGCTATGCCTTCAGCACTTTCTTTCTCCTCGGCTTCGATCATTTGACAGATCAGCTTGGAATGTTCAAGGCATGCGGTTTTGAAGAGGCCGGTAATGCCTGAGAACACCCGCTGTAAGCCTGCTGACCGCGTAACAGCCTGAAATAGAACGCGGCCCTTCAGCTTGCTTTTCATTATGGTTTTAATATGGTCAAACAGCTGGCCCGCATAAGAATGATACCGCTCTGCAATAGATGCGGGACGATCGTCCAAGATAATGACGCTTGCATGTTCAAGCTTTGCTTCGACAGCTTGTTTTACGGCTTCATCGTACTCACAAAGGAAAATAATATGCTCTTCATACGAAGGCTCGTGATCGGCCGGTTCCGGCTGCTCTTTCCAGACCGGTTCAGCTAGCAATGTGTCCGTACGGCTGACCGAAACGCCGGCACCCGCGTTTTCTTCCATGATCCGTGTTGAGAAACCTCTCATCCGCACACAAAGCCCGCCGTTATTGTCATATAAATCAATATCGGCTTTTTGGATAGGATCGCCGGCTTTATTGTTCGCACTGAATGTGACGTGCACCCACATATCATCAGCGCACTGATTCAGAACGTCCAGCTCCTCTAAAGCAAACGGCAATGCGGCTTTGAATGGTTCCCCGCTTTCTGCAAGCAGCGCTCTCGTCACGTTTTGCAAATATTCGGCGGCCTGAAGCGCACCGTCCATCATACTCGGATGAAGGATATAATCAGCTTTTGTATGAGAGACGGATTCAGGAAGCTTCAATTTAGCAAGCAGCCGGTCTTCGCCTTTGTATACAAGCTGCACCCCTTTGTAACCCGGCCCGTAATCAGCACCGATCATTCCTTTGTAAAACGCTTGAGATTCGATTGTTCCCTGTGTGCACCGGCGCTTCAGCTGCTCAATATCCGCTGCTTCCTCCGGTTCCTTCCGGATGATTTCAGCGATGCCCTGATTATAAAGAGGAGCTTCTTCACCGATAGAATCGTTATCCCCGTACATTCTGTATTGAATCTGTCCGTCCTCTTCTTCATAAAGTCCGATATGGACACGGACAGCCTCCTGATCGGCTATCACCGGACGGACCCATACAATATTCTTTAAGCGCAGGCCCAGAGATTCCTCTGTTGCCCCGCCGATGCTTTTCTCCGCCGCGGCCCGTGCCATCTCAAGGGTAACGGCAGCCGGCACGATCGCCATTCCTTTAATGATATGCTCGGCAATAAAATACTCTTTTCCCGTGAATTCCGAACTGAACCGCTGCTCCTGCAAGACGGATGTATTCTGATGTACCAGCGGATGCAAAAGCTTGGTATCCGTTTGCTTCACGGTTTCTTCCGGCCAGAAGCGCTCCTCTGCGAACGGGTAGGTCGGCGCACTGATTCTTTGCGGCGCGGAATCCGGATACAATAAGCCCCAATCGACACGCGCTCCTTCAAGCCAGAGCGCCGCGAGTGCTTTCAGCTTTTCATCCCGTGTCTGACATGCCGCAAGCTCTTCCATCTCCTGAGCTGACACTTCTCTGCTTCTCACTTTTTCGCCCCGTAAGATGTTTTGGTCATTGCCGTTGATGAAATCCTGCAGCTGACGCTTCAAATCGTGACGATCATGACTGATAAAAACGGCTCTCTCTTCCATCGCTTCACGTCCGGTCTGATACGTAAATGCCAGATCATGCAAGGAAACATCGTTTTCGGCTTCATCCAGAAAGCCGGATAAACAAGATGCATAGGCAGTAAGACGCTGCTTATTTCTCGCTGACAGCGGAACGATATAAGGCGGCTGTCCGTCATTTGATCCGCTGATCGTTTTGTTTTCATACTGTTCAAAAATGGCGTGTGCGTTTGTTCCTCCGAGTCCGAATGAGCTTAACGCTGCGCGGTGCGGCGTCTCTCTCTCCGGCAGCGGTTTTCTCTTATCCGCCACATAAAACGGCGAACCGCTGAATTTGATATTCGGATTCGGTGACGTGTAATTAATGGTAGGCGCCAGCTCCCGATGATATAAACTCATGGCGACTTTGATGCACCCGGCCAGACCTGCTGCTGTATCCAAATGTCCGATATTCGTTTTTACGGAGCCGATCCCGCAATACTGCTCCCGGTCCGTGTAACGTTTATACACTTGCTGCAGCGCGGACATTTCAATCGGATCACCCAATGTCGTTCCTGTGCCGTGCGCTTCGATATAGGAAATCGTCTCCGGGTGAATATTCGTGCTGTCTAAAACATGCTGGATGACGTCAGTCTGACCTTTTACACTCGGTGCGTAAAAACCGACTTTATCCGCTCCGTCATTGTTCAGACCGATGCCTCTGAGCATGGCGTATATGTGATCTCCGTCCTGAACGGCTTGTGACGCCTTTTTCAGCAGAATGACGGCCGCTCCTTCTCCGCCCGCCATACCGTCGGCTGAAGCGTCAAATGCTTTGACATGCCCGTCGCTTGAAAAATTCAATCCGTTTTGGTGCACATAGCCGATGCCGCTCGCTGCATGCAGAGTTGCTCCGCCGACGAGCGCGTATTCCGATTCTCCGCTCGTTATACTTCTATAGGCTGAATAAAGACCGACTAATGATGATGAGCAATTGGAATGAACGAAATAGCTTGGCCCTTTTAATCCGAGCTTATGGGAAACCATCGTCGGAATCGTGCCGCTCTGCGCTAACACCCATGACACATAGCCGTCGGGAGATTCATGGCCTTCTGTCGTTTTTTCCGGCAAAAGCGACCGATACGAATTATTGCTTGCCGACATATATACGCTTGTCTTCGGAATCTCTTTCGATACATATCCCGCATCCTCGACGGCTTTCCAAGAATGAAGCAGCAGAAGCCGAAGCTGAGGATCCATAAATTCTGCGTCTTTCGGAGAAATGTGAAAGAACTCAGGGTCAAAGAGATCTTTTCCTTCTATCGTCGATAATGCCGGCACATAGTCGGGATTATCGATCAAATCTTCAGGCACGCCGGCTTCCCGAAGTTCTTCTTCCGAGTAGAACCGGACGCTTTCCTTTCCTTCTCTTAACTGCTTCCAAAACTCATGATGGTTTTTCGCGCCGGGGAACTGGCAGGAGATCCCCACTATCGCCACACTGTCATCAAAGTAAGACGGCACCCCGTTTTGCGGTGTTTGTTCTCTTTCTCTCTCATCTTGGCCGGGCGCCTCTGATTCAGCCGCCTGTTTTGTTTCAACAATAAATCGGCTGATCGCCTGAATGGTAGAGTGTTCGAATAAATTGGTGACGGTAAAATCGCATTCCAGCTCCTGTTTAATGCGTTCTGCTGCTGCAACAGCCAGAAGCGAGTCGCCTCCCACATCGAAAAAGCCGTCTTCGATTTTGATGCCCGCCGTATTCAGCAGGTCTTCCCATATTGCGGTCACTTTCGCTTCCGCTTCTGATAACGGCAGTCTGCCCGTCTTTTCAGACCGGTGAACGATTACCTTGCGCTGTTTTAGGTCTTTGCGGTTCACTTTTCCGCTCGGTGTTAACGGCAGCGCATCCAGACGGATAAAATGGGCAGGCGCCATATAATCCGGCAGACTCGATAAAAGATGGTTGCGGAGCGCTTTTTCGTCTGCCGTATGACCGGAGCGGGCCGTATAATAAGCAATCAGCTTTTTATGTCCGTTCTTTTCCTGAACCACAACCGCCTGGTCAAGGATATCCGGATGTTCGCTCAGTTTCGTTTCAATCGCTCCCAATTCGATGCGGAAGCCGCGAATTTTCACCTGACTGTCAATCCGGCCGGCATATTCTATATTTCCGTCAGGCAGCCATCTGGCCAAATCGCCTGTCTTGTAAAGTTTTTCTCCTTCACTAAACGGATTATCAATAAATGATGCCGCCGTCAGCTCAGGCTGATTGTAATAGCCTCTGGCCAGACCGGCGCCGGCTACGCAAAGCTCGCCGGCCACACCGTCAGGGACGGGGCTGAGCTTTTCATCGACGATATAAAGCCGTGTATTTTGAATCGGTTTCCCGATCGGCGTATTCCTGCTTGTGATTTCCTTTTGGCCGCAGCTGTAGTAAGCGGCATAAATGGATGTTTCCGTCGGGCCGTATATGTTTTCAATTCTGGCATGTTTGAAGATGGAAACTGACTTTTTAACTAAATCTTTCGGAAACGCCTCTCCGGCCACCATCACATATTTCACAGGGCCGTCTTCTGTAAATGCCGTATGCCGCTTTACCGTTTCCAGAAATACATTAAACACGGCGGGCGCAAAATTCAGATGCGTGACCTGGTGGGTTTGGATATATTCCATGCAAAGCTGCGGATTTTTTTCTGCACCAGGCGGCAAAATGACAAGCCGTCCGTTTCCGATAAACCAGCCGAATAATTCAGAAATCGAAACGTCAAATACGTAATTCGTTTTTAACAGATAGGCATCCTCTTGTGCGACCGGATACTCAGCTTCCAAAAACTGCAGCGTATTCATGATGGCTCTGTGCTCAACCATGACGCCTTTCGGTTTTCCCGTGCTTCCGGACGTATATAGAATATAAGCGAGATGATGCGGTTTTGAACGCGGCGTCAGTTTAGCCCCGCTGACAGAACGTCCGCTGTTTTCAATTTCCACCGTGCTTACACCGCCGATGGCCAACTGTTCAATCATGCCGCGCGTCTTTTCCTGCGTTAATACGATTGACACGCCGCTGTCAGTCAACACGTGGGCCATCCGTTCGTTTGGAAAAGCCGGGTCCAGCGGTACATACGCGCCTCCCGCTTTTAAAATGGCGAGGATGCCGATGACCATCTCAAAAGAACGCTCCGTACAAATGCCGACCGGGCATTCCGGTGTGACGCCCTTTTCTTGCAGGTACACAGCGAGCGCCGTGCTTCGTTCATCTAATTCGCGATATGTAAGACTGTTTTCACCGAATGTGACGGCCTCTCTGTCAGGGTGGCGTCCGGCTTTTTCCGCAAACACTTCATGAATGCAGCGCTCATTCGGCTGATGGGATGAACGGCTTTCATCCCGTTTTTGATTGAGCAGGCCGGAACAGGCTTCAAAAGCGATCTCCGGATCAGAAAGCACCTTTTCTGCCAGTTTCACATAATGCTCCGCCATTCGTTCGATGAAAGAAGGGCTGTAGACATCCGGGTTGTACAGAAATTGCAGGACGGTTCCCGTTTCTTTTTTATAGACTTCAAGCGCAAGCTCAAATTCGCCTTCCTGATGAATGTCTTCTATCATTTCAATGCCGAGTGATTGATATAGTTCCGCCAGCTTTTCCGCTCCTTCTGTCCGGAAGAAGTTTTGATAGAAAAACGCGGTTTGAAAAACAGGCGACACCGCGGGCGAGCGTTCCGTCTTCAATTCTTTGACAAGCGCGGGAAACGGATACGCGGCATGGTCCAGCCCTTCTGCCAGTGTCAGCTGCAGCTCCTTCAAAAACGACGTAAAAGATTTGACGCCCGTCTCCCTGCTTCTGACCGCGATCATATTAATAAAGTATCCGATGACAGACTCAAATTGAGCCTCAGAACGCCCCATCGTCGGCATGCCGACGATGACATCTTCCTGATTCGTATATTGATAGAGCAGTCCTTTGAAAATAGCGAGATACACAACGGATTCATTGACATTATTTTTTTGGGCGCAAACTTTAATCTGCCGGTTCAGTTCATCAGGAAGCAAGCGCTGATACGCCTGCCCTTTGCAAGTTTGAACCGATGATCTCGGATAATCCGACGGAAGCTCAAGCACCGGCAGCGGTCCTTCCAGCTGCTTTTTCCAATAAGAGAGATGCGTTTTTCCCGCTTCGCTTTCCAGCAGCTCTTTTTCCCATTTCACAAAGTCATGATAATCTGCGGCCTGCTGAAGCATGACAGGTTCTTTGCCTTCGCTTGCTTTTGCATAAGCGTCCAGCAGCGCCGACATAAACGTCATAAGAGAGACGCCGTCAAAAATGATATGGTGAATGGTGATTAACACAATCGGCTCCCGCTTCGCCCGCCGGAATACTTGAACACGCAGGAGCGGCCCGGTTTCAAGCGCGAACGGTTCTTTTGCTTTTTCTTTAATAAACGTAAGCGCATCACGCCCGCTTAATTCAGAAAGATCCATTTCTTCAATCGGAAAATGCCGATCCGTATCTTCTATCTGATACGGAAGGCCGTTTTCCTCTTTTATCACACTGGTCAAAATAGGGTGCTGGCGCTGCACGGACAAAAGGGCGTTTTTGAATGTCTCGATATCCAGCTTTTGAAAACGAAAGCATAACGGAATGTTATATGCGCTCATCTCCGGAAACATTTTCTGAAGCATCCACAAACCTTTCTGGCCTTCAGAAAGCGGACGTTTTGCAGTTGTCCGCTTGAAAGCCTGAAGCTTTTGTTCTACTTCAGCGATGGTGAGCGTTCCTGATCTGTAGGCATCGAGAAGTTCTTTATGATTCATAGGTCTTACTCCCTTCTATGATGTCTTGCACTCTTTTAAAATCTAATGTCCCCTCAGAGACCTGTTTCATCATGGCGATGATCTCCTGATCCGTATACTCCTTGTTATCCGGAGCGGCGGCTTCTGTTTCGGTTTCTTCCGTTCTGTAAAACGTTTCGATCGTTTCTTTGTGTTCTGTCAAGTAATAGCTAATGACGTCTCCGAGCGTGGCATAGCTGTAAAATAACGCCGGAGTGACTTCAATGCCGTAATGACTCGTCAAAAGAGCGGCAAATTTGGCTAAATAGATGGAATCAAATCCGAATTCCGCCCAGTTTTTATGCAGGACGAGTTTATCTTTCGATATTTTCAGCAGACTGTGTATCAGCTCTTTCAAATCCGCTTCGAGCCGTTTTTCTGCGCTTTCTTCCGGGATGCGGCGGCTCACGGTTTCCAAAAGCGCATCCGGTTTTGATGAATCGTCCCGCCGTATGCCTAAAAATCGTTCGGCACGGCTTCTTTCGCCGGCAATGACAAGGCACTGGGTGTTGTCTTGAGAAATGACGCGCTCAAATAGCTCAATGCCTTCATCTGTTTCTAACAGGCGCTGGCCGCTTGATTTCAGGTACATGCCCGTCGTCTCTTCACCGCCGACGGCCATTCCGCCGTTTTTCCAGACCGGCCAGTTGATGACAAAAGCGTTTCCGCTTTCTGATTGTTCGTTTTTATAGTTGGCATACGCCATTTGGAACCTGTTCGCGACCGCATAATCACAGCAGCCGAAATCTCCTAAAACAGCCGATGTGGATGAAAAGTAGCAGATGAAATCAGGCGTTTC
Organism: Bacillus sp. UNC69MF; assembly: GCF_000746035.1. Classification (NCBI taxonomy): domain Bacteria; kingdom Bacillati; phylum Bacillota; class Bacilli; order Caryophanales; family Bacillaceae; genus Bacillus; species Bacillus sp. UNC69MF. The sequence continues at coordinate 903,302 of NZ_KN050798.1, read as the reverse complement.
GTTTTTCAGCCACTCGTCAAGAAGCAGGCTTCCGTTTATTTTCGGTTCAAGCGTACTGCGGAAATTCCCGATTTCATTTTCAAAGACGGATGTTCTGCTTTCGATGCCGGCCGCATGAATGACGCCGTGAATGGCTCCGAATCGTTCTTTCGCGCGCTTGATGCAGTCGCCCATTCCGATCGGATCACAAACATCGGCTTCGGCGTAAAGAACACCTGCGCCGAGATTTTCCAGGTCTTTCATTTTTTCTTTCTTTTCTTCATTGATCGGCGACCGCCCCGTGAGAATGACATTTGCCTGGTAGTTCCGGGCGAGATGGCGGGCAAATAAGTAGCCGAGCCCTCCTAATCCGCCTGTAATGAGATATGTTCCGCCGGTTCTGATCCTGCCGTTTTCTTTCGTTAGTCCGGTTGGTTCGGTGTGATAGACATATCGTTTTCCCTCTTCCAAGAAAACGGTATGGTCTGTTTCAGCTTTCAGCTCGTCCCAAATGGTTCTCATCCAGTCCGTTATGGCCGCTCCGGCTTTTCTGAAGTGGCCGGTAACACTTGTTTTCGGGAGAACAATGCCGAGCGAACGCTCAAAGCCGATCCATGATTCCAAGTAGCACCTTTCCAGACCGGATGCATATTCCCCCGCCAATAACAGCCTTTCCGGCTGCAGACCGGTCTCAGCCATTGCTTTGAGAATATGGACGATACATGAATAATCTTCGATGCAGCTTTTATCTTCAAGCGCCCATAAATACAAAATGGCAGAAGCTTCACCGTACTCTTTTTGAATATCCGCAAAAGCGTTCACATATGATTGCGGATCTTCCCGCACCACTTGGCAGCGGCCGGCGGACAGAGCCTCATACCGGTCTCCCTGAGCGATAAAAATAACGTCAATGCCACTGTCATACGATTTGATCACAGAGACGGCTTCCTGCTGCTTCTTCTGATCAGATAAGAAAGAAATCACCGTTTTGACTTGCTTTTCTCCGGCAGCCGGCAGAGCCTGTTCTTTAAGAACTTCTCTAAAAGCCATCACTTCAAACTGTTCCGCCGGATCACTTTCATCAGCCGGCGCCTTAACGGGCGCAGCCTTGCTTTGTACAGGCTGCTGATGCCAGAAGCGTTCTTTCGCAAACGGATAAGCAGGCAGGCTGATGCGGGCCGGAGGACGGTCTCCGTATAATTTCGCCCAATCGATGTCCAATCCTTTTACCCAAAGCTCAAGCAGCTTAGAATATTTCCGTTTGCTGATCCAAGCGTCTATGATTGTTTCCAGATCATCATCCGCCGAAAATACGGCAAGCATCCGTTTGTTTTCTTCCGTGCCGTCACGGTGCAGTCCGGCGCTGTTTTGTCCGGCGATAAATCCATTCAGTTTTTCCTCAAGTTCATGAAGTGAATGGACGATAAAACCGAGACGCTCTTCCATCGGCACCCGGCCCGTCTGAAGAGTAAAGGCTATGCTCATAAGGTCGCTGCCGCTGTATCTTTTTTCACGGATGGCGTCTCTGAGCTGTTTTGCTTTTTCAGTGAGCCGTTCGCTGCTTTTCGCGGACAGGACGATGATGGCGGGCTGATCTGCCGGCGTCTCATCAGGTTCTTTGTCTGCCGTATATTCTTCTATGACGAGGTGGGCGTTTGCTCCTCCCGCGCCGAAGCTGCTTAACCCCGCCCTTCTCGGTAGCTCTTGGCCGCCGATGACGGGACGTTTCCACTCACCGAGCTCCTGCTGAACGGCAAACGGCGTATACGCGAAATCAATATTCGGATTCAGCTGTTCCGCGTGCAGGGACGGCGCAATTTGGCGGTCTTTGAGCTGGAATAGTATTTTTGTCAGACCCGCAATGCCCGCGGCGCTTTCACAATGACCGATATTTGATTTTGCGGAGCCGATGGCGCAAAACTGTTTATCTGTTGTATCCTCTTCAAATGCTTTCGTTAATCCGGCGATTTCAATCGGATCTCCTAATGCGGTCCCCGTACCGTGGGCTTCAATATAACTGACGGTGCGCGCCGGGACGTTTGCCCTTTCGAAAGCTTCTTTTATTAAGGCGGCCTGCGCATTCGGATTCGGAACGGTGTATCCGTTCGTTTTGCCTCCGCTGTTAATGGTGCTTCCTTTAATCACACCGTAAATGTGATCGTTGTCGGCAATCGCCCGGTCCAACGGCTTTAATACGACCGCTCCTACCCCTTCTCCGTCGACAAAACCATCCGCGCGGTCTCCGAACGATTTGCACGTGTCGCCTGCGGAAAGCATGTTCATGACTGACAGATTCATATAATGGATCGGGTCGGTCACTATGTTTACGCCCCCGGCAATCGCACATTCGCTTGAACCGCTGTATATGCTCTCAAGCGCCAGATGAATGGCCGTCAAAGAAGAGGAGCAGGCTGTATCAACGGCAATGCTCGGCCCTTGGAAATCAAAAAGGTAAGATACCCTGTTGGCAATGGACCAATAGCCGTAGCCTGTCGGGTAGTTTTTGTTCATCGCGCCGGCAAAAACACCGATTTTTCTGCTTTGGCACAGGTTGTCAGGCGTATAGCCGGCATCCTCGATACTCGCATACGCCGTTTCTAAAAATAATCGCTCCTGCGGGTCCATTCGCTCCGCTTCCAAAGGAGAAATCTGAAAGAACAGCGGATCAAACTTGTCCATATCCTCAATGAAGCCGCCCCATTTCGTATAAATAGAGCCTTCTTTACCTTTCTCTTCATCGTAGTAATCCTGCCAGTTCCAGCGTTCCCGCGGGATTTCTTCTATGCAGTTTTTTCCTTTTTTAATATTAGCCCAAAGCTCAGCCGCTGTTTTTGCCTGCGGGTAGCGTCCTGAAACACCGATGATGGCCACGTCGCGAACCGAACTTTGCCGGACGGTCTCTTTGGCTGCCCGTTTTTCCCTCCGCCGCCAGTCAGTGCGAAGCGGCTTAGCAGGCTGTACAGCCTGCGGTTCTAGTGATGCCTTCCGTTCTTCCTGAACAGGCGTTTGTCCCGTCAGTTTGATCATCGCGTCTTTTTTCGTCTTGATTAAGTGAGCGACGAGCGCCTCAATCGTCTGATATTCAAAAAATAAAGTGCTGCTGACTTGGTCCAATACATTTCGTAACGCGTTTGTCAGCTGTACGACGACGATAGAATCAATTCCGTATTTTTCAAGCGGCGCTTTCGGATCAATTTGAGCCGGCGGAATTTTTAATGTTTCTCCGATTAACGTTTTCAAGTACTCGGTGCTTTTTTCTGTTAAAGACGTGTCGCCTTTTTGCACCGTTGTTTGCGCCTGAAGTTCCGGCGCATGTACTGCTTTTGGCGGAGCGGTCCGTTTTCCGGCCCCTGCTTTAAGCGTTTTTTGGCGAACAATGCCGTTGCTTTTTGCCGCTATAATCTGATGGCTTAATTCATGTGCCGCTTCTGCCGGGAAGAAGACAGAATGCCAGCCTTCACTTTCTAACACGCGTTTCCAGCTTTCCGGATACAAGCCCGGGCACCCCGGAATACGAAGGGCAGAATCTTCATGCAGCCACCAGCCTTCAAGCAGTCCGAAAGTAATATGCGGGAACAGGCTGTTTCCCGCCATTTCATTTAAGAGCAGCAAACCGTTGTCTTTTAAAACGGCTTTGGCGTTTCTCAGCGTCTGTCGGATGTCTTTCGTCGCGTGGAGCACATTGGCCGCAACGACGATGTCGTATGCGCCCGGCTCTATGTCCTGGCCGGCAAGCGGCGCTTCTGCGTTAAAAAGCTTATACGTCAGATAAGGATTCCGTTTGCCGTATTCCGTCTCCGCATGCACGAGAAAAGCTTTCGATACATCGGTGTAACAGTATTCTTTTATATGGTTTTGATACGGCCTAAGCTTTTCAAATATGCCTGCGCTTGTGCCGCCTGTGCCCGCTCCGATTTCCAGTATGCGGATCTCGGCTTTTGAATGTTTGCTGATGTTTTCTTTCACATAAGCCGTTAATGTATCTGACAGGGCGCTGTTAAAGTAATCCGCGACTTGATTGTGCTTATAAATTCCTTCAACAAGTTCCATTGAAGAGTGCGGGAACATGATGTCTGTCGCCGGCACGTCTTCGCGCAGAATGTCCGGCAGTGCTTTAAGCATCGTCTCGGCTAAAACAGTCATCGCTTTTGTATCGGCGTTATTGAGCCATTCCTCTTTTTCCCGCTCCCATTTTTGCCATAGCGCGGCGGTTGTGTTTTCGGCTCGCGCCGACAGTTTATATGAATCCGCATTCCCTTCCAGATAGCCATGTTCCAGAAGGAAAGCGATCGTTTGATTGAGCCATTTTTTAAAGTATTCATGTTCGGGCTCATACGCTTTAAGGCTTTGCGGCGTCAGCAAGTCTGCTTCTTTAAGCTGGGCGATCAACAGCTGATACAGAAAATCATCAAGCTCCTGATGTTCAGCCTCTCTAACAAGACGTGCGCCGGGCGGAGCGACCTTCGGCTGTTGTGAAAAGACAAGCGGCTGAGGCGGATAAACGGAAATCTTTTCTCTTTCATTCATCCCTTCGACTGCGACCGGTTTTGTCGTATGAATGAAAGCCGCCTGATCAACCGGCAGCGTCATAAGGGTTTCAAGCGCCTCCATTGCAGCGTCCGGTTCGATTAATCCCAATCCGATCTGATCCATCAGCTGAATAAAATCCCCGTCTTCAGCCGCTTCGCTGTTGCCCCAATAGCCCCAATTCATCACTTTGACCGGACAATTCCATGTCTGATCAAGTTCTTTCGCAAATGCGTCACTGAAAGCGCATCCCGCGGCATAATGGCTTTGTTTCACGTTATGGATAAATGCCACAAGCGAGGAGAAGAAGAGCGCAAAGTCAAGCGGCTCCCGTCCAAATACCTCCGCCATGGACACACTTACATCGGCTTTTGCCCGCAGCACCGATTTGAACTCTTCTGTCTTCATATTATTTAAGCTTTGCTCAGACAGATCCATTGCCGAGTGGATGATTCCGTTCATTTTTGTGTGGCGCTCTTTTATGAACTGATAAGCCCGCTCTAAGGAAGCACTGTCGGCGGCATCGGCGGAGACATATTCAGGCGCCGGGCCGAATGCGCTGAGCCGGTCGAGTTTCGCCTGTATGGAATCATTCAGTGTGCTTCTTCCGATCCAAATGATGCGTGCTTTGTAGCGGCGGATCATGTATTCACTCCATGCCTCGCCAAGATACCCGGCGCCTCCGATCACGGCATAAACCCCGCCTGTTTGGTACAGCGTGCCGTTTTTCGGCATATTGTCAAGCGGTATCAGCTGCCGCTCAAACAGCTGCTGATTGCGGTACGCCCAAATTTGACCGTTTTTCCCGGCAGAAAGACTGAGCGCCTCTTCGATCGGCCAGCTGCCGTCCGTTTCTGTGTCAATCATGCGGATATGCCAATGCGGATATTCTTTCGCCATTGTTCCGGCAAGTCCGCTGACTGCGGCTTGTGACGGGTCGGCGCTGTCTTGATCCGAAAACGGCTGGGCATTTGCTGTGACGATGCACCAGTCCAAACGTTTTTCTCCGTACCCTAAGGCAAGTAATGCTTTCATCAGCTTGAACACATGAAGAACGTTTCTTTCCTGTTCCTTGAGGCTGTCCGCACTCTCAGCCTGCGGAGCAAGCCAAATGATTTGCTCCAGTTCTTTTTGTCCTTCAAGCATGTGCGTAAGAGATGTGATATCATCCGTACCTCTGATCGGATAATAGGAAGCGTTCGGCAGATGTTCTTTTATGCGCGTATGTCTCGAATCCGTTCCGCCGAATACTGCCGTCTGCTTATCCGCCGCTGCTTCCCCGGCTTTTTCAAGCGCAACAGGCTCCCAAGCCGGAATCAGCATCGTATGGCCGACAGGCGCCTCCGAGGTTTCTCCGCCCGCTGTTTGGCCTGTGTCAAGCGCCCGGACGGACGCGCCTTTCATCCGGACATAAACCGTACCGGCATCATCACACATATCAATGTCAAATTTTCTTACGTTGTCATCTGCTTTGCTGCCTTCTGTGTACCGGATATATGACCAGATATGTTCAGGACACGGCCCGAACACTTCCACTTCCTGCATCGCAAACGGCAAAGAAAGCTCGTGGCTGTCTGCATCGTCATGTATCGATCGGACAAGCAGACCGACGGATGCGTGAAAAGCGGCGTCCATCATACTCGGGTGAAGCGTATACTGTTCTTTTTTGTCATGTACGGCTGCTGGGAGTGAAATACGGGCCAATAATCGGTCTTCTCCGATCAGCAATTGCTGTACGCCCCTGTATGCCTCTCCGTAATCCAGACCGATCTTCTCAAAAGCACCGTAACATTCTTCCGCAGTCACAATTCCTAAATTGCAGGAAGTTTTGACAGACTCGATATCAATCTGGGCGCTTCCCGGTTCGGTAATGACCGCTTCACCCTGGCTGTGAATAACCGGATCTTCGCCGTTTTCTGCCTCACTGTATATTTCATAGGTAATCTCACCATTATCTTCTGGGTAAAGGGCAATATGTATTTCTTTCGGTTTGTCTTCAATCATGACCGGCCGGACCCAAACAACCTGTCTGAGTGTGACGCTATGGCCTTTTTCCGTCACGACAGCGGCCTTTTTGACCGCCTCAGCAGCCATTTCCAAATAGGCGACGCCCGGTAGTATTTTTTGTCCGTTGACGACATGGTCAGATAGGAAAAATTCATCTCCCGTAAAAAGAGACGTGAAGCGCTGCTGCGAAAAATCTGACGTATTTTCTTGTAAAAGCGGATGCAGTACTGTGCCTGACGGGCTTTTCTCCTGTTTTTTCTGCTGCGGAATCCAATAGCGTTCTTTTGCAAACGGATAAGTCGGAACGCTTGTTTTACGCGGTTTACCCGAAGCGTACAGCTTATTCCAATCTATTATTTTCCCTTCTGCCCATAACTCGGCAAGCCGTTTCGGATCGTCCGTCTCGGGAGCGGCTTCGCTCAGTTCCGGCAGCTCGGCTTGTCCGCGCCAAAGACCGGGGATGTTTTCGTTTCCTTTTACGAAATCATTCAGCTTTTGCTTCAAGTCGCGGATGTCATTTACAAGGAAGACAGCTCTCTCCTCCATTGCTTGACGTCCTGTCTGAAGAGTATAAGCCAGTTCAGACAGCACCGTCTTTTCTGAAAGCGATCGGGCTAGTTTTTCCGCATAGGCCAGAAGCCTGTCTTTATTTCTTGCTGACAGCGGGATGAGTTTTGCTGCATCGTTCTCAGGTGCAGGCGCTTTTTGTTCAGGCTGAATGTATTCTTCTAAAATGATATGGGCATTCGAACCTGATGCACCGAAGGAACTGAGCCCGGCCCTGCGCGGATAATGTGTGACTTTACCGTTTTCTTCAGCTGACGGCTGCTTCCACGGAGCATTCTGCTGCTGTACGTAAAAAGGAGATTCCTCAAATTTCAGGTAAGGATTTAATTCCGCAGAATGCAGTGATTTGACAAGCGTTTTGTGATGAAGCTGCAACGCCGCTTTTGTTAACCCGCTGATCCCCGCCGCTGATTCTGCGTGACCGATATTTGATTTGACCGAACCGATGGAACAAAATTGCTGATCCTGCGTCCCTTGGCTGAACGCTTTTGACAGACCTTCAATTTCAATCGGGTCTCCTAACGAAGTACCTGTGCCATGGGCTTCCACATAACTGACGGTCCGCGGGCTGATACCTGCTTTTTTCAGACAGGCCTTAATGACTTCTGCCTGTGCAGCAGGATTCGGGACGGTAATTCCGCTTACTTTCCCGACGTGGTTAACGGCGCTTCCTTTAATGACCGCGTAAATGCGGTCGCCGTCTTGTTCGGCTTTTTCCAGCGGCTTCAGCAATACCGCACCGACTCCTTCTCCGGAAACGTAGCCGTCCCCGCCCTCGCCGAATGTACGGCAGCGGCCGTCACTTGAGTGCATGCCCACGCTTCCGTAGCTGAGATATTTCGCCGGGTGCAGCGACAAGTTCACCCCTCCCGCAAGCGCGGCCTCACATTCGCCGCGGCGGATGCTTTCAATGGCCAGATGGACGGCGGTCAATGATGAGGAACAAACGGTATCCACCGCGATGCTCGGCCCGTGGAAGTCACAATAATAGGACACTCTGTTGGCGATCTGCGCATAATTCAGTGAAACCGGAAAAGGATCAGTTTCAGATAATTGTTCTGCGCCGATTAAGGAATAATCTTTATGCATCACCCCTGCAAATACGCCGATCGGATGCTGTTTTTCCCCTTTATTTCCCAGCGTTTCAGGCGTATACCCCGCATCTTCAATCGTTTCCCAGCATGTTTCTAAAAACAGGCGCTCCTGCGGGTCCATCGTTTCCGCCTCACGCGGTGAGATTCTGAAAAACTGCGGATCGAAGCAGTCGGCATCTTCAATGAAACCGCCCCATTTTGATACTGTTTTTCCTGACGGGGACGTTACGTTTTTATATGTTTTCCAATCCCAGCGGGACTTCGGAACTTCAGTGATGCAATCCGTGCCTGCCTTCAGGTTTTCCCAAAACTCCGCCACACTTTTCGCTTTCGGATAGCGGCCGGCCATTCCGATAATCGCGATGTCTCCGGTGTTTTTATGATGTTCTGGCGCGTCCGGCGCTTCAGCTTCAGACCGTGATGGTTCGGCTGCACGTTCCGCACATTCAAATGAAACGGTCTTTTTCAAAAAGGCTGCGAGTTCTTTTATATTTGTATATTCAAAGAGAAGAGTGGGCGCGAGGTCCGCACCCGTCTTTTTATTGATATCCTGTACAATCTCAAGCAAAGAAGATGAATCCAGCCCAAGCTCATAGTAGCCTGCAAGAACGTCCAGCGTCTCCCAAGGCTGCCTAAGCTTATCAGCCAAAAGCTTCTTTAAAAACAGAATGATGTCTTTTTCATCTGCGCTTTCCGGCTCAGTTGCAGCCTGTTGATTCTGTTCGGCTGTATTCTCGTCTTCTTCGAACCGAACCGCTTTTCCCGTAATGTTTTTAAGCTCCGCCACCTTTTGTCCGGATCGGCTGAAGTACTCGATCGTCATCGTTGTGAGTTCTTTTTCCTGACGGACGCCGGAAGCGGCGATACGCGCCGTGCACTCAGATTGCAGCCTGTCGGCGGCCGTGAACGATTCATAATATAAAGGCAGATGAAGCCGGTTTGTTTCAGAAAGCAAACCGCTCGCCCCGATTCCGCTCGCATCCAAAAGTGCCGGATGGAATAAAAAGAAATCTTTTCCTTCTTCGCAAGAAAGCTCAGCCAGCATTCCGCCTTCTGTTTCGTACAATCGTCCGTTCGATTTCATCATGCCGGAATGAACCAAGTCATGATCCAGGCAGCGGTTATACATGTCATCAAGATTCAGAGATCTGCCTGACTGCTTCACATCGCCGAAATCAATGGTTTCGTCAAATGTCACAGCGTCTCTTTTCACCATTTCAGCCGTCGCATATTGTATATTGTCTGACAGCTCGTCACCTTGCTGTTTCTGCCCTGAAAGGGAGATGAGCCACTTTCCATCTCCGCTATCAGAACATTGAATGGTCAGAATGATTGCAGCCGTTTCACTGACGGTTAAAGGCTGATAAATCGTAACGTGCTTCAATTCGAGCTCATTGTATACATAACCGTGTTCCTGAAAAACCTGATAAATCAAATCGATATAAGCAAGACCGGGCAATACCGCTTCACCAAAGACCTTATGGCCCTTCATGATGGGATGATCCAGTGAGATATTGATTTTTTCCGATATCATTCCTTCCCACTCCTCTCTCATTTAAATGCTTTCCAAAACATTTTTTTCGCAGGAAGCTCTTGTTTCTCCGCCGGTGCATCAGGTTCTTTTACCAGAGCCTTACGTCTTAATGACGGTACCGGCAGCGGCTTTCTTTTCATTCGGGTATCTTTTTCTTCCCAAGCTTCCAGAATGACGTGGGCGTTCGTTCCGCCGTCGGCAAAGCAGTTGATGGCTGCTGACGGTCTGGATGCATCCCATTCGCCGGCTGTTTTATGAAAATGAAAATCTGTCTTTGTTATATCAAAATGCGGCATCGGTTCATCTCCTGAGAGGAACGGAACCGTTTGTTTATGCTTCAGCATTAATACGACTTTAATGAAGCTTGCGATGCCTTCTGCGCAAAGCGGATGCCCGATGTTCGGCTTAATTGACCCGATGCCGAGCGGAACATGCTGGCCTGAGCGGTATACGGATTGAATCGCCTTCAGCTCAAGCAAATCAGTTACAGCGGAACCCGATCCGTTTGCTTCGATATAACTGATGTCTTCCGGCTTTTTGCCGCTTTTGAAAAGCGCGCTTTGCATGACATCTTTTTGCGCCTGCATATTAGGAGCTGACGGGCCTGCCGTTCTGCCGTCATTGTTCATGGCGGCGGCCTTAATGACCGCGTGTATCGTGTCGCCGTCTTTTTGCGCCTGGCTTACTGTTTTTAACAGCACCATGCCGACGCCTTCACCGAGGACAACTCCGCCTGAACGCTTGTCAAATACGTGAAATGCCGGTTGTTCGTTTAACAGTCTGCGCTCTTGGAACATCCGGTGCGCAGCATCCGTGTTCAGCAGGCTGACGCCGCCAACTACCGCCGCTTTGATATCGCCGCTTCTCAGTGCCTGAACGGCCATGTTTATTCCTGTCAAAGCCGATGAACAAGCCGTATCAAGCACGATGCTCGGCCCGCGCAGATCAAAAAATTGCGAAACGTTTGCCGCTAAATAATTCTGCCCGCCCGCAACGATCGGGTTGCGGGTATTCGCAAGACTTTCAGGATCAGGCTGATGCTGGCTGCGGCCTCCGATATACACACCGGCTTCTATGCCCTTGATTTCTTCACGGGTATAGCCGGCATGGCACCAAAGTTTCAAGCTCTCTTCCAACACCGCCAATGCCTGAGGATCCATCGCTTTCGCGTCGTTTTCCGGAATGAAAAAGAATTCGGAATCAAAGTGATCCATATTGTCAATCAATCCCGCAACGTATTGATTTGCATATCCGAAACGTTCCGCCGGGACTGAGCCGATTGCGGACCTGCCGCTTCTCAGCAAGTCCCAATATTGTTCTAACGATTCCGCTCCCGGAAAACGGCAGCTCATTCCGACGACGGCAATGTCTTCAGTTACGGCATCACGCTTTTGTTCAGTGTGAACCGTTTGTACGGCAGCCGGAACCAACAATGCTGTATCAGGTTCCTCCCTTTCTGCAAGCAGCGGCTGCCCATTGGATACAAGCCATTCGGCAAACGCGTCAATCGTCGGATGTTCATATAAAACAGACGGATCTAAGTCCTCTTTGAGCGCTTGATTCATTTGCTGTAAAAGCTGCGCTAAAATGATCGAATCAACCCCGTAATCCTGAAACGGTTCGTCTGTTTCCAGTTCTTCAGGAGCGATTTTCAGCTCATCGGAAAACAGTTTCACAAGCCACGCCTTCGTATCAATAAGCAGTTCTCTGTCTGAATGTTTTTCAGCGGCTTTGCCGTTTATTACGGCTTCAGTCTCTTTTTGTTTTTTCTCTTGACAGAGCAGCCTGTCAGGATGCCATTCGCTCCGATCAATGATAGCCGGCAGAACGGACGGGCGGATGTTTTCAGATAAAATGCGGTCCAGCAAGTCAAGTCCTTCCGCGTTGGACAGTCCCAGCAGCCCGGTCTGCTTCAGGCTTTCTGTGCGGACTTCACCCAATCCGGTTTCCTTCCAGTTCGGCCATTGAATGCTGACTAACGGATATTGATGCTGATGAGCCGCCGCGAAATAATCCATGTACGCATTTGCCATCGCATAATCCGACTGTCCCGCCGCGAGCGCCGGAACGACTGCAGATACTGAAGAAAATAAGACAAAAAATTTCAAAGGATCATTTGTGAAAAGGCTGCTTAATGTTTGAAGCCCGGCGACTTTCGGTTCCAGCACTTCTTGTATATCGTCAGCAGTCTTTCTGATAAACGCCGGATTTACTGAATTAACCGATCCCGCACAGTGAATGACGCCGCCTATCGGTCCCATCGTGCGCCGGATCGTTTCAATTTCCGCTGCCGCCGCATCATGATCAGACAATTTCAGACTGATCACCGCCACCTGCACTCCTTTTGCTTCAAGCTCTTCAATCGCCCGTATCTTCTCTTTCAGCCTCGTATTAACGGCTGACCGTTCATCGCGGGGAGGAATCGGCTCCCTGCCTGTCAGCACTACTTTTTTCACGCCGTGTTTTTCTGTGAAATGGCGGGCGCATAAGAGACCCAGTCCCCTCGTGCCTCCGGTAATGAAAAGCACATGGTCTTCAGGAAACGGTGCGGGCTTATGTTCTGCTCGCTTCCCGCTTGGAATCTCCCTGAATAAAGCACGGTATCTCTGTCCGTTTCGGCGGCAGATTTCCGGTTCTGTGCAGTCCGCCGAAAATTCATCTGCAATCTGTTTGGCAAGCGTCTGCTGATCCGTATCTGTACCGGCATCCATGTGTCTGGACGTCACGTTTTGATACTCATTTTGAAGCATTCTGTACAGGCCGCTTTTTGCCGCTCCTGCAAGTTGAATCGTTTTCTGCTGAAATGGCTCCAAGCCTTTTGTTACATATAGCAGCGTCAGCGGCCGCGCCTGCCGGCGGCTTGTATCAATCAGAGTCTGGATCCGGCTGATCCCTTTCAGTGAAGGGTCTTCGTCTCCGCATCCCGTCAGATCGATTGCGCCATCTATGTGATTCCAATCGCTAGCTGCAGTGGCAGCCGAATCGACCGGGAGAATGAACGAGTCAGCGAAATGTTTTGCAGTCTCTTCTGCTAGCTCCGCTGTTCTTGCATCAGCCAGAATCATGACCGTCCTGCCGCTTTTCTCACCGGCCGAATCGATCTCACACGGAACCCATTGCTTTTCTAAAAGCACAGCCTCGCGCCGGTCTTCTGTTTCCTGCGGTACGGCTTTCGGCTCAGGCAGCCAGTACGGCTCCTTCGCAAATGGGTAAGCCGGCAGACTGATTCTGCGGGGTTTTTCGCCTTGATAGAGTCTGTCCCAGTCCATCTGAAGCCCTTTGGCCCACAATTCCGCTATTTTGGCGTATTTTTTCTGATCGAACCATGACCTCACAAGCTGCTTCAGGTCATCGTCCGTTTCAAATGCTTTGATTTCTTTTTTAGCCGTTTTGATATGGGCTTGATATATCCCTTCACCCGTATTTCCGTTTACAAAATCGGTTAAACGGCTGACCAGTTCTTCTCTCGAACCGGCTGTAACCGCAAGACGGTAATCCATCGCATCACGCCCGGTTTGAAGCGTGTACGCCATATCTGAAAGATTGATATTCTGATTGGCTTTTGCAAATTCGATCACAGACTCGGCATAGGTTTTTACCTGAGGCGCTTTTTTCGCCGACAGCACAAAAATGTTTGTCTCATCAGGCTTACGGCTTCCCCGGTCTTTCGGCTGATACTCTTCGATAACGAGATGAGCGTTTGTGCCGCTGTAGCCGAATGAGCTGACACAGGCCCGCCGCAGTGCTCCGCCTGTTTCCCAAGGTTTGAGTTCGGTATTGACAAATAAAGGCGAGTCATCGAAATCAAAATGTTCATTCGGCGTGCTGAAATGAAGGGTCGGCACAAGCTGCTGATGCTTCATCGACAGCAGAACCTTCTGGACGCTTGCTACGCCTGCCGCCGCCGACGTATGCCCAATATTCGATTTAACCGAACCGATGGCGCAAAATTGTTTGCGGTCCGTTTTTTCCTTAAATACAGAAGACAGGGCTTCTAATTCAATCGGATCCCCCTGCTTTGTGCCGGTGCCGTGCATTTCCGCATAGGTGATGCTCTCAGGGTGGATGTTGTGCGCTTCATACACTTGGCGCTCTAAATCCATTTGGCTTTTCGCGCTTGGTGCGGTAATGCCGTTGGTTTTTCCGTCCTGGTTAATTCCAGATCCGATAATGACTCCGTAAATATGGTCTTGATCGGCTTCCGCATCTTTCAGCCTCTTCAAAACGAGCGCCCCCGCGCCTTCGCCAGGCACAAATCCGTTCGCACTGTTATCAAATGCTTTACATTGGCCGTCAGGAGACAGCATTCCTGCTTCACACATGCTGATGTATGATTCAGGCGTTAAATACAAGGTCACACCGCCGACAAGCGCCATGTCAATTTCATGATTCAACAGCGCCTGACGCGCCAAATGAGCCCCGACGAGAGATGAAGAGCATGCCGTATCGATCGGAATGGCCGGCCCTTTCAAATTGAGATAATAAGGCAGGCGGGCCGCCGCGATGCTGAAACTGTTGCCCGTCGCGCTTCCTCCTGTCTGATGTTTGTTTAACATCATGCCGTATTCATTGTTCATAATCCCCAAATAAACGCCGCAATTTTTCCCGTTTAATTCTTTTGAGCTGTAACCCGCATCTTCAAAGGCTTTAAAACCTTCCTGTAAAAATATCCGGTGCTGCGGGTCCATAAGTTCCGCTTCAGACGGAGATATATTAAAGAACAGCGGATCAAACTCTTCAATGCCGTCAAGCATACCGATTGATCTGCAGTATACTTTGCCCTTCTTGTTTAAGGCCGGATCATAGTATTTGTTTACATCCCAGCGGGAAAGCGGGATGTCGCGAATGGCGTTTTTCGCACGGGCTAAGTTGTCCCAATACGTCTTTAGGTCCGGCGCATCCGGGTACTTGCCCGACATGCCGACGATGGCTATCGCGTCCGCTATCTCGTCTTTAGGCTCCCGTTTGGCCTGCACCGGTTCAGGTTCCTTTTGAATCGTTAATCTCTCCGGCTCGGCAGGTGTTTTCTCCTGCGGGGCATGTTGCTGCGTAAGCGGCTTTGGACGTACGGGAACCGCCTGTTTTTTTCTTCCGCGGACAGACGGCTGCGTACGCAGAAAATCGGCAAATTGACGGATTGTCGGATAATCATACACTTTCGTTACGTTACAGTCCGTGCCGTACCGTTTATTGACGGCCTTTATCCATTCAAGACCGGTAATCGAATCCATACCCAAGTCAATAAAGGCCTCATCAATATCTACTTCATGCCGCTCCATGTACAATACATCAGCCAGTGCTTTTGATAACTCATCATGCACCGCTTCAATCGGTTCTTCCGGTTCGGCGGAAGCTGCCGTTTCTGACATCGCCTCCAGAATATCCGCTTCTGCTTGTATCACATGCTGCTTATGAGCGTTTAAAGGCTGCAGCATGATGTTTGACGGTTTTTTCACGGCCTCTGTTTTCTGCGGTTCGGTTGCTTCCTCAAGGATCGGTTCTGTCCCGAGCTCTTTTTGCAAGAAAGCCGCAAACTGGCGGATTGTCGGATAATCATATACTTTCGTCACCGTAAGGGACGTGCCGTATGCTTTATTAACAGACTTTATCCATTCAAGACCGGTAATTGAATCCATGCCGATATCAATAAATGTGTCGTCTGCGTCGATATCGTCGGCATCCATATATAAAACGTCTGCCAAACTTTCGGTCAATACGGCACTTACTTTTTCAGCGGAAACCGCCGGACGGGAAGCGGGCTGTACGGTTCTTTTCGGTTTCGCGCCGCTCAAAGACTGCAGTGTAATATTTGACGGTTTTTCTTTGGCAGTCTCGTCGTGAAGAGTTGTTACTTCAATGACCGGTTCCGGGGCGGCCGCCGGTGCGAGCGGCGCAGACTGTGTTTCGGCCGGTCTTTTGACAGCTGCATCTGCTGATATGTCGATCCAATAACTGTCTTTTGCAAACGGGTAGGCCGGAAGACTGATTTTTTGCGGTCTGCCCATTTGATACAGCTTATCCCAATTCAGCGGAAGGCCCTTCACCCAAAGCTCTAATACCTTTGCGGCTTTGCCTTTTTCAAGCCACGTCTCAATGGTTTTTTCCATGTCCTCATCAGCCGCAAACAGCGCCATCGTGTCTTTATTCTGTTTGACTTGTCCGCGGTAGAGCTGGTCAATTGACTCCTTGCCGCCCGTAAATTCGTCAAGCTTCTCTTCAAGCTCGCGCAAATTGCTGACAATCATTCCGAGACGCTCTTCCATCGGTTCACGGCCGATTTGAAGCGTATATGCGATCCGGCTCAGATCTGCTTCCCGGTAACGCCCGCTCCGCAGTGCATCAAGAAGACGTTTCGCCTGTTTTTGAAGCCGTTGCTCATTTTTCGCAGAAAGGACGATCATCGACGGATGAGGCGCAGCATAAGCCGTCTCCTTATCCTCATCAGCGGAATATTCTTCGATGACAATATGAGCGTTGACGCCGCCGGCTCCGAATGAGGAAAGCCCCGCGGTTCTCGGCAATTCTTTATTTACTCCGTTTTCATTTATGACCGGTCTTTTCCACTCTTCAAGCGTCTGCTGCACTTTGAACGGCGTACTCGGAAAATCAATATTCGGGTTAAGCGTCCGGGAATGCAATGACGGTGCGAGCTGCTTATGCTTCATTTGCAGGAGCACCTTCGTCAGCCCGGCGATGCCCGCCGCGCTTTCACAGTGGCCGATATTGGATTTCGCTGAGCCGATGGCACAAAACTGTTTATCTTGTGTTTGTTCTGAAAAGGCTTTTGTCAGACCCGTGATTTCAATCGGATCGCCGAGTGAAGTCCCGGTGCCGTGGGCTTCGATGTAGCTGACCGCCCTCGGATCGGTTCCCGCGTCTTTTAACGCCTGTTTGATCACCGCGGCTTGGGCGTTCGGATTCGGTACGGAATACCCGTTTGTTTTTCCATCATGGTTCACGGCCGTTCCTTTGATCAGGCCGTAAATATGATCACCGTCCGCTTTCGCTTTAGAAAGCGGCTTAAGGAGTACGGCGCCCACTCCTTCACCGGGCACATAACCGTCTCCGCCTTCTCCGAAACTTTCACATCTGCCTTTGCTTGATAAAAATCTGTTCTGGCCGAGCATCAAATATTTATTCGGATGAACGGATACATTGACACCACCGGCAAATGCTGCCTCGCATTCCCCGTTCCGCAAGCTTTGGCATGCCAGATGAATGGCTGTTAAAGAAGAAGAGCACATCGTATCCAGAGCCATGCTCGGGCCGTTAAAACCGAATACATAGGAAGCCCTGTTCGCAATTGATGACGGATTTCCGGTCAGCGCAAGCGATTTTCCGCGCGCCTGTTCTTCGGCTCCGTAAAGCTGATATTCCTCGTACATGACGCCGACGTAAACACCGACATTGGCGCCAAGCAAATCACCCGATTTTTCCGTGAGCTTTTTGCGCGTGTAACCGGCATCTTCCATCGTTTCGTAGACACATTGCAGGAATAACCGCTCCTGCGGGTCCATCAATTTTGCATCCCGGGGCGAAATAGAGAAGAATTGCGGATCAAATTTGTCCACGTCTTTCAAAAATCCTCCCCATTTTCCGTACGTCTTGCCTTCTTTATCTTTATCAGCGTCGTAATAAAGACTGTGATCCCAGCGATCGTTTGGAATTTCGGTTATGCAGTCAGTGCCTTCACTCAAATTCTTCCAAAATTCCTGAAGATTTTCGGCCTGCGGATATCGTCCTGATATACCGATAATTGCGATATCTTCACGCTCTGTCAGCTGCTGATTTTTCCGCGTGTCTGGACGGACTTGCGCAAAGCCTTTTTTGCCTTCATTCCGTTTGAAAACGGGCTTTACTTTCGCTTTCTCAGACAGCGCAGGTTTGGCTGCAGGGGTTTCTTCTGTTTTCATCCCGGTCACTTCCAGCAGCGTGTCCCGGTGTGCTTTCATAAAATACTGCGCCAGCGATTCGATATTCTGGTACTCGAAAAACAATGTTTTTGATAATGAGCCGAAGCTCTTTTCCAGCCGGCCCGTCAAATGCATAATCATAATCGAATCAATTCCGTAATCTTCCATAGGCGCCTTGGCATCAATTTTGCCGACAGGAAGTTTGGTCACTTCCGAAAGCACTTGTTTCAAGAAATGCTCCGTTTTTTCTGCAAACATGTTCTCTCCGCCTGCTGTAAGACCTGCCGTTTCTTCCGTTTCGCTGCCCTTATCCGGCTGATCATCCGCTGATTTTTTCAGAAACGCCCGGATTTTTGCGGCGTAGCCTTCCGTCACCATGACTTGGGATGTGTTTGCCGCCCACCCGCGGTATAAAGCCTGAATGCCGTTTTCTGTTTGCATAGGGACCATGCCGCTTTCTTTTGTCAGCATGGCTTCCGTTTCAGCATCAACCGTCATGCCGCCGTCTTTCCAAAGCGGCCAGCAGATTGAAAGGGTATGTCCATAGCGTTCATTTCGGGCTTTTTTACGGTTTCTTTTTTCACTGAAGGCGTTCATAAACGCATTGGCCATCGCATAATCAGCCTGGCCCGCGCTTCCGGCGCTTCCGGCTCCGGAAGAGAAAAGAATCAGAAAATCAAGCTCAATGTCCTTTGCCGCTTCATCAAGATGAACCAGCCCGGAGACTTTCGGCGCCAGTACATCACGGATTTCATCTTTGTGTTTTTTCAGAATATAGTTGTCTTTTATCGTTCCGGCGCTGTGTATGATACCGTTTAATCCGCCGTACTGCCGACAGATGTCCGCTGTGAGCGATTGAACTTCTTGTTTTTCCGTTATGTCCGTTTGTTTGTACACGGCTTGCGCGCCGAGATCGGACAGTTCTTGAAGCTGGGCTTTTTTACGGTTATCCAACAGAGAACGCCCCGTTAAAATAAGAACGGCGTCTTTTGCATGCCGGGCGATTTCTTTGGCGAATAAAAATCCGAGTCCGCCCGCACCGCCTGTGATCAGATAAACACCTTTATCCTTCCACGGCTTTTCGGCGCCGAACTGTTCAAGCCCTGTTTCCTGCCATTGTGCCGTATAGCGCTTGCCGTTTTCATAGCGAATATGCTTGTCATCAGGATGAGCGCTGCATTCTTTTACATATCGTGACAGCGTGTCTGCCTTGACGTCCGGCTCCAATTCAATCAGCTGGCCGGTCAGGTTCGGGTTTTCAAGCGCCGCTGTTTTCAAAAGCCCCGTTAAGCCGCAAAGGAGCTGCGTATCCGCTTCTTGAGGCACGACAATCTGTATGAGCTCGCGCCCGCCGGAATTTGAAGAAAGGATTTTCTTCACTTCTTCGAACGCCTGAAGCGCACAAGCTTCAAACCGTTCGTCTTCACTCTTATGCTGATCACGGAGCACATGACAGCTGAAGTCCGTCTGTATGCTGTTCATTTGATCCGTAAACCTGTCAGATATCATCACGTGACGGGCTTTGAAATGGATCGGCGCTTTTTCATGTACAGCGGCCTTCTCTTCCCATACGTGTTCAAAAAATAGTGTATCTGATTTATCCGTTTCAATTTCCCGTGCGGAATAACCAGTCATTTTCACACATACATTGCCTTGTTCGTCACATACATCAATATCCAGCTTCTGCACGGCATCTTCAGGCTTGCTTTCGCCGCTGTACGCAATGGAAACCCACATATCGCTTTTACAGCTTTTCAACACATCAATCTGTTCGAGAGCAAACGGCAGCATCGGCCGTATGTCAGTCCCGTCTCTGTCAAGCATTAACCCGATTGTCGCGTGGAAGGCCGCATCCAAAAGGCTCGGATGGAGGACAAACTGATCTTTTGTATGAGAAATAGATGACGGGAGTGAGAGCTTCGCGAGCACTTTGCTGTCTTTTGCATAGATTTCCGTGACCGCTTTGTGAGCATCCCCGTATTCAATCCCCATCTGTTTGTATGCCTGATAGCAAGCGTCAGGTGTGATCAGACGGCGTGACTCTCTTAATTTGTCAATCTCGATTTTGGCCGGTTCGCCCGCTCGGACAAACGCTGCGCTTCCTTGCGCATAGAGTACGGGTTCTTCTTCCGAGGAAGCCGATTCACTGTAAACCGTAAATCCCATCTCTCCATTTTCTTCGTCATAAAGGCGGAGATACAGTTCTGAGGACTCATCCGCCGCTGTAAACGGACGTATCCATACGACATGTTTCAGACGGACTGTTCCTTCTTCCTTCGTTTCTGCCGCGTGTTCAACGGCCGCCCGGACCATTTCCAGATAAGCCGCGCCCGGTAACGTCCGCTCGTTTTTGACGACGTGATCTTTTAGGAAAAATTCTCCGCCGCTAAACGAGGACCGAAAACGGACGCCTGACATGTTTGATACATTTTCATGCAGGAGCGGATGCAGCATGCCTGCATTTTTTTGCGGCAGCGATTCTCTTTTCTCCGCCTTCGGCACCCAATACCGGATTTTTTCAAACGGATACGTCGGCAGGCTGATCCGATTCGGTTTGTTTTCACCGTACAAGAGATTCCAATCCATCGTTCCTCCGCCGGCCCACTTTTCGGCAATCATCTCCAGTCTCCCGGAAGAAAGCCATTTATGTATCAAGTCCGGAGCAAGCTCTGCCTGTTTGCTTTTATCGGCTCGGTTCCGCCAGCACCCGCTGACCGTTTTACCCGCCAGAAAGCCTTCCAGCCGCTCTTTGAGCTGTGTCATATTCTGAGCGGTGAACGCAACCCGCTCCTCCATCTGTTCACGGCCGATCTGAAGTGTATACGCCGCATCCTCAAGCGGCAGGCCGGGATGAATAAATGCAGACAGCTTCGCAACATACTCTTTTAGCCGTTCTTCATTCCGGGCTGAAACCGGGAAAATGAATGTCTGTTCTTCTGCCGGTTCAGCATTTGTTCCGTGTGATTCTTCAGGGATAAATTCCTCCAGAATGAGATGCACGTTTGAACCTGTCGCCCCGAAAGAGCTGATGCCCGCACGCCGGGGATATACGGTTTCGGTTCCGTTTTCCGTCACTGATGGCTGCTGCCATGCTTCGGTATGATGCTGGACGTAAAACGGTGATTGTTCAAAATCTAAATACGGATTCAGCTCCTCCGAATGAAGAGACGGCACCAAAGTTTTATGGTGAAGCTGCAGGGCAACCTTGCTTAAGCCGCTGATGCCCGCAGCCGATTCCGCATGGCCGATATTGGACTTCACTGATCCGATCGAACAGAACTGTTTGTCCTGTGTGTACTGGCGGAACGCCTTGACAAGGCCTTGAACCTCAATCGGATCGCCGAGAGAAGTTCCCGTCCCGTGCGCCTCAATATAACTGACCGTGCGCGGATCGATGCCCGCTTTGTCCAGGCATTCTTCAATCAAATCAGCCTGCGCGACAGGACTCGGCACGGAAATTCCGCTCACTGTCCCCACGTGATTGACGGCACTGCCCTTTATCACCGCATAAATCCGGTCGCCGTCTTTTACCGCCTCTCGCAGCGGTTTTAATAAAACGGCACCGATTCCTTCAGCCGGTACATAGCCGTCTCCGTCTTTCCCGAATGTATGACAAACCCCGTCTGTTGAAAACATGTCCCATAAACCGTATGTCAGATATTTATTCGGATGCAGCGACAAATTGACCCCTCCGGCAACCGCCGATTCACATTCCCCGCGCCGAATGCTTTCCGCAGCAAGGTGAACCGCAGTCAGCGAAGATGAACAGACCGTATCGACCGCCATGCTCGGCCCGTGAAAATTGCAAAAATATGAAACTCTGTTTGCGATTTGCGCATAATTAAGAGAAAGCGGGAATACATGATCTTCAGAAGAAGCTTCAGCCCCGACCAACGTATAATCCTTATGCATCACCCCTGCGAAGACGCCGACGCGCTGTCTCTTATTCCGTCCGCGCGCCTCTGCGAGCGACTTCGGCGTATATCCGGCATCCTCAATCGTTTCCCAGCATGTTTGTAAAAACAGCCGTTCCTGAGGGTCCATTGTTTCAGCTTCCCGCGGCGTAATCCGGAAAAATTGGGGATCAAAGCAATCCGGATCATCAATAAATCCGCCCCATTTTGAAATGCTCTTTCCGGAAGGCGACTTTACATTTTCAAACCGGCGCCAGTCCCAGCGAGACTCCGGAATTTCGGTGACACAGTTTTTTCCTTCTTTCAGGTTTTCCCAGAATTGATGAATATTTTCGGCCTGCGGGTAGCGGCCGGCCATGCCGATAATCGCGATATCTTCATCTTGCGGAACACTGCTTTTCCGTCTTCTCTCTGTTTGCGGCTCAACCGGCTTCTCCATTTTTGCCGGAGACGCGCTGAAATGGCTCCCGTACTGCTCAGTCAGGAAAGCTGCCAGCTCTGCTGCCGTCGTATATTCAAACAGCAAAGTCGGAGAAAGGGTTTCGCCGATTTTTTCGCTGATCGTTTCGACGACGTCAAGCAGTCCGGACGATGTCAGCCCCATTTCATAGTAGCCGACTTGAGAATCAATCTGTTCAAGCGGCTTGCCGATTTTTTCCGCCATCAGATTCATGACATACCGCTCTGCTTCCTCATGCGGGTGTCCGCCTTCAAGCGATGCCGCAACTTCCGGTAAACCGGCTTTTTCAGGAGACTTCTCAGCAGTCTTTCGTTCTGTATTGATCAGCTCGGCATCCCGCACGAGCTTGCTTGTGAAATCTTTCAGCTCGGCTACTTTTCGGCCGGATGCGTTAAAAAACTCCAGTGTAATGTAAATGAGCTCCTTTTCCTGCCGAAGCGACGAACGTTTGATTCTCGTGATGCAGCCGGCCTGCAAAGGTTCGGAAGCTGTAAAAGATTCGTAGAAAAGAGGCAGAAACAGCCTCTTTTCCCCATTTAACAGCGATGAGATCAATAGGTTTGCGCCGACGCCGCTTCCGTCAAGGAGAGTCGGATGGAACAAAAACCCCCCGGCCTGTCCCATCGCGTCTTTTCCGAGCGATACATCAAAGATGACGCCGTCCCGCTCCTCAAACACTTCTCCTTCTGCTTTCATATATCCGCTGTGAACCAATTCCTGGCTTCTGCATTGTGCATACAGCTCATTTAAATCGATGGTGCGTTCCGCCTCGCGTTTGACAGAGTCAAGATCAAGCGTGTCACTGAAAATTGCGGGTGCCGTCTCGTGCATTTCCGCTTTGACGTAAATACGTTCTTCCGGCTGTACTCGTCCGCCGCTGACCTCAGCCCCTTTTGCGGTAAGTTTCCAGCGCCCTTCTTTTACCTTTGTACATTCAACCGTAAGCTTGACGGCGCTGTCTTCTTTCGCAATAAGCGGCTGATATATGGATAAATGGCGCAGCTGAAGCCCGTCGTATGAATAGCCGCGCTCTTTGAAAATCTGATAAAACATATCAATATAAGCCAATCCCGGAAGGACTTTTTGTCCGTAAACGTCATGATGTAAAATAAACGGATTTTTCAGCGATAAAGTGATTTGCTTATTGAAGTTCTTCACGTTAAACCTCCACTTCATAGGTATCCCAGATGTTTGCCGCAGCTTTTTCGTTCGTTTCTTCTTTGCTGTCCGGCGAAATCAGCCGCTTATTTAATGCAGGCGGTGTTAAAGGATGGCGCTTGATTCGGCGCCCTTCGTCTTCCTGCCACGCTTCCACAATGACGTGAGCGTTTGTTCCGCCGTCGGCAAAGCAGTTAATTCCTGCCGCCGGCATTGGTGACGGCCAGTCTGCCAGAGTGCGGCTGAACTGAATATTGGCCTTTTCTCTATCAAAATGTGTATTTTCATGCTCGCCTGATAAAAACGGGATAAAGCTCTTTTCTTTCAGCATGAGAACAACTTTTATGAAACTTGCAATTCCTTCCGCGCAAAGCGGGTGCCCGATGTTCGGTTTCACAGATCCGATTCCGAGCGGGCCGGCGTCTTTTGAACGGTAGACGGATTGAATGGCCTTCAGTTCTAACAGATCCGTCACGACCGTGCCTGAACCGTTCGCTTCAATATGAGTAATGTCTTCCGGCTGTTTTCCGCTTTTTTCAAGAGCCGTCTTCATGACGGATTTTTGCGCTTCCAGACTCGGCGTAGCCGGGCCTGCCGTTCTTCCGTCATTATTGACGGATGCCGCCTTCACTACGGCATAAATAGAATCTCCGTCTTCAATCGCCTGAGACACGGTTTTTAATAGAACCATTCCGACACCCTCGCCCAGCACGACTCCATCGGCGCGTTCGTCAAATACATGGAACGACTGCGCTTTACTTAATATGCCGCGCTGTTCAAATAATTTATGGGTTTCTTCTGATTCAAACAGGCTCACGCCGCCGACGACGGCCGCTTTTATTTCTCCTGTTACAAGAGCCTGCACGGCCATATTCATTCCGACTAAAGCAGAAGAACAAGCCGTATCGAGGACAACACTCGGGCCGCGCATATCAAAGTATTGAGAGAGATTGGCGGCCAAATAATTCTGGCCAAGCGCGACGATCGGGTTTTTCGCGTCCAGCAGTTTCTCTTCACCCGGTCTGTGACGGCTGCGTCCGCCGAGATACACACCTATTGCTTCTCCCTTTATCTCATCCGGCGTATAGCCCGCGTGATACCACAGGTTAAGGCATTCTTCCAGAGCGGCCAAAGCTTGAGGGTCCATTGCCTTTACATCTTCTTCTGCCAGTAAAAAGAAGTCCGGATCAAATTGATGAATTCCATCAAGCATTCCCGCGTAATAAGGCGTCTTCAACCCCCATCGTTCAGCCGGAACAGGACCGATAGCCGAACGGCCTTCAGCCAAAAGCGACCAGTACGCCTCTAAAGAAGCCGCCCCCGGAAACCGGCAGGACATGCCGACGACCGCGATATCTTCCCGGTGAATCTGTTTTCCGTCCGGCTCTTCTTGCATCTTAACGGCTTGTGTTTCAATTACCGGCTCAGCCGGATTCTTCTTAACAGGCTCCGCCGCCAAATCAAACCGTTCCGACAAAACTTCTGTATATCCTTCGAGAAGCCAATTTGCGAAAGATTGAATCGTCGGATATTCATACAGAATGGACGGGTCAAGCGATGCCGAGAGATTCCGATTGATCCGCTGCAGAAGCTGAGCAAGAATAATGGAATCCACTCCGTAATCTTGGAATAATACGTCTGTCTCAAGCTGGTCCTGGTCAATCCGCAGCTCTTCAGAAAATAATTCTTTCAGCCATTCTTCTGTTTTCCTTGTTAATTGAGCGTTGTCTGCGGCAGCATAAGCGGTTTTTTCCGCCGGTTTTACCATAGCCGGACTCATTGGCTGATCCTGCCTGCTCCGCCGCAGGAATCGCTCCGGCTTCCACAGCTTAGGATTCAGAACGGCCGGCAGCACCGGGCCCCTTGCTGATTCAAGAAGTATGCCGTCAAGGAGCTGTAATCCTTCTGCATTCGTGATGCTGTATAGCCCGCTCTCTTTATAAGCTTTGTTCGTTACTTCGCCCATTCCGGTTTCTTTCCAGTTCGGCCACTGAATGCTTACGATCGGCAGCTGCTCTTTGTATGAGTTTGCAAAATAGTCCATATACGCATTGGCCATGGCATAGTCGGCCTGTCCTGCCGAAAGCGCCGGTATCGCAGCTGACACGGAAGAGAACAAGACGAAAAACTTCAGCGGCTCTTCGCTGAGCACACTGTATAACGCCTGAAGCCCGTCTACTTTCGGCTCGAGCACGCGCTGTATGTCTTCATCGGTTTTTCTGATGAATGCGAGCGTCTCTTTATCGGTCACACCCGCGCAGTGAATCACGCCGCCGATAGGTCCGAGCGTCTGTTTTATCTGACTCAGTTCCTGTCTCAGCCCGGCTTCATCAGCTAACGGGACTGACAAAACCTTCACTTGTACACCTTTGGATTCCAAGTCGAGAACAGCTTCAATTTTCGCTTTTACAGAAGCCGTCACCCCATTCAGTCCGCCTGTCCACTCACTTCGCGGCGGAAGGGTCTCACGTCCTGTAAGCACCAGTTTTTTCACTCCGTAATGTTCGGCAAAATGGCGTGCGCATAAAAGACCGATCCCTCTCGTCCCTCCGGTGATCAGAAGCACATGGTTGTCCGGAAAATCAATTCTCTCGCCTTGCATATTCATATTTTCTGAGCCGCTCAATACGGCGCGGTAGCGCAAGCCGTCCCTCCGGCAAACTTCCGCGTCATCAGTACGGGCATGAAACTCATCGGCAATCTGCTTCGCCAGTTTGTCATCAGAAAGCGCTCCTTCAAGGTCGAGATGCCTTGAAGACAGATGACCGTACTCACATGCCAGCATTCTGTACAGACCGGCCCGTTTTGCTCCCGTTATTTGATTGGCCTTTTTCCCCATTGACTCAAGGTCTTTCGTGACACAAAGCAGTGTTATCCCTTTTTTATGCCCATGCTCAATCAATTGCTGAAGCCATTTGATACCGGTCATATCTCCAGAAGCTTCTTCTTTCGCTGCGCCGAGAAGGTCGATGACTCCGCCAAACGCCTGCCAGTCATATTCACCGGTAAGGTCTGATGTTGTGATAATACGGTGATTCGGCATATGCGCTGCGATCTCTTCTGCGAGATTGATCGTGTCCCCGCCTGTCAAAATCGCAACGGAACGTGGGCACGGTTCACGCAGTTCGAGCGGGCTCGGTTCCCATTGTTTCGTCAGAATACGTTTCATCCGTTCCTCTGTATGGACCTTATTTTTGTCAGGATTCTCCGGTACCCAATACGTGTCTTTTGCAAACGGATAAGACGGTAGACTGAGTAAACGCGGCGTACCCTTTTCATACAGCCGGTTCCAATTCAATACGCCGCCTTTCACCCATACCTCTGCCAGCTTGGCGAATTTGCCTTTTTTAATCCAGGCGTCAATGACGATGTCCATATCTTCATCTGCCGTGAACAAGGCAAACGTATCTTTATTGCGGTGAGACTGGCCGGTATACAGCCCGGCGATGTTTTTCTCGTTTTTTGTAAATGCTTCCAGCTTTGTTTCCAATTCCGCCATCGTCGCTGCAAGAATGGCCAAGCGCTCTTCCATTTCGTCCCTTCCGATTTGCAGCGTATAAGCGACGCCCGCCAAGTCTTGATCTGTATACGGCGTTTGACGGATCGCTTTTTGCAGCTGCTGCGCCTGTTCAAACAGTTTTTCTTTTGATTTGGCGGACAAAAGGATGATTGCCGGATTTTCCGGGCTGTGCTCAGGCTGAGCGGCTGCTTTCGGGACATACTCTTCAATGATGATATGGGCGTTGACCCCGCCGATGCCAAATGAGCTGACCCCGGCCCGGCGCGGAATGGCGTTTCCGTTTCTATCTTTTGCTGCCGTCCATTCCTGATTTTCCCGCACGATGTAGAAAGGACTGTCATCAAGCTGAATGTACGGATTGATCGTCTCGCAATGCAGGCTTTTCACCAGCGTTTTGTGTTTCATTTGCAAAAGCACTTTCATGACGCCTGATACCCCCGCGGCAAGCTCTAAATGGCCGATATTGCTTTTGACCGAACCGATGCCGCAGCGGTGACCGGAGACTTCGGGCTCTTGATTTGTTTTCGCCAGCTCGTGAAACGCCGCTTTCAGACCGTTTATTTCAATCGGATCGCCCAATTCCGTTCCTGTACCGTGCGCTTCAATATACGTGACGGTGCTCGGGTCCACTCCCGCTTTCCGGTATGCTTTCACCAATAAATCAGCCTGCAGTTTCGGATTCGGCGAGGTTAACGTATTCGCCCGGCCGCCGTGGTTTTCAGCCGTACCGCGGATCACGCCGTAAATCGGATTGCCGTCACGTTCTGCATCTGTCAGCTTCTTGAGCATCAGAATTCCCGCGCCTTCTCCTCTGACATACCCGTTGGCATCTTTGGAGAAGGTTTTGCATTTTCCGTCTTTGCTGAGCATGCCTGCTTTGCTGTAGCTGATATGCGCTTCTTCCGTCAGAATCGTGTTGATTCCCCCGGCAATCGCCATGTCGCATTCTCCGTTTTCTATAGCGGATACCGCCCGGTGAATCGCCACAAGCGAGCTTGAGCATGCCGTTTCAATCGGCTCGCTCGGCCCGTGAAGATTTAACAAATAGCTCAAACGGTTCGGACCAATGGAAGGAATCATGCTGCCTGTCGCCGCATGTCCTTCCGGCGCAAGACCTGCCCTTGTGAACAAATCTTTATAACCAGTATTTCCGGTGCCGATAAAGACGCCCGTATTTGTGCCGGAAAGGCTTTCCGGCTTACAGCCCGCATCTTCTATCGCCCGCCATGCATAAGTCAATAACAGCCGCTGCTGCGGATCTAAATATTGGGCTTCCCGCGGTGAAATCCCAAAGAACAGCGGATCAAATTCAGCTATTCCGTCGATAAAGCCGCCCCACTTGATATTCGTTTTGTTCCCTTCAAGATTCGGGTCGCCATCAAACGCTTGCCAATCCCAGCGTTCTTTCGGAATGGTTGTGATCGAATCCTTTCCTTCTTTCAAATTGCGCCAAAATTCCTCTATATCCTTTGCACCCGGGAATCGGCCGCTGATTCCGACAATGGCAACCGGGTCCAAGCGTCGCGGCTCTTGTGTCGCTGCCGCAGCGTTCATTACCGTTGCGAAGCGCTTTTTCCGCTGCATTTTCGGTTTTTGGGCTTTTGGCTGCTCTTTTTTCGGAGACTCTTTCTTCTTTTCGCCGAAACGGCCCGGATGCTCTTTTGCCAAATATCCGGCGAGACCGCTGATCGTTCCGTACTCAAAGAAAATCGTCGGCGCCAGCTCCAGCTGATACGCTTCATTTAATTGATTCGTAAAGACGGTAAAGGATACGGAATCAAAACCGTATTCACTCAATTCCGTATCTGTCTCAATGTCCTCACGGTCAACTTTTAAAATGCCGCTTACCATGGCTGTCAAAGCGGTGTGAAGCGTTTGAAGAGATTCTTCTGCATCGTGTTTTTCTTCCGGCTGAGAAGGAAGGCCGGCTTCTGCCTCATCCGTCAAATACTCTGCTAAACTGCGGATCGTCCCGTGTTCGAAGAAGATCGTCGGCGCCAGCTCCAGCTGATACGCTTCATTTAATTGATTCGTAAAGACGGTAAACGATACGGAATCAAAACCGTATTCACTCAGTTCCGTATCAATATCAATCTCGTCTTGGCCGACTTTTAAAATTGAACTGACCAATCGGATAAGCGCACCGTGCCATTTGTCTCCCGAAACGGCGGATACAGGCTCTATACTCTGCACCTGCGGCTTTTCAGTTTCAGAAACAGATAGGAACGACTGTTTTAATTTTGCTGCGTGTCCTTCGGCTGCTAAAAGTTGCGGCTTTTCCTGAGCCATTCCTTCATAAAATGCAGCCAGGCCTGACGCCTTTTGAAGCGGAACCATGCCGAAAGCTTTTTTCATCATTTTCTCCGTCTCGTCTCCCGCCTGCATACCGCCATCTTTCCACAGCGTCCAGTTAAAGGCGACCGTTTTTCCGTGCCGAAGGCCATTCTCCGTAAGGGATTGCCTGTAAGCGGCGTATGCATCCATAAACGCGTTGCCGGCGGCATAATCAGCCTGCCCGACATTGCCGAGAACGCCAGAAACACTGGAGAACAATACGAAAAAGTCAAGATTGCAGTCTTTGCTGGCTTCATCTAAATAAGCGGTTCCGATGACTTTCGGGTCAAGTACTTCTCTGAACTCTTCCTTCGTTTTTTGCAGCAGGAAGCGGTCTTGTATCACTCCCGCAGCGTGAATAATTCCGTTAAGCTTTCCGAATTCCGCCGTAATCTCTTTGATCAGCGCTTCATTTTCCCGCCGGTCTGCCGCATTCAGCTTTTTGTAGACGACATTTGCGCCGGAGTGCTGAAGCATAGCAAGCTCACGCTGTTTGGCTTCTGCCAGATTTGAGCGGCCGGTCAGAATGATTTTCGGGTGTTTTACGCGACCTGCGATTTCTTTTGCGAACATCAAGCCCAGGCTTCCCGCGCCTCCGGTAATCAGATATACACCTTCGTCCTTCCAGACGATGCCGCCCCCTGCGGGATGCATTTCTTCCCAAGCCTTCACATACCGTTTTTCTCCTTTATAACGGATATGTTTATCATGCGGCCGATGACTGTCGTTTTTCAGTTTTTGAGCGACAGCCGGCATTTCGCCGATTGATTCCATTTCGATGAGCTGACAGTCAAGTTTTCCGTATTCCAGCTCGGCTGTTTTTAACAAACCTGTTAACCCCGCAAACAACTGCTGGCTGCCGTCTGCTGAGATAACGGTCTGAATCAGAATGCGGCCCTGCCTTTTTTCGCTGATGATCCGCCGGATGTGTTCGGCGATTGTCTGCGCAAAGCTTTGGAAGCGTTCAGCGGCTGTTTCACCCTC
This sequence comes from Bacillus sp. UNC69MF, assembly GCF_000746035.1. NCBI lineage: Bacteria > Bacillati > Bacillota > Bacilli > Caryophanales > Bacillaceae > Bacillus > Bacillus sp. UNC69MF. Next base: position 873,311 of record NZ_KN050798.1, on the reverse strand, counting down.
ACCTTCTGCAATCAACAGTTCGGCGTCTTTCAGGCCGGATGCCGCTTCATCTTTTATACGGCAGGCATCTTCACAAAGTATGATCAAATGCTCATCAGCATGGACAGAAGCTTTCTCGGATGCGGCGGCTTCTTTCCAGACCGGTGCAAACAAGACCTTTTCCGAGCCTGATAGCCGCTGAGCCGATTCTGCATCGCCTTCAAGCACTCTCGTAGAGAATCCTCTCACCTTCACGCAAAGCGCTCCTGTTTCGTCGAACAGGTCAATGTCGGCTTTCTGCACGGAATCACCGGTTTGATATCCATCGCTGAAACGTGCATGCGCCCGTATAGTCGGCGTGCATGCTTTGATGACTTCAAGATATTCCAGCGCAAACGGCAGAATCAGCTTTTGTCCGGAAAACTCCTGCATAATGCAAATCGTCGCCGTCTGAATAGCCGAATCAATGATGCTCGGATGAAGTGTAAATTGTCCATTCGTGTGAGAAACAGAATCCGGAAGCTGTATGTCCGAGAGCACTTCTTTATCACCGATAAAGGCGGACTTAATGCCTTGGAAATCTCTTCCATGGAACATCCCCCTGCTCCTGCCTTCCCGATAAAAGGCCGCCGGATCAAGAATATCCGCTTTGCATCTGTTTTGTATGGCAGAAAGGTCGGCCTCAGGCTCTTGTTCAGCCTTAATGATTTCGGCCCGTCCTTGGCTGTGCAGCACTTCTTCGCCGTCAGCGTTTACGCTGTAAATGTCATATGAGATGATGCCGTCCTCTTCAGGGAAAAGCGCAATATGGACTTGGCGCTCTTGTTCGTGAACGACGATCGGTTTCATCCAGACCGTATGATGGAGCGTTATTCTGTCTTGGTCTTTTAATAAGCCGCCAAGCGCACGTTTTACCGCTTCATAAGACATTTCCAAATATGCCGCTCCCGGCAGCACCGCTTTTTCCCTGACCACATGATCCTTCAGGAAAAATTCTGAGCCTGTAAACCGTGAGCTGAACCGCTGAACGGCCAAATCTGACGTGTTTTGCTGCACGAGCGGGTGTAAAACTGAGACTCCGGTGTGTGCGGCAGATGTGTTCTTTTCTGCTTTTTTCGGCCAGTACGGCTCCTTTGCAAACGGGTAGACCGGCACGCTGATTCGTTTCGGATGCTTGTCTTTGTAAAGCTTGTGCCAATTGATGGCGACGCCTTTACTCCACATTTCACAGAGCTTCGGTCCTTTTCCTTTCGCAAGCCATTTCTCAATGAGTTCAGCGCTGTCATCATCATCAGAAAGCCAGGCAATATCTTTCGCCTGCTGTTTTTCTCCTCTGAAGCAGCCTGTTACTGCCGGCTTATCATTGATAAAATCGGCAAGCTGCCGCTTCAGCTCCGCAGTGCCGCTTGTGATAAAGGCCGCGCGCTCTTCCATCGCTTCCCTTCCGACTTGGAACGTGTAGGCAAGATCAGCGAGGTCTGTGTCCGTTTTTCTTTCCAGAAAAGCCAGCAGCTGTTTTGCGTACTCCTTCAGACGATCTTTTTTTCTGGCAGACAACGGAATGATGAACGGACCGGCAGCGTCTGCTGCTTCAGATGCATCCGGATATTGTTCAAAAATCGCGTGTGTGTTTGTCCCGCCAAGACCGAAAGAGCTTAAAGCCATGCGGTGCGCTCTGTTCTCACGGGTTAACTCTTTCTTTTCTTCCGCTACGTAAAACGGAGAGTCTTCTAAATGAAGATTCGGATTCGGCTCTTTGTAATTGATGCTCGGCGCGATTTCCTGATGATATAAGCTCATGACAACCTTGATGCAGCCCGCCATTCCGGCCGCTGTATCCAAATGCCCGAGATTTGTTTTGACTGAACCGATGCCGCAGTATTGTTTTTTATCTGTATATCGGCCGTACACCGATTGAAGTGCGGACAGTTCGATCGGATCGCCGAGTTTTGTTCCTGTGCCGTGAGCTTCGACGTACGCGATCGTTTCGGGATGTATGCCCGTCTGATCAATGACCTTCTGAATGACCTCAGCCTGTCCTTTGACGCTCGGCGCATAAAATCCGACCTTATCCGCTCCGTCGTTATTGACGCCGATTCCGCGCAGCAGCGCATAAATATGGTCGCCGTCCTTAACGGCATCCGACGCTTTTTTCAAGAGCACGGCGCCGGCCCCTTCACCGCCGATCATTCCGTCAGCATCCGCGTCAAACGCTTTAATATGCCCGTCGCTCGAAAAATTCAGCCCCGGCTGATGAACATACCCGGCGCTTGATTCCGTATGAAGGGTCGCACCGCCGACAAGGGCGTACTTGGCTTCGCCGGACTGCAGGCTTTGAAAAGCCGAATGCAGGCCGATTAACGAAGATGAGCAGTTGGCATGGACAAAATAGCTCGGCCCTTTCAACCCGAGTTTATGAGAAATCATCGTCGGAATCGTACCGCTTTGGGCAAGCACCCATGACACGTAGCCATCCGGCGTTTCCAGCTGTGCTGTCGTCTCCCCCGGCAGCAGGCTGCGGTAAGAGTTTGTGCTGGCAGACATATACACGCTTGTTTCCGGAATTTCTTTGGAGATATACCCCGCATCCTCGATTGCCTTCCATGAATGGAGCAAAAGCATTCTCAGCTGAGGGTCCATATATTCCGCATCTTTCGGTGAAAAGCCGAAGAAACCGGGATCAAACATTTCTTTCCCCTCTAAAACTGATTTAGCCGGAACGAAGCCGGGATGATCAGCCAGTTCTTCAGAAATACCGAATCGGCGGAGCTCTTCTTTTGAAAAGAAGGTGATGCTTTCTTTGCCTTCTTTGATGTTATTCCAAAATTCATAATGATCTTTCGCTCCCGGAAACTCACAGGATATACCGATAACCGCAAGACTGTCCTCGTAATAATCGGGAAATTCTCCCGCCGGGTGTTCCCGGTCTTCTGCATTCACTTTCTTTTGCGGCACAGGAGCCCAAACGGCTTCTTTCGGTTTTTGTTCAGCGATATACCGGCTGATGTCTTTTACCGTCGCGTATTCAAACAGCTCCGTTACACTGAATTCACAATCCAATTCCTGCGTCATCCGGTCAGTGACAGTCACGGCAAGAAGCGAATCTCCCCCCGCATCAAAAAAGCGGTCATCAAGCTCTATATCTTTGCTTTTCAATACATCCTGCCAAATCGCCAGCACCGCCTGCTGGATATGAGATGATGAAAATGTTTGTGTGTCCGGCTGCTTTTCCGTCAGATCGCGGGCAGCAAGAAGCTTGCGGTCCACTTTTCCGTTCGGTGTGAGGGGCAGCTCTTCAAGACGGATAAACGAAGCTGGCGTCATATAGGCCGGCAGCGCTTGTTTCAAATGATTGCGCAATTCCTTTGCAGACGGAAGCGGCTCTCCGTTTTTCAGGATATAAAATGCGCAAAGCTTTTCATTTCCGGAGTGATTGTTCACAACCACTACGCTTTCCTGTACGGCCGGATAGGCATTCAGCCGGCTCTCAATATCTCCGGGTTCAATCCGGTAGCCGCGGATTTTGACTTGGGTGTCCATCCGTCCCATGTATTCAATGCGGCCGCCGGGAAGAAAACGCGCCATATCGCCTGTTTTATAAAGCTTTGATCCCAGTTCGAGCCGGTGGCTGACGAAAGCTTTATCTGTCAGCTCAGGCTTGTTGAAATACCCTCTTGCCAATCCGTCTCCCGCAATACAAAGTTCTCCCGGCACCCCTTCTAAAACAGGGTTGAGACCGGAATCCATAATATACACACGGGTATTGGCGATCGGGCGTCCGATCGTAAGCGCGTTCTCATTTTCCGTTATCCGCTGCACCGCGGACCAGATTGTCGTCTCTGTCGGCCCGAACATATTCCAAGCCTCACTTTTCGTATCGAGAAACTGCTGCTTCAATTGTTCGCTAAGCGCCTCTCCGCCGCAAAGGATTTTCACATTTTCTTCATTTGACCATCCGGAATGAAAGAGCATTTTCCATGTAAACGGGGTCGCCTGCATGATCGTCGGTTTGTACTCTTGAATCAGCTCTTTCAGCTTCCGTGCGTCTTTTGTGACTTCTGTCTTACAGATGTTGCACTCCGCTCCTTTGATTAAAGGAAGGTAAAGCTCCAGTGCCGCGATGTCAAAGCAATATGTCGTGACGGCAAGCAGTTTGTCTTCGGACGAAAGCCCCGGTTCATTCGCCATCGAGAGTAAGAAATTGGTCAGCGCCCGGTGCGGAATCATCACGCCTTTCGGTTTGCCCGTGCTGCCCGACGTGTAAATGACATACGCCAGATCGTCAGGTGTCACTAACCGCTTCAGCGACGTTCTTTCCGCGGCTGTACTTTCAATATGAGACCAATCGCGGTCAATGGCAGTTGTCTGCACGCCTCCCCAGTTCAAAGAGTGCTCTAAATCAGCTGTCGTCAGGCACATTGAAATCCTGCTGTCGGCGATCATATATTCCAATCTGTCAGCGGGATAAGAAGGATCAAGCGGCACATACGCTCCCCCGGCTTTTAAAATGCCGAGAAGGCCGACAGCCATATGCAATGAACGGTTTGTATAAATGCCGATGAGATCATCAGGGCCTGCACCGTGCGCCTGCAAATAGAGCGCCAGCTTTGTGCTTTTTTCATCAAGCTCACGGTACGTCAGCTTTTGCTCTTCATACACGACCGCACAAGCGTCCGGCGTTTCTGCCGCCTGACGTTCGAATAATTCATGGAAGCAGGCATCCGGATATTCACGGCTTGTCTCATTCCAAGTATTAAGAATCATGTGCTCCTCTCTTTTTGTCATGAGAGAAACGTTCTCAAGCGGCGTATCCGGATTCGCCGTCAAAGCTTCAGCAGCCTGTACAAATTGGCTGAAAAGTCTGGCCGCCCCTGCTTCGTCGAATAATTCGGTGCTGTATTTAATCGTAAGATCCATGCCTGATGCTTCTTCCCACATTTCAAATACAAGATCATATTCCCCCTCTTGATGAATGTCTTTTACAAACTCACAGGAGAATTCCTTGTATTCATCAAGCATCGATTGATAGCTGGAATGCTGCAGAAAGTTCTGATAGAAAAAGGCATTGCTGAAAACAGGCGAACCGTTCTGCCGGGGTTTCGCATGCACATCACGCACCATTTTCGGAAACGGATAAAATGAGTGATCCAGTCCGTCCAGAACGGCATCCTGCACCTTTTGAACAAAGTCAGCAAATGTTTCTTTTCGTCCGGCTCTGCTCCGTATGGGAAGCATGTTGAGGAAATGGCCGACCACTCGGTCAAAACGTTCTTCGGGTCTGACCATTGCAGGCATGCCTGTCACAATATCTTCCTTATCCGTATATTTGCTTAAAAGCACCATATAGCAGCTCAGCATGACGGTAGACAAATGAATCGAACGGGATGCGGCAAACGCCGTTATATTATTCAGCAGCCGTTCGGGAAGACGGCGTGTCAGCGTATCTTCTGTAAACTCCGGAACACTGCTGTCCGTGCGCATCGGCGGAAGCTGAAGGTCAGGCAGATCGCCCTCGAGCTGTTTCATCCAGTAAGCGCGGGCAGCTTTGCTTTCTTCACCCGCTAAATACCGCTTTTCCCAAGCCGCGAAATCGGGATGAATACCGGGAGCGGCAGCTGTAAACTCTTCTTTTCCCTCCAGCAGCGCCTGATAATGATCCAGCAGACTGTGAATAAATGTAATGGATGAAATGCCGTCAAACACGATGTGGTGAATGACCGTCAAAAGATAATGTTCCTCGGCGGATTTTGAAAGCAGCTGCACGCGCAGCAAAGGCCCGCCTTCTTTGACAAACGGCTCTTTCACTTTTTTCCGTATCAGAGCGGATATTTGTGATTCATTGACGTCAGAAATATCTTCTTCCGAGAATACAAAAGGATCTGCCGCTTCTATGAAATAAAACCCGCCGTCTGTTTCATTCACGGCGCTTTTGAGCATCGGATGCTGCTTTAATACGAGCTGAAACGCCTGTTTCAGTTTCTCTTTGTCGATTCCGGATGTGAATCGGAAACAGAGCGGGACATGGTATGCAGTCGTTTCAGGCGACATTTTCTGCAATGTCCACAGCCCTTTTTGGACTTCTGAAAGCGCTGGCGCCGTTTGCCGTCTCTCCCGTTCTGCCGGCGGTTCGGCTTTTTGGGGATGATGGTCCGCTGACATGTTTGCCGCTTTTTCAGCAGTATAAGCCGCTAAAGCGCCAATCGTCGGATTTTTGTGCAGCTCTCTTGCCGTCAGCCGGATGTGATACGTTTTTTCAATTGATCTGGCGAGTTTCATCATCTTGATGGAATTGACGCCAAGACTTTGAAACGGCGTATTTGGATCAACGAGCTCATCCGCGATGGAAAGTTCCTCTTTCAGAAAACGGATAAAATCCCGTTCAATTTCTTTCTCTGCAGAAGCCGTGTCTGAATTGCTGCCTTCTTGTCTGTTATTATGTAATGAATCAAATTGCCCTTGTTCAAATGAATGTTTCAGCTGAGTGCGCTGGATTTTCCCGATCGCCGTCTTAGGAATGTCTTCTTTTGCGACCGGAAGCAGATAATCAGGGGTAACGCCGATTCTCTGTGTCACGTGCTGGTGAATGTGATGAAGAAGCTTCGTCATGCGGTTCTCATCCAACGGAACAGATGTCACAAAGAAAATCGCCAGCTCATCTGTCGTGCTTTGATTCGGCCGGACGGCGCATGCCGCTGTATATGACGTTTCAATTTCCGGCAATTCCTCAACGGCTGATTCAATGGCATGGCTGTAATAATTCACACCGTTGATAATGATGGCATCTTTCGTGCGCCCCGTTATCGTCAGGCGGCCTTCACGCAGAAATCCGAGATCTCCCGTTTCAAACCAGCCGTCTTCTGTAAAGACACTCTCGTTTAAGTCCGGGCGCTCATAATATCCGCTCGTTACAGTCAGACCCGACACTTGGAAGCGGCCGATTTCTCCTTCTTCCACCACTTGATTGCGGTCATCCGTAATTCTCATATTAAATCCCGGGATCGGCAGACCGATCTCGACGAAACGATCGTCGTCACTCGTGTTTTCCAGTGTAAACTCATCTGAGAAAATAACGCCCGAAGACGTTTCGGACATTCCCCATGCGGGACGGATGGCATTAGCCGGCAGACCGTGCGGCTCTAAAAGCTCCATAATTCTGCGTCCGACTTTCGCAACCGCGGCCTCCCCGCCGTTCAGCATGTAACGCATGGAAGATAAGTCCCATTTCCGCGTTTGAATCTCTTCTGCAAAATCAGCAAGCAGCCCAAAGGCAAAATTTGGGGCCCACGTGACCGAAGCGCGGTAATGATCAATCAGGTCGAGCCATTTTAAAGGGTCCATCAAAATGGATTCGCTCGGTATGTTGATTTCCTCACATCCGAGATAAACATCACGCAGATGAAGCATTCCGATGCCGCCGACATGGTCAAAAGGCATCCAGTTAAACGTGACATCCTCACTTGTATAGCCCTGCATCTGAATATTTCCTTTGACCATGCAGACGATGTTTTCATGGCTGAGCATCACGGCTTTCGGCGTGCCTGTGCTTCCCGAGGTCAAAAGCAGCATCGCCAAATCTTCCGGACGGGGATGATGACAGTCCGTATCCATTTCATGCGCACTGAGATCTTCTGCCGCCAAAGCGCAAAACCCGGAAAGCTCCTGCTCCTCCGCCCATTCAGTCATCTCCGGCAGCACGTCACGGCTTGTGATGACATACGGCTGATTCAAAAGCGTCCAGGCGTCTTTCAGTTTTTGCGTCCCGCTGTTCATTTCTGTATAAGCCGGAGCGGCCGCAAGCGGAACCGGGATCGCTCCTAAAAAAACACAGCCCCAAAAAGCAGGAATCAGCTGGGAATTGTCACTGAGCTGTAATATGACTTCATCCTGAGCCTTCACTCCTGATTGGCGGAGCCCTTTCACAATCGAAAGAGCGATCTTTTTCAGGCCGCTGTAAGTCTGGTACACTTTGGTGCCGTCAGGCTGTATATATGTGATGCCCTTTTGATCTCCCGCTGCCGCGGCGGTTTTGTGCAGGACTTCAGGAATCGTCATCGGCTGATCCGCTGAAAGCCGCAATGATTTTCCATAGCTGACAGATGGCTTGAGTAACCCGCTTGCCTTCATATCACTTTTCATAGAGCTGCCTCCATTTCATCTGTATGTAAGATGTATGTCTTATACTCCGTACATCGTCGTGATTCGTTTTTTCACTTCATCATCATGAAACGTCTCATCGTGCATGATTAACTCCTTCTCAATGACGGCCGGAAGCTGCTCGCGAAACGGCGTCACCAAGTGCCTTTTCAATGTAATTAAAGAGTTTCTCGGTTTTTCCGCAAGCTCACGGGCCAATTCCTGCGCATAGTCTAGTACTTCCTGCCGAGGAAGCACCGGAAAAGGCACCCCTCTTTTCTCCAGGTCACCGCCGCGGTAGTGGCCGCCGTTTAACAGCATTTCATGGCCGAGGCTTGCCCCAAGCTTCTCCGGAACGATAAAGGTAGCGCCCATTCCGGGGGTGAAACCGTATTTCATAAAGTTTGCGGTATACACGCTTTCTTTGCTTAAAATGACAAAATCACTGAAAAGCCCCATGACAAACCCGCCTCCGATTCCGTGGCCCTGCATGGCGGAAATGACGGGGATATCACATTCCAGCGCCAAAGAGTACATGCGGTCTTCCGTAAACTTCGTGATGCCCTGCTGAATCCTGAGCAGGCCTTCCTGTGTGCCTCCGGAAGCAAAATAATGGCCGTATCCTGTTAAAATCACAGCTTTATAGACTGACGATTTTTTTATACGAGTGAATGCTTCCATCAATCCATCCGTCAGTTCTTTGGAGAAGGCGTTTTTATGGGCTTTATCCTGCATTGTCACTTGGATAATATCCGGTTCAATTTCGAGCAGTTCAACTGCGGCGTTCGGCATGATATCCTCCTAACTGTTCTCCGTTTCCCAAGGAAGCCGCCCCGTTTCTGCATAACGGAAGATGGCTGATTGGTTATCCGGATCTGAAAACATCGCTTGATTTTCGGCTAGAGCAATGGATTTCGAACGATGAACAAGGTCGTTTAAGGAATCCATGTATTGTTTATAGCGGATGACTGCTTTTTTCGACAGTGGGCGGAGGCGCAGCAAATGCTTTCTCAGCTCTGTTGCTGAGTCCGGGACGCATACGTCACAAAGTCCCCATTCAAGCGCCTGGCGTGCCGGCACGGGCTTTGTCATGATCGTCATATAATGCGCCTTTTGAAATCCGATTCTTTGAATTAAAAACGGCAGAACGCAGGCCGGATAAAGTCCGAATAACAGTTCAGATAAACTGAACGAAGCATTCTCCTCTGCTATGACGATATCGCACGCGGCGGCAAAACCGACACCTCCCGCATTTACTTGTCCGCGGACGCGGGCGATTGTAATGTACGGCCCGGATTTTAATGCCAGCCACAAACGGTAAAGCGGCTCCTGCGATTCCGCATGCTGCATTCCCTGCCTCATTTTCCGGTACATCTCATCAAAATCCGCCCCGAAACAAAATACCTCCGGCTGCCCTTCAAGCACTACGGAGGTCACGGAGTCTTCACATTCAGAAAGAACATGCAGGCATTCCTCCACTAAACGCTCATTAATCGTATTGTTGGCTTCAGGCCGATCAAAGGTGATGAAGCAGACATTTTGCTGAAAACGGACGTTTATCGTTTCATAGGTCACGATATCCACCTGTATTTCCGATGAAATTCCGTGATTTCTTCCAAATATAAACGGGGGCTCCCGGCATGATGGTCTAAAATGTTCGGAACCATATTCATATCCAATTTGACATTCCGGGTACCGAACTTCACCAAACCGCTGCCTTTAAACAGTTCTTCATATTCTTCCATGGACAGCCTGTACCTGTTGTTCAGATGCTCTTCTATTTTGAAAGAATGCTGCCGCGCTTGCCCTTCAGGCGTCACAACGCCGCTGTAAAATTCCGAACAGCATCCGGAGCCGTAGGAGAAACAGCCGATCCGCTTAGAAGTGCCGAATGCCCCTTGGTCAATCGTGCTTGCAAGAGCCAGTAAAGAGGCTGCCCCCATAATGTTTCCGACTCTTTGGCAGTAGCGGAGCCCCGGCTCTACTCTGGTTTGAAAATCTTGTTCGATCTCAGCGTTTTTCGCTTTTGCAAGCTTGCGCATCATCGTCCGGTGGGCCCCTTTGACCATGCCGCCAAACGGTGTATGGAAGGCAAGATAGTGAAACGTCTCTTTGTAGTCAGCGCCCGGCACACGGTTTTTGTACTCGCGAAATGTCTGTTCACAGCAATCGAGGTAAGACATCAATGACAAATCGGCGTCACCGGCTTCACTGTCCGGGATCGGACGGCATGTATCCATCACCTCATAGCCGTAGTAGCCGTTAGCGCCCGCATCCGCCTGAAATACGATTGGATTTTCACCGATCAATAAGGCGACGGCACCCGCTCCGGCGCTCGGTTCTGCGTAAGACCAATCCTCGCTTAACGCATCGCCGCCTTCGGCAATTAAAAACCGGGAGATATCCGTCGCGACGACAAGCGCCTTCGCTCCGGGGGATGTCTGCGACAAAATAAAGTTAAGCGCCATCTGCAAACCCGCCGTTCCTGAATAACAGGCTTGTTTCAGTTCAAATAAACGGCAGTTCCGGTTGAGGCCTAAGTAATCATGAATATATGTACTGAGTGATTTTCCGAAGTCGATGCCGGACTCCGAGCAGGTAATCAGCAGCTCGATTCTGTCTTTTTCAGCCTCTGTCAATCGGTCGATAATCGGCTTTGCCGCGTTAACGCCGAATGTAACGGGGTCTTCGTACGGAAGCGCCACCGCTTTTTCTTTCATCAGTAAATTCTCAAATCTGGCAGGGTCTAAGTTTCTGTACTCCGCCAGCTGCATGACATCAAGGTATGCTGTCCCGCCAAACACATTTATCGCTTCTATTCCGGCAGCCGCCATGAACTTCGCCTCCAATATGAATTTTGAGTTTCCGATTATTTCACCGTTTTATCAGACAGCCTGTACCTTTTCATAAAGCTTTGCCGCCAATTCGCCGATGTTTGACACTCCCGTCAGCTCAACACGCGGGATCTGCAGTGATAATTCTTCAAGCATCATCGTGATAATTTCGGCGCGGTCCACTGAATCCGCCCCCAGATCAACTAACCGGTCTTCCTGCGAAAGCTGTTCGCCTTCTAAATCAGGTAAAACCTCGTAGATTGTGTTCTGCAGCAATTCAAAGATTCTTTCTTTACTCATTGTCAGTTCCTCCCTGTTTCATCTTTTATGAATATTCCATGTTTTCAATCTATCATTTCGTCTTGTCAACACGTTTGCAAAAATGAACCTAACTTCTGATTCAAAAGCGAGGCCGTCTCTTCCATAAGCCGCATGCCGATACCATCGGCATGGCGGTTTTTCCAGGACTCCAGCTCCGTACCTTTCACCCATTGATTAAAGGCGCCTAATGCCGGGCCGCAATGAATCTGGAAGTCTACCTTGGCATCCGGGTCTCCTTTAATCGCCGAAGCAGAGCTTTGCCTGAAATACCATTTGAATATGAGCGCCATTTTCTGTTTCGGATTCCGTTCGGCTTTTGAAATGTCTTCATTCGAATAATGAGCCTTCACTTTGTCATAAATACTGCTTACACTTGCCTTAAAATACTTCTCTTCTATTTGTCTGAGTGTCTTTTCATCAATTTCTTCAATTGAGCGGTGACGCTGATACAGTTCATGCAGCTTAGAGGCGCGGGTCGGAAAGAACAGCCCTTTCTTTAATACCTGCACCTTGCTGCCTGATTCAAACATATCGCCGGCCGGCGCGTAGGCCGTGTCCTGTACATTCATCTGCTGTAGGAGGTCCTTTACGAGGCCGCTCGTCGCTGCTTCAACGGTGCATTGGTTAATAGATCCGGTCACAATAAAATCAGCGCCGAGCATAAATGCGGCCATGGCAGCCTCGGGCGTTCCGATTCCCCCTGCGGCTCCGATGCGGACAGTTTTGCCGTATCGGTATTTTTTCATCATGTCATCTCGTAAACGGATGATCGCCGGCATGAGACTGTAAGCAACTCCGCCGTCAGTGTGGCCGCCTGAATCAGCCTCTACGCAGATGTCATGCGCAACGGGTATTTCTCTCATCAGACTTGCTTCTTCAGCGGTAATTTTGTTTTCGGCTGCAAGTTTCTGCAGAATGTGATCAGGCGCCGGGCTGAGAAACGCTTCCGCTACTTCCGGACGGGACAGCTTGGCGATAATCCGCTGACGCGCTATTATTTGTCCGCCGGCACCGCGTTTTAACCCCTTAGCGCGAAACCTTACTAAAGCGGGAGTAACCGTTAAAAACGCTGATGCTTCCAAGTTCTGAATCCCATGCTTCAGTAAAAGATCAATCATTTTTTCTTCTGAATCTGTATGCTTCATGTTATGTACAACATTTATGCCGAAGGAACCGCCGTCACGAAGCTCATGCTGAATTGACAAAATGGCGTCCTCAACGTCCGCGATGTTCAAACCGCCCGTTCCGAAAAAGCCCATCATTCCTTTTTCAGCCAGTTTGACGACCATTTCCTTCGAAGAAATTCCGCGGTACATGCCGCCGGCCAAGTAGGCGTATTTCAATTGATAATCGCGCTTAAACTCTTCATTTCCTAAAGACGCCGCCGTAATTGAGCTTTTTCCAGCCTCAGCCGGGACTTTGATTTCATCTGTTATCGGCTCCGCTTCAGCCGTAATTCTTTGTATCAGCCCCGTCAGCACTTTTCCGGGGCCGATTTCCTCAAAGCTCATGTTCTTTCTTCCCATTAAGAAACGGATGCTGTCTGTCCAGTTCACCGATCCCGTTATTTGTCCGGTGAGTGTCTCTTTCAGCTCTCTTTGCTCATAGGGTCTTGCCGTCACATTTGAAATGACCGGGATGGACAGCGGCTTAAAATGGAAAGATTCAATAAACCGTGAAAACTCTTCCTTCGCTTCCAGCATGTATCTGGAATGAAAGGCGCCGCTGACATTTAAGCGGTGAACCATTTTTACGCCGTTTACGGCTTCAAAAACGGATGCTGCTTTTTCAATATCTTCTTTATATCCGGAAATGACAATTTGCTGCGGTGTGTTCATGTTGGCGATATCAATCATATCCAAGTGATTTTCTCTTAAAACATCCGTCACCTGCTCATGAGTCAGGCCGATCACCGCTGCCATGCCGCCTCCTTTTGCGCGGCTCATCAGTTCGCCCCTTTTTTTGACCAACTGTAAGCCTTCTTCAAAATCAAAGGCGCCCGAAGCGTATAACGCGTTATATTCGCCCAAACTGTGTCCGGCGGTAAAATCCGGTTTCAATCCGGTTTCTTCTGTTTTTTTCAAATAACTGAGGGCATTGACGACATAGAGCGCCGGCTGAGTGAATTGAGTCTGATTGAGACGTTCTCCGTCCCGGCACAGCTCCTGAATGGAATATCCGAGAATGTGATCGGCCTTTGCGGTTAATTCAGGATAGCGGCCGAACAGGTCCTCCCCCATCCCTATTCTTTGCGAGCCTTGGCCTGGAAAAACAAAGCTGATCATCTTACAGTCTCCTTCCGGGCGGTGATAAAATGCTATCTTCTATTTGCTGCAAATGGGTTTGTTCTTTATGAAACGGCGTCATAATGGCACGGATGCGTTCAGCCGATCCTGCAGGAAGAATCTGTTTGGCAAATGCGGCCAATGTTCCGGAAGGCCCGGCATCGATATACAATCCTTTTTGGCGGCTGTCTGCGAATTGAAGCGCTTCGCGGAATCGAATCGGCTTTCTTACGATATCCCAGAAAAAGTCCGCTTGTATATCGGTCTCAGCCTCTCCGGTCGCACTGGAGATGTACGGTATAAACGGAGTCCGGATTGATTTCTGAGCTAAAAAGCGCTTGTACGGCTGTTCCGCCTGATCAACCAGCGCTGAGTGAAACCCGTAAGATACCGGCAATAGCTGATGAGGAATCTGCTTTTCTCTCAGATCGTCCATGATCTTTTTGATATGTTCCCGCTCTCCCGAGATGACAAAGTGAGAATGATAGTTTACAGATGCCAATTCACTATGTTCGCCGAGCAGCGGATCATCTTGATATAAAGCCGGATCACCCAGTATCGCAAGCATGCTGCCGTTACGGCAAGTTTCCGTAACGATTCGGGCCTGTTCCAGCACGCAATCTAAAGCATCCTCGGCGCTCAGCACGCCCGACACAGCGGCCGCTGCATACTCTCCGAGGCTTGCTCCGATCACATAATCGGGACGTATGCCTCTTTGCTCCAAAGCATATGCAAGTGCGTACTCAGCCATAAAAATGGCAGGATGGCTGAAAAGAAGGCGGTCAAATGGATCAGACAGACGATTGCCTGTATGATACATCTCTTTAAGGACAGAGTAACCGAAACGGCTGACTGCAAAATCGTCCAAGTCAAGCATTTTCTGCCGAAAAGCGGCGTTATGTGCAAACAGCTCTTTCCCCATTTGATAGTATTGGGAACCCTGTCCAGAAAACATGAAAACAATTGGCTGGTTCATTTGTTCTCCTTTTTGCTCTTTATTTTTTCAAAATATTGATTTGTGAGTTTTTCGTGATGTCGTGTGCAGGTGAAGTGGTCGTGATGTTGTATGGCTGGCACTATTGTGTGAGATAAGAATTTTGACTTGCGTTCCGCTACATGGCGGGTGAAGCTTCAGTTTCTTTTTTGATGCGGTGAATAAGTCCTGTCAGCACATGGCCCGGTCCGACTTCTTCAAATTCCATCCGCCCTTTGTCCAGCAGATAGCGGATGCTGTCGTTCCATCGCACTGAATGGTCGATCTGATCGGCCAGAACGGAGTGGATTCCGTCTTGCTCATAAGGTCTGGCATGCACATTAGAAATGACGGGAATTGATATAGCAGAAAAATGAAATGACTGTAAAAATTTTTCGAACTCTTGTTTTGCTTCACTCATATACCTCGAGTGAAAAGCGCCGCTTACGTTTAACGGATGAAACATCGTAACGTCTTTTAATCCTTCGAATACGGTTTTGGCTCTTTCAATGTCTTCTTTGCGTCCGGATATGACAACTTGGTGAGGAGAATTCATATTAGCAATATCAATCGTATGTAATCCGTGCGTTTGAAGGGCGTCTGACACTTGAGCTGCAGTTAACCCCATAACAGCGGCCATTTTTCCGTCAGTGGCCATACTCATTAATTCGCCTCTTTTACGGACAAGCTGCAGGCCGGTAATAAAATCAAAAGCACCTGCTGCAAACAGCGCATTATATTCTCCCAAACTGTGGCCGGCCACATAATCCGGCTTTATGTCATTGTCTTGGATTTTTTTCAAATAGCTTAACGCGTTTACAACATATAAAGCAGGCTGGGTGAACTGCGTCTTGTGAAGGTTGGAATACGGATTCTCAAGACAAAGCCGTTTCATGGAATATCCGAGTGTTTCATCAGCCTGCTCCGTTAAGTCTTTAAATTCATCAAACAATGAGCTCCCCATTCCCTGCTTTTGAGAACCTTGTCCGGGGAATAAGTATGTGATCATTTTCTCAGCCATCCTTTCTCGGATTCAGATAAGAAGCATGTTCAAGTTGATAGTAACTTCACAAAAATACCATGTCAAGTTAATTTATCCTATGTGAACTCCTGAATAATGCCTATTTTTCCCTGTCGAAAGGCGGACTCAGGGCTTTCGGAACAGGCGTAAGCAGAATGTCCCATCCGGCCTGCCCGGCGTTCTCTTCCGCAAACTCCCGTTACTCAGCCATTCATCACCAGAAATCTAGTAATAACTTCCATTCCATTTCAGAAGTTCCTTGCCTCAAAAGAAAAGCTAGTTAGATAGAACTAAATTACACATTACTTAAAATGAAACAGCCCTTTTTGATTTTTTCTGTTGCGGAAATTCACAAAATGTTCTTTTTTTTCAATCTGAAAGTAAATATTGTTTTTCAAAAGACTCTCCATTTTTTGACCCGGCTTCTCCCCGAAGGAGTGCCCCGGATACACACGCACATGCGGCGGAATGGAGGCTTTGATCCTCTGTATACTGTGAAACATATCTTCAGCTGAGCTGCCCCTGTCCTCACATATACCGCACCCTTCTGTAAACACGGTGTCACCGGTAAAAAGATGATCAGATAGCAAATAGCACATTCCCCCGGCCGTATGTCCCGGGGTCAGTATACTTCTGATGATAAACCCTCCGGCCGCAAAGGTTTGGCTGTCTTCAAGCGCTATTAAGTTTCTGCACCGGAATTGATAGAAATCGATTTCCGCCGACGACATGTATATATCAGAATGATAGATTTGCTGAAGCGGCTCCGCCAAGTTTACATGGTCATAATGCGAATGTGTTAATAAAATAGCTGATAAATCAACATCCAATTCATGCAGTTTATCGGTTATTTTATCTATTTCCCAGGACGGGTCCACCGCTATCGCAGATTTTTTTGAGCGGTCTGCGATAATATAACAATAGTTGGACCACATCTGGTGATAAGTTTTGATTTGATGCACTTCATATGTATGATCCATTGTCACCATTCCCATTTAAAAGATCCGGGCAGACTGCTGCCGCCGCCCAGCCGACTGTAACCACTTTACCAGATGACACCACGTTTTTCCATGGATTTTCCGGTAAAGTTAAAAAAACTTTCTGCTCCCGCCAAAAGCACCAGTCTGGACCTTTTTTACAATTTGCTATGCTGATATATAAGGAAATCAGAATATTAATTTAGATGAATTCTTTAGGGAATTTTATTCAGAAAATGAAGGATGAATATGGGTTTCGGATAAAAAGAAAACAAATTGAGCTTTTGTTTTGAAAAGCAATTGCCGAAGCGGTCGAAGGGGATAATCAGTTTTTAGAAATGATCCGCAATCAAGATTATTATTTCAATCCTTTTCTTCAAGATAAACTAAATCATACGGGCTCTCGAAATATATCAGAATACCTTAGTTCTTACACCGAATTCAACGTTATGTTGACATTAACATAATTGAACTTAGAAAAGTACGGCGGAATTTACACTCTTTTCAAATCAGCCCTAGCTGCAACAATTCACGAAAGCGTCGCGCAGCTTTTTACTGTGCAAAAACAAAACTAACATAAAATCATTAAGTGTAAAAAGTAAATATTAATCATTAGACAAATAGACTATGTTATATGGGTCGGAGTTTACTGCTCAAGGTAAATTGCCCTGGGATGCAAAAGCACTAAGAGCAGATTGGGATGCAATACCTGCTAAAGTTAAAGCTGCTATGGGCGGAATCGGCGTTTTGAAATAATTCTTAATACGATCGACAATTTTACTGGTGCAGTTGAAGATGCGTGCTATGCGGGTGCTCTAAAAGAACTGGCAACCCAACAGCCGCTTGGTGGATTACTAAAACTCTTAAGCTTTTCATTTAAACGGGGCTATTGTTGGCGTTTAACAAATTTATCCTGTGTTAAGCTTTAAAGTGATTATTTCTAAAGTGTTAAGACAGGAGGTAACTATGGAAGATAAAAGTAACGCTGAACCGAGCCCAAAAGTTATAAAAATTCTAACTTACATTATTCCTATAGTTTTAATAGGGCTTATCCTTGTTCTTAAGAATATTAATACCGCAGCAGCAGAAATTTCATTTTATATCGTTGCTATCGGTGCGGTTCTCTTAGTGGTTTTCAGTTTGATCAAAAATAGAAAAAACCGCAGGAAGAACTAAATGTAAGGGGGGCTAATTACTAGTCCCCCTTGACTAACTTGCGGATAGTATAACCTGCCAAATTCGAATTTTATTTAAATTCCCCCTCCATCTCCTCCCTGTGAATTTGGAAAAGCAGGTACCCATCTATATAACTCAGGGTAGTCACCTGGTTCTTCACAGATAACTTTAAGATTTTAAGGAATCGCTTTCTCCATTATTTCACTATTAATGCAGTGACATATAGACGGTTACACCAAACACAAGATGCTGCGCTGTCACCCCAAATACTATCCATAAACAATTTTTATATGAAAGAAAAGCAGCTGGATGTTAAACAAATTATTTTCATGATTTACGGCATACAGATGCAACAATTATACCAGAAATTAAAAAACTCAAAAGTTTTCTCTGACAGGCTGGGTCATTCAAACTAGTAAGGCTACTTGTGGGCAAATAACGGTTTAGTCTCACATAAATCATTGTTCTTGCATCACACGCTTAAACATCTTCTCCATCTCATACGTACTGTTATTTTTAGTTTTTTGACAATAAACCATGATTACTCAAAACATTGATATTTCAGAGCTTCTAATAGTTTTCCGGGTAAATATTTTTATTAAATTAGCATGGTTAGACATAAAGAGAGCAGCCTCCTTTTTTGATGATAATAAATATGATGATGAGTGGACCGAGAATGGTTACAAAATTAAATTTAAGCGAACCCCTATTATAAATATAGCGGATGTTTATATATCTAAGAAATAGTCTTAACTTTTAATTTAAGGGAATGAAAGATATGCTGACTCAGAAAGGAAATATACCGTATTATACTTAACATGAGCTACCGATGTAAAAGGCCAGTTAAAGAGAAAAACAGGAAAAAGCGAAATAGATTTACGTGCAGTTGTAAAAAGTCTCATGCGACAAGGAGAGGTTCCGTAAGACAAAATACAAAATTGCATCATCTAAAAAAGCCCAAACTCTAAAAAGTTGGGCTTTTAATTTAAGCGGGGAGAAAGCGATTTGTAGCCTTAAAATAAAGTTTGATTAAATGAACTTAATAAACCTTGATAAAAGTACAAATAGAAAAAACGTGTTTTGAAAAAAAGATTGATCAAAACACGTTTTTTCTATATTCATTTCAATCATCGTTTTATAAAAAAGTTTGATCATTTTATGTCTAGAATCTTCAACAAACGCGCAGTCTGAGGAATAGTACCTTATAATAAAAACTGCTGAGTGCTACCTAGACTGAATACTCCACCCATGTGTTTTAAGCTTTTTTATATAATCTTCAACACTAATTTTTTCAACTTCAATTGCTAACGGCGTCAGTGAAACAAGGCACTCATTTGAAGTATAATTTATTGTAACTTTTACCACCTCGTATCCATTATGGAAACCTGAATCAAATCCAGGATCGTCAATTATATCTCCTACTTGAGGGCGAAAGTCAGATTCAAATGTTTTCACTAATGTTTGAGTATTTTCCTCTGTAGGTTCTTGATTAATTGATGAGACAAATAATATTAAATTTATATTCAAAGCATTTCCCCCCTTTCTATGCTGTTTAAATAATCTTTAGTTTAATTCTATTGTTATTGATGATAACAAATTTTAACTTGCATCACAAATTAATTGTGCCATTAAATGGACCGTTTGTTGAATTCTAAAAATCTGTATTGTTAATGTGATTCTATCAAACTTTTTTATAAATTATCGGACTTTGTTTTACATAATCAATCTTTATTTTAAAGCTACACGATTAAGTTTTTTAGTCCTCCCCTGTTTTTCTTTTATTTGATTTTACTACTATCCCCGTAATTTGCACAAATGGAAAAACCGCAATATGATTGCGGTCTGCTGTGAATCTGTATTTGAAGTTATTCAGTCCGCTCATCAGCTTGCGGCTTTAGTAAGATGGTTAAGACAATTCCTGATAATATCAAAACATTTCTATAAAAAAAGATTCGGATTATAGAATGCTTAAAGACAATTACCTGGACAAGGAACAAGTATCTGTCTTTATGGAGGCAGCAAAATCTTCTAAATATCATCATTACATGATCGCTTTAACTCTTTTAAGGACCGGCTTAAGAAAAGGTGAACTCATTGCTTTATATTGGTCCGATATTGACTTTAATAACAAAACTTTAAGGATTGCTAAATCTAAGAACGAGTTTGGAATCATAGCACCTAAAACCCGTAAAAGTGTTAGAACTATAAGCATCGATGACACTTTAATTAAAGAGATGAAAAAGTTTAAGGAATGGCAAGAAGAAAATAAAATAAAACACGGTGATAATTATAACCAGTCTCCCTTTTTTATTACCAACCATAAGGGAGATGACCTTGGACCGTTTGGAATTGATAAAGTCATAGATTCCTTGCTAAAGAAAACTGATCTGCACCACATTACTCCACATGGTTTGAGACACACACACACCATTATGCTGCTAGAAAGTGGTGCAGATATCAAATTTGCAAGTGAGAGACTCGGTCATACGGATGTGAAAATGACAGCTGATGTCTATATCCATATCTTGCAGAATCACAATCAAAAAAGCATTAATCGGTTTGATGAATACCTAAACAGCTAAAATCAGTGGGCAAAATGTGGGCACGAGAGATAAATCCCTCACAGAATCCTTCTACATCACACGCTTAAACATCTTCTCCATCTCATACGTGCTGTGATGAATTATGATCGGCCGGCCGTGCGGGCATGTGAACGGGTCTGTCGTTCGGCGCAGGTCATCCAAGAGCGCTTTGATTTCGTCGTTTCGCAAATGGCGGTTCGCTTTGATTGAGCCTTTGCAGCTCATCATAATGGCCGCTTCCTCCCGCAGTTTTTTAATATCGATCTGTTTGGCGTCAAGCACCTGCTGAATGATTTCTTCAATCAGTTCAGCTTCTTCCCCTTTTGGAAACCAGGCCGGATGGCAGCGGACGATGTAGCTGTTCGTGCCGAATGCTTCTAAAAATACTCCGACGCTTTCAAGCTCATGCTGATGCTGGTCAATGATCAGCGCCTCATTTGCCGCATAATGAAAGGTGAGCGGCACGATCATATCCTGCACTTCAGGCTCGACCTGCCCGACTTTCTCCCGGAAATATTCGTATTTAATCCGTTCTTGTGCAGCATGCTGGTCAATGATATACAAGCCGTTTTCGTTTTGGGCTAAAATATATGTCCCGTGCATTTGGCCGATCGGATACATCACCGGAACTCTTTCTTCCCGTATTTCTTCAGCGACAGCTTCCGGTTCCGGAGTATCGGAAACAGGCGCTTCCGGTTCCGGCATGCCGAGCTCCGGCGGCACATCGTGATCCGCTTCATTCGGGAGGATCTCTTCTTCTATTATTACCGGCTCAGGCTCTTTTACGACCGAACTCAGCTTCATTGGTGAGTAAGACGGCTCCGGCGTTTTTTCAGGAAGTTTCCGCTCAGGCGCGCTTTCCTCGAATGTCATAAATTGCTGTTCGTTTTTGGCCGGTGCCGGCGCGGATTTTTTCGGGAGCTGGGCGCTCGGAATCAGCCTCTGCTTTTGAAACACTTCCTTTATCCCGTCACGGATCAGCTCATGCAGCTCCGTCTCTTTGCTGAGGCGGACTTCAAGCTTCGAGGGATGGACATTGACATCGACCAAAATCGGGTCCATCGTAATTTCGATAAACGTAATCGGATGGCGGCCGATCGGCAGAAGTGTGTGATAGCCCTCATGCACCGCTTTTACAAGCGGGAAATTCTTAATGTATCTTCCGTTAATGACAGATGACATGTAGTTTCTGGATGCACGCGTGATTTCCGGAAGCGCAATGTAGCCCTTGACTTCAAAATCAAGCGAGCTGACATGGAGCGGTATCATTTTTTTCGCAACCGCCGTCCCGTAAATTGCGGCCAGCACATGGCGCACGTCCCCGTTACCGTTTGTCTGCAGCAGATTTTTCCCCTGATGGCGGAGACGGATCGATACTTCCGGATGCGCAAGAGCGATCCGGTTGACGACATCCGTAATATTGCCGAGCTCCGTATGCACGGTTTTCATATATTTCAATCTGGCGGGTGTATTGAAAAACAGGTTGGTAACGATAATCTCCGTTCCTTTTCTGCTGGAGGATTTCTGTTCAGAAATGATATTCCCGCCCTGAAGAATGAGATGGGTTCCCGCTCCCTCGCCGATGCTCGTTTTGATTTCCAGATGAGAAACAGACGCGATACTTGGCAAAGCTTCTCCGCGGAAACCGAGTGTTCTCACCCGGAACAGGTCGTTTTCATCTTTGATTTTACTGGTCGCGTGGCGGCGGAAAGCCCGCTTGCAATCATCGGTTTCCATCCCTTCGCCGTTATCGAGCACCCGAATCGACGAAAGCCCCGCTTCCTCTATGTCGATTTCAATGACTGTGCTGTTTGCGTCGATGGCGTTTTCCACCAATTCTTTAACGACTGAGGCAGGCCGTTCGACCACCTCGCCGGCCGCTATTTTATTCGAGAGTTCATCTGACAGCTGGATGACTTTTGCCAAGTCCGTCACCTCTTTCTATTTTAATTTTTTTTGCAGCTTGTACATTTCATTCATCGCCTCAAGCGGCGTCATATCGAGAATATTGATTGACTTAAAAGCTTCAAGCACTTGTTTTTCTTTATTAGAAACAGCCGGTGCCTTCTGTTCTTTTTCACCGTCAGCAAAAAAGGACAGCTGTGCCGGTTCTTCTCTGACGGCGGACTTTTTCTCAGATACCGCCGGAAGCTCCGGTTTATCTCCCGTCTGCTCAAGCTGTTTCAAAATCTCCTGCGCGCGGCTGATCAGATCGTCCGGGAGCTCGGCAAGCTGGGCGACATGAATGCCGTAACTTTTATCTGCGGCTCCTTCTTTGATTTGATGGAGAAACACGACCGTTCCGTTATATTCCTCTGCGCGCACATGAACGTTTTTCAGCTGAGGAAGCTTATCTTCAAGCACCGTCAGCTCATGATAATGCGTGCTGAACAGTGTTTTAGCGCCGATATGATCATGGACATATTCAATAATCGCCTGTGCCAGCGCCATTCCGTCGTACGTTGATGTCCCGCGGCCGATTTCATCAAACAGGATCAGGCTATCTTTTGTGGCGTTCACAATCGCGTTTTTCGCTTCCAGCATTTCCACCATAAAGGTGCTTTGTCCGGAAATCAAATCATCCGCTGCCCCGATTCTCGTGAAGATTTGATCAAAAATCGGCAGAATCGCTTCTTTCGCGGGCACAAAACAGCCGATCTGGGCCATGATCGATAGAAGTGCGATCTGTCTCATGTACGTGCTTTTACCTGACATATTCGGACCCGTAATCAGGAGCATTTCCCGCGAATCGCCCATCAGGCAGTTGTTCGGGACGTATTCTTGACTGTCCATCACCTTTTCAACGACGGGGTGTCTCCCTTCAATGACTTTTACTTCATTATCAGAAAAGACGGGCTTTGTGTAATGCCTGTTTTCACTGATCGTAGCAAAGCATTGCAGTGCGTCCAGCTCACTCATTTGTTTGGCAAGACGCTGCAAGCGCGGAATAAATTGTTTCACCTTTTCACGCAGTCCGGCAAAAAGCTCATATTCCAGCTCGCAGATGTTGTTTTCCGCTTCTAAAATAAGCGCTTCTTTTTCCTTCAATTCCGGCGTAATGTACCGTTCGGCGTTTGTGAGGGTCTGCTTCCGCTCATACCGCCCGTCCTCAAGCAGATGAAGGTTTGCTTTTGTGACTTCAATATAATAGCCGAACACTTTATTAAAACCGACCTTTAATGAACGGATGCCCGTATAAGCGCGTTCCTGCTGCTCCAGTCTGGCAATCCAGTCTTTACCGTTTTTGCTGGCGTCACGGTACTCATCGAGCTTCTGATGATAGCCGTCTTTAATTAAGTTGCCTTCTTTTAACGATAACGGCGGGTTTTCATGAAGGGCTTCTTCTAACAGGTCAAGCAAATCTCCGCACGGATCAATCAAGCCGGCGCGTTCTTTTGCTTTTTTATGGTTAAGAGACCCTACAAGCTCTTTAATGCTCGGCACTTGTTTTAAAGATTCTTTCAGCTGGATTAAATCCCTTGCGTTGACGTTTCCGAATGCGACCCGGCCCGCCAGACGTTCTAAATCGTATACTTCCTTCAGGCGCTCGCGCAGATCTTCACGCTCAAACAGATGATTGATCAGCGTCTCGACCATTTCCTGGCGTTCTTCGATTTGGGATGCCCTGATCAGCGGGCGGTCAATCCATTGTTTGAGAAGCCGGCCGCCCATTGCTGTTTTCGTCTCGTCTAAAAGCCAAAGCAATGACCCTTTTTTGCTTTTCGAACGGATCGTTTCCGTCAGCTCAAGATTCCGTTTTGAATACAGGTCAATTTTCATCGCTTCTTCCAATTCATATACTTGAACCGGCTGCAGATGATCCAGGCTCCGTTTTTGCGTTTTCTGCAAATACGTATATAAACGCATAAACGTCTCTGTCAGCTCTTCGCCCGGCAAGTGCTTTGCGATTTCAATGTGTTCTGTTATTTCCCCGTCTTCGATGGAAATCGTTGCGCTGCACCGTTCTTTCAGCTGAGCAGCTGTATGTTCGTTAAACTTGCTTGATACGACAATTTCCTTTGCGCCGACTGAGTAAATTTCTGACATGACATCTTCAATCCGCTCAATAAATACGGCCAGGTTTTCTCCAGTCGTTAAGTCCGATAAAGCGAGACCGTATCCGTCACGGAATTCGGAAACGGAAGCGATAAAGTTGTTTTCCGACTCGTGGATGCCTTTTCCATCCATCACGGTTCCCGGTGTGATCAGCTGGACGACTTCTCTTTTTACAACGCCTTTAGCCGCCTTCGGATCTTCCGTCTGTTCACAGATCGCCACTTTATAGCCCTTTTTAATCAGCTGTTCAATATAAGCCGCCGCGGAATGATACGGCACGCCGCACATCGGAATTTTATCAGCCGAACCTCCGTCTCTGCTTGTCAGTGTAATTTCAAGCTCTTGTGACGCTTTTTTTGCATCTTCAAAAAACATTTCATAAAAGTCACCAAGCCGAAAAAATAAAAAGGCATCTTGGTGCTCTGCCTTTATCTTCAAGTATTGCTGTATCATAGGCGTGTAACTAGCCATCATTTAATCCCTCACTATGTATCTTCTCTTATCCGAATCCCATTATAACATAAACAAAAGAGTGATATCTTTATATATAAAAAAGAGACTTGGGGTGTTAACTCCCCTAGCCTCAACTTATTCTTCAGGATCTCCGACTAAAAATTCAGGGTTAATGTCCTCTAATTCTTCGTCAAGATCGTCTTCCCAATCATCATCATCGTCTTCTTCCCAGTCAGGATTGACTTCGACGACGACTTTCGTTTCACCGACCACTTCTGCTAAAAATTCTCTCTCTGCCTGGACCACGATTTTATTTCCGTTAGGAGAAATGGTGACTTCAAGACAATTCGGCTGCTGCAGCACTTTGGCAATGACTTCGTGTTCGTCATCTAAGTAATTTGTGTCTCTGTATCTGAGTTTAATCACATCGACATACTTTACTCTCTCGGTTACAACTTCCGTTTTTGTATTATCGGCGTAAGAGTACCAGACGTTTATATCATAATACCCTTCAATTTCTACAGTCTTCCCGATCTTTTCGGCATCGTACTTGTGGTTGATAATCCAGCCGCCCAATATACTTGACGGTTTTTCTCCAGGTGAGATCGTGTTGGTGCATTGGGTGAATTTTCTTCCTTTCGCAACTACCGCTTTCGTAATAATTTCCCTGTATTCAGACATTCCGGCAGGCCTCCTTGTTCTTCTTCGTGTTATCTTATGCTGGGCATTTGTCTCATGTGCATTTTTATAATAAAAATATAAAAATACAAAGTTTCTGTTTCATTGTATGCAGCCCTGCCCAGAAACTTTACTTTTAAGTATGATAAAACTTTCCAGTAAAATGGGACAAAACGGTGAGTCAATGAAAATTTAGTACATATTACAATTAGTTCTCAAACAGCAAAAAAACACGGGCCGATGAAGGCCCCGTGTTTAAATAGAACAGCTGTTATTCGAATGTTTTACTTTTGAACCGGTTTCTCCCGTCAGCAGGTTGCCTCCGGTAGATGTAATGATTTCGTTTGTCACCTGATTTGAGATCGTATGTGCGACAAGCTGAAGAAGGTCATTGACCTCAATCTGGGAATCTCTGAATTCCTGAATGATCGGAATCCCTTCAAGCTCTTCCTGCAGGGCGTCAATTTTACTTTCCACTTGTTTCAGCGCTTCAAGCTTTTCGTAGTGCTTCAGGTTAACGGCTTGCTTTTGCAGGGTTTTAATCTGATTAATAATCGCAGAGACTTTTTCATTTTCGTTAATCTGCGCCTCGGCGCGTTTGAAAAAATCAACTTCTTCTGTTTCAGAAATCATTTTCGCAAGGTTCCTAGCCTGCTGTACAATGTCTTTCTTTGAGTAAAGCGTCATTATTATTTCACCTCGATTGCTTCTCCTGCCATCACACCGTCAAGCGACCATGTTTTCGCCTGTTCGATTTTGACGCGTACAATCTTGCCGATGGCGTCTTTCGGCCCTTTGAAGTTGACGAGCTTGCTTTTTTCCGTATAGCCGGCAAGAATGTCAGGGTTATTTTTGCTTTCTCCCTCAACTAATACTTCGACAGTCCTGCCTTCATATTCCTTCATTTTTTTGGCTGAAATTTCTTTCACCAAATCATTGAGGCGCTGAAGACGTTCTTTCTTGACCCTCATCGGAACATTGTCTTTCATCTTCGCTGCCGGCGTGCCTTCACGAGGAGAGTAAATAAACGTATATGCGCTGTCAAATTCCACTTCGCGATATAACGAAAGCGTTTCTTCAAATTGTTCATCGGTTTCATTCGGAAAACCGACAATAATATCGGTCGTCAGTGAAGCGTTTGGCATCGCTGCTTTAATTTTTCCGACAAGCTCCAGATAGCGTTCTCTGTCATATTTGCGCGCCATCATTTTTAACATCGCTGAGCTTCCTGATTGAACCGGAAGATGGATATGGTCAAGAAGGTTGCCGCCTTTGGCGAGCACTTCGATCAGATGATCATCAAAGTCACGCGGATGACTCGTCGTGAATCGGATTCTCGGAATATCAATTTTACGCAGTTCGTCCATTAAATCACCGAGACCGTACGTCATATCCTCAAAATCTTTTCCGTACGCATTCACGTTTTGACCGAGCAGTGTGATTTCTTTATAACCTTCGCTTGCAAGTCTTCTGACTTCCTGGATAATTTCCTCAGGACGGCGGCTTCGTTCTTTTCCGCGGGTATACGGTACGATGCAGTATGTGCAGAACTTGTCACAGCCGTACATAATGTTGACCCAGCCTTTAATTTTTCCGTTGCGGACTTTCGGAAGGTTTTCAATGACATCCCCTTCCTTCGACCACACTTCAATGACCATCTCTTTTGATAAATATGCCTCTGATAACAGTTCCGGCAGACGGTGAATGTTGTGCGTGCCGAAAATCATATCGACAAACGGGTGCTTCTTAAGGATGCGGTTTACGACTGATTCTTCCTGTGACATGCAGCCGCAGACGCCGAGAATCAAGTCCGGGTTATTTTTTTTGAGCGCCTTTAAATGGCCGAGCTCGCCGAACACTTTGTTTTCAGCATTTTCCCGGATAGCGCAAGTGTTTAATAAAATAACGTTCGCGTCATCAACCGAATTTGTCGCTTCATAACCGAGCGCCATAAAAATACCCGCCATGACTTCCGTATCATGCTCGTTCATTTGGCATCCGTACGTGCGGATATAAAATTTCCTGCCTTCACCGAGGCCTTTAAATTCTTCTGAGATTTTAAAATCGTTATGATATTGAACGGATTCTTTGCCCCGTTTTTTCGCATTTTTTAAAGAAGGCGGAATATATACGGCTTCAAAATACTTGCTGTAATCCTTTTCGGATGTTTTGTCCGCCGGATTCACTTGTCCGCTTTCCTGCTTTTGCTTTTCATTCATGTTCGAATGTCTCCTTTCAACCGAAACTTCCACCCTCAAGTATACTGGTTAAAAGCGTTTGGCACAACCGCCAGCCTATTATTGTACACCTTATTGAGAATAAGAATCAATAAGAAATAAAAAAGAGGGAATCATTTCCCCCTTACACAAGCTGAAGCTCTTTTGCGGCTGAACGGATTACTTCCAGGGCCCGGTCAAGCTCCTCTTTTGTATGCTCCGCCGTAATAATGGTGCGGATTCTCGCTTTTCCTTGGGCGACCGTCGGATACACGATGCTTTGTGCAAACACGCCGCGGGTCAATAAAAGGTCTGATAATGCCTGGGCTTTTTCTTCCTCCCCTATTAATATCGGCACGATCGGTGTTTCGCTTTTTGTGAGGGTCAGCCCCATTTGAACCAGTCTGTCTTTGAAATACGCCGTGTTCTCCCATAGCTTTTCCATATGCTCAGGCTCTTCCAGCAGGACGTCAATGGCTTCTATGCATGCGGCCGTTACCGCAGGCGGATGAGAAGTGCTGAATAAGAAAGGACGCCCTTTATGGCGCAGGTAATCGATCAGAACCTGCGACCCTGCGGCATAACCGCCAAGCACTCCGATGGCTTTGCTTAATGTGCCCACCTGTATGTGGACTCTTCCGTCAAGCCCGAAGTGATTAACCGTTCCCCTTCCGTTTTTTCCGAGTACGCCGGAAGCATGCGCGTCGTCGACCATCACAAAGGCATCGTACGCCTCTGCAAGTTTGACGATGTCAGGCAAAGGAGCGATGTTGCCGTCCATTGAGAATACGCCGTCGGTGACGATCAGGCGCATGCGGTAATTCATTGATTTTTTCAGCACCCTTTCCAAATCGTCCATATCAACATGGCGGTACACCTTTTTATCTGCTTTCGTCAGCCTGATCCCGTCAATGATGGAAGCATGGTTCAGTTCGTCAGAGATCACGATATCCTCTTTTGTAAGAATGCTTGATAGGACACCCTGATTCGTTGTGAACCCCGATTGAAAAACAAGTGCCGCTTCTGTTTTTTTAAAGTTTGCCAATTTTTTCTCCAGCTCATTGTGCATTGTGAATGTTCCGGCGATTGTCCGGACGGACCCCGTACCCGCTCCGAATTCTTCCGCGGCGCGTTTGGCCGCTTCGACAAGCCTTGGATGCGACGTCAAACCGAGATAATTGTTCGATGAAAGCTGTATCACGTTTTCCCCTTTGACTTCTACCGACGGACCCTGCTTCGTTTCAATTTGTTTCATTTGCTGCCACGTTTTATTTTCTTTCATTTTATCAAGCTCGGCTTTTAGAAATTCAAATTCTTTCATTATAGAATCCTCCCCTTATGGAATCAAAATGACTTTGCCGCACTGGCCCTTTCTCATCAGGTCAAACCCTTTTTCAAAGTCTTCAAGCGGAAACTGATGCGTGATCACCGGCGTCAGATCAACAAGGCCGGATTCAAGCAGGTGCGATACCTGCCGCCATGTTTCAAACATTTTTCTGCCTGTGATGCCTTGGACGGTAAGTCCTTTAAACACCACGTCATTTGTCAGGTCAACCGTCACCGGACGTTCCGGCAGACTCAGCATGTGGAACCTTCCCCCGTTGGCCGCCATCTTTAATCCTTGTGTTATAGCTGCCGGGTGGCCTGACATTTCGCAGACAAGGTCGATCCCTTCTCCGCCTGTTAAAGTGTCGATCACCTCAAGCGGATCTTCCTTATCAGCTGAAATGGTGATCGTGGCTCCCAATTTCTTCGCAAGAGCCAGCCTGTAATCATTTTTATCAATGGCCGCAATACGGGATGCACCGGCCGCTTTAGCCACCGCCACCGCCATCAGCCCGATCGGTCCGCAGCCGATAATTGCAGCGGAACCGCCCGCAAGCTGGCTGCTTTCCAGCACTGTATGCACCGCGTTGCCAAGCGGCTCTTGAACAGAAGCGACGGCGGGGTCCATATCAGCGGGATTTTTCCAAACATTTCGAGCCGGCACTTTGACATATTCAGCGAAGGAACCGGCTGTATCTACGCCGAGGATCTTTGTATGGGTGCACACATGATGTTTTCCTGTTAAACAAGGGACACAAGTACCGCAGACGAAGTGGGTTTCAGCCGAAACGTAGTCACCTATTTTGACATTTGTGACGTGCTTGCCCGTTTCCGCTACGATACCGCTGAATTCATGTCCGAATACTTGAGGTGTTTTGATTCGTTTCTGCGCCCATTGATCCCAATTATAAATATGCACATCTGTACCGCATATAGATGCGGCCTGTACTTTAATGAGAACTTCATTCTCATTAATGGAAGGTATGGGAATTTCTTTCAGAGTTGCTCCGAAAGCGTTTTCATTTTTGACGATAGCTTTCATCTTTCCTCCCAACACGTACACTCCTCCTCGAAAAAACACTGTAATAACTGGATTGTAACATGATATAAAAAGGAGGTAAATACCAGTGTCCACTCCAAGAAAACAACTGCTTCCGTCCGGAAAAATGGGCGGGATTTTTTTTGAATATTATATGAATAAAGCCATTTATCATCTCTTCGTACTATCAATATAATATTGTGAGAAAATATGACAACAATAAAAACAACCCGCTCGCCTTACGCAAGCAGGTTGAGAATATCATGTTTTTGTTTTTAACGGGGTTCGACGATTAACTTAATCGCCGTTCTTTCTTCTCCGTCAATCTGTATATCTGTAAAAGCCGGAATACAAATCAAATCTACGCCGCTTGGCGCGACAAAGCCTCTGGCAATCGCAACCGCTTTAACAGCCTGATTTAAGGCACCCGCCCCAATTGCTTGAATTTCGGCGGCTCCGCGTTCCCTCAATACACCGGCAAGCGCGCCTGCTACTGAATTTGGACTTGATTTTGCTGAAACTTTTAAGATTTCCATTTCTGCTCCCCCTTAGTTTTACAATGGATAAGTGAGTGTTCATTAGAACAATCATTATTAGATGTTGCTATCCAAAAAGCCATCCCCACAATGCTTTTCAAAAATAGCGGGCTACCTTCCATTTTTACTATATTCACTAAGAAGTTGCTATATTCCTGCTTTTCCTTTTAATATTTTTATAAAATAAACACATGATCACCTATTCAAAGAACATATGGTCATCATTGATTAATATCCGTTCGATATTTACGGCCTTTTTCGTTTGATCGTCGATGTCAATGAGCACTCCGCTCAGCGTAGTTTTACCTTCCGCCACCGTAAACCGGACAGGAAGATTGGTTTTAAACCGCTTGATGACCGTTTCTCTGTCCATACCGAGAATTCCGTCGTACGGACCCGTCATGCCTACATCAGTAATATATGCCGTTCCTTTCGGCAAAATGCGGTTATCTGCCGTTTGCACGTGTGTATGGGTGCCTACCACGGCAGAGGCTCTTCCGTCTGTGTACCAGCCGATCGCAATTTTTTCGCTTGTCGCTTCGGCGTGAAAATCAATAAAAATGTACGGCGTGCGCTTTTTCGCTTCTTCTATTAATTCATCCGCTTTAGCAAACGGATCATCAAGCGGCGGAAGAAACGTCCGCCCCTGTAAGTTAATGACGGCAAGCTCTTTTCCGTTCGATTTAATATAGGTAATGCCTTTGCCCGGCGTACCTTCCGGGAAATTCGCCGGCCGGACAAGATGCGGCACATCATCAATAAAGTCGAAGATCTCTCTTTTATCCCACGTATGGTTTCCCATTGTAATGGCATCTGCTCCCGCTTCCATCAGGCTGTGGTAGATCTTTTCTGTCAGTCCTTTTCCGTGTGCTGCATTTTCTCCGTTAATAATTGTAAAATGCGGTTTATGTTTCGCTTTCAGTTTCGGGACATATTCTTTTACCATGTCGCGGCCCGGGGAACCGACAACATCTCCGATAAATAAAATTCTCATACATTCCATTCCTTCCTTTTCAGGGACTCAAAAAAATAAAGTGATGCGCTAAGCATCACTTTATTTTGCATACTCTACGGCTCGAGTTTCTCTGATTACGGTCACTTTAATGTGGCCCGGATAATCAAGCTCGTCCTCAATTCGTTTACGGATATCACGTGCCAAACGATGGGCTTCTAAATCATTAATGGAGTCCGGCTTCACCATGATGCGAACTTCACGGCCGGCCTGAATCGCAAATGATTTTTCAACACCTTCGTAAGACTCGGAGATTTCTTCAAGCTTTTCAAGTCTGCGGATATAGTTTTCGAGCGTTTCACTTCTCGCGCCCGGTCTTGCGGCTGACAGTGCATCAGCGGCAGCGACCAAAACGGCGATAATGGAAGTCGGCTCTTCGTCTCCGTGGTGTGACGCAATACTGTTAATGACGACTGGATGCTCTTTATATTTGGTCGCAAGCTCCACTCCGATTTCCACGTGGCTTCCTTCCACTTCATGGTCAATTGCTTTTCCGATGTCATGCAGAAGACCGGCCCGCTTGGCAAGCTTTGCATCTTCTCCAAGCTCGGAAGCCATTAAACCTGCTAAAAACGCAACTTCCATAGAATGTTTCAGTACGTTCTGCCCGTAGCTTGTACGGAATTTCAACCGGCCGAGGATCTTGATCAGATCCGGGTGGAGGCCGTGAACGCCGACTTCAAACGTCGTCTGCTCACCCATTTCCCGGATATAGTCATCTACCTCACGGCGGGATTTTTCAACCATTTCTTCAATGCGCGCCGGGTGAATACGGCCATCCTGAACGAGTTTATCAAGAGCGATTCTTGCCGTCTCCCGTCTGATCGGATCAAATCCGGAAAGAATGACTGCTTCAGGTGTGTCATCAATAATCAGGTCAATACCTGTAAGCGTTTCAAGCGTACGAATGTTACGCCCTTCACGGCCGATGATACGTCCTTTCATCTCATCATTCGGAAGATTGACGACCGATACCGTCGTTTCGGCAACATGATCTGCTGCACAGCGCTGCAAAGCAAGCGACAGAATGTTTTTCGCCTTTTTATCTGCCTCTTCTTTCGCACGGTTTTCGGTTTCTTTTGTCATGATGGCGATGTCATGTGAAAGCTCATTTTCAACCCGGTCAAGAATGATTTGTTTCGCTTCATCCCGTGTCAGGCTCGAAATGCGTTCGAGTTCTGACTGCTGCATACGAATCATCTCATCCACTTTGCTTTCCATCTCTTCAATATGTTGTTGTCGTTCATTCAGAGAATGATCTTTCTTCTCCAACATCGCTTCCCGTTTATCAATTCCTTCATGTTTACGGTCAAGATTTTCTTCTTTTTGAAGTAAACGGTTTTCTTGTTTTTGAAGCTCATTTCGTCTTTCACGAACTTCCTGTTCAGCATCTATTCGAAGTGTATGGATTTCGTCCTTTGCTTCAAGCAGAGCTTCTTTTTTCAGTGCTTCAGCATCACGCTTTGCATCTTCAAGGATTTGCTCGGCAGCACCGCGTGCGCCCGCAATCTTTGCTTCGGCAATGGTTTTACGAACATAGTAGCCAACAACTAAACCGAGCAGAGTCAGCAAAATGGAGATGAGAACCGTCATTGGGGTCATACTTTCACCTCCTCTTGCTATGAACTTGGTTTTTGCTTAAATAAGTGCCGGCATGTACATTGTGTGATTTTCTCAACATACAGAACCTTCACAGGGAATGAGTCTCTCATGCCCTTGTCAAGTTTAAATGGTTTAACAATCATGTTAAAAAAACAAATGTTACAACTTCATTGTAATTGTGTCGGAAATACTTGTCAAGCTTGCCAGCTTAACGATTCGCCTTCAGCTCGGATCTTCGCCCATGTATATATCATACCATACCTTAATCCGCTTTTCGTGAATGACGGCTCTGTCAGTCCGGCTGGTTAAGCAATTGGTAAATTCTATTGTTTACCTGTCCTAATTTGGCGTTATTCTGAATGTTTGACAGTAATATGACATATTTGCTTGCCGAATGGCTGAAGCTGTTCAAAATGTTGTAACCGGGCATAACACCGTGATTGGAATAGCTTCCCGGATCAATGTAAAACCCCATGCCGTAAGCGGCACTGCTTCCTGCTGTAAACATTTTTGTGAAGCTTTCTTTTGAAAGGAGCGTGCCGTTTACGATCGCTTTATCAAATTTATAGAGATCTTCAGCGCTCATATACATGTCGCCCGCCCCGTACAGCTGCGATAAGTCCAAAAGGTGCGGCGTTACAAGACTGCCGCTCTCATCGACTTTGTAGCCGACGGCAGGATATTTGGCTTTGGCAAATGTTTTGTAAAATCCGGCATGCTTCATTCCGGCCGGTTTGAACACGTGTTCTTTTATATATTGTTCATAAGACTCCCCGCTGACCTGAGATACGATATAAGCAAGCACTGAATAGTTGGAATCCCTGTAATCCCAAACCCCGGGCTGCCGTTTAATTCCGCGGTATTCTATATCCTTGATTAAATCAATTGGAGAAATCGGTCCCTGTCCCTCAATATGCCCGTTTATGCCGGACGTATGATTGAGCAGGTTTTTCAATGTAATGCGCGTGCCGTTAGGAAAATTCGGCAAGTATGTACTGACGGGGTCACTCGTCTGCAGCAGCCCTTTTTCTTCAAGCTGCAGGACAGCCGTCGCGATTAACGCTTTTTGTGAAGAACCGATATAATATGATGTCTCCGGATTGTTTTTAATTTTTTGTTTTCGGTCCGCATAGCCAAAGCCTTTTTTCAGCACAACTTTTCCATCTTTTACGATCATTGCTGTGCCGCTGAACCCGATCTGTTGCAAGTAATTGCTGATCTGTTTATTGTGATCGATTGATTTAGGTGTTTTCTCTTTTTGCGTCTTTTCTTTTTTCTGTTGAGTCTGGTCTTTTGAAGTATCAGATTGAGCGGCGGGAGCGTTTTTAACGGATTCCTTCTCCCGGTGATGCGCTGTGACGGTCCAGATCATAATAAAAACAGTGACAAGCAGCAGAAAAAGAAACAGCCCTCCCGTTTTCATCAGCTTCTTCTTTCTTTTTTTATTTATTCTTGTGCGGCGGGGGCTCGTCATCTTTTTTCCTCCTCAGATATAATTTCAACTTTCGCCATGATGTTAGACGAGTGAAGGGTGAAAAAAGTTGTAACATTCCAGATAAAATTTTCCGAAACAGCCAGTGTTTTTTTGAAACACACAAAAAAAGAGCGGAAATTGCTTATTCCGCTCTTTTGATCGTGTTTTTATTCTTCTAATTCCATCTCTTCCTGAACTTCTTCCGCTTTGTCCGTTACACCGTTATTGTCTAAACCGTAATATTCACGGATTTGTTCCTGAATCATCAGCATGATGTCTTTATTTTCTTTTAAGAACTGCTTGGCGTTTTCACGGCCCTGACCGAGACGTTCTTCTTCATAAGAATACCACGAACCGCTTTTTTGCACGATATCCAGTTCAGTTCCAAGGTCGATGATTTCCCCTTCTTTGGAGATTCCTTCACCGTACATAATGTCCACTTCAGCCGTACGGAACGGAGGAGCGACTTTGTTTTTTACGACTTTAATTCTCGTTTTATTCCCCATCACGTCGTTGCCCTGCTTTAATTGCTCGGCACGGCGCACTTCAAGGCGCACGGAAGAATAGAATTTCAGCGCGCGGCCGCCCGGTGTCGTCTCCGGATTTCCGAACATAACGCCGACTTTTTCACGAATCTGGTTAATAAAGATTGCGATTGTTTTAGATTTATTGATGGCGCCGGAAAGCTTTCGGAGCGCCTGAGACATGAGACGCGCCTGTAAACCGACGTGTGAATCACCCATGTCACCTTCAATTTCAGCTTTTGGAACAAGCGCCGCAACAGAGTCAACGACCACGATATCAACAGCTCCGCTTCGCACCAGCGCTTCAGCAATCTCTAGCGCCTGCTCTCCCGTATCCGGCTGAGAAAGCAGAAGCTCTTCGATATTGACACCGAGCTTTTGCGCGTAAACAGGATCAAGAGCATGCTCAGCATCAATAAATGCTGCCTGTCCGCCTTTTTCCTGAACCTCAGCGATTGCGTGAAGCGCTACAGTCGTTTTACCTGAGCTTTCAGGTCCGTATACTTCAATAATCCGTCCGCGCGGGTATCCGCCTATTCCGAGAGCGGTATCAAGTGCAAGGGAACCGCTTGGCACCGTTGAAATTCTTGTATCTGTTTTTTCTCCGAGCTTCATGATGGAACCTTTGCCGAATTGTTTTTCTATTTGCTTAAGAGCCATATCTAAGGCTGCCTGACGATCACTCATTTATTTTTTCCTCCTTTATCTTGCCACTACATATACTATACCTTGTTTACTGGCATTTGCCAAGAAAAAAGCGAACGCATATTCGGATTTTTTCCGCGTTCGCTTTTCTGCAAAAGAGCATAATTTCCCTTATAAAACTTAAAAATCAGAGAAAACGGCTCTTTAAAACTTTATTTTTGATCCAGCATTTTTAAAATGAGATGGCAGCCGTATTTAGCGGCGCGCTTTCTGATCCCGGTTCTTGAGCCGGCAAAGTTAAATTCGTGCACCTCTTCTTTTCCTTCCGCTGAAATGCCGATAAAGACGCGGCCCGGCGCATGCCCTTCCTGCGGGTCGGGACCCGCAACCCCGGTAAAGCTGATGCCGATATCGCTTCCGGTCAGCTTTCTCACACCGGCTGCAAGCTCTTTCGCACACTCTTTGCTGACCGCTCCGCTTTCTGCGAGCGTCTCAGCTTTCACGCCGAGCACATGCTGTTTCACGCTGTCGGAATAGCAGACAACGCCCCCTGCAAATAGTTGAGACGCACCGCTTAAATCAGTCACCCACTCTGAAAACAGGCCGCCTGTAAAGCTTTCGGCAGAAGAAATCGTAATTCCGTTTTGTCTGCATGCTTTTGAAAGCTCCTTCACCAGAGACGTATCATCATATCCGTAGAAAAATTCACCGACACGTTCTAAAATGGCGGCTTCCGTTTCTTTTAAAAGCCGTTCTGTTTCTTTTTCGTCGGCATGTTTCGCCGTTAAACGCAGCGTGACCTCTCCGTCAGCAGCGAGCGGGGCAATCGTCGGGTTCGTCTGCGCATCAATGATATCTTCTAAATCAGCTTCAAGCTGGGATTCACCGATTCCGAAAAACCGCAGCACGGTTGAAACGATTTTCTCATTAGAACCGAGCTTTTTAAGAAGCAGCGGCTTCGCTTCATTTTCAAACATCGGACGCAGCTCGCTCGGCGGCCCGGGAAGCAGCATATAAAGCCTTGAGCCGTGCTCTGCAAGCATTCCCGGCGCCATGCCGAAATGATTCGCCAAAACGTCTGAGCCCTCAATGACGAGCGCCTGTTTGCGGTTATTCGGCGACATGGTCCGTTTTGTTTTCGCGAAATATTCTTCGATCGACCGGAACGCTTCGTCATTCAGAACGAGCGGGCGCCCCAGTGTGTTTGCAATGGTTTCTTTCGTCAAATCGTCCTTGGTCGGTCCGAGGCCGCCTGAAAAAATAATCAGGTCTGAGCGCTCTTCGGCAATGCGGATGACTTGCTTAAGCCGCTCCGGATTGTCACCGACAGCGGTATGATAAAACACGTTTACACCGATTTCCGCCAGCTCTTTACTGATAAACTGCGCGTTCGTATTGGCGATCTGGCCGAGCAGAAGCTCCGAGCCGACTGCAATGATTTCTGCTTTTTTTGCTATTTCCATCTTTAAGTCCTTCTTTCTTAGTTAGATGTTTTTAACGCATCCCAGTTCTTCGCAAAATAATCCCAGCCGGAAATGACTGTGAAGAGCACGGCCACCCATAAAGCGATATCGCCGAACGGGAAAGAAACGAGCTCAAACGGAAGATTATGCAGCAAAAGCGCGGCAACAGCGATGATCTGAGCCCATGTTTTAATTTTCCCCAGCATATTGGCGGCTACAACTTCCCCCGTTCCCGCCAGCACAAGTCTTAATCCCGTTACGGCAAATTCGCGGCTGATGATGATGATGACCATCCACGCCGGCGCAAGGTCAAACTGCACAAGCGTAATTAATGCCGCGGACACCAGCAGTTTGTCAGCCAGCGGATCTAAAAATTTCCCGAAATTTGTCACGAGGTTCAGTTTTCTGGCGTAGTAGCCATCCACCCAGTCAGTCGTTGATGCGATAATGAACAAAACAGCTCCCGTAAGATGCGCGACCGGAATCGATTCATCCCCTATATGAACGCTGCCCCACTGAAAAGGAACAAGCATGATAATCATAAATACAGGAATTAAAGCGATTCTTGCCAGTGTGATTTTATTCGGTAAGTTAAACATAAAGCCCCTCCAATATATGTACTCGGACGTGAAGAAAAAGTCATCTTAATCGTTCAGATGACTTTTCCCCTTTTATTTTTTCATCTTGATTGTGATGGTCTGCGCCATCACATCATGCGGATTGAGTTCATAGGACAGAACCTCTCCGTTGATTTTAATTTTCAGGTTAGGGGCATAGCCCGTGCGGATTTCAATCTGCTTTTGATCCGTGACGTCTTTTTTAAAGGTTTCGCCTTTTTGCAGCGTTCCTTCTTTTAAAGAACCGCCGCTGTCATCACGGACGCGGATCCATGCGCTGTCAGAAGCAATCAGTTCAAGCTTATACTTATCTGCCCCGGAGACGTTGTATGAAGAAGCCGAGCCTTCCGTTCCGGCCGCTTTGATCTCCGTCTTTTCACTGCTTTTTTCTTTCTTCTGCTCTGACGCTTTTGTGTCCTTTTTGTCTTTTTTGCTGTCAGATTGCGCTTCGTCATTTGTATTGCCGTCGTTTTTCAGCGCAGAATCCTTAGGAATCTCATACTTGCTCTCACTTTGGGTGACGGCCTTATCTCCGTCTGTCTGCCCGGATTTGCTCATTCCGAGCTGAATAATCGCATAAATGATCGCGATGACGATAATGACACCGATGACGACAAGGACGGTCGGAAGCCATTCCGCCGCCTTTGAAGCGGACTTAGGAAGCTCCCTTTGCATGGCGAGACCGGAGATTTTTTCCGACACATCGTCATGGTACGTGTTAGGGATGTCTTTTTTATATTCTTCAAATAACTGATCTGAATCAAGCCCGACAGCTTCAGCGTATTGCTTGATAAACGCCCGCACATAAAAATTGCCGGGAATGACGTCATAATTGCCTTCTTCCAGAGCGGTTAAGTATCTTTTCTGAATTTTCGTCGCCGCCTGGAGTTCATCCAATGACATCCCTTTTTCCTCTCTGGCTTCTTTAAGCCGGATTGCTAATTCTGTCACAACAAACACCTTCCAATATTAAAAATCAAAGCTTGAAAAACCGGTCTGATCAAATATTTGCGGTTCTTCTGCATGTTCATATGTAATAACTTCGTCAGGATCATTTCTGAGTTCGATAATATAATCGAAATCATCGAGCGTATACTCCGAATTTTGAACAAAAATATCGGGGTGCTCCACGACCTTTGTCGCCGGAAGCCGCATAATTTCACTGACGAGCTGAAGATGGCGCTCAGATCCCCGTCTTGTCGAAACGATGCCGTCGAGGATAAACACGTTTTCCGTGCTGTATTCATCGGCAACCAGCTGGCTCCGGATCGTTTGTTTTAGCAGCGTTGATGATACGAAAAGCCATCTTTTGCTGGCACAAACGCTTGACGCAACGATGGACTCCGTTTTTCCGACCCTCGGCATTCCCCGGATTCCGATCAGTTTGTGTCCTTCTTTTTTAAACAGCTCGGCCATAAAGTCAACCAGAAGACCGAGCTCGTCCCTTTCAAAACGGAAGGTTTTTTTGTCATCGGCATCACGCTGAATGTATCTTCCGTGGCGGACTGCGAGACGGTCGCGAAGCCTCGGTTCTCTCAGCTTCGTTACTTTAATGGTCTCCATTGTTTTTAAAATTGATTCCAATCGTTTAATTTGATCTATATGCCGGCATCTGAGCAGCATTCCCCTTCTGGAAAGGTCGACACCGTTAATTGTGACAATATTAATTGACAGCATCCCGAGAAGAGATGAAATATCCCCGAGCAGGCCGGGGCGGTTCACTTGAATTTCATATTCAAAATACCATTCGAGCTTTGCCAAATGATATACCCCCTCCATTGTGGCAAATTTTTACCTTCCTTTATCATAAAACATTTTTCTCTAATTAGAAAGAAGAATGTTGCTCTATAGAGGAAAACATAAAAAAAGAGAGGAGAAATCCCCCCTCTTAATGAGTGCTGTTATTTTCAACAAGCTTCACCATCATATTTGCGATGGCGCGCTGTTCATCTTCAGAAGCAACGCTCCAAAGATCAGCAAGCACTTTTTCCTGATGGTTTTTCGAGTCGACTTCGTTCGCAAGGTAACCGCCGATTTCTGTAGCGAGGTCAGTGATCGTTTCATCACTCATCCCTTTTTCCTGCGCATAGTTCAATCTGTCGCCAAGGAAATTCTTCCAATTATCCCAGTTTTCTAATACTGACATGTTGGGTTCCTCCATTTCATCTGTTGTTACAAAATTATTTTGTCCGTACAGATGCAAACTATACACACATTTTTTTCAGCAGTGCCAGCCGCCGTTTACGGATAATATATGCCCCGTAATATAGGAAGCCTTGTCCGATAATAAAAAGGCCGCCGCTTCGGCGATTTCCTCCGGCTTTGCCAGCCGGCCCGCGGGAATTTCCTCTGCCAACGCTTCTTTTTCATCAGACGTGAACTGATCAAGCATATTTGTATCAACGGCACCCGGCGAGACTGCATTCACGCGGACGCCGCTCGGAGCAAGCTCTTTGGCAAGCGCTTTGACGAACGAATGCTGCGCTCCCTTGACCATGCTGTATAATACCTCGCACGATGCGCCTGTTTCTCCCCAGACGGAACCGATCGCGACGATGCCCCCGCTTTTTTTCCGGATCATGCCGGGCATCAGATTACGCGCCAAAAGAAACGGACTCGTTACATGCAGCTGCACCATCTCCCGCGCCGTGTCATCCGTAACGTCCGTAATCAGGCCGAAATGACTTTTGCCGCTGTTTAATATCAGAGCATCCACAGGCTGCTTAACGGAACGGCTGAGTGTCTCCGCGCCATCCGGTGAGGACAGATCCGCCTGAACAACGGAGGCTTTTACGCCGAATGATGCGCTCAGCCTTTCCGCAAGCCTGTGTGCGGCTTCCTTATTAGAATGATAATGCAAAAGGACGTCATACCCGTTTTTTGCGAGGACTTCACTTATACTTTGTCCGATTCCGCCGCTTGCTCCGGTTACGAGCGCTGTCTGTTTCATCAATCAATACTCCTTCTTTCCCCAGAAAAACATCCCTCAGGGCGTGAGGGATGTTTTTGTTATGATTTTGGCACGACTTTGCAGACTGTCAGCCTGTCTTCTGATAGTTCTTCTTTAATGACCCGCTTTACGTCATCCAGCGTAATCTGCTCCAGTACGGTTACGACATCAAACAGACTCATATCTAAAAAGGCGTAGCGTGTGAATTGGTTGGCGATATATTCAGGCGAATTGAGCGCTTTTAAGAATGACCCGATCTTCTTTTTTCTCGCAAGATCAAGTTTTTCCGCAGTCACGGCTGATTCTGCATCAAGCAGCATGTGTTTTAATTCGTCAGCGAGCTTATCCGGCTCCGGTGTATCTCCTCCGACAGAGGCAAAACCGAATCCGTATTCAGCCGTGTAATCAAAGCTGAAAGTTTCATCAATGTAGCCTTTGTCGTACAAGTCACCGTAATGCGGTGAGCTTTTTCCGAAGAGACATTCAAGCATGAGGTTCATGCTGAGCTCGTGCTTCAACAGCTCCTGCCCCGTTTTATAAGGGTCTTTCGCCTTTAAGCCGACAAGACATTTTGAGCCTTGCACGTTCATTTTTAATTCCTGCTCCCGGCGGAAAACCGCTTCCTGCTCCTGAACTTCTTCACGTTTGATTTCGGGCTGGTCTGTAAACGGCTTTTTCTCCTGGTTTTTCCGCACCTGGCTGATGACCGCTTCAGGATCTACGGGACCGACGATAAAGAGCAGCATATTGCTCGGGTGATAAAACGTTTCGTAGCACTCATACAGCAGATCTTTCGTAATATGTGAGATGCTCTCCACCGTTCCGGCAATGTCAATTTTCACGGGGTGGTCTTTATACATATTTTCGATAAGGCCGAAAAACAGCCGCCAATCCGGATTATCATCATACATATTGATTTCCTGGCCGATGATGCCTTTTTCTTTTTCAACTGATTTTTCCGTGAAATACGGGTCCTGAACAAAATCCACGAGTGTTTCCAGGTTTTTCTCCACATTAGAAGTGCTGGAGAACAGATAAGCGGTTCGTGTAAATGATGTAAAGGCA
Organism: Bacillus sp. UNC69MF; assembly: GCF_000746035.1. Taxonomy (NCBI): domain Bacteria; kingdom Bacillati; phylum Bacillota; class Bacilli; order Caryophanales; family Bacillaceae; genus Bacillus; species Bacillus sp. UNC69MF. The sequence continues at coordinate 831,374 of NZ_KN050798.1, read as the reverse complement.
TTTGCCGACGCCCCCTGCTTACTGAAGTCCTGAAACACGTCGCCGTCCGCTTTTTCAAACAGTTTATGCTCCAGAAAATGCGCGATTCCGTCAGGGACGTGTACCATTTCTTCCTTATTTAAAGGAACGAATTGATTGTCAATGGAACCGTACTTTGTCGTAAACACGGCGTATGTTTTATTAAAACCCTGTTTCGGCAGCACATAGACATCAAGGCCGTTTGCCATTTTTTCATGATACAGCGTTTCCTGAAGCTGTTCGAAGTTTATCGGTTTAGTCAAGATGCTCCCCCCGTCCCTTTTAAGAAATAAGTCGTATCCAGCTTAATGTTCTTTCCGACATTGATAATGTCCTCTTTTGTCACTTTCTCGATATTGTCAAGGAATCTTTCGATCGGTATCTCTACTTGGGCTGAGGCCTGCTGATACAGAAATTCCGCTAAACCGTATGCCGTATCAATGGTTTCTAATACTTGATTTTTAATAACGGCTTTCGTTTGGGCGATATCATCTTCTGAAAAGTCACCGTTTTGCATAGCCTGAAACTGTTCTTCAATGATGGTGACGGCCTGCTTGTAATTTTTCACCTCAATGCCCGACATGACCATCAAAAGCCCTTTGAAACTTTCCACCCTTGAGGCTGCATAATAGGCGAGGCTCGCTTTTTCACGGACATTTATAAACAGCTTTGAATGAGAGAACCCCCCGAACAGCCCGTTAAACACCTGCAATGCCGGATAATCCGGATCTGTATATGTCGTATTGGTCCGGAATCCGATATTCAGCTTGCCCTGCTTGACGTCCTCTTCATCAATGACTTCCTTCGGATCGGGCTGTTCATTCGCCGCGCTTCTTTCAAAAGGCTGCAGCTTCCGTTCTTCCGTTTTAAAATACGTATCAACGGCCGTTTCCACCTGATCTGTATCAACATCGCCGATGACGTACAGGTCCAGCTGATCTTCGCGTATGGCTTTTTGATAGGCTTCATACAAATCATGCGGTGTAATGTGTTCAACATCATCGAACTCACCGTTGACGTGAAGGGCATACGGTTCGCTTTTGCACATTTCCTGAACGAGACGCAGATTAGAATATCTCATCTTATCATCATATACGGCTTGAATCCGCTGTTTAAGCGTCCGTTTTTCCTGCGTGACATAAAGGGGCAGGAAGGCGCCGTTTTCCAAAGCGGGCGAAAAGACAAGCTCTGATAAAAGCTGAAGGCCTTTTTCCAATAACGGTGTGCGGTCCTTCAGATACTTTTCATTAGGAATCTCAAGTCTGAACGTAATGACATGACGTTCTCCCTTTTTTGTCAGATCAGCTGAAACGGATGTGCCGTACAGCTCATCAAAATAAGACCGCAGATCAGCGGTTTTCGGGCGGCTTTCTGTTCCGCGCAGAAGCACATGCGGAAACAGCGCCCTTTTTGTTACGAGCTCTTTCGTTAAAGGAGCCAGCATTTTAAACGTCAGCGAAACGGTTTTAAATTTCTCGGTCTTTACGATGTGGGCGGTGATCCCGCCGTGCTTTGACTTCATTTCATTTACGTAAGTCATGTGAAACCTCCTTCGTTCATTCTTTCATAGTATGTATTATGACCAAATTTCAGCATTCGCAAAAAAGAGTGCGCAGATGTAATTATATCAACTGGAGGATTTATAAGGAAACAAAAAACCTCTGCCCGAAAACAGGCAGAGTCATTGAACGTTATTTTTTCAAATTGAAAGGCCACCAGTTGGCTCTTCCGAATATTTTCACCATGACCGGTACAAAAAACGGAAGGACGACAATTGCGTACATGAGAAGGCCTGTTAATACCACGGTTGCAATCTGTAATAAGGAAAGAACGCCTGACGGCAGCATGGCCGCAAAGGTTCCCGCTAAAATAATGGCTGCAGAAATGATGACGGAACCCATATTTTTCATACTGCTGATCATTGCGGGTTCCGTTCCTTCTTTTTTAAGCTCATTAAAGCGGTCCATTAAAAAGATGGAATAATCCACGCCTAGAGCCATCAAAATGACAAAGCCGAAGAACGGCACGGCCCAGTTTACGCCCGGATACCCGAAGAAGTGTGTAAAGATGTATTCCGTCACGCCGATGGATGCGAAATACGTCAGTACGAGCGACGCCACTAAATAAACAGGCATAATGAGGGAGCGCAGCATCACGATGAGAATCAGAAAAATTCCCGCCAGCATAAACATGGCCGTCCGTTTGAAGTCTGAATCCGATACTTCTTTCAGATCGGCATTCATGCTGGAGACTCCCGAAACGCCGAAAGAGGCATTCTTCAGATCCGTGTTCGGAATGGCCCTTTTTACGCTCGCTTTGATCGCTTGAATATCTTGAATGGCCGTATTTGAGTAAGGATTGTTATCAAGAACGACGGTCAATTCTGTCGTTTTTCTGTCATCTGACATGTACGTATTAAACACGCTTGTGAAATCACTGTTTGTCAACGCGTCTTTCGGCACAAACCAGCCTGTCATTTCTTTGTCTGACGCCTTGTGAAGCTCACCCAGGTAATCATTCGCCCCCATCATGCCGCTTGATACTTTCTTAAGCCCTTTTACACTATCGTTAAGGCCTGAAGAAAGATCGCTGAGCCGGGAAGAAAAATCACCGAGACCGCTCTTCATTTTTTTCTGGCCCTCCGCGAGCTGTCCTGCCGCCGATTCAAGGCGCGGCATTTGTCCCGCGAGAGCCCCCTGTCCGTCTGACACTTGCTGCAGACCGTTTTCAATACTGGTCAGACCATTGATCATTGCGTTAATTTGAGTGTCAATCTTCTTCTGAGCGGCTGCCAGTCGGGCAAATTGTTTTTCCGCTTGCTGCAGATGAGCCTTTTGACTGTCGACCTGTTTAGAAAACGCTTTTGCATCCGCGTTTGCCTTGGAAACGGCTGACTGTACACCCGTAAAGGCCGATTTGATTTCTTGGTAAGAGGGATCGGTTTTGACTGACGGTATTGACGCTTCCAATTTTGCAAACGGCAGCCGGGCAAGCTGCTTGTTCAAATCGGCAAGCTGTCTGCTGGCTTCATCTTTCATCGGCAGGACGGTTTTTACCAATTTTAAAGCGTTTTGCGTTTCTGAAGCGAGACCGCTGTTTTGTTTGAGCTGTGAAGTCAGCATTTGTTTTTGCTCTTCAATCTGCTTTCTCATCTGGGCGACGCCGGCTTTATTCTCGTTCACGCCAGCCTGCAGTTTATTCAGGTTTTCTCCTATATCAGAAAGCCCGGATTTCAGAGACAATGTTCCGTCAATAAGCTGATTGACGCTTTTCCCCGACTCTTCGATCTGCGGCTGTGAATCAGCTAACGACTTTGCGGCATGCCCTAATCCGTCCGTGATTTTTTCAAGTCCTGTATTGCCTTTATCAAGCCCTTCTTGAAGCTGCTTTGCCTGATTTGTGACAAATAATTGATTCAATCCGTTTCCAGCAGGGCGCGTGGCGCTTCTGACCGTTTTTACACCCTCTGTTTTTTCAAGTTCTCTGCTGATTTTTTCGATATCAATCAGGTGTTTTTCGGTATTTAATGTCTCATCATTTTTGATGACGACTGTGGCCGGAAGAAGTTCTCCCGGGCCGAATGCGTCTGAAATCGTATGAAACGCGCGCACGGATTCATATTTATCCCCGATTTCGTCAAGACTGTTGTAAGACAGCGAACCTTTGTAAAGAAGGATAGGCGGGACGGTGAATACCGCAACGATTGCAAGACTGATGAGCGGCCTTTTAAATGAAAACCGCCCTGACGTTTCCCATGCTTTGCTTTGAGGATGCGAAATATCGCCCTTAACAGGCCAAAACAGGCTTTTTCCTAAAACAGCCATAAAAAACGGCACGATCGTCATGAGCGCAAGCAGCAGCACCGCGACACCGACCGCAACGGCCGCTGCCGACTGATACAGCTTAAATGTCGCAAATCCGATGCAGGCAAATCCGATCAGCACCGCACCGCCGCTGTACAAAACCGTCTTTCCGGCCGTTTTGTAGGTGACGACGATCGCTTCTTTTATGTCAGCGCCATGCGACAGTTCTTCTTTAAATCTGCTGAGAAGCAGAATGCAGTAGTCTGTGCCGATCCCGAACATAATCGCAACCATAAAAATCTGCGTAAAAGTTGAGAGCGAAAAATTCAGCTGATCGACTAAAAATGCGACAATCGACTGGCTGACTAAATAAGATATCAATACTGATAAAAGCGGCACGAACGGAGCGACCACTGACCGAAATACAAGGATCAGCACGATCAGGATAAAAGCGACCGTTATATATTCAGTCTTTTTCAAGCCGTCCTGTGAGCTTTTTAACACATCTTCGTCGATCAGCGATTGGCCTGTAATGCCGTATGATACGCCGTACGGTTTCAGCTCTTTATCAATTTTATTTTTTATTTCGATGATATCGTTTTTGGATGTATCAAGCTGCAGCTGAACGAGCATCGTTTGTCTGTCTTTTGACAGCAGCTGTTTTTTAATGTCGTCATTTTTCTCCCCGAAGTATGAAGTCACCGTTTTAATCTGAAGCGCTTTTTTATGTTCAGACAAAGTGCTGACGGCTTCTTCCAGACGATCTTTTTTGTCTGTCATTAAGCCTTTTTCGTGAAATACGATGACGGCAGAAGAAGACGGTGCATCGGAATCAGACATTTCATCAAGCAATTCATGGGCGTAAGAAGAGGAATATCCGTCCGGTACGGAAATCTGCCCTTTCTCCCGTGTCAATTCAGCCATATCAGGCGCTGTAAGCATAAATATCACCGTTGCGGCGACCCACACCGCGGCGATGATCCAGCGGGCTCGGATAATGTTTTTCATTATGTCTGCTGATCCTCCTCAGTCATCATCAATCGATATAATTTTTCATATGTATTCACGAACATCTCCGCCTCGTCTTCATCAAAATACATAATATATGATCGGACGAGTTCCTCAATCCGCCGCTCCACACGGTGAAATACTTCCGTCCCCTTTTCCGTGACATTTAAAAGTATGCTCCGGCGGTCGCTTTGGCTGCGTTCTCTATTGATGTAGCCTTTTTCATACAGGCGGTTCGTCATAGATGTAATGGCGCTTTTATTGACGTGGCACACCGCGGCCAGTTCAATTGATTTGCAATCGGGATTGAGCATAATATAGCGGAGGATGTAATATTGATCCAATGTCAGTTCTTTGTTCACTTTTTCAGCGATAATGCTGTCAATTTTTTTTAAGACGTGCAGGTATACATCGGAATAACGCTGAATCAGCTGCTTTACTTTTTCTTCATGCACCTTTTCCCCCTCCTTCCGATAGTTAATATGTTTAACTATTAAAAAGGATAACGACTTGACGGTATCATGTCAATCTTCAAAATAAAATAAAGAAAGACAGTGCAGATTACACCGTCTTTAATGATTCCTTTTTTTCTTTTGCTTGTGATGAGATATTTAACAGCGCTAAAAATACAGACACAATGCCGCAAAAAGCGGATAAAATAAAAATCAGCCAGCCTGCATTTGACATCAGGGCAGCAAAGATCGGCGGTCCCGCCGCTACTCCGATAAACCGCATGCTGTTATAAAATGAGGTAATGGTTCCCGATTCCTCGTTGTCTACGCCTTCTGTGATGACAGCGTCTAAAGCCGGCAATGCCATTCCGATACCGATACCGCTGACACACAAAAAGATAAATAATAAATAAAAACTGTGATTCCACCATAGGCCGATAAACGACAGTGTCACGGCACTCATTCCGAAAACGATGCAAAACTTCATTTTGCCTTGGTCTTTTCCGATTTTCCTGCCTGCTATATATGAACTGACGGATAGAAATAAAAGCGGGATTGCCAAAAGCGCTCCTTTAGCCACACCGTCAATGCCGTATTTCTTCTCCAGTGAGTCTGATAAATAAAAAAGAACCCCGAACAGCAAAAACATAATCACGCAGCCGATGATAAAAACCGTAAAGAGCCAGCGTCCGTCACGCTTAAATATGCGGCCGACATTTTTCACAAATTCGGAAATAGAAGGCGCTTCTTTTTGTTCCTCCGGCTTTGCCACCAAAAACAATACGAGAAAAAAACTGATGAGCGAAAAAAACGGAATGAACCAAAATGGCATAAACCAAAACCATGCAGCCAAGAGCGAACCGAGAATCGGGCTTATTACTTTCCCGGCAGTGTTAGACGTCTCAATATCGCCGAGCCCCGCGGTAATCCGCTCATCATCCCCTTTGAATAAATCACCGATAAACGGCATCACTACAGGAGCCGCCCCTGCCGAACCGATTCCCTGCAGCACCCGCCCCGCCAAGATAATGGGATAAGGATGCTTGAACGCGGTGGAAGCTATCGCGGCAAGCGCTCCGCCCGCACCGGCTATGAGAAGACAAGGCAGAAGAATCTTTTTTCTTCCGAATTTATCGGACAGATATCCGGCAATCGGAATACAAATAATCGCCACAATCGAATAGACCGTTATAATTAACGATACTTGAAAAGACGATATGGACAGCTTCTTTTCAATCATCGGAAGCACAGGAATCAGCATGGAATTCCCGAGTGTCATCACGAGCGGTACAGAAGCCAGAGCAATGATATTTTTCGTTCCATTTTTCTTCTTACTCAACTTATTCACCCATTCACTATACTTGGTTGTTTCCTGTTTTATTGTGCCTTGCAGAAAACAAAGTATGTACTGAAACGGCAAATAAAAAAACAGACACATGACGCGTCTGTCTTAAAAACGTTTTCTTACAACATGAAAACTGAACTTATCAGCCCGGAAATAATTTAATGAATACAGCACAGGTTCATCATTCTGATTATAGTGGGTTTGCTTCAGCAATAAAAGCGCCGTCTCCGGCTCGCATTCCAAAACCGGTGAAATCGTATCGTGATATCCGATCGGTTCGATATCAGCAACGGCATAGCTGATCACAGACCCGGAGTTTTTTTCCAAAAGATCAAAAATAGATTCCTGTTCATGACAGAAAGAATTCGGCAGAATGTGCATCGGAATCGTATCTAAACAGTAAACGACCGGAGTGCCGCTTGCCGTTCTCACGCGTTCCAAATAAAAAAGCTCCTGCTCAGGCTCAAGCCGGAATCTAGCGATATCTTCATCAGACGGCGTGATGACCTGAGACGACAAAAAAATCGTACCCGGCACCATGTTCGCCTGCTGAATCGTTTTCGTCACGCTGTTGAGCTGTTCAATACCTGAAAGAAACAGCGGTTTTGTATGGACGAAAGTGCCCACACCGTGCCTTCTGATAATCACATGCTCCTCTTCAAGGATACGCAAAGCTTCACGCAGAGTTGCCCGGCTGACACCCATTGATTTTGAAAGCTCAAATTCAGAAGGAAGCTTTTCCTTTTCGGTGTAAATTCCGTTTTGTATATCCTCTTTGATTCGCTCAATCACTTTTAGATACAAGTGACGATTGTCAGCTTTTGTAGACATGTTTCCCCTCCGTAAACCACTTTCATAAATTATTGAACAATTGGGACAACTATATCATGTTTTAATAAAAAAATAAATAGGAATGATTTTGGTGATATCATTTTCAGTGAAAACTCTCTCCTTTTTAAGAAGAGAGCTCATCATATTGTTCCTTAGATAATAGTACTTCCCTCGGTTTGCTTCCTTCATACGGCCCGACGACGCCCCGTTCCTCCATTGCGTCAATCAGACGGGCAGCTCTCGTATATCCGATTCTGAACCGCCTTTGGAGCATGGAGACTGATGCCGTCTGCATGCCGATAATCAAATCGACCGCTTCGTCATAGAGATCATCCGTTACTTCACTGTGTGTTTCCGAAACTTCTTCCGGAATCATCTCTTCTTGGTACTGCGCTTTTTGCTGCGTAATGACATGATCAACGACATGCTCAACCTCTTCATCGGATAAGAATGCCCCTTGCACACGCACCGGCTTATTTGCGCCTACAGGCAGAAACAGCATGTCTCCGCGCCCCAGAAGCTTTTCAGCGCCGCCCATGTCTAAAATTGTCCGTGAATCGGTCTGAGAGGAGACACTGAAGGCGATTCTTGACGGGATGTTGGCTTTAATAACACCGGTAATAACGTCGACTGAAGGCCGCTGTGTCGCGATAATCAAATGAATTCCCGCCGCCCGCGCCATCTGTGAAAGTCTCGTAATTGAATCTTCCACGTCGGAAGAAGCGACCATCATCAGATCGGCAAGCTCGTCAACGATGACGACGATGTACGGCAGCTCAGGCTGCTTGACTTCTTCTTCGGCATTTGACCGCTTAATATGATCGTTATAGCCTTCTATATTTCTCGTACCCGTATGGGAGAACAGCTCATAGCGGCGCTCCATCTCATTGACGACCTTTTTCAAAGCCTGCGAGGCCTTTTTCGGATCTGTCACGACCGGCGCAAGCAGATGAGGAATGCCGTTATACACATTCAGCTCAACCATTTTCGGGTCAATCATCATCATCTTCACTTCATGCGGTTTGGCCCTCATCAGAATGCTCGTAATAATACCGTTGACACAGACGCTTTTTCCGCTTCCCGTTGCCCCCGCTACGAGCAGGTGGGGCATTTTGTTCAGTTCGGCAAGCACGGCTTCCCCGGAAATATTTCGTCCCAAGCCGATCAGAAGCTTCGCGTCCGGCTTGTCATTGAGCTTGGATTCAAGCACTTCTTTTAACGAAACCATCGCAACTTCAGCATTGGGCACCTCGATGCCGATTGCCGATTTACCCGGAATCGGCGCTTCGATCCGGATATCCTTCGCGGCAAGCGCGAGCGCGAGGTCATCGCTCAGATTCACGATTTTACTGACTTTGACCCCGACGTCCGGATACACCTCATATTTTGTGACCGCCGGACCGAGATGAACCTGCGTCACTTTCGCCTTTACGCCGAAGCTTTGAAAAGTCCGTTCGAGTTTTCTTGCATTCTCGTAAATGTTTTTCTTATCGGTCTGCTGGCCGGTATGTTTCGGGTCAGCCAGTATGTCCAGTGAAGGCATTTGATAATCTTTATTTTCAAGCTCTGTAAACGTCATCGGCGGAGCCGCAGCCGTTTCGCCACTGTCTTGAGCGCCGCCGGAAGGCTCATCTTTTGCCGCTTGTGCAGCCTCCTGCGTTTTTTCCGGGATCAGCGGTTCGGCGGGCTCTTCCTGACGGTCTGAAAAGCTTGAAATAATCGGCTCTGAATGGATGATCGGCGAAATGATTTCCTCATCCTCTTCCTCCGGTTCAGGCTCTTCTTTTTTCTTTTGAACCCGTTTTTGTTTTTTGCCCGATTTTGTTTTTGTTTTCGGCGAAGACATGTTCGTTCTGACTGTTTTCATATCCTCAAGAAATGCCTGCCATTGACTGCGGATAAACCGGCCGACGGGGCTCGTCCACTTTTTGAGCGTTTCCTGCAGTGAACGGCCCGTTACAAGAATCAGCCCCATTAAGATCAGCACGATCGCCATGATCTGTGAACCCGTTGATGCAAATAAAAAGTGGGAAGCTGCAAACAGTACCGCGCCGATCATGCCGCCGCCCAAATCAGGGGAAGCAGCCTGCTGTTTCATGTCAATCATAAACAGCTCCCACGTGTTGCCGATGACACTTGCCGACCGAATCGACCCGTGATAAGACAGATTTTTAAAGAGCTGCACGTGAGACAGCAGCAATATACTGGCGATAATACAGTACAGCCCTGCCTTTCTTCTCGTTAAAAGGCTTGGACTCTTCTTTTTCCAAAACAGCGAAATTCCGAGAAGGAAGAGCGCAATTAAGCATAAAATAAACCACTCTCCGGCAAAAAAACGGAACAAGTACACAAATGTCTGTCCCACAACGCCGAGCTGCAAAACAGCAATAATCGAGATTGCAACACAGAGCAGTCCGCTTAGTTCGTATTTTAGATTGAGCTTACTCTCTTGTTTCTTTTTAGATTTCCGTTTTTTCTTTGCCACACTCATCACCTTACTGCGTTAAAAAATGTAAAATCATACATCATGAAGAAAAGCAGCCTTTTGCCGGCTGCATTTTTCTGTAGGATTCCCCTATTATAGCATATTTTGCCCCCGAGAAACGGACTGAATGCCGGTTAGATTTTCAGCTTGATTTTTTGTCCCGGAGCGATGTCCGGATTCAAGAAATCCATCGGGTTCGTACTTAAAATCTGTACGACTTCAGCTTCATTTCCCTTCATCTCAACTAGCAGCGGCACGCCGGCATAATCTACCTGTTCATGCACGCTTTGCTCTATATCCTGACCGTAAACGACTTCTTGGGGCATGACGGTATAAAGGATCATTGAATCATCCTTCCTTCCTCGCCCTTTCGTTCCTCAATCAGCTGATTCAGCTTTTTTATCGCCTGTCCGACGCCGCCCACGGCATCAATTAATCCGTAATCAGCCGCATCTTTCCCGACTACGTTCGTCCCGATGTCCCTGGTTAAGTTTCCTTTTGAAAACATCAGCTCTTTGAATTTTTCTTCGGAAATATTTGAATGATGGGTCACAAAGTTGACGACCCGCTCCTGCATTTTGTCCAAGTATTCAAATGTTTGCGGAACCCCGATAACCAGACCTGTAAGCCGAACGGGGTGAATGGTCATAGTCGCTGTTTCCGCGATAAAACTATGATCACATGACACGGCGATCGGCACACCTATCGAGTGTCCCCCGCCGAGTACGATTGAGACGGTCGGTTTTGATAAGGATGCGAGCATTTCCGCAATCGCAAGCCCCGCTTCCACATCGCCTCCGACGGTGTTTAAGATGATCAGAAGTCCTTCGATTTTCGGATTTTGCTCAATGGCGACGATTTGCGGAATGACGTGTTCATATTTGGTTGTTTTATTTTGCGGCGGGAGCTGGACGTGCCCCTCAATTTGGCCGATGATCGTCAGGCAGTGAATATTGGTATCTTGGGACATTTGCGGCAGAGATGTCTCTCCCAGCTGCTGAATTTTGCTCATAATGCTGTCTTTCGCATCTGATTTTTCGGGCTGCTGTTCTTCGGTGTTTTCCATACGATGATCCATTTTATCTTTCACCCTTTCCGAATGTCTCTTTGTATTATGAACAAAGATGATGATTTCCATCCGGGACATGAACAAAAACACAGCCGGAGCATCATGCGCTCCGGCTGTGTATACATTATACTTCCATAATGATCGGAATGATCATCGGCTTGCGTTTTGTTTTTTCATAAAGGAATTGATTCAGCGCATCACGCATGGCTTGTTTCAGCGTGGACCATTCTACGGCAGATGTTTCCGTCGCTTCAGTCACGATAGAGCGGACGAGCTCAGTAGCTTGTACAATTAAACCTTCTGATTCTCTGACATATACGAAACCGCGCGTAATGATCTCAGGACCTGATACGAGGTTCTTTTTCTGCTTATCGAGTGAGATCACGACGATGAGAATGCCGTCTTGTGATAATAAGCGGCGGTCTCTCAGCACGATGTTGCCGATGTCGCCGACTCCGAGGCCGTCAATCAACACGTTTCCGTACGTGACTTTATCCCCGATTTTCACATTCTGGCCGCGGAATTCAACGACGTCACCTTTTTCAATCAAGAAAATGTCGCTGCGTTTCATGCCGATCTCTTCTGCGATTTTGGAATGCGCTTTTTGCATTCTGAATTCACCGTTAACCGGAATTAAATATTTCGGTTTCAGCAAATTAAGCATGAGTTTCAATTCTTCCTGCGAACCGTGACCGGACACATGCACGCGTTTTTGGGCGAAAATGACTTGAGCGCCGGCTCGGGCAAGCAGGTTGACGGTTTTGGAATATATCAATTCATGCCCCGGAATCGGTGTTGATGCAATGACAACGGTGTCTCCTTCTTCAATGTTAAGCTGCTTGTGCGCCTGCTTGGCCATCCGCGTAAGAGCGGCCAGCGGCTCACCATGGCTTCCGGCTGTAACAATTGCCACTTCCCGCTTCGGATATTTTTTCACATCCTGCACAGGAATAAACATTTCATCTTCGGCTTCAATATAGCCGAGCTTGCGCCCAAGCTGAAGCACGTTTTGCAGATTTTTTCCGGCGATTGCAAGTTTGCGGCCGTTCTGGACGGCAGCCTGTATCACTTGCTGGATCCGGTTGATATTAGACGCGAATACAGCAATGATGACACGGTTTTCTGAATTGTTCATCGCATCGGAAATTTCACCGCTTACATATGCTTCTGACGGAGTATACCCCGGGCGCTCCGCATTGGCGCTGTCAGAAAGCAGGGCGAGCACGCCGCTGTTTCCGATTTTGGCAATTTCGCCAATATCACATGATTGGTGATAAGCAGGCGTCTGGTCAAATTTAAAGTCTCCCGTGCATACAATAGAGCCAAGTGATGTTTTGAAGCTGACTCCCACTGAATCCGGAATACTGTGAATCGTTTTAAAGAACGATACTTTCGTTGATTCAAATGTAATGACTGATTTAGAGTGAACTTCACGCAAATCAGCTTTTCGATTATGCCCGTACTGCTTGAGTTTTTCTCTCAGTAATGCAAGCGTAAGCTTCGTTCCGTATACCGGCACCGACAGCTTGTTCAATAAATAAAAGACGCCTCCGATGTTTTCATCGTGCCCGTGTGTCAGAAAGATGGCCTTCACGCGGTCAGCCCGTTCTACTAAGTAGGAAATATCCGGAATGACGACATCAATACCGAGCATTTCATTTTCAGGGTGCATCAGCCCTGCATCCACTACAAATATGTCTGAGTCAATTTCAATGACATATAGGTTCTTCCCAATTTCTCCGACGCCGCCAAGGGCGATAATTCTGACGTTTTCTGTATTTTTCTTTTTCAAAATCTGTATCCTCCTAGTCTCATACCCGTCCATCATCACTTGTTCCTATTATAACTGATATCAATTTTAGAAAACAAGAAGAAGCGGAAGGTTTAGGGAAAACCAATATGTATACAAAACGGTCAAACTCACGATAAAAATGAGAATGACCGCGTATTTTAACTGTATAAATTTTTTCTTACAGTTCGCTGATGACGCTGCTCAGGCTCAGACGTTCATCTTCATTCAGCGGGATAAGAGGAAGACGCACAGATCCGACATCAAGGCCTTTCAGCTGTAGCGCCGTTTTGACCGGAGCCGGATTAGGCGCTTTAAAGAGCTCCTTCATGATCGGCAGAAGCTTCTGATGAATCAGTGCCGCGGTTGCCGTCTGCCCGTTCGTATAGTTTTTAATCATCTGCTGCATGTCAGAACCTACGATATGGCTGGCCACTGACACGACTCCTCTTCCGCCGACTGCGAGAATAGGAAGCGTTAACCCGTCATCACCTGAATAGACGTAAAAATCTTCCGGTGTTTCGGCAATGATTTTCGTAATGGCATCAAGATCGCCGCTCGCTTCTTTAATCGCAGAGATATTCGGTATCTCCGCAAGTCTGATGGCCGTTTCCGGCGCAAGCGAAGCGACCGTTCTGCCCGGCACGTTGTAAAGCATCACAGGAAGAGACGTTTCTTCAGCTATGGCTTTAAAATGACGGTACATCCCCTCTTGGGAAGGCTTATTATAATACGGCGTGACAAGCATAACGCAATCGACGCCGGCTTCTTCAGCTTTTTTTGTCAGTTTAATGGAGTCTTTCGTATTGTTGCTTCCCGTACCCGCAATAACAGGCACGCGTCCGTTCACTTCTTTGACTGTAAATTCAAAGAGTGCAATTTTTTCTTCCGTTGAAAGTGTCGGAGATTCGCCGGTCGTGCCTGCGACGACTAAAGAATCCGTACCGTTTTTCAACAAATAGTCGATTAATGTAGACAGTTTTTGAAAGTCTACATTCCCTTTACTGTCAAAGGGGGTAATCATCGCTGTAGATATATTTCCGACATTCATTTTTTTCACCTCATCATGATTCAATCACATTTACTTTGAAAGTTCAAACACTTCATGCAGCGCATTTACGGCCGTTACCATATCTTTTTCATGAACGAGCACCCAGATCGTCGTATGGCTGTCGGCAGATTGCAGAATCGGAATGCCTTTATCAGAAAGTGCGGAGACGATTTTTGACGTGACACCCGGAACACCCATTATCCCGGCGCCGACCGCTGACACTTTCGCACAGCTCTCCGTCACTGTCGGCTCATATCCTAATTCAGCCAAAATGCTGCGCGCGGCTTCCGTTTTACTGCCGGCTACGGTATATACGATTTCACTCGGCGTAATGTTAAAGAAATCTACGCTGATTCCGGCATTTGCCATTGCTTTAAAGACTTCAGTCTGAACGTTGTATTGCCCCATTTTGGCGGGAACCTTAAATTGCGTCACATCTTTCACATGGGCGATCCCCGTGATCAGCCGTTCGAATACATCGCTGCCGATGTTAGACGAATGATGGGACGTCACCAAAGTGCCTTTGTCTTTTGAATAAGTGGAGCGCACGCGGATCGGCACCTTTGCCTGCATGGCGATTTCCACCGCGCGCGGATGAATGACTTTCGCGCCTTGATAGGCAAGGTTGCAGATTTCCGTATATGTGACGTTCGGAAGCGGCTTAGCATTTTCCACGATTCTCGGATCGGCTGTCATAACGCCTTCCACGTCCGTAAAAATGTCGATAAACTCAGCATCAACCGCCGCGCCGAGCGCCGCTGCTGAAGTATCGCTTCCTCCTCTGCCGATTGTCGTCGTGTCGCCTTTTTCAGTCGCTCCCTGAAATCCTGCGACAACGACAGCGTCATGGCTGGCAAGTGCAGCGAAAAGCCGCTCTGTTTTCATTTCTATAATTTTGGCGTCAGTATGCTGGGCATTGGTTAAAAAGCCGGCCTGGGCTCCTGTTAAAGCTGCGGCTTTTATGCCGTTTTCCTTCAGCATGCTGGAAAAAACAACGGACGAAATCGTTTCTCCGCAAGACAGAAGCATATCCTGCTCTCTCGGAGAAATGTCGGACTGGCTGCCGTAAAGGAGCCCGATTAAAGAATCTGTCGCGTACGGGTCTCCTTTTCTTCCCATCGCCGATACGACAACGACAACTTTATAACCTTCACTGATGGCATCTTTAATGTGTGCTAGCGCAAGCTTGCGGCCTTTGTCATCTTTTACGGATGTTCCGCCGAATTTTTGAACAATGATCTTCACTATTTTCACTCCAAATTAGTCTGACGTAACAGAAGAGAGCAGGCAGAGCCTTACTCTCTTCTGTTCGCCTATAGAAAATACGTTTGTTTATACGAGGTTCAGTTTTTGCAGGCTTTCCGCGATTTGGACTGAGTTCCAAGCGGCGCCTTTTAACAGGTTATCAGAAACAACCCACAAATGAAAACCGTTTGCTCTGTCCAAATCTTTCCGGATTCTTCCTACAAATACATCGCGTTTGCCGACGCAATCAGCAGGCATCGGGTAAAGCTGCTCCGCCGGATCATCCTGAAGCGTAACACCCGGAGCTTCTTTTAAAAGCTGTTTCATATCTTCAACGGTTGCGTCATCACGGTCAAGCTCAATGTAAACAGATTCTGAGTGCCCTGTTTCAATCGGCAGTCTGACACATGTCGCAGCCACTTCCAGATTCGGCATATGCATGATTTTTTTCGTTTCATTAATCATTTTCATTTCCTCAAACGTATAGCCGTTATCTTGGAATTTATCAATTTGCGGAATGGCGTTAAATGCGATTTGATAATGCTTTTTGTCGCCTTTAACCGGCATAATGGACGGTTCTGCGGGTTCATTGTTTAAAATCGCCTTTGTCTGGCTGTACAATTCCTTCGCCGCTTCATTGCCGGCCCCGGACACAGCTTGGTAAGTAGATACAATGACTTTTTTCAATCCGTACGCTTTGCGGATCGGTTCAAGCGCAGCCACCATCTGAATCGTTGAACAGTTAGGGTTGGCGATAATGCCGTTATGTTTGTGCAGATCACCTTCGTTCACCTCAGGCACCACGAGCGGTGTATTTTCGTCCATACGGAATGCGCTGGTATTGTCAATCACGATGGCTCCCCGTTTTACAGCCTCAGGCGCCAAGCTTTGTGATACGCTTCCGCCGGCGCTGAATAACGCGATATGAACGCCTTCGAAGCTTTCAGGAACAGCTTCCTGCACTGTATATTCTTCGCCTTTAAACGTTACTTTCGTACCAGCAGAACGCTTTGAGGATAGTAGTGTGAGTGTTTCGATTTCAAAGTTTCTGTCTTCCAGTGTTTTCAGCATTTGCTGTCCTACGGCTCCCGTCGCTCCGACAACTGCTACGTGTAATCCTCTTCCCATCTGTAAAACTCCTTCCGCCAATTAAGCATCATTTGTTGAATTGACTTTGCATTTTACGTTTTATTTTACCATAGAATAGTCACGGATTGATCGAATTTTTTTATTCCGGAATGATTTTCTGTCATCATGATTTTTTATTCTTGGTGGTGTACGAGCACCGGCTGAACCTGCTGGTGCAAAAGAGCTTTTTCTACCGTAATCGGAAGGAGATCCATTCTGGCGACGAGCGATGTCGGTTTTTTCACGTGGTCGTCCTGGCCGAACGGGATGAAATATATGTTTTTTGCGGACATCAGCCTCATTAAGTTCGTTCCGTTTAAACCGAGTCCGTCGTTTGTCGAAATTCCGAGCACGACCGGGCGGCCGTTGCGGATCGTGGCTTTCGCAGCCATAAGGACGGGGCTGTCAGTCATCGCATTTGCGAGTTTGCTCATTGAATTTCCGGTTAAAGGGGCGATGACCATGCAGTCGAGCGGAAGTTTCGGCCCGAGAGGCTCCGCTTTTACGATGGAATCAATCGCCTCAAAGCCTGTTGCTTCTTCAATTTTTCTGACCCAATCTCCCCCCTCCCCAAAGCGGGTATCGGTCGATTGAACGGTTGATGTCACGACCGGCCGGACTTCAGCTCCTTGACTGATAAGCGCCTCTATTTGCGGAAAAACTTCCTCATATGTGCAATGCGAGCCGGTTAATCCGAATCCGATTCTTTTCCCTTTCAGAGACATGGTTATTTCCCCTCTTTCTTTAAGTCTGCCAAAAGCTTGCTCAATACGTTCGCAATAATCTGTCCGGCTGTTTTCGGGGCCACAATTCCCGGAAGACCCGGAGCAAGCAGCGCTTTAATGCCTTGTTTTTCAGCATATTTGAAATCCGTTCCGCCCGGACGGGATGCTAAATCCAAAATCAAGGTCTTCGGCGTCATACGCGATAAAACGCTTTGATTCAGAATCAAGCTCGGTACGGTGTTAATGCAGATATCAATATCATTTACATGTTCAGTAAGCTCTTCAAGTTGAAAAGGAGAAAGCCCCATTTCCGTTATACGGGCCAAATGAGCCGAACTCCGCGCGCCCACTTTTACCTTCGCTCCTAACGCCGCAAACGTCCGGGCGATCGTCATACCGGTGCGCCCCATGCCGAGAACGGCGACATTTGATCCGTGAATGGTATAATCCGTATGCTGAATCGCCATCATGATTGTTCCTTCAACAGTGGGAATCGAGTTGAATATCGCGATATCGTCCCGTTCAAATAATTTCACAAGTTTGCGGCCGGCTTCGCTGGCGATCCCCTCAAGATACGCGTTGGAGATGCCTGAATAAATGACGCAATGCTCCGGTGTCCGCTCAAGATAGCTCTGCTTTAATACCACTTCTTCATTTGAAAAAACCGTGGAAACAACGCCTTTTCCGGTCGTTGCCGATACGGGCAGGATGATACTGTCTATTTTTTGAAAGGGAATCTCATCAATTTTGCATTTGACGGTTCCTGTAAAACCGTCATCCAATTGGTCAAACCCTGCAAGATAAATATCGGCATGCTGTTCTGTCAGCTTTCTTATAATCTCAAGCTGTCTTGCGTCACCGCCAATGATCGCAATTGTCAATCCGGTTAACATCTGAAACGTTCACCTTCTTTACAGTTACTGGATCTTTTAAGTGTCATCCTCCTCTTCATCGTATGTGCAAAGAGAAAGGGCGGTGAATGTACAGCGTTCTTTTTCATGAAAAAAGCACCGGCTGTATGAGCCGGTGCTTGCAAAAAATGAATAAGATCTACTCTTCGGGAGGCGTGATCTCCCCCGGAACGTCTAAAATGATCATGTCTGACCCGATTTTTTGGATATGGTTCCAGGGGACGCGGATGTCGTGGCCTTGTTTTCGCAATCCGAACCATTTTACCGTCGGTATCAACAGCGCGGTAATTTGTCCGTCCTGTTCATTAATTTCCAAATCGGTCTGGCCGAGCACGCCGAGCCGCTCTGCCCGTTTAATGTCCACAATTTCTTTACCTGAAAGTTCACTGAGCCTCATGATAGCCACCCCCTTGTACTATATGACCCGGAGCAAAAAAAAATGCCTGCCCCGTATAGAGGCAGACTGCTTTTCCGATTAAGACGAGGCCGGCATATTGCCGGTCGGGCTGATGAGCGATAGTGCGTAATCATCCGTAAATAAGCGGCGGCTGAGGCCGTTGACGCTTTCCAGGCTGACCGCATTTAATTCAGTGATAATTTCATCCATGGTCTTATGCTTTCCGAGCAGGAGTTCGTTTTTCCCGTTCCGGCTCATTTTGCTGTTTGTGCTCTCTAAGCTGAGCATTAAGCTCCCCTTCATTTGCTCTTTGCTGTTTTCCAGCTCTTTCGGAGTGATACCCTCACGTTTTAGAACCGATAACGTTTCCTGAATGGTTTCAGACAGAAGTCCGAGCTGATTCGCGCCGGTGCCTCCGTAAATCGTCAGCATACCGCTGTCTTCATAGGAACTGTGATAACTGTATACAGAATAGGCCAGTCCTTTATCTTCGCGCACATCCTGGAAAAGACGGCTGCTCATGCTTCCGCCCAGCACGTTGTTTAAGACGATCAAATCGTAAATGTCCGGATCTCCGACTTTCAGGCCTTTGAAACCGAGACAGAGATGCGCCTGTTCGGTGTCTTTTTTTCTGGTCAGCTTTTCATAATGAAACTCAGGCTCGCTGATGCCGCTTGCTTTGCCCTTCGCTTCGTATGTACCGAACCATTTCTCCACGTCTTTAATGAATTGTTCCGTTACATTTCCGGCGACAGAAATGACGACGCGGTCCGGCGTGTAAAAGTCATCCATATGCTGTCTGAGAGAATCGCCGTTAAATGACGAAAGCGTTTCCTCCGTCCCGAGAATCGGGTAGCCGAGCGAATGATTGCCGTATGTCGCTTTGCTCAGCAGATCGTGGACAATGTCATCCGGCGCGTCTTCATACATTTTGATTTCTTCATATACGACGTTCTTTTCTTTTTTGAGCTCATCTTCGTCAAAAGCAGAATGAAAGAACATATCAGCCAGCACATCAAGTGCGTAGTTTGCATGCTCATCCAGCACTTTGGCGTAATAGCACGTATATTCTTTTGAAGTGAAGGCATTCACTTGGCCGCCTATCCGATCGAAGGATTCTGCGATTTCACGTGCGGACCTGGTATTTGTTCCTTTAAAAAACATATGCTCAAGAAAGTGCGAAATACCGTTTGTATCCGGCGTTTCATGACGTGATCCCGTCCCGATCCATACGCCGATTGCCACAGACCGCACCGTTGGATTATTTTCAAGCACAACTCTTACACCGTTTTGGCATGTATAGCGTTTTATCAAGTCTGTTCCTCCTATTCAAAGACAGGCAACTGCCGCCTGCTACTTCATCAGCCTGTTTTCATCCATTAAGTCAGACACTGAGCCGAGCGCGTAGCCTTTTTCTTTGATTTTTGCAATCAGTGTATCCAGGCTTTTCGCAGTCGGATCAGTCGGATGCATTAAAATCATGGCTCCATTATGTATTTTGCTCAACACCCTTGTTTGTAAAACAGCCGGAGACGGTTTTTGCCAGTCAATGGTGTCCACGGTCCACATGATGGTGCCCATTCCTTTTTCCGCCGCAAGATCGACCACGGCTTTTCTGAAGCTGCCGCTTGGCGGCGCAAACCATTTCGGCTTTATGCCGAGCGTCTCGCTGATTTGTGCATTGGTTTTGTCAAGCTGTTCGGAAATGCTTCCTGAAGTCAGTTTGCTCATATCAGGGTGATTGTATGAATGATTTCCGATTTCATGTCCGTCTGCCGCTATTTTTTTCCCCAGTTCCTGATTGTTTTTCAGCCATTTCCCTTCAAGAAAGAAAGTTGCTTTGACCTGGTGCTGCTTCAGAATAGGCAGCATTTGCTCCACGTATTCATTTCCCCAGGCGACATTTATCAGGAAAGCGACCATCGGTTTGTCGGGATTTCCTTTATAAATGGGTTCGGGCGCGAGAGAATCAAGATGGACTTTCGGTTTTACCTGCTCATAGACAAGGCCGTCTTCGTGAAATTCTCCGTCCTTTTTCATTTGTTTATAGGATTTTTCCACATTGACTTTTAAACCGTTATATCCCGGTATACTCTTCCATATTTTATCAATCCGCGCGTCTTGCGGCTTCACTTCATACTCTGACGCTTTTTGCAGTAATTCTTCATAGAGCGGATCTTTTGATGCTGACACAGTTACAGCGTCTTTTTTCATTGCGTCTATGTAATCAACTGTATACGGATTTTTTAACATTTCAAACGAAACAAAAAAAAGAAATAAAAAAACGGCAAACGGCACGAATTTTTTCAACATGTCCTTCCCCCCTCACCACACATTATGTATGAGGAGGACAAGGTAGAACCCGTCTGTTGTCTTTCTCAAAATAAAGAAGCCGGGTCTCCCAGGCTCCTTGTTAGGTTTTCATTTAAGATTGTTGTTGTTCCTGTTCTTTTTCTTTCTCTTCGCGCAGCACTGCTTTACGCGACAGATTCACTCGTCCCTGTTTGTCAATTTCAGTTACCTTCACAAGGATTTCGTCACCGATTTTCACAATATCCTCAACCTTGCCGACCCGTTCGAGCGCTAGTTCAGAGATGTGAACGAGACCGTCTTTTCCGCTGAAGATTTCAACGAAAGCGCCGAATTTCTCAATCCGTTTGACTTTACCGAGGTAAAGCTGGCCGACTTCGACTTCTCTGACAAGATCTTCGATGATTTTTTTCGCTTTTTGGTTGCTGCTTTCATCAGTAGAAGAAATAAAGATGGTGCCGTCTTGTTCAATGTCAATTTTAACACCGGTATCTTCAATGATTTTGTTGATTTGTTTACCGCTCGGTCCGATAACGTCACGGATTTTATCCGGATTAATGTTCATCGTTAAAATTTTCGGCGCATATTGAGAAAGTTCTTTTCTTGATTCACCAAGCGTGCTGAGCATGCTGTTTAAGATTTCCATTCTTCCTTTTTTCGCCTGCTGAAGCGCTTCTTCAAGAATTTCTCTTGAAAGGCCTTCAATTTTAATGTCCATTTGCAGCGCTGTCACGCCTTTTTCCGTGCCGGCTACTTTAAAGTCCATGTCACCGAGGGCGTCTTCCATCCCTTGAATATCCGTTAATACCGTATAGTACTCGCCTGATTTCACAAGTCCCATCGCGATACCCGCAACAGGGGCTTTAATCGGAACACCTGCGTCCATCATGGCAAGCGTACTCGCGCAAATGCTGGCCTGTGAAGTGGAACCGTTTGATTCAAGCACTTCGGATACGAGGCGGACCGTATACGGGAAGTCTTTTTCATTCGGAATGACCGGCTCAAGCGCACGCTCTCCAAGAGCACCGTGACCGATCTCACGGCGTCCCGGTCCGCGCATCGGGCCTGTCTCCCCTACGCTGAACTGCGGGAAGTTATAATGATGCATAAAGCGTTTTGATTCTTCCACGCCTAAACCGTCAAGAATCTGAACGTCCCCAAGGGCGCCTAATGTACATACGCTGAGCGCCTGCGTCTGTCCTCTCGTAAACAGCCCGGAGCCGTGCGTTCTCGGCAGAAGGCCGACTTCTGAAGAAAGCGGGCGGATCTGATCAACGCCGCGGCCGTCCGGACGGACTTTTTCTTCTGTGATCAAACGGCGCACTTCGTTTTTCACGAGTTTAGACAGTGTCTGTTTCACTTTTTTAATCGTATCTTCATCATGCTCTTCTTCTTCGAATTTCGCGACAACTGCATTTTTCACTTCATTGATCGCGTCTTCGCGAGCATGTTTTTCGTGAACCTGAATGGCGCTGAGAAGATCCGGCTCCGCAAGGCTTTTTACTTTTTCGCTGAGCTCTTCGTCAATTTCATACAGTTCGATTTCTGTTTTCTCTTTGCCGACTGCTGCGACGATTTCTTCTTGGAATGCGATCAGGCGCTTAATTTCTTCGTGACCGAACATAATCGCCTCAAGCATGATTTCTTCAGGAACTTCATCCGCTCCGGCTTCCACCATGTTGATGGCGTCTTTTGTGCCTGCAACGATGAGGTTGATATCACTTTTTTCAAGCTGGTCAACCGTCGGATTGATGACGAATTTTCCGTCAATGCGGCCTACCGTCACACCCGCGATCGGGCCTTCAAACGGGATATCGGAAACGCAAAGAGCGAGTGATGAACCGAACATTGCAGCCATTTCAGATGAGCAGTCCTGATCAACACTCATGACAATGCTGATGACCTGTACTTCGTTACGGAATCCGTCTGCGAAAAGCGGGCGGATCGGACGGTCGATCAGACGGCTGGCTAAAACAGCCTTTTCACTTGGACGGCCTTCTCTTTTAATAAAACCGCCCGGAATTTTACCTACTGCGTATAATCTTTCTTCATAGTTAACGGTAAGCGGGAAAAAATCTAGCGGTTTCGGTTCTTTTGATGCGGTTGCTGTGCTGAGCACTGCAGTATCGCCGTAGCGGACCATGACAGCGCCGTTTGCCTGTTTGGCAAGCTGGCCGGCTTCTACTGTAAGCTGTCTGCCGGCCCAATCTATGGTAAAGACATGTTTCTCTTGTCCCATTCGATTACGAGCTCCTCTCTTAATGTGTGAAATAATCAATTACTCCTATTATGAACGAAATGAATTGAACATATCAATGTCAAAGTAGTATGTAAAAGGATTTCATTGTTTTTTTATCATTATTTTTTTCGCTTTAATACGATAAAAAAGCGGGAATCCTCCCGCTTTTTACGATTATCGACGTAAGCCTAGTTTGTTAATTAACTCACGGTAACGAGTTACGTCTTTATTACGCAGATACGTAAGAAGATTACGACGTTTACCTACCATTTTAAGAAGACCGCGACGTGAGTGGTGATCTTTCTTGTGAGTACGCAAATGCTCGTTCAAGTTGTTAATTGAGTCTGTTAGGATAGCGATCTGAACTTCTGGAGATCCAGTATCAGATTCGTGTGTTTTGAACTCACTGATGAGTTGATTTTTACGCTCTTGAGTAATTGCCATCCTGTTTCACCTCCATATCATAATTAGCCCCAGTTACCTAGCAACCGTCGGTGACTTCGGATTGCCAAGCAATGGTTTTAAGACTACGAAACATATGATACTAAAAATCGCGCCCATATGCAAATCTTTTAGAAGAAAATTTGTGTACTTTTGATGTTTTTTCCGTTATTTGCTGAAAAAACGGATCGCTTCTTGTTTGTCTTTCCCGATCTGAGCCGTCAGTTCTTCGATGCCGTTAAACTTCCGTTCGCTTCGGATTCGTTTGTACCACTCGATTTTAACGTCTTCTCCGTATACATCCTGTTGAAAATTAAACAAATGTACTTCAATTGACGGCTGATCGGGACGCTTTTCATAAAAGGTCGGTTTGTAGCCGATGTTGCAGACGCCTTCATACACCTCGCCTTTTATTTCGGCTTTCACTGCATACACGCCTGTCGGCGGCACGATATAACTGTTGTGCAGGCCGACATTCGCGGTCGGAAAACCGATGGTGCGGCCTCTTTTGTCTCCGTGAATCACAGTGCCCCGGACAAAATACGGCTGGCCGAGAAGGGTGTGCGCAAGTTCAACGTCACCATCCTGCAGCGCTGACCGGATATAAGTGGAGCTGATCTTTCTGTCCTGCTCGGTCTGTTTCTCGACAGTCGTGCATCCGGCCTTGCCGTTTAAATCGTCCGGCAGCGTCTCCATCGTGCCTTTTCCGTATTTTCCGTACGTAAAATCGAAGCCTCCCACAGCGTGCCGCGCGTTTAACCCTAAAATATACTCCTCGGCAAACTGTTTTGGAGACAGAGACGCAAACGCTTCATCAAACTTTACGACATACAGCACATCAGCGCCTAAACGCCCGATCTGGCTGATTTTATCTTCAAGCGGCGTAATCAGATCCTTTGGCTCTTTGTCCCTGCCCAACACATGGGAAGGGTGGGGATGAAACGTCATAACGGCCAGCGACAGGCCTTTTTCTTCGGCTATTTGTCTGGCTGTTCCGATTACTTTCCGGTGTCCCAAATGAACGCCGTCAAAGTAGCCGAGCGCCATGACAGACGCCGGCTGCTCTTCTTTTTGTAAATGATGCGGATGAGAAATATGTATCGTCTTCACAGAACGGTCACCTTTTTTCTTATTGTTCGCTTTTTTGCATGAGCACTTTAGCCGGTTTCAGCAGTCCTTTTTTTGAAGGATGCGGCATATAAATGGCCACACATTCTCCGTCTTCAGTACAGACCGCTATACGGGCGTCAGCTGTCATTGCAGAAAATTCCGCCGGGATGTCAAACACTGACCCGTTTTCAGCTTTCTTAGCTAATGTATCACTTATGACCCATTTCGGCAAATGATTGAGCGCTCTTTCAATCGGCACGGCATGCTCTGCAACCGTTCCGTCTGAAACCTGCTGTTCAAGTTCCTCAAACGTGAAACACTCATCAAGGCTGAAATCGCCGGAAGCGGTGCGGATGAGATGCGACATATGCGCGGGATAGCCGAGTTTTTCACCGATTGTCACCGCCAATGTTCTCACGTAAGTGCCCTTTGAGCACGTGACTGTAAAGCGGAATGATGCTGTGTCTTCTTTATAAGTGACAGGGGAAGTGAGCGCGATATCTTCAATCGTGATATTCCGCTTCGGCCGCTCCACTTCAATACCGGCTCTGGCGTATTCATAGAGCTTTTTCCCGTTGACCTTTACAGCGGAATACATCGGCGGCACTTGCTCCTGCGGTCCCTTCAGTTCGTCTAAAACGGCTTTGATATCCGCTTCTTTCAGCGGCTCCTTGACAGGTTTTACGCTGACCGTTTCTCCAGTCTGGTCTTCGGTCGATGTGGAGAAGCCGAGAGTGATCTCAGCATCGTACGTTTTTGACTTGTCGGTGACGTACTCAACAATCTTTGTGGCCCGTCCGACACAGATCGGCAGTACGCCTGACACTTCCGGATCAAGCGTTCCCGTATGTCCGACTTTCTTTGTTTTTAACAGCTTTCTTATTTTCATTACACAGTCGTGAGAAGTCATGCCGACCGGTTTATGTAAAAGGAGAACTCCGTTAACCATATGTCTTTCGCTCCTTTGTTATCAATTGTATCCCGTAAAACGCAGAAAAGAGGACAGACGACACTCGCCCATCCTCTTTCCTTGTTATTCAGACGGTTTATCTGAATGCAGTTCGTGAATCAATGTTTCAATACGGTTGCCGTACTCAATTGATTCATCAAATTCAAATTCAAGCTCAGGCGTTTTGCGGAGTCTGATTCGGCTGCCGATTTCGGAACGGATAAATCCTTTCGCTTTCTCAAGCCCTTTCAGCGCCTCCTCTTTCTTTTTCTCTCCGCCGAGAACGGAGATATACACCTTCGCTATTTGTAAATCACCTGAAACACGTACGTCTGTTACAGTGAGAAATCCGATTCTCGGGTCTTTCAGCTTTCGGCTGATAATATCCCCGAGCTCTTTTTTCATCTGCTCGCCGACACGGTTTGCTCTCATACTCAATTCAATCACCTCTAAGTTAAAACCACTCTGTTCTAGTGATCGTCCGTTCTATTTCGGGAAAGGAGTCAATAAACGCGAGTACACGCTGGATCTCCTTTTCCGCCTGAACGTGAGAGGAGGAGACGACGGCGATTCCGAAGCTGGTCCGCTGCCAAGTGTCCTGATAGCCGATTTCTGCGGCCGACACGTTGAACTTATTCTGAACCCTCGTTATAATCCGCTTCAGAACGGCTCGTTTCTCCTTTAATGATCCCGCATCATAAATGATGCATTCACATTCCGCAAATCCGATCACTTTCTTTCGATTTCCTGCATGACATACGCTTCAAGGATGTCGCCTTCGCGAATGTCATTGTATTTCTTAATTGTAATACCACATTCATATCCTTGTGAAACTTCTTTCACATCATCTTTGAAGCGTTTCAGAACGTCTACTTCCCCTTCGAAGATGACCACGCCGTCACGGATCAGGCGGAGTCCGCTGTCACGTGTAATGTGGCCGTCTGTTACATATCCGCCGGCAATCGTGCCGATTTTCGACACTTTGAATGTTTGGCGCACTTCAACCTGGCCGATGACTTTTTCTTCGTATTCAGGATCAAGCATTCCTTTCATCGCCGCTTCAATTTCTTCGATGACTTTGTAAATGATACGGTGAAGACGGATATCTACATTTTCAGCTTCAGCCGTGCTCTTAGCATTTCCGTCTGGGCGCACATTAAACCCGATAACGATTGCATTTGAAGCAGATGCGAGAATGATGTCTGATTCCGTAATCGCACCGACGCCTGTGTGAATGATTTTCACTTTTACGCCTTCTACTTCAATTTTTTGGAGAGCGGCTGTTAACGCTTCGGCTGAACCTTGAACGTCAGCTTTTACGATTAAATTGATGTCTTTGACATCGCCTTGTTTAATTTGTTCAAACAGATCATCGAGGCTCAGCTTCGCTTTGTCGCTGCGCTGTTCTTCCAGTTGCTTGGAAGCGCGTGCTTCACCGACAGAACGGGCTGTTTTTTCGTCTTTAAAGACGAGGAATTGATCGCCAGCCTGCGGTACGTCGTTT
Source organism: Bacillus sp. UNC69MF (assembly GCF_000746035.1). Classification (NCBI taxonomy): domain Bacteria; kingdom Bacillati; phylum Bacillota; class Bacilli; order Caryophanales; family Bacillaceae; genus Bacillus; species Bacillus sp. UNC69MF. Next base: position 804,564 of record NZ_KN050798.1, on the reverse strand, counting down.
AAGCCAGTAATTTCTACAGGTGTGGACGGTCCGGCTGTTTTCACGCGGCGGCCGAGATCATTGACCATGGCCCGCACGCGGCCGAATGTATTTCCGACAACGATCGGATCTCCGACATTCAATGTTCCCGTTTGAACGAGAAGTGTCGCGACAGACCCTCTTCCTTTATCGAGCTCAGCTTCAATAACCGTTCCTTTTGCCTGACGGTTCGGATTGGCTTTCAGCTCTTCCACTTCACTGACAAGCAGAATCATTTCGACAAGCTCGTCAATTCCCTTGCCTGTAAGAGCGGACAGAGGAACGAAAATCGTTTCTCCTCCCCATGCTTCAGGAACGAGTCCGTATTCAGTCAGCTCCTGCATGACACGGTCAGGGTTCGCGCTTTCTTTATCCACTTTATTCACGGCAACGATAATCGGAACCTCAGCCGCTTTCGCATGGTTGATGGCTTCGACTGTCTGCGGCATAACGCCGTCATCAGCCGCTACGACTAAAATGGTAATATCAGTTACTTCCGCCCCGCGCGCACGCATTGTTGTGAACGCCGCGTGTCCCGGAGTATCTAAGAACGTGATTTTTTTGCCGTTTTCTTCGATCTGGTAAGCCCCGATATGCTGGGTGATTCCGCCGGCTTCACCTTCAACAACTTTTGTTTTTCTGATGCTGTCAAGCAGGGTCGTTTTCCCGTGGTCAACGTGGCCCATGATCGTCACGACAGGCGGACGGATTTGAAGATCTTCTTCTTTGTCAGCCTCTTCATATTTTTCAAGCTCAGTTTCTTCAAGCACAATCACTTCTTCTGTTTCTACACCGTATTCAGATGCGATCAGTTCGATTGTGTCTTTGTCAAGCTCCTGGTTAATGGTAGCCATTACGCCCAGAAGCATCAGTTTTTTAATGAGTTCAGACGGCTCTTTGCCCAGTTCCTCGGCTAAAGCTCCGACTGTTAAAGAGCCGGAAAACGTAATTTTCTCAGGAAGCTCTTTTTTTGGCTTCAGCGGTTTTTGCTGATACTGATTTTTGTTGTTATGATTGCGTTTGTTTTTGTTTTTGTTGTTGTTGTTATTCTTCTTGTTTTTGTTAAATTGATTATTCTGCACGTCATTCTTCTTTCCGTCTCGAATTTTGTTTGGTTGATTCCCAGCAGGCTGCTGATTAATCCCTTGCGGCTTGTTTTTGTTCGTTTCCGCAGGCTTCTGAGATGTAACGCCGGCGCCGCCTTTTTTAAATTTCGCATCAAGCTGCTTAATGGTCTTTTCTTCAAGCATTGCCATATGGTTATTTACTACTATATCCATGTTTTTCAGCGCAGTCAAAATTTCCTTGCTTGAAACATTGATGGCTTTTGCATATTCGTAAACTCTCATTTTAGCCATTCGTTCACCCCCAAAAATATTAATCGAGCAAGCTGATCAGCTTATTCGCAAAACCTTGGTCAGTGACGGCGACAACGACACGTGATTCCTTGCCGATAGAGCGGCCGAGATCAGCGCGGCTTTCGACTTTTTTATAAGGCACTTTATAATAATTGCATTTATCGGATACTTTTTTTGCAGTATTCGCAGATGCATCTTCTGTCAGCAGAACAAGTTTTGCACGCGCATTTCTAATTTCTTTTATAACCAAGTCCTCGCCCGACACGACCTTACGAGCTCGATTGGCCAGACCCAGCAAGGGAAACCATTCCATTCCAGACATGTTATTTTTTCACCTTTTCCGCCAGTTCCAGCAATTCTTCGAAAATCTGGTCATCGATTTGTGATTGAAATTGATTTTGCAATGTGTTTCTCTTTTTCGCAGCTAAGATGCATTCTTTCTCAAGGGTGATATAGGCACCCCGCCCGTTCTTCTTTCCGGTCGGATCGACTGAAATCTCTCCTTCTTTAGAACGGACAATTCGGATCAGTTCCTTTTTAGGCTTCATTTCCCCCGTTACCACGCATTTGCGCAGAGGAATTTTTTTTCGCTTATTCACCTAAAGTCACCTCTTATTCATCCGATTCGGCTGTTTCAGGCTCCATAAAGAGCGGCTCTAAATCGTCATCTTCTTCATGCTCTCTCGGATAGATGCCAAGGTCTCTTGCATCCGTTTCACTTTTGATATCGATTTTCCAGCCTGTCAGTTTCGCAGCTAAGCGGGCGTTTTGCCCTCTTTTTCCGATTGCCAGAGAAAGCTGGTAATCAGGAACGATGACAGTCGTGGCTTTTTCTTCTTCGCTGACGATGACATCCAGCACTTTAGACGGGCTGAGCGCATTGGCAACAAATTCAACCGGATCATCAGACCAGTTGACGATATCAATTTTTTCGCCCTTCAGTTCATTGACAATCGCCTGCACGCGCTGGCCTTTAGGACCGACGCATGAACCGACCGGATCAACGTCAGGGTCATCAGTGCGGACGGAGATTTTAGAGCGGTCGCCCGCTTCTCTGGCAACGGATTTCAGTTCGACCGTTCCGTCATAAATTTCCGGCACTTCGATTTCAAAAAGACGCTTCAACAGACCAGGATGCGTTCTTGATACATAGATCTGAGGCCCTTTTGTCGTTTTTTCGACCTTTGTGATAAATACTTTAATCCGATCGTGCGGTTTATAGCTCTCATTCGGCATTTGTTCATTGACGGGCAGCAGCGCTTCAATCTTGCCGAGAGACACGTAAATAAACTTGCTGTCTAAGCGCTGTACAATTCCCGTCATGATGTCTTCTTCACGATCGATAAATTCTGAGTAAATCACGCCGCGCTCAGCTTCACGGACACGCTGCGTCACCACTTGTTTCGCCGTCTGCGCAGCAATGCGGCCGAAGTCTTTCGGCGTTACTTCTATTTCAACGACATCTCCGACAAGGTAGTTCGGATGGATGTGCTGGGCGTCGTCAAGCGAGATTTCAAGTCTTGAATCGTATACCTCGTCTACGACATCCTTTCTTGCGAACACGCGGATCGTGCCCGTCTCACGGTTCAGATCGACCCGTACGTTTTGCGCCTGGTTAAAATTTCGCTTATACGCGGAAATTAAGGCAGCTTCAATTGCTTCGATGATAATGTCTTTACTGATGCCTTTTTCTTTTTCAAGAATAGTGAGAGCATCTAATAGTTCACTGCTCATGTTAGCGGTCTCCCCCCTTAAACACTAATACTTCATTCATTAAAATGTTACAGCTAATCTTGCGTTAGCTATTTTTTCATACGGAATATTGACCCGTTTCTTTCTTGTTTTGACCGTCATCTCTATTGTAACAGTTTGTCCATCGAATTCAGCCAATTTGCCTTCAAACACTTTTAAACCGTCAATCGGTTCGTACGTTTTCATGTACACATTTTTGCCCAGTGATTTTTCGAAGTCGGCTTTTTTCTTTAATGGACGCTCGGCTCCAGGAGAAGATACTTCAAGAAAGTAGTTCTGGGTGATCGGATCGGCCTCATCCAGCTTTTCGCTTAACGCTTCGCTGACTTTGGCGCACTCCTCAATATCAACACCGTTCTCGGAATCAATAAACACGCGAAGGAACCAGTTTTGACCCTCTTTGACAAATTCAATGTCTACGAGTTCAAGCTGAAGGTCATCCAGTATGGGCTGAGCCATTTCTTGAACGGTATCAGTCACTTTTTTGCTCATGTTTTTCCTCCTTGTGCTGTCGATATCATATCAGCCGTTCCTCTGCATAAAAACCCTGCTTCAAAAGAGCAGGGGCATTGAGAAAACGATGGACATGTCGAGGCAAAATTGCCTGTTCAATACAAAAGAGCGGGTTTCCCCACTCTTTGCCTCGGTAATCGTTAGCATTTCCAATAAAACTATACCATAACCATATATTTAATGCAAATCAAACTCCGCCCGGAGGCTGTGCACAAAGCTTAAAACAGAGACAGCTGATTTTGGTCCGGAAGCGACTCAAGACAGCCGTGACGGTCTAAATACTCTAAAATGGTTTTTGACACTTTTCCGCGTTTTTGAAGATCCTCTTTTGAAAGGAACTCCCCTTCCTTCCGCGCTTTCACAATATTGAGAGCGGCGTTGGTTCCGAGTCCCGGAATTGAGTTGAACGGCGGGATGAGACTGTTGCCGTCAATGATAAATTCCGAAGCGCTCGAACGGTATAGATCGACCTTCTGGAAGGAATAGCCGCGCTCACACATTTCAAGCGCAAGCTCTAACACGGTAAGGAGGTTTTTCTCCTTCGGCGAAGCATCAAGCCCTTTAGAGCTGATATCATCCATCACCGCTCTGATGGCAGTCGAGCCTTTAATCATTGTATCAATGTCAAAGTCATCTGCGCGGACGGTAAAATACGCAGCATAATATAAAAGCGCGTGATGCACTTTAAAGTATGCAATCCGCACCGCCATCAGCACGTATGCGGCGGCGTGGGCTTTCGGGAACATGTATTTGATTTTTTTGCATGAATCAATATACCAGTTCGGCACATTGTTCTTTTTCATTTCTTCTTCCCATTCCGGCGTCAGGCCTTTGCCTTTACGGACGAATTCCATGATTTTAAAGGCCAGTGAAGGCTCAAGGCCCTGATAGATCAAGTAAACCATAATGTCATCACGGCAGCCGATCACTTCGCTCAGTTCACACGTATTGTTGTGTATCAGTTCCTGCGCATTGCCGAGCCATACGTCCGTTCCGTGAGAAAGCCCGGAAATCTGGACAAGCTCGGAGAACGTCGTCGGCTTCGTATCCTCAAGCATCTGCCGCACAAATCGCGTCCCGAATTCAGGAATGCCGAGCGTCCCCGTTTTACAGCCGATCTGCTCTTCAGTAACGCCGAGCGATTCTGTGCCTTGGAAAATCTTCATAACTTCCGGATCATCTGTCGGAATCGTCTTCGGATCAATTCCGCTTAAATCCTGGAGCATCCGGATGACGGTCGGATCATCGTGCCCCAATATATCAAGCTTCAGCAGGTTGTCATGAATGGAGTGGAAGTCAAAATGAGTCGTTTTCCATTCAGACCCCGTCGCATCTGCCGGGAATTGTATCGGTGAAAAATCGTAAATATCCATGTAATCCGGGACAACGATAATCCCCCCCGGGTGCTGGCCGGTCGTTCTCTTAACGCCGGTGCAGCCTTGCACCAGACGGTCGATCTCCGCGCCGCGCATGTGTAGGTTGTGATCGCCCGCATAGCCTTTCACATATCCGTAAGCCGTCTTTTCCGCGACGGTGCCGATCGTTCCCGCGCGATACACGTTATCTTCACCGAACAATACTTTCGTGTAGTTATGGGCATGCGGCTGATACTCACCTGAGAAGTTCAAATCGATATCGGGTACTTTGTCACCTTTAAAGCCTAAGAACGTTTCAAACGGGATATCATGTCCGTCCTTTTTCAAAGGGGTGCCGCAAGACGGGCAGCTTTTATCCGGAAGGTCAAAACCGGAACCGACTGATCCGTCATTAAAGAATTCGGAATATCGGCAGCTCGGGCACACGTAGTGCGGAGCGAGCGGGTTCACTTCAGTGATTTCCGTTAAGGTCGCCACAAGCGATGAACCGACGGACCCCCGGGAGCCGACGAGATAACCGTCATCCAGAGACCGTTTTACAAGCTTATGAGAGATGAGATAAATAACGGCGAATCCATGACCGATGATACTTTTTAATTCTTTTTCTATTCTCGCTTCCACAATTTCGGGAAGCTCTTCACCGTAAATGCTTCTGGCGCGCTGATAGCTCATTTCACGGATTTCTTCATCGGCCCCGTCAATTTTCGGCGTGTACAGATCGTCTTTGATCGGTTTGATCTCATCGATCATCGAAGCGACTTTCTGCGTATTGTCAACCACGATTTCTTTCGCTTTTTCCGCACCGAGGAAGGAGAAAGCCTCCAGCATTTCATCTGTCGTTCTGAAGTGCACTTTAGGCAGTTCGTGTCTGTTTAACGGGTTGGCGCCGCCTTGGGAAGATATTAAGATCTTCCGGTAAATTTTATCCTCATCGTTTAAATAGTGGACATTTCCCGTAGCCACGACCGGCTTATTCAATTTTTCTCCGAGCTTCGTAATGTTGGCGATGATTTCTTTCAGCGCTTTTTCATCCCGGACGAGCTCAAGCTGCAGAAGGTGTCTGTATACTTCCGGCGGCTGCACTTCAAGATAATCATAGAAGGATGCGATATCTTCAACCTCTTCAGGAGATTTTTGCATCATGCCTTCAAAGACCTCACCCCTGTCACAGGCAGAGCCGATTAACAGACCTTCTCTGTATTTATTAAGCTGCGACCTCGGAATGCGCGGCACTCTGTAGAAATATTGAATATGAGAAATGGACACGAGCTTAAACAGATTTTTAAGGCCGGTCTCATTTACGGCAAGCAATGTAGCGTGATAAGGTCTTGATCTCTGATAAGCATTGGATTGTCCCATATTCTCATTCAGCTGATCATGATAAAAAATGTCTTTTTCAGCGGCATCTTTGAGCATTTTCAACAGCAGGTAGCCCGTTGCTTCAGCGTCAAAAACCGCTCGGTGATGCTGGGTTAATTCGATATCAAACTTCTTACATAACGTATTTAAGCGGTGATTTTTAAACTCAGGATACAGGAAACGCGCGAGTTCCAGCGTATCAATGACCGGATTTTTCGCTTTTTCCGTTTTCAAAAGACGCTTGTACGCCACATTTAAAAATCCCATATCAAAGCTGGCGTTATGAGCCACAAGCACGTCATCGCCGATCCATTCTTTAAAATCCCGGACGACGTCAACGACATCGGGAGCGTCGCGGACCATGTCGTCCGTAATCCCGGTAAGCTCTATCGTCGTTGCTGACAGCGGATGGTGCGGATTGGCAAACGCTTCGAATTTATCGATAATTTCTCCGCCTCTTATTTTGACTGCGGCAAGCTCAATGATGGTGTCATACACTGCGGACAGACCTGTCGTTTCAACGTCAAAGACAACGTATGTGTCTTCTTCCAGGAGACGGTGAGCTGGATTGTATGCGATCGGCACGCCGTCATCTACGATATTGGCTTCCATTCCGTAAATCATTTTAATGCCGTGTTTTTTCGCGGCGGAATAGGCATCCGGGAAAGACTGCACAACGGCATGATCAGTTAACGCAATCGCTTCATGTCCCCATTTTTTCGCCTGTTCGACAAGCTTTCCGATGCCCGTTACAGCATCCATTTGGCTCATCGGAGAATGCAGATGAAGCTCAACCCGTTTTTCGCCTTCAGGAGCGGTGTCTTCACGGGTTTTGGCTTTTATTTCATTCACGTCATTTGCAATCATAACGAGGTCTCTAACGAATGTATCGTTTTGAATGCTTCCCCGCGCCTTCACCCACATGCCTTTTTTCAGCGTTTTCATCAAAGCGGCGTCTTCTTTTTCTCTGGCGAACATTTTTACTAAAATGCTGTTTGTATAGTCCGTGATTTTGAAAATGCAGAGCGTGCGTCCGCTTTTCAGCTCGCGTGTTTCAGCATCAAACACAAACCCCTGCACCGTAATTCTTCTTTCTTCATCCATGATGCTGTCTAGCGTCCGGATTTCTTCGTTCTCTTTAATTTGATAGCCGATGACAAGCGGTCCGGACGGTGCCTGATCCTCATCGCCCTCTTTTTCCTTCTTCTCCATCTCGATAAGCGCTTGCATCGCCCGCTCCTGATCTTCAGCAAGCTTTTGCTCGCGGAATTTCTGGACTTCTTGGTCAGATACGAAAATTTCGGTATCCAGCTGAAGTTCCGGAAAGCCGAATTGGCGGTAGCTGTGCTGAATCAGTGCGCTGTATTTATTTTTGAGCGCAGATGCTTCTGTATCTGTTTTTGTTTTCACGATCAGTTTGTTTCCCTTGAGCTTCGGCTTCTGCTGATTCAAAAGAGCCACCATCGGCGGCGAGGTTCCTTCAAGCTCTTCAATACAGCGTGTCCAATAATCCTGTACAAGCTCCTCTGTCACTGTAGGGTCGATGACCTGAACAGACGATGTGACACGGGCGATGTGAGCAAACGATTGTGTTAACCTCATCATGAATGAGTCATATATTTGATAAGGCAGAAGAGCCTTAAAGCGAAATTGGAAATGCCAGACCTTTTCTGCTTTATGGATTGTCAGTTTATCAATCTCTCCGTCTTCAAAGTATGTCATGAAGGTATCATCTGTCATATTAAGCTGCTGCAGAAGAATCTGAAACTGTCTTCTGTTTACTGATAACTGTTCCATTCAGACAGTATCCCTCCCTTAAAACATCATAAGTGAAGGTACCTCCGCAGGTGATGAGGTACCTTCTTTTTTCTCTATTTTAACATGATTTTGTATGATTCGTTATGGTGTTTACTTCGTCTTAATAAATTCAGAAAGCTCATCCACTGAAACTTCGGCAGATTCACCGGTTTTGCGGATTTTCACTTCTACGATGCCTTCATCGGCACGTTTTCCGACAGTGATGCGGATCGGAAGGCCGATCAGATCAGAATCAGCAAACTTCACGCCTGCGCGTTCAGCGCGGTCATCGTATAATACCTCATAACCTTCCGCCTGGAATTTGCCGTAAAGCTGTTCAGCAAGCTCTTTTTGCGCTTCGTTTTTCATATTCAGCGCCAAAATATGAAGGTCATACGGAGCAACGCTTTTCGGCCAGATCAAGCCTTTTTCGTCGTGATGCTGTTCAGCGATGGCTGAAAGCATTCTGGACACGCCGATTCCGTAACATCCCATCAGCATCGGCTGCGCACGCCCGTTTTCATCAAGGTATGTCGCATTCATCGCTTCAGAGTAACGCGTGCCGAGTTTAAAGACTTGTCCGACCTCAATCCCTTCAGCGAAACGGATCGTGCCTTTTCCGTCAGGTGACGGATCGCCTTCCTGAATGATTCGAAGATCGGCATACGCTTTTACTGACACGTCACGTTCGATGTTTACGTTTCGGTAATGACGGTCTTTTTCATTCGCGCCGCTAACGGCGTTTACCATTACTTTTACGGCTTGGTCGGCATAAATCTCAATGTCGCCGGCAGCGCCGATCGGCCCCGCAAATCCCGGCTCCGTGCCAAGTTTCTCTGCTACTTCTTCATGAGACGCAAGCTCAACCACTTCCGCGTTCAGAAGGTTTTTCACTTTCACGTCATTGACCTCATGATCGCCTCTTACTAACACGAGAACAAATCGGTCATCAGCTTTAAACAGCATTGATTTGATGCAGGCGCTCGGCTCGATCTGCAAGAACGAAGCGAGCTCTTCAATGCTTTTGACATTCGGCGTATCAATTTTCTCCAATGCCTCGGGTGTTTCATCTGACGGCTCGCTGTTCATGACAACTTCCGCCATTTCCGTATTGGCTGCGTAAGAGGATCCATCAGAATAAGCGATGGTATCTTCCCCTATTTCAGAAAGAGCCATAAATTCATGCGTGTCTTTTCCGCCCATCGCGCCCGAGTCGGCAATAACGGGACGGACGTTTAATTCACAGCGTGCGAAAATGCTGCTGTATGCGCCGTACATATTTTGGTATGTTTCCTCCAGACTTTCTTCAGAAGCATGGAAAGAATACGCATCTTTCATGATGAATTCGCGTCCGCGCAATAAGCCGAAACGCGGGCGTTTTTCATCTCTGAATTTAGACTGGATCTGGTAAAGAGTGAGCGGCAGACGCTTATAAGATTTCACCTCATCACGCACGAGAGAAGTAATGACTTCTTCATGTGTCGCGCCTAAAGCAAATTCACGGCCGTGGCGGTCTTTCAGACGCATTAATTCAGGCCCGTACGTATACCACCTGCCTGATTCCTGCCATGTTTCAGCCTGCTGAAGGGCCGGCATCAGCATTTCCACCGCGTTGATTTTTTCCATTTCTTCACGCACGATCTTCTGAATGTTTTGAATGACCCTGTAAGCCAGGGGCATGTAGCTGTAAACCCCGCTCGTATTTTGTCTGATAAATCCCGCTCTCAGCAGAAGCTTATGGCTTTTTGCTTCAGCATCAGCCGGCACTTCTCTCAGGGTCGGAATAAGCGTCAAACTTTGTCTCATGTCTTCGCACCTCTGATTTTTTACTAGTCAATTATAAGAATAAACGCTGGATATCGTTCCATGTGACAACCAGCATAAGAAGCATTAAGAAAGCTACGCCGATAAATACGACAAATGCTTCCTTGTCACGGTTTATCGGCTTGCCGCGGATTGCTTCAATGAATAAAAACAGCAGCCGCCCGCCGTCAAGCGCCGGTATCGGCAGCAGGTTGACAATTCCCAGGTTGATGCTTAAAAACGCCGCAAACTGGAATAGGTTGATAATACCGGTTTTTGCAACTTGATCCGTCATATCATAAATGCCGACAGGACCCGAAAGCATATCAAGCTTAAACTGGCCTGTCACAAGTTTGCTCAGATTGGTCAGAATCGCTTTTGTGACATCAACGGTAGATGTCGCGCCATAGGCAATCGCTGCAAGCGCGCCTTTTTCAGTCGGCGCATAAGAGCCGAAGCGGCCGATTGTTTTTTTATTTTCATCTTTTACAGCTTCAGGTGTAACCGAGATATGAAACGATTTGCCGTCCCGTTTGACGGCGACATCGATTTTTTTTCCGGGATTTTCTTTTACCGCTGTCACGATGTCGGTCCATGACCTCATTTTTTCACCGTTAATGCTCTGGATATAGTCGCCTTCTTTTAAACCGGCAGCCGCTGCGCGTCCATTGTCTGTCAGCTTCCCGAGCTCAGGCTGATTCGAAGGCACGCCTTGAATGAATCCAAGCATGACGAGAATGACATACGCTAAGATGAAGTTCATTATCGGACCGGCAGCAATCGCCTTAATCCGCTTCCATACGGGTTTAGACCCGAATTGTCGATTGTAAGGCGCAATCTGCACTTCTTCTCCGTCTACGATAAAAAAAGAGGTCTGACTGACAGTAAAGCCCGCCAGTTCATCTTCTTTCCCCTGCTCGTACCCGGTAATCTTCATTTCGTGCTCAAGATCAGCCGTCTCCACCTCGATAATTAAAGCGTCGGGATATTTTTCCTTTTGATTAATGATGACTTTTTCCACTTCGTCATCTTTATTAAAAAGAAGCCCGACGGTATAACCGGGTTTGACTTCGATCATCTCCGGGTCTTCACCGGCCATGCGGACGAACCCGCCGACCGGAAGGAGTCTGATCGTATACACGGTTTCATTCTTTTTAAATGAAAAGATTTTAGGGCCGAAGCCGATCGCAAATTCACGGCAAAGGATTCCCGCTCTTTGGGCGAGCAATAAATGCCCCAGCTCATGGAAAAAAACGAGCGTTCCGAAAATAATAATAAACGCGATAACTGTATTCACGAACATACCACCTTATGTGAGTATTGAATTAACGTATCCCCGGGTGTCTTTGTCCACTTCTTGGATATCCGCAAGACTCGGATCCTGAATTACGCTGTGGCGGTCCAATGCTTTTTCAATCAGGTCCTCAATCGATAAGAATGAAATCCGTCCGGCAAGAAAAGCGGCAACGGCTTCTTCGTTGGCCGCATTTAAAACCGTCGGCATCGTTCCCCCTATTTTACCTGATTCAAAGGCAAATTGTAAGCAGCGGAACCTTTCAAAGTCAGCTTTCGCAAAATGGAGGCTTCCGATCTCCCATAATTCAAGCCTTTTTGTTTCAGGCAGAGGCAGCCGGTCCGGATATGTCAGCGCATATTGAATCGGCACCCTCATGTCCGGATTTCCGAGCTGGGCGATGACGCTTCTGTCGTGAAATTCAACCATCGAATGAATGATGCTCTCCTTATGTAATACAACGTCAATCTGTTCATACGGAATGTCAAACAGCCAATGCGCCTCAATGACTTCAAGTCCTTTATTCATCATTGTAGCCGAGTCAATCGTAATTTTTGCGCCCATCGACCAGTTCGGGTGGTTAAGGGCGTCGGCAATCGTTACAGACTCAAGCTCCTGCCGCGTTTTATCTCTGAAACTGCCGCCGGATGCCGTAATGACCAGGCGCTCGATATTTTTGCACTGTTCGCCTTGCAGCGCCTGGAAAATAGCGGAATGTTCGCTGTCGACCGGAAGAAGAGGAACACCGTATCGTTTTGCGTGTCCTTTCACTATATGCCCGGCAGTGACGAGAGTTTCCTTATTTGCAAGCGCAATTGTTTTTTTCTGTTCAATCGCTTTCAAAGTCGGGATTAAACCGACGCTTCCAAGCAGCGCATTGACCACGATATCGACTTCGTCCATGACTGCCGCTTCAATCAGGCCTTCTTCTCCGATGCCGATTTGACATTCATGAGAAAAAGACGCTTCTTTCACTTTTTGATATGTATCCATGTCGCCGACTGCTACATATTTCGGCTGAAACGTTCTGATCAACGGGATCGCTTTCTCGGCGTTTTTACCGAAAGTCATCGAGACGAGACGGAACTGATCTTGATGCATGCGCAATACGTCTAACGTCTGCTCCCCTATTGATCCTGTTGCTCCTAAAAGACAAATATTCTTCAAAATGCCACTCCCATTCTATGCGTCCAGATCGGTCTTATTTTCATATTAGCCTTTCTCATGAAAAAAGCGCAAGCAGAAAGTATAAGAACGGCATGACAAACAAAAAGCTGTCAAATCGATCTAAAATGCCGCCGTGCCCGGGAAGGATTTTTCCCGAATCCTTCACATCATAGTGTCGCTTAAGCGCTGATTCAACCAAATCCCCGATCTGTCCGAACACAGACAAAACAAGCGTGATGACCAAAAGAACCGGGTATGAAATCGGAAGGTGCGCAAACAGCTGAAAAACAGCCGTAAAAATAAGGGCGATGACAATACCGCCGAGAAACCCTTCCACCGTTTTGTTGGGACTGATTTCGGGCCACAGCTTCCGCTTCCCGAGCGACTTTCCGACGAAATATGCGCCTGAGTCCGTTGACCATATGACAACGCAGGCATAAAAGATATACAAAAGCCCGTTTGTTTCAATGTTTCTGATTTCAATAAAATAATGAAAACACAGTCCGATATATACCGTCGCGAGAACGATAAACCCGACTTCGTCAAACGTAAAGGTGTTTTTCACGAGCACCGTATAGCTGAGCAGAATCAATACGGCGAAAATCGTTACTTCCATTTTCGCATCGAAAAAATGATACTTGTCCGGCATCATATACAGCCATAACAACAAGAGGCTGATCAGACCCGGAAAAGAAAAAAATCTGAGCTTTTTCATCCGCAAAAGCTCAAAAAGCGCTATACTTCCCATCACGTAAACAAATACGGTGAACGGCAATCCTCCGAAAATAACCAAAAATAAAAATAATGCCGCTGCCAGAACACCTGTTAACAATCTTTGTTTCATTTCCACCATCCTCTAAATTCCGCCAAACCTCCGGCCCCGCTGCTGAAATTCTCCCACTGCCTGCAGAAAGTGATCTTCTTTAAAATCGGGCCACAGGACATCTGTAAAAACAAATTCACTGTAAGCCACCTGCCAAAGCATAAAGTTGCTCAATCTGATTTCTCCGCTCGTTCTGATGAGCAGCTCCGGGTCCTGGAGTGATTCTGTCATTAAATGCCCGGAAAAGAGCGCTTCATCAATGTCTTCGATATTCAGCGTGCCGCTTTTCACCTGTTCAGCCAGTGCTTTTGCCGCATTGACGATTTCCGTGCGTCCGCCGTAGTTCAAAGCGAAATTGAGAATCAGCCCGTCATTTTGTTCTGTATCTTTTACGGCCTTCTCAATCGCCCTGTACGTATGAGAAGGGAGCGCGGATTCATCTCCGATAATTTTCACCTGTACATTTTCCTCTATTAATTCAGGAAGATACGTATTCAGGAACTCTTCCGGAAGCTTCATCAAAAAGTCGACTTCCATCTTCGGGCGCTTCCAGTTCTCCGTTGAAAACGCATAAAGAGTCAGAACTTTAACGCCGAGCTGACTTGCGAGCTTTGTCACCCTTTTTACCACTTTCATTCCTTCATGATGTCCTGCAATCCGAGGGAGTGAGCGCTTCTTCGCCCAGCGTCCGTTTCCGTCCATAATAATGGCAATGTGTGCGGGAATTTCACCCTTCAGTATGTCTTCTTTTGTATACCGTTCTAAGTTGGAAGCCGCATTCTGCTGATTCTTCCAATTTTTGAGTATGTTGAGCATGAGATTCCTCCGTCACCCAAAAAGGTTGCGTTGCTGATGATCAATGTAATCAACAGTATTAACAAAAAAACCCCCTGTAAACATGAGAGGGTCTTTTCACATTATCTATTGTACATAGTTTTTCATTAAACTTCCATGATTTCTTTTTCTTTGTCCTTCGTGACGCTGTCAATTTTTGACACATATTCATCTGTCAGCTTTTGAACGTCTTCACTGGAAGCACGAAGCTCGTCTTCTGTAATGTCTCCGTTTTTCTCAAGTTTTTTGAGGTCATCGTTGCTGTCACGGCGGACATTACGGACTGCTACTTTCGCTTCTTCCGCGTATTTTTTCACGACTTTGACAAGTTCTTTACGTCTTTCTTCCGTCAGAGCCGGAATCGCGATGCGGATAATTGTGCCGTCACTTGTCGGCGTTACGCCAAGATCAGCTTTCAGGATCGCTTTTTCAATATCGCCGATTGCCGTTTTGTCATACGGTGTGACAACAAGCATACGCGCTTCAGGCACATTGATGGAAGACAGCTGGTTTAAAGGTGTTTGGGCACCGTAGTATTCTACTGTCACTTTATCCAATAGAGATGGGTTGGCACGTCCTGCGCGGACTGACGCCAATTCACGTGAATAAGCGGCAACCGCTTTTTCCATGCGTTCTTTTGTTTGTGTTAATACTTCGTTTGACAACGTTATTTCCCCCTTACGATCGTTCCGATTGATTCGCCGATTACGGCACGCTTAATATTTCCTTCTTCCATAATAGAAAAGACGATCAGCGGAATATCATTATCCATACATAGTGAAGAAGCCGTAGAATCCATGACTTCCAGCCCGTCTTTTAACACATCGAGATAAGATAATTTTTCGTATTTAACGGCTGACTCATCTTTTCTCGGATCAGCATTATACACACCGTCGACATTATTTTTCGCCATTAAGATCACGTCCGCTTCGATTTCAGCGGCACGCAGCGCTGCGGTTGTGTCCGTAGAGAAATAAGGGTTTCCTGTTCCCGCGGCAAAAATAACAACGCGTTTTTTCTCCAGGTGGCGGATGGCTTTTCTTCTGATGTAAGGCTCAGCGACCTGACGCATTTCAATTGATGTCTGCACTCTGGACTGAATTCCGAGCGTTTCCAGGCTGTCCTGCAGGGCAAGTGAGTTCATGACAGTAGCAAGCATGCCCATATAATCGGCCGTCGCACGGTCCATTCCTAAGTCACTGCCCGTTTTTCCGCGCCATAAGTTGCCGCCGCCTACGACTACGGCCACTTCGACGTCAAGCTCAGCGATTTCTTTTACCTGTTTAGCGATGGATTGGATGACAGTCGGATTAATGCCGTTTCCCTGCTCTCCTGCCAATGCTTCTCCGCTAAGCTTTAAAACGATACGATTGTATTTTGGTTTTTCCATAATAACCTCCAAGTGTAAACATTGCCGTTTCCTATTATGCAAGAGAAAAAAAGGTTTGTAAATATAGTTTTAAAAATAGGGAACACAAGTAGTGTCCCCTATACTGCCTGAAAAGCCGCGAAAGATTCGCCAAGGCTTTCCGCCATTATTTTTTCACTTGGTTCATAACTTCTTCAGCAAAGTTTTCTTGGCGTTTTTCAATACCTTCTCCAACTTCGTAGCGGACGTAAGTTTTAACAGATGCGTTTTTCGCAGCCACAACTTGTTTCACTTTTTCGTCTGGGTTTTTAACGAAAGCTTGGTCTAATAAGCAAATTTCTTCGAAGAATTTGTTCAGACGGCCTTCAACCATTTTAGCTACGATGTTTTCCGGTTTGCCTTCTTGAAGAGCTTGCTGAGTCAGAATCTGACGCTCATGGTTTGCTTCTTCTTCAGACACTTGGTCGCGGGAAATGTAACGAGGATTTACCGCTGCAACATGCATCGCGATGTCTTTTGCAAGATCTTCGTCAGTTGTTCCGCTAAGAACGGATAATACGCCGATGCGGCCTCCCATGTGAAGGTAAGCACCGAACGCTTCGCTGTCTTCTTTTGTAATAACAGCAAAACGGCGAAGAGTGATTTTCTCTCCGATTTTAGCAACGTTGCTTGTGATGTATTCTTCAACAGTAGAACCGTTTTCCATCTTTTGACCCATTGCTTCTTCAAGATCAGCAGGAGCGTTTGCAAGAAGGTGGTCAGCAAGCGTGTTCAGAAGCTCTTTGAAGCCTTCGTTTTTCGCAACGAAATCAGTTTCAGAGTTTACTTCTAAGATAACGCCTTTGTTGCCGTCAGTTTTAATAAGAGTAGAACCTTCAGCAGCGATACGGTCAGCTTTTTTAGCTGCTTTCGCAATTCCTTTTTCTCTCAGAAGGTCGATTGCTTTGTCCATATCTCCGTCAGTTTCAGTCAATGCTTTTTTACAGTCCATCATACCAGCGCCTGTTTTTTGACGCAGTTCTTTTACCTGCTGTGCAGTAATAGCCATTTGAATTCCTCCTTATATGTGTAAACAAGATATGTATAGATACATTTTTCTTGAAAAAAGGTGATAAAAGGCAGTCCCTCTTATCACCTTTTGATTAGGTTACGCAGTTGTCGTTTCTGTTTCAGGTGCAGTCTCTTCAGCAGCTTCCGCTTCTTCTTCGCCTTGCTTCGCTTCTAAGATAGCATCTGCCATTTTAGAAGTAAGAAGTTTGACAGCGCGGATTGCGTCATCGTTTGCAGGGATTACGACATCAATTTCATCAGGATCACAGTTTGTATCTACGATTCCGATGATAGGAATGTTCAATTTGCGAGCTTCCGCAACAGCGATGCGCTCTTTGCGAGGATCGATGATGAATAATGCATCAGGAAGATCCTTCATGTCTTTAATTCCGCCGAGGAATTTTTCAAGACGCTCTAATTCTTTTTTCAATTGAACAACTTCTTTTTTCGGAAGTACTTCAAATGTACCGTTTTCTTGCATTTTCTCGATGTCTTTCAGACGCTTAATGCGTTTTTGGATTGTTTCGAAGTTTGTCAGTGTACCGCCCAACCAGCGTTGGTTGACATAGTACATGCCAGAGCGTACAGCTTCTTCTTTAACAGAATCCTGGGCTTGTTTTTTTGTGCCGACGAAAAGGATTTTTCCGCCTTCAGCAGCAAGGTTTTTCGTGAAGTTGTAAGCTTCCTCTACTTTTTTCACTGTTTTTTGAAGGTCAATGATGTAGATTCCGTTACGCTCCGTGAAAATGTAACGCTTCATTTTTGGGTTCCAGCGGCGTGTTTGGTGGCCGAAGTGAACACCAGCTTCAAGCAATTGTTTCATAGAAATAACTGACATGTGATTTCCTCCTAATAAAATGGTTTTTTTCCTCCGCTTAGGTCATTTTTGTGCAGAACTGCCGTTTGCAGCACCCTCTGCATAAATCGTTAAGCGTGTGTATTTAACACCAAGACATAATATAACACAGCTTTATGCGACAATCAAGAATCCTTTACAGCTTTGCCGCGAAATTTTAAAAACAGCTCGATTTCTGTCTTTCCGCTCTGCATCCGTTTGGCGATTTCCGCGGGGGTGAGCCCTTGTTCATATAATTCTGAAACACGTTCTTCAAACGAATGCGCACCGTTGTTTTCATCACTTTCAGCCCGTTCCGTTGCACTGATGAGCTTTTCCATGTGGTCCGGAATATCAGGCTCTTCTTTCGGTTCCGGCCGGGGTTCGGCGTCTTCGTCCGGCGCTTGACGGCTTTTTGCGTCTTCGAGTCTTTCATTTTCTTCTTTCAGCTCAAGCAGAAACGCTGCAAGGGTGTTTTCCGTCTCTTCAAGAATCTTCTTCTGCTGGCGCTCCGTCTCCTTGAGGGCTGAAAACCTCGTGTACAGAATAATGACGGCATAAAGCAGTACGCCGTGAAGCACAAAGCTTAAAAGCCATAATAGTGTTGACATGTTTTTCACTCGCTAACCATGAGTTCATTATTGAATTACTTTTTCAAGCAGATGTTTTAATTTAAACAGCGCCTTTGAATGAATCTGTGAAATCCGCGACGTCGAAAGGTTCAGGACTTGTCCGATTTCGGTCAAAGTCAGTTCTTCTTTATAGAATAAACTGACGACAAGCTGCTCTTTTTCAGAGAGCTCGTGAATTTTGCCCGCAAGCTGAGCGATCAGCTCGTCCTTCATGATTTTTTCTTCCGGCGGCACATTTTTGTCATCTCTGATCATCACTTGAATATTCTCACCGTCATCCTGGTCGTGAAGCTTTTCATCAATTGATAAGAGATTGGCAAAAAACCCTTCATTCATCGTTGATACTACGTCCTGCTCCGTCATCCCCAGCTCTTCTGCGATCTCTGAAGGCGTCACATTCCGAAGGTAGCGCTGTTCAAGTTTTTCGATCGCCGCTTCGACTTTTTTTGTCTTCTCCCGTGAAGTTCTGGGCAGCCAATCTTCTTTACGCAGCCCGTCGATGATTGCACCGCGAATTCTAAACGAGGCATAGGTATCAAATTTTAAATCCCGGCCGGGGTCAAATTTTTCCAGGGCATCATATAAACCAAGCATACCAAGGCTCATTAGATCGTCTTTATGCACCGATTTCGGCAGTCCGACGGAAATTCTGCCGACATGATATGTGACCAGCGGCATGTAACGGCGCATTAAATCATCACCGGCTTTAGGATCTTTCCACTCTTTCCAGCGCGACCAAAGCACCTGATCTTCATAATTCAAGGATTGCATTGTTATCCCCCTACCTCATACCTTTATTAAATCGTTGTTTCACCTTGTTTAACAGTTCGAATGTGCAGCATGCAGGACTTTGGCTCAAATTCAATCGTCCGGCCGCTTGAGCCGCCCGTATCTTCACTGATGACCGGAATGTTATACAATGAAAGCTGCTCTTTGATGGCCGCTACATTCCTCGGACCGATTTTCATCAGGTCGTTTGTCATTTTAAACTTAAACATCTCCGCTCCCCCGGCGAGTTTTGCCTTCAGGGCAAACTTGCGGCAGCCGGCTTTCAAAAGCATATCAATCGTCATCTTAACGGCGGTGTCCGCGTATTTTGCACGGTTGAGCTCCGCCGTTTTTGATAAACCGGAGTCCGGCAGCATGACGTGAACCAGTCCTGCCGTTTGTTTGTCTTTATCGTATAAAACCAGCCCTACGCATGAACCGAGTCCCGAGGTCCGGATTTTATCCGGGTAACGCGCGACTTGAACATCCGCAATCCCCACTTTAACGACTGCGGCTTCCGCACGGCTCATAAAGCCGCACCCAATGAGACGAAGAGCTTTTCAAAAGAATCATAGTCCGGGAGCATAAACATGTGGGCTTTGAGCTCCTGCCGGCTGCCCTGGTCAAAAATAGAAGTATCCACGACAATGGCATGCTCTCCGACTTGGCTGAGTTCCATCAGCCCTTCACTGATAACCGCGCCGAACATATCAAGTGAGATTTCCGGCACGCTCGGGTAAATCTCAAGCTTTGTCAAATCAGCCAATGCCGTTAAATAGGAACCTGCTAAAATATTGCCGAACTCATGTAAAGCAGAAGAACTCAAATGATCTTCGCCCAACTGGTCAATATCAAAATCCGGATTTCCGATCAGCTCTCTGATAAACTGTTCCGCCTGATGAAAAGGCATGATGAGAAAGATAGAGCCGGTCATGTCGCCTTCCATTCTTAAAAAGATACTGGCGACCGGCGTTTCAGCCCCGCCGAAAAAATCAGCGAGCTCATCAAATGTCAATAAAGTCGCAAACGGCACTTCCATGTCTATCTTTCTGTTCAGCAGCTGAGCCATTGCAGAAGCCGAGTGACCCGCCCCGATATTTCCGACTTCCCGCAAAATATCCATCTGCTCTTCTTTGATCGCTTCAAACTTACTCATGTTGTCTTTTCCCCTTTAAGCATTAGGCTCTCCGGACGCAGATGCCGAAGCACCTTTATCCAGCACCGCATGCGCATCGATAATATTGAGGAGCCTGTTATCTTGCTTGACGATCTGTTTAATCCACACATCCGTTTCCTTTGTCTGGCTTTCAGGCGCGGATTCGATTTCATTTTCATGTACGGTGATGACGTCATTGGCCTCATCCACGACCCATCCGACATCGGCGTCACGATAAGAAATGATGATAATCCGAGTCTCTTCTGTGATGTCCTGTTCAGGCTGATTCAGACGTTTTCTTAAATCAAGAACCGGGGTAATCACTCCGCGCAGATTGATAACGCCGCGGATATAAGATTCCACACCCGGGACCCTCGTCGGTTTTTGCCACTTTTCAATTGATTTCACCTGGGAAACTGAGATAGCGTATTCTTTCCCGTTTATCATAAACACAATCATTTTTTCACCTGTCTTGATTTCAGCAGTCATTCGGGCACCTCCTCGTGTCGTTTTAGTAGATCAGCGCATTGCAATCAATAATCAGCGCCACTTCTCCGTTTCCGAGAATCGTAGCGCCGGAAATCGCAAAGACGTTCGTCAAATAGTCGCCGAGTGATTTCAGTACGACTTCCTGCTGTCCGATAAAAGAGTCCACGACAAAAGCAGTGGATTTATCGCCCTTTTTCACGACGATTACATGGAACTGATCGGCATCCTGTTTTGAATCCGTAATGCCGAATTCTTTTTTCAGATAGACGATCGGAACGATTTGGCCTCTGAAATCAATCACTTCTCTGTCATGCGTCTGCAGGATATCTTTCTTATCAATAACAGCCGTCTCTATAATAGAAGAAATCGGTATCGCAAACGTCTCTTCTTCCAGTTTAATGAGAAGAACGGATATAATTGAAAGTGTCAGCGGAAGCTGGATACTGAAAAGAGAACCTTGACCTTCCGCGGATTTGACACTGACAGAGCCGCCGAGTGATTCGAGTTTATTTTTTACGACATCCAGGCCGACGCCCCGCCCTGAAATGTCAGAAATTTGATCGGCAGTCGAGAAGCCCGGAGCAAAAATAAGCTCGTAAATCTCATTATCTTCAAGCGTTTCAGCATCACGTTCGGTGATTACACTCCGCTCGAGCGCTTTTTCAAGAATTTTCTTTCTGTTCAGGCCGGCCCCGTCATCTTCAACCTCAATAAAGACGTGGTTGCCGCTGTGATATGCCTTAAGCACGACATGACCTGATTCCGGTTTTCCTTTATTCACCCGCACTTCAGGCGATTCAATGCCGTGATCGATGCTGTTTCTGATTAAATGGACAAGCGGATCGCCGATTTCATCAATCACCGTGCGGTCCAGCTCCGTTTCAGCTCCGATGATGGACAATTCGATTTTCTTGTTTAATTCCTTTTGAAGCTGGCGGATCATTCTCGGGAAACGGTTAAAGACGGTTTCTACCGGCACCATCCGCATATTAAGAATAATAGACTGAAGGTCGCCCGAGATTCTGGTCAGGCGTTCAACAGTTTCAGTCAGCTCATTGTGGTCAAGCTCTTTGGCGATCTGCTCAAGACGTCCGCGGTCAATGACAAGTTCTTCAAAAAGGTTCATTGAAGAATCCAGTCTTTCAATGTTGACGCGAATCGTTTTCGAGCCGCTGTGATGCTTCGGCTGTTCTTCCGTTTTCGCTTGCGGCTTAGGCTGTTTCTCAGCCTTTTTAACCGGAGCTTCCTTCACCGGTTCAGCCGCTTGCGGTTTTTCGGCCGTTTTTAACGGCGCACCGGCAGAAATTTCGACATTCTCCACTTCTGAAATGCCGCTGATGAGTTCTTTAATTTCTTCAGCAGGCTGCTTTGTCAAGAAACACACCTGAAAATCCGTTCCGAAATCTTCCGTCTCAAGCACTTCCGCGGCGGGTATTGTTTTTGCGACTTCCCCGGCTTCATTCAGCTTTTCAAATATCATGTACACGCGCACGGCTTTGAGCATGCAGCTTTCATTCAGGGAAACCGTTATTTCATAGCGGCTGAATCCTTGCTCTTCCGCCTCTTCAATAACAGTCCGTTCGAACTCATCATAATTCCATTCAGTTGAAGCCTGTTGTTTTGAAGCCGGCGGTTCTGCTGTTTCGGCTGAAGCCGCAGTCTCATGCACCGCATTTACGTCGAGCTTCGCACTCACTTCAGAAATATCACGTTTGCCGTCTCCTCCGTCAATAATGGACTGCACCATCTCTTCAAGATGATCAAGCGCTTCAAACAGCACATCCAGCCAATCTGATGTAACGGGCATTTCTCCGTTGCGGATGGCGTCCAGCACATTTTCCATCAGGTGGGTTAAATGCGCCAGATCTGTATATCCCATCGTTGCGCTCATGCCTTTCAGCGTATGGGCAGCTCTGAAGATGTCATGCACAAGCTGAAGGTCTGCCGGATCTTTTTCCAACAGCAGCAGCTTTTCGTTACATGTCTGTAAGTGCTCTTTACTTTCATCAATAAAGACATCTAAATATTGATTCATATCCAATTGATTCACACCCTCTCTTTTTTCACACATCCGGTGATGGATGCCGCGATATCTTCCACATGTTTAATCTCATGAATGAGGCCCGCCTTTATCGCTGACTTCGGCATTCCGAACACAACACAGGATTCGTCCGATTCCGCAATCGTTTTAACGCCGCCTGTTCTGAGCATTTCTTTTACGCCCTCGGTTCCGTCGCTGCCCATGCCGGTCATAATGACGGCTACCTTTTCGTAATCGGATAAGCGGCTTGCCGACCGAAACAAATAATCGGCCGAGGGTTTATGCCGGCTTTCCGTATCATGAACGTCAAGAATGATGCGGAGCCTTCCGCCTTCCTCTGCAACCGTCATATTTTTTCCGCCGGGCGCGATGTACACCCATCCGTCTTTCGCTTCTTCACCGTTTTCCGCTTCTTTGACCTGAATATCTGACAAATGGTTGAGTCTGTCTGCAAGTGAAGCGGTGAAGCCTTCAGGCATGTGCTGAACGACAAATACAGGCGCCTTTAAATCCTTCGGCAGTTTCGGAATCACCTTTTGCAGAGCCCGCGGTCCGCCTGTAGAGGTCGCGATGAATACGGCCTGCTTGGCGGATTTTGCTTTCGGTCTTTCAAATCCCGCCAAAGCCGGACGTTCCGGGATAGAAGACTCTTTCACTGCCGCCTCAGGTTTTTGTGCGCGGGACAGCCCGGCTGCAATCACCCTCTCAATCAGCTGCTCTTTAATTTTATAAAGATCAAGTGAAATCGCTCCGGAAGGCTTGGTGATAAAATCAAAAGCGCCCATTTCCAGGCAGTTGATCGTTCGGTCCTTCCCTTGCTGTGTCTGGCTCGATACCATGATTACGGGAAGTTTATATATGCTGATGATCTTCCGCAATGTATCCGTTCCGTTCATGACCGGCATTTCAATATCAAGCGTGACAACATCCGGTTTGAGAAGCTCTATTTTCTTCAGCGCCTCTTCCCCGTTTCTGGCTGTCCCGATGACTTCTATCTGCACTTCCGCAGCCAGAAAATCGGTAATCATCTTTCTCATAAAAGCTGAGTCATCAACGACAAGCACACGAATCACTGTAAAGTCCTCCTCAATAAAAAAGAAGATAATCTCTCAATAAATGCCGGTTTCTCTTCTCTTGGTTTGTTTTCTTCCGTTTGAAACAAGACATCCGTCAGAAGACGGACGGACCTGCTGGCTTTTGCGTGAGGACTTTTTATTAAAAAAGGCACCTGGTCAATGACGGCTTGACTTACTAACGGGTCATCGGGTATGGAGCCGGCGAAACGCACCTCCGCGCCTAAAAACGTGTGAATCGCATGAGAAAGGCGGTTGTACGTGTCCAGCGCCTGTTTTTGGGCGCGGGCGCGATTGACGGCAATGTTTACGGTCAGCCGTTCATCCGCGAGCAAGAGATGTTTGATCGCGCTGTAGGCATCCATAATGGCCGTCGGCTCAGGCGTTGTCACGGCGAGAATGTCTTCCGCCGATAAAATAAACGGCAGCTGTTCTTTTGAAAGTCCCGCTCCCATATCAAACAGAACGTAATCAAAATCGCTTAATACAGCGGAAAGACCATTCATAAAAGCCTCCCACTTCTCTCCGTCTGCTTGATAGATCGCCTCAAGCCCCGTTCCTCCGGATATGTAGCGAAGGCCTTTCGGACCGGAGGACAGTGATTGCGCCAATGCGTGCCGATTCTCCATCACATCAATAATGGTGCGGGAAGAAGCAGCGCCGATCAGCACATCAATGTTGCCCATTCCGATGTCAAGATCAATGATGAGTGCTTTTTTTCCTTTTTCCTGCAGGGCAACTGCCATGTTTAATGTTAAATTAGATTTTCCGACGCCGCCTTTACCGCTGATGACGGCTAATGTCTTCGCTTTTTTCTCATAAAGCTCCGGCTTGATCATTTGCCGCTCTCTCATTTTCCTTCTTAATGACTCTGCCTGATCGGGTTTCATGTCAAAAGCATCCTTACAAACTCTTTTGGTGAAGCCGATAGGATGTCTTCAGGCACATCCTGTCCATTTGTCAAATAGGCGGCGCCGATTCTTGATTCCGACAGCACTTGAAACACGGAGCCGAGTGAGGCGGTTTCATCCGTTTTCGTGAAAATGAATTGATTGACCGGCACACCTGAAAACTGTTTCAGCACCTGTTTCATATCGTCATATTTTGCAGATGCCGATAATACGAGAAAGGATTGTAAGCCTGATTCAAACGGAATCATCTCTTGTAATTCCGTAATATACTGCTCTTCTTTAAAGTTTCTACCGGCTGTATCAATGAAAACATGGTCATATTCAGCGAATTTTTCCAGTGCCTTCAGACATTCTTCCTTTGAATAGCATACTTCAAGAGGAGCCTGAAGCAGCTCCGCATATGTCTTCAGCTGCTCGACCGCGGCAATCCGGTAAGTATCCGTCGTCATAAAGGCAATTTTTTTATGCTCTGTCAGCATTGATGAGGCCGCGAGTTTCGCAAGTGTAGTCGTTTTGCCGGCCCCGGTTGAACCGAAAAGCACGACGTATTTTGATTGAATCCCTTCCTGCCACCTGTCTGCCGAAGGGAGTTTTTTCACTAACAAATCCTGCAGTTTGGAGCTGACATTATCTTCAGTTAAATCTCCGGAAACAATTGAAGAACGGAGCAGTTCACTGAGTACGGCGTTTTGCGTATGATCAGGAAGCCCGGCTTGCTTCAATAGTCTCTCGGCTTTTTTTAATGGTTCAGGGAACACTTCTTTAAAATGCGCCAGTTCGCCGGAAATACTTTGATCCGGAAGGCGCGGCGGCTGAACAGGCTCAGCTTTCTCCGCCGTTTTCGTCTTTTTCATTTCTTCAGCGGCAGCCGGCGGCGTTTTTCTCGCTTCCCTGACGTCACGATCTAAAACCGCTATCACTTCGACGGCCTGCTGCGACCGCAGCCCCAGCCATTTTCGTTTCTTTACTTGTTTGGAATGTAAAATAACGGCATCATTGCCGAGTTCCTTTTTGATTTGCTTCGCGGCATCCTGCATTGAAGCGGCTGTAAATTTTTTTATTTTCATTAAATATCCACCACTCCAATGCTCTGTACTTCAACATTTGCTTCCAGCTCATTATAAGAAAGAACCGGAAGATCAGGGAAATACCGTTCTAACAGCTGTTTTACATACATTCTGACAGCAGGCGAGCAAAGAAGAATCGCCGACTCCTGGCGGATGGAAAGCTGCTCGGCCTCTTTAGCGACAGAACGGATGATGCTGTCTGAAACCTCAGGGTCGAGTGACAGGTAATTGCCCTGTTCAGTCTGCTGTACCCCGTCTGCAATCGCTTTTTCCACCCGGCCTGAGCATGTGATGACCTTCAGCGTTTCATGCTCTCTCGCATATTGTGCCGTGATTTGTTTGGCAAGCGACTGTCTCGCGTATTCTGTCAAAAGATCTGAATCTGTCGTTAATCTTCCGTAATCGGCAAGAGTTTCAAAAATGGTCACCAAGTTCCTGATTGAAACTTTTTCTCTCAGCAATTTGGCAAGCACCTTTTGAATATCGCCGACAGAAAGAGGGTTTGGCGTGACTTCCTCAACAAGCACAGGATAATTTTCCTTCAGATGATCGATCAGCTGCTTGGTTTCCTGTCTGCCGACCAGTTCATGGGCATGCTGCTTAATTTTTTCTGTAATATGCGTAGATACGACTGACGCCGGATCAACAACTGTATACCCCAGCATGTCCGCTTCATCTTTTGCAGCTTCGCTGATCCATTTTGCGGGAAGTCCGAACGACGGCTCTATCGTTTCAATTCCTTCAATGACGTCATCTTCAGGCGTCGGTGACATCGCTAAGTAATGATCCAGCAGGAGCTCTCCTTTAGCGACTTCATTGCCTTTAATTTTCAATCTGTATTCATTCGGCTGGAGCGCGATGTTATCTCTGATGCGCACAACCGGAATAACAAGTCCCAATTCAAGCGCAAGCTGACGTCTGATCATGACGATGCGGTCAAGAAGATCACCGCCCTGCCCCGCGTCTGCAAGCGGCACGAGTCCGTATCCGAACTCAAATTCAATCGGATCAATATGTAAAAGCTGCACAACGCTTTCCGGGCTTTTCAGTTCATCCGCCTGAGCCTCTTCTTCAAGAATTTCTTCCTCTTCTTCGCTTGGCTTATCCGCTTTGGACAGCATGTAAGCGCCGAATGCAAGCAGACCGGCGATCGGCCCCGTCAGCAGAATGCCGATCGGTGTAAGAAGACCGAGCAAAAGTACAGTTCCCGCGGCTACATACAAGAGCTTCGGATAAGCAAACAGCTGGCCTGTAATATCATGACCGAGGTTTCCTTCAGATGCCGCTCTCGTCACGACAATCCCTGTAGCCGTTGAAATGAGCAAGGCCGGCATTTGAGAAACGATACCGTCACCGACCGTCAGCATTGTAAAGTGAGACGCAGCTTCTTGTATGCTCATCCCCTGCTGCAGCATGCCGATTACGATTCCGAAAATAATATTGATCATCACGATAATGATACCCGCGATGGCATCCCCTTTGACGAATTTGCTCGCACCGTCCATGGCGCCGTAAAAATCCGCTTCCCGGGCGACTTTTTCACGTCTGTGCTTTGCATCCTGCTCCGTAATCATGCCGGCATTTAAATCCGCGTCAATACTCATTTGCTTTCCGGGCATCGCATCGAGCGTAAATCTCGCCGCCACTTCCGATACCCGCTCGGCGCCTTTTGTAATGACGATAAACTGAATAATAATCAAGATAATGAAGACAACAAGCCCTACCAGCACATTTCCGCCGACAACGAAATTCCCGAATGTCTCAACAACCTTTCCCCCTTCTCCGTGAGAAAGAATCGAACGTGTCGTCGACACATTGAGCGAAAGCCGAAACAGCGTCAATAACAGCAGCAATGACGGGAATATCGAGAATTGCAGCGGTTCTTGCATATTCATTGTGGTGAGAAGCACGATCAACGCAAGAGAGATATTAATGATGATCAAAATACTTAACAACCATGGAGGGAATGGAATCACCAGCATTGCCACAATGAGGACAACACTTATTAAAACCGATAAATCTCTTGTTGACATGCTGTTTTTCTCTCCTTTTAAATCTGAAATTCACTATACTTTTTGTTTCGTTTTATATACATAAGCCAAAATTTCCGCAATGACTTTGAAAAACTCTTCCGGCACGGCCTGGTCAATGTCAACCTGATCATATAACGCACGCGCGAGCGGCCTGTTTTCAATCGTCATGACATCGTGTTCTTTGGCGATCTGCCTGATTTTTAATGCGAGATGGTCCACCCCTTTGGCAACAATGTAAGGGGCGTCCATTTTCTTTTCATCATATTTTAAAGCTATCGCATAATGGGTCGGGTTGGTAATGATGACATCCGCTTTCGGCACTTCCTGCATCATCCGCCTCATCGCCATTTCCCGCTGCTTCTGCTTAATTTTGGACTTGATTATCGGATCACCCTCCGATTTTTTGTATTCATCTTTTATATCCTGCTTTGACATTCTGATATTTTTCTCATAATCAAAACGCTGATATAAGTAATCAAGCCCGGCCAGCACCATTAAAGCCCCTGATCCCGCAAGCCCCATCCAAAGAGTGAGCTTGGAAACGAAAGTGAGCACTTCCGCAGGAGTCAAAAGCGGAAGGCGAAGAATATCGCCATAATGCAGCCAGAGCACCATAAAGGCGGCAAAACCGACCACAGTAATCTTCAAAATGGATTTGACCAGTTCAACAATCGCCCTCATGCTGTAAATCCGCTTAAATCCTTTCAGCGGGCTGAGCTTATTCAAGTCAGGCTTGAGGACTTCCGCAGAAAACAGAAAACCCACCTGCATGTAATTGCTCACGACACCTGCCACAAGCGCGACCAGCATAATCGGCGCGAGGATGAGGCTGATATCTTTCACCGTATCCACGAACAGTTCATGCACGGCAGATGCAGACAGATGTAATGATATCGATTTCGTATAAAACGTTTTAATAAAGGACAGCAGCCTGTCCCGCATATAAGGACCGAGCGCGATCAGCGAAAGAAAGATAATCAGTAAAGAAACGGCTGTATTCACATCCGTACTTTTCGCGACCTGTCCTTTCTTTCTTGTATCCTTCCGTTTTTTCGGCGTGGCTTTCTCCGTTTTTTCACCGGCAAAGAATTGCAGATTCAGTCTGAGCCTCATCATGTCACACCGACCAATGCCAATAGATTCCGCATGGTTTCAACGGTAAGGCTGAAGATGTTGCGGACAACGACAAACATCACCGCCATACAAACGATCAGCATAATAAAGCTCACGGCTATTTTCAGAGGAAGCCCGACAACGAAAACATTCAGCTGCGGCACCGTTCTCGCCACAATACCGAGCGCCAAATCAACTAAAAACAGACTGGCCACAACCGGCGCAGACATTTGAAAAGCGATAATAAACATGGCATTGAAGCTTTTTGCGATAAAAAGTCCAAAGTGATCATTTCCAAACGACGGAAATGCCTGATCAAGCGGGATATACTGAAAGCTGTAATAAATCCCGTCCAATAAAAGATAATGGGCGTTTACGCTGAGCATAAATAACAGCGCCAGCGTATAAACGAATTGTCCGATCAGCGGGCTTTGCGTTCCTGATTGCGGATCAATGACATTGGCGATGGAAAAGCCCATCTGAAAATCAATAAAGGAACCCGCTATCTGAATGGCTGTCATCATCATGAAAGCAATCAGCCCGAGGCTCAAGCCCACAACGGCCTCTTTTATGACAAGCAGCATATACTGTTCCCCTATTTCTATTTCCGGCGCATGTTTCAGCGTGCTGAAGCAGATCACCGAAAGAAAAAAAGCAAAGCCGATTCGGTGAACCGCCGGCAGATTCCGATGTCCGAACACCGGCACCGTTACAAAAAAAGCAGAGATTCTGATAAAGACCAATAAAAAAGCGGGAAATAAATCAATGATGGAATTCATTTGATTCTACCCTGCAAATCGGTTCAGATGAGAGAACAGATCAGTTGTGAACGAAAGAATCGTCGACAGCATCCAAGGACCGAAAAAGATCAGTCCAAGCATCACCGCCACGATTTTCGGAATGAACGCAAGCGTCTGTTCCTGGATTTGAGTTGTCGCTTGAAAGATACTGACGAGCAAACCGACAATCAGCGCGATCGCAAGCAGCGGCCCGCTGATCATTAGTGTTACATATACGGCTTTTTCCGCCATGGAAATTACAAATTCTGAACTCACAATTAGCACCTACCCTAAAAGCTGTCAAGCAAAGATTTCACGATTAAATACCATCCATCGACCAAAACGAAAAGCAATATTTTAAAGGGCAGAGAGATCATAACCGGCGGTAGCATCATCATTCCCATTGACATTAAGACGCTCGCCACGACCATATCGATAATTAAAAACGGAATAAAAATCATAAAGCCCATTTGAAAAGCGGTTTTGAGTTCTGATATCGCATAAGCGGGCACCATCGTCGTCAAAGGAATATCCTGAATCGATTCAGGTTTTTTCATTTTGGCATAGTTCATAAACAGCGCCAGATCCTTCTGCCTTGTATGCTTGCTCATATACTCTTTAATCGGCTTCTCGGCTTTTGTATATGCTTCATCGAGACTGATTTTATTGTCCATCAGCGGCGTTAAGGCTTCCTTATTAACCTCTGAAAAAGTCGGCGCCATAATAAAAAACGTCAAAAACAGCGCAAGGCCGATTAAAACCTGGTTGGGAGGCATGTTCTGCGTCGCCAGTGAGGTTCTTACAAAAGACAGGACGATGACGATTCTCGTAAAGCAGGTCATCAAAATCAGAATCCCCGGCGCTACTGAAAAGACAGTCAAAAGCAGCAGTAATTTAACAGTGGAGCTGACTTCGGTCGGACTGCTTGAATTAAAAAGATTAATAAATTCATTCATGATGATAAGGGCCTTTCTTCTTTCCTTCAGAACGGCTTTGTTTCAGCTCGTTCAGCTGTTCTTTCAGCGCTTTTGAAAACGACGGAAGCATCGTTTGCGGCTTTTTTTCTCCATCCTTACGCGGATTTACGAGCTTGGTCCATTCCACTTTTGAAGACATCGACTCTTCGTATTGGCTCAGAATCGCCTCGCGCTCTTTTTCATCTTCAATTTCTTTTAAAAGCTGTATCGTTTCGCCCACACCGACTACGAGAACACTGTTTCCCACTTTAATCAGCTGCACGGAACGGTTTTGGCCGACTGATGTTCCGCCGATATTTTCTACATATTGAAACGGCTTCAGCAGACGGTTTCTTCTATTCATCAGTTTGACAAATCCATAGATCAGCAGAATGACGAATAATAACGCCCCAATCATCTTTACAAAATCAAAAGCGGAGACAGAAGATGCAGAAGCATCCCCTATCTCTTGATCAGCCGTTTGTTTCGATGTATCGCTTTTTTTCTCTGTTTTGTTTGTTGATTGTTTGTCAAACCATTCGTTGACGGTGGAATTGTCAGACTCCGCCGCAAAAGCAGGGAACGGATGTACATTGAGTAAAACGAAACAACAAATCAAAGCTAGTAAACCATGACTCTTTTTCAACAGTCGTACACCCTTTAGCTTAATGTTTTATTAATGGCTTCAAGCACGCGGTCCGCTTGGAACGGTTTCACGATAAAGTCTTTTGCGCCGGCTTGAATCGCGTCAATAACCATTGACTGCTGGCCCATAGCCGAACACATGATGATTTTCGCCTGCGGATCGATTTGTTTAATTTCCTTTAGAGCTGTAATCCCGTCCATTTCAGGCATTGTAATATCCATTGTCACTAGGTCGGGGGAATGCTCTTTGAATTTTTCGACTGCCTGCGCTCCGTCTGAAGCTTCAGCTACAACGTCAAAACCGTTCTTCACTAAAATATCTTTGATCATCATTCTCATAAATGCTGCATCGTCTACAATTAAAATTCTGTGTGCCATAATCTGTTTCTCTCCTCTATGTTCGCTTATTTTAAATTGTTAAGGCGGTCTGCCTGACTTAAAATATCAGTGACTCTCACGCCGAAGTTTTCTTCTATGACAACGACCTCGCCCTTTGCTACGATCCGCTGGTTGACCAGGATGTCAACAGGTTCACCAGCCAGCTTGTCAAGCTCAATAATGCTTCCCGCAGAAAGTTCAAGGATTTCTTTGACGCTTCTCTTCGTTCTGCCGAGCTCAACCGTAACGGAAAGCGGAATATCCATCAGCATATCAAGGTTATTCCTTGATCCTTGCGCCGCTTCGTTATGATCAAATGCCTGGAATTCTACCGGAGCGACTTGAACAGGAGCAGCTTTTTTTGCGGTTCCCTGTCTCTTCGAAAGCTCGGGTTTTGCCTGCGGCTCCGGCTGCATGGCAGGTTCCGGCTGCGGCGTTTCGTATGTTTCCTGTGGTACTGATACGGTTTCTGCGGCCTCTGACTCATGCTGGTCTGCAGTCATCAGGTCTGCGATCAGATCTTTCGCAAACGTAATCGGATAAAGCTGCATGATACTCGAATCGATTAATTCGCCGACTTTCAGACGGAATGACACTTTTACGAGCAGGTCATCCTCAGGTATTCTGTCAGTCCCTTTTTCTTCCGTCACATCCAGAAGTTCAACCCTTGGCGGAGAAATGTCAATCTTTTTACTGAACACGGTCGACATTGACGTAGCAGCCGAGCCCATCATTTGATTCATTGCTTCCTGCACGGCGCTCAGGTGGATTTCACCGAGTGACGGATCGGCGCCCCGGCCGTCCCCGCCGATCATCAAATCCGCGATGATAGCCGCGTCGCTTTGTTCGACGACGAGCAAATTGCTGCCGTCAAAGCCTTCTGTATAGTTCACTTCAATGGCAACATACGGATGAGGAAATTCATCACTGATTTTGCTTTTTGAAATGACGGTCACACTCGGTGTCGTAATGTCCACTTTTTGATTTAAAAGAGTGGACAGCGCCGTAGCCGAGCTGCCGAACGAAATATTCCCGATTTCTCCGATCGCATCGCGCTCAAGTTCAGACAAGTTCGCCCCTTGAGGCTGTTCTGTATCCTCTGAGTGACTGTTTGTGCCGTTAAGAAGAGCATCGATTTCATCTTGAGATAATCTATTGTTCATCTTGTTCACCTCTTATGTCGTGATCTAAAATTTGCACTGCCTGTCTTCGATTCACCCGGCCGGCCTGCCCTAAAAACTTCGGTTTGTTTCCGACCAATACAGTAAGAGGATCAGTCACTGATTTGTCCAGAGTTATACAGTCCCCGACTTCCAAACTTAAAAATTCTTCTATTGTCAGTTCAGAAGCGCCCAAGAGAGCCACAACGGGAATTTGAGCCGTCATGATGCGCTTTTCAAGCAACTTCGTTTCTTCGGGCTTCGCTTCATTCCGGTCTGATTGCATCCAATAATGTACGGAAAGCTTAGGGATAATCGGCTCAAGTACGACATGGGGAATACAAAGATTAATGACACCGCTGATTTCACCTATCTGCGTATTGAGAGAAATGACAACGACTGTTTCATTTGGGGAAACCATCTGTACAAACTGAGGATTCACTTCAAATTCAGTCATTTCAGGGTCAATATCAGCAATCGATTGCCACGCTTCTTTGTAGTTGCCCAGTGCATTTTCAAATAAGTTAGAAATAATATTCGTTTCAATTTCCGTAAGGCTGTCAGCTTTGTTATGAGTGATGCCGATGCCTCCCATGACGCGGTCAAGCATTGCGTATGCGATGGTGGGATTAACCTCCATCATGATTCTGCCTTCCATCGGATGAACATCGAATAAATTTAAAATCGTCATGTTCGGTATGGAACGGATAAATTCTTCATACGGCACCTGGTCAACTGAGCTGACGGATATATGAATATACGTTCTGAGCTTGGCGGAAAAGTGTGTTGTGAGAAGCCTCGCAAAGTTATCATGTATCCGGGTTAAACTGCGTATCTGATCTTTCGAGAATCTGAGAGCCCGTTTAAAATCATATACCTTTACTTTCTTCTCTTTAACTTCCTTTTTCAGCTCTTCCGCATCCGCCTCACCCGTGGAAATGGCGGAAAGCAGTGCGTCTATTTCATTTTGGGAGAGAACTTCTCCTGACATTTTCTTCACCTCCGTATTCTGTCAAATTTGTTTTTATTGCAGATTAAAGGAGGTAATGTACACTTTCTGAACTTTTCCTTCTTGGAGATAGCTGTTTACTTTCTCTTTTAATGATTGTTTAAACGCTTCTCTTCCTTTATCTCCCTCAATCTCTCCGGCGCTTGTGCCGGCTAAAATGGAAATGATGTTGTCTTTCACCTGAAAATCGCGTTTTTCAAGTTCTTCCTTCGCTTTAGCCGAGTCGGTTTCAAGCTTGATGCCGATACGGATGATGCTGTCAGACTTTAAGTTTGTCGTGATATCGTCGACAGACACAGTGGCTGCAACGACTTCGTCAATTGTCGGCTTTTTATCTTTGCCGGAATTTCCGCTGACGACAAAATATGCTGCCGTTCCGAGGCCGGCGATGACAATTAAAATAATCAGCAAAATGATGACTAATTTTTTCTTCATTCTTCTTCCTCTATTCCCTGATCCAGTGAAAATATTTGTATGCTATGGTAAAACGATATGACTTTTTTGAGAACTGCTTCTTCCGGTTCTTTCACTACGAACTTTTTGCCGTTGGACAGTGTAATCGTCGTGTCGGGGAAGCACTCAATCTGTTCGATAAACAGCGCGTTCAGCGTAAAAGGCTGGCCGTTTAAACGGGTGACTTGAATCATGCAATCCGGAGAAGCGGCCTAACCGCCTCTCCTCCCTCCTTACCGTTTCAGATTAACCAGCTCCTGAAGGATTTCATCTGAAGTCGTAATGATTTTTGAGTTTGATTGGAAACCGCGCTGAGCAACGATCATTTCGGTAAATTCATCTGTCAGATCTACATTTGACATTTCAAGATAGCCTGCCAAAAGCTTACCCGTTCCGTTTTCGCCCGGAGTGGTGACTGCGCTTGCAGCTCCTGAACTTAATGATTCTCTGTAAAGGTTTCCTCCGATTTTTTCCAGACCGGCGCTGTTAGGGAACGTGACCAGACCGATTTGTCCGGCATCATGAACCTCATCCCCTGCATCAGTGTATGTAACGGTTCCGTCTGCACCGATGCTGTAATCTTTCGCATCAGTCGGAATATTGATTTTGCCGCCGCCGATTTTTTCAAGATAGTATCCGTCAGTCGTAACAAGGTTCCCTTGATTGTCCTTTCCGAAATTCCCCGCACGTGTGTAAACAATTCCCGCACCTGTATTAATCTGAAAGTAGCCGTCTCCGTCAATGGCTAGGTCGGTTTTATTCTGTGTAGCCTGCGGGGCGCCGGTTGAATGAACGACATCAATGGAAGAAGTCGCGGCACCTAAGCCGATTTGTTTTGAATTGGTCACGTTTGAACCGCCGGCGACTGTCTGGCTGATCATATCTTTAAATGTAACGCGGCTTTTCTTAAATCCCACTGTGTTGACGTTGGCGATGTTATTGCCGATTACATCTAGTTTTGTCTGAAAGTTTTTCATGCCGCTGATACCGGAATATAATGAACGTAACATGTTAAATTCCCCCTGAGTTTCTTATTATTTAGATGTTTCGCTGACGGCCGTGACATTCCACGGACTGACCTCTTTGCCATTTTCAAGCACGAGCACGTAATTGCCGTTTGAATGCTTGACTGAATTGACTGGGCTTGTCTGATCCTTCCCGTCGCTGTCGCTGAATGTGACATTTTTGCCGATCCAGTTCACATACATCGTAAACGGATCTTGATTTTCTACAAATTTAGTCATCGTCGTATTCATATTCATCATTTGCTCCAATGAAGAAAATGTCGCCATCTGGCTGATAAATTCTTTGTCATCAACCGGATTGAGCGGGTCCTGGTTTTGAACCTGTGTCATTAAGATCTTCAGAAATTCGTCTTTCCCTAAATTCGTGCTGCTGTTTACTGCGGAGGTGCTCTTCGCGCTTGAAGTGGTTGAAGCGCCCGCCGCGGCATAATCTGAGTTTACTGATGTCAACTATTCTTCCTCCATTTCATTGAGAGAAAGCTCCTCCAGCATATCTCCGAAATCGCCTGACTGCTGCTGGTTCTTCTGCTCTCTCTGTCCCTGATGCTGCTGTTTATTGTGATCGGCCGTCTGCCCGTAAACAGGCTGCTGATCCCCGCTTTGAAGCGGGACTGTAAAACGGTCGACCTGGACCGACATATTCGGAAGCGACTGTTTCAGCTGAGGAAGATGCTGTTCCAGCAGCTCTTTCGCGGACTGGCTGGATGCGATTATTTTGCTTTGAAACATCCCGTTTTCGTTTGTCACCTTAATTGTGACAAATCCGAGGTTCTCGGGATTAAGACGAATCGTAAAGCTTCCGGTTGTTTTCCCGAAAGGCGTGTATTTCATCTGTTTCCAGCCGCTGATGACCTGATCCGTTAACGGTTTATTTTCTGCCGGCTGCTGTTCAGCTCCTGCGGACGTTTGCTGAATGCCGGCAAGGCTTCTCGTTCCCGAAAACAGTATATGTGCAGACAATTTGCTGTCAGGCGCCTTTGCGTGAGAAACCGTGCCGCCGTTTTGCTGTTCTGTTTTTCCGGCTGACTCTTGGGATGATTCAGATGATTGAGATAACACAAAAGCTTTCAGCTCAGTTTCAGCCATATCCCATTCCTTTGTTCCCTTTTGAGAAAGGCCCGCAAGCTGCTCCGCGACGCTTTGAAAGCTCTTCAGCTCAGCGGCTGTCATGGAGTAAAGTTTAGATGCAGATTCGTTTTTCGGAAAAAATGTCTGCCGCAGGTCTTGAATCACGCGGTCTGGGACACCTTGTTTTTTCAATGCCTCTAATAAACGGGCGCCTTCCTGGTAAACCGCCTTTGCCTGCGCGCTGTCCGGCAGTTCCTGCTGAGATGTGAAGAGCTGGGATACGGCTTCTTGAATGAAAAGCAGACCCTTCTCAAGCGCATCCTTGACGGAATCCCCGTCTTTTGCGAAAGAATCCGGCTCATCCGTTTCAGGCTTCGCCCCATGCTTTTTTCCCGCTAACATGTCTTCAACAGATTCGGCAAGCTGTTTCAATAAAGGAAGAGCTGTTTCAGCCGTCTGCTTTCCTTCAAGAGCTTTTACCGCCTCAAGCAGCTGTTTTAGCTGCAATTCTTTATCTTCCGGGCCGGCTTTCAGCCAATCACCGATTTTCGATAGGGCATCATTCAGCTCTGCGTCACTTGTTTTTGTTTCATCTCCGGGCTGCCGGGGAGAAGTGATTTCCGACAGGAGCCAGTTCTGAAATAGACCTAAGCTGTTTACATTCATCTTCACATTGCTGTTTTGCACAGTCTGCGTACGATTACCCGTTAATTCAAGCAGCTTCAACTTACATCACTCCTTATTTCCGTCAGCGGATAGTTTTTCTGTATATTTAGCCGCTTGTTCAGGAGTCATTTTCGTCAAGATTTCAGCAAGCTGCTTTTTACTTAATCCGTTTAAAATATCGAGGGCTTCTTTTTCTTTCAGCTTTACGATAATGCTTGCCGCTTTACCGCTGTCCATACTTTTATAGATGTTGATCATTTTATCTTTTCCGGCTGAATCCGCAGCGTCTTTTTTCGTTTCATCCGTCTTCGTTTTCTGCTGCTGTTCAGCTTCCTGTTTCAGTGAACGGATTTTCTGATTCAGATTATCGATTTCGGACTTGCTTGTGTCTAAATCTTTATTCAAAATGTTAATTTCACTTTTTTGTTCCTTTATGGTCTTTTCAAGAGAAGCCGTTCTGTCTTCCTTCTGCTTTTCCGCCGCGCTTTTCATTTCTTTCGTTTCGGGAACCAATTCTTTTAAAACAGGCGTTTTAGCGGCTGTTTCCTGAATCGGCTTCATCACATCAACGCCGGCAGCCCAAAGGATGATGCTTGCGACGATGATCAGAAAAATCAGCGGGATCATGATAAAAAGCAGGATTGAACCGAACTTTCCAGATCTCTTTTCTTTATCGGCCATTTCATTCGCTCCTAATGCCCCTGAATCATAAACTGCTTGATTGAAATGTCGTCCATTTCCCTCATCTCTGCAGCTTTGTCTTCAAGTGCGAACATATTAAATTGTTTTTCCCGCATTTTTTCAAATTTCTTTACTTCAATGTTTTTTTCGGTGAGCTGTTCCTGCTTCTCATTCATTTCATTTCGTTTCATGATGACAAGCTTTTGATAATGATAGATGGTGTTCTCAAGATTGGAAACGAATTGCTGATAATGTCTCATTTCCTGAACGCTCATCCCGCATTTCAGCTTTGATTCTTTGTCTTTTTCGAGCAATTCTTTTTTGCTCATATTTTCATATAGTTTTTCAGCCACTGTCTCAAATTCAGAAACCGATTGTCTGTATTCAGTCAATGTTTGGTCTTTTTCATTCTCTTTTAATTCCAGCAGCTTTTGAAATCTGAATTGGTATGCCACGATGTTTATTCCTCTTTTCCTGTCAGACTCGTCAATGCCGCAATGCTGTCTTCCAATTGAGCAGGTTCTTCCGTTCCTTGTTTTAAAAATTGAATAAGCTGCGGATAAAACTGAATCGCTTCATCAATTTCTCTAGATGACCCTCTTTTGTAAGCTCCGATATTAATGAGATCTTCAGAGTTTTGATAAGTTGACAGAAGATCGCGGAATTTGTTGGCCGCCTCTATATGCGCTGTGTCTGAAATATTAGACATGACCCTGCTGATGCTTTTCAGGATGTTCACGGCCGGGAACTGCCCTTTGTTGGCAAGCGCCCGATCGAGAACGATATGCCCGTCTAATATTCCGCGCACCGTATCGGCAATCGGTTCGTTCATGTCATCTCCGTCTACGAGAACCGTATAAAAAGCGGTTACCGTTCCTTGTTCATTCGCGCCCGTTCTTTCCAGCAAACGGGGCAAAATAGCGAACACAGAAGGTGTATATCCTTTTGTTGTCGGAGGTTCTCCCGCTGCCAGGCCGATTTCCCGCTGAGCCATCGCGACCCTCGTGACGGAGTCCATCATGAACATCACATTCCGGCCTTTATCGCGGAAGTACTCCGCAATGGCGGTGGCCGTATACGCCGCTTTCAAACGCATTAAGGCAGGCTGATCAGAGGTCGCGACTACGACTATCGAGCGTTTCAGGCCTTCTTCGCCTAAATCCTTCTCGATGAATTCACGCACCTCGCGCCCCCGTTCACCGACGAGTGCGATAATGTTTAAATCAGCTTCAGTCTGCTTCGCGATCATTCCCATCAGGGTGCTTTTTCCGACTCCGCTTCCGGCAAAAATCCCGATTCTCTGCCCTTTTCCTACCGTCAGCAGACTGTCAATCGATCTGACGCCGACACCCATCTTTTCCCGTATCGGCGGGCGTTTCATCGGGTTTGGCGGCGGCTGTTCCGTCGAAACGGGGGACAAACCTTTCGGAAGCGCCCGGCCGTCAAGAGGCTCGCCGAACGCGTCGACAACTTGTCCGATTAAACCCGCGCCTACTTTGATGCGGAGCGACTCGCCAGTGGCCTCCACAATGCTGCCCGGCGCGATGCTGGCCGCTTCCAGATAAGGCATTAACAGAATGTTTTCATCTTGGAAGCCTACAACCTCAGCTTTAATCGCTTTTCTCGCATGGCCTTTCGGATAAATGAGACAAACATCTCCGATTGAGCTTTCGGGCCCTTTTGATTCAATCATCAGCCCGATGACCCGTTTAACCTTGCCGTAGCGTTTGTACGGATCCGCTGTTTCAATTGAGTCTATTAAATACTGTGTCTTCATTGCTCCGCTCCCGCCTCAAGCGCCGTTAAAAGTTTTTGCTTTAATTGCATCAGCTGGGTGTCTATGCCTGCATCAACACGTCCGAACGGAGTTTCTATCGAGCACGTTCCCTTTGCGGCTTTTTCATCGGCATATAAGCTTATTCTGCATTCTTTGTATAACAGCTGCTGAATTTCGTCCATATGCTGATGAACCGTCTCATAATATTCAGGGTCCACATAGATGGAGATGTCATCATAATCTTTTACTTCGGCTACTACCTGTTTGACCAGCAGAAGGAAAGCCTCTTTATCATCACTTTTTTGCCGCCATACTTTTTTAGCGAGCGCAACGGAAAGCTCAATAATCTCTTCCTCAGCGCTTTCCAGTTTTTCCTCGACTGACTGTCTCGCCATTTCCATAACGGCATTGGCCCGGCTGATGAGATTGGCGTATTCAGCTTGAGCCTCGGCTTTTCCCAATGCCATGCCTTCTTCATATCCTTCTGCCTTTGCTTCTTCTATCAATCTTTGTTTTTCTTCCGCCCAGCGGTTTTTCTCTTCTTCAATCTGCAGAAGAGTGTGCTCTAATTGATTTTTCGCTTCTTCAGACACCCTGTCGGCTTCGGCCTTGGCAAAGGCCATGAGAGCCTCCGGATTTTCGGGTTCCTCCCGGTCTGGATGGGAATGTGATTTCCTGACTTCCTGCAAGGAAAGCTTGCGCCGTTTTTGTTCAGGAGAAAATGATGATTGCTGTTTAATGATATTAGACAATAATATCGTCTCCTCCGCCTCGCGCGATTACAATTTCTCCGGCTTCTTCCAGCTTGCGGACGACGCCCACGATTCTTGATTGCGCCTCTTCTACATCACGCAAACGCACAGGCCCCATAATTTCCATTTCCTCTTTAAACGTTTCAA
Organism: Bacillus sp. UNC69MF; assembly: GCF_000746035.1. Lineage (NCBI taxonomy): Bacteria > Bacillati > Bacillota > Bacilli > Caryophanales > Bacillaceae > Bacillus > Bacillus sp. UNC69MF. The sequence goes on along the minus strand of NZ_KN050798.1, from coordinate 764,437 downwards.
CCATACGCTGTGACATATTGCTGAAGACGATCTCTTTGACTTCCTCGCTCGCAACCTTCAATGAAAGCAGGAGGTCGTCGTTTTCAACGTCTCTGATCACGCGCTGAATCGCACGGTTATCAAGGGTGACAATGTCTTCAAAGACAAACATCCGTTTTTTGATTTCATCCGCCAATTCAGGATCTTGGATTTCTAATGAATCAAGGATCGTTTTTTCCGTTCCTCTGTCTACGCCGTTTAACACTTCAACAACAGCTTCTATGCCGCCGGTCTGCGTATAATCCTGCGTAAAGGAGGAGGACAGCTTTTGTTCAAGGACCCGCTCCACTTCATTTATGATTTCAGGAGACGTTCTGTCCATAACCGCAATCCTTCTTGCCACCTCAGCCTGAACGTCCGGGTTCAGCTCAGACAAAATCTGTCCGGCCTGCACCGGGTCAAGGTAGGATAAAATCAGCGCCATCGTTTGCGGATGTTCCTGCTGAATGAAATTTAAAATCTGTTCGGGCTCCGCTTTTCTCGCGAAATCAAACGGCTTTACCTGCAAAGAAGAGGTGAGCCTGTTTAAAATGCTTACCGCTTTGTCTTCTCCGAGCGCTTTTTCAAGCACTTGGCGGGCGTAATTTAAACCGCCTTGTGAAATATAGTCCTGAGCGATTGCGATATTATGAAATTCTTCAATGATTTCATCTTTTCTTTGATGATCGACGCTTCTGACCCCCGAAATCTCGAGTGTCAATCTTTCAATTTCTTCTTCAGACAAATGCTTGTACACAGAAGCTGATACATCAAGGCCTAAGGAAATCATGAGGATGGCTGCTTTTTGTTTTCCTGTAAGCTTGTTCTGATCACGTTTCGCCATTTTCCACTCCCCCTAATCCTCGTCCAGCCAGCTTCGAAGCAATTTAGCAAAGTCTTCCGGTTTTTCTTTAGCCATTTTTTCAAGCTGTTTTCGTCTGACTGTTTCTTCCGTTTCAATTTTCTCTTCGTTGATATCAGGCAATCGAACCGGCTCGGGCGGTGTTTCATATTCATATTCTTCGTATTCATCCTCTTGTGAGCGTTTCTTTCTGATGAGGAGAATAATAAGCAGAATAATGGCCGCAAGCAGTACGCCGCCTGTAATGTATACCCAGATCGGAAGACCTGAAGATTGTGCCGAATCTGTGTTCAGGCTTGTTTTTCCGTCAAACGGCTGAACGGATACAACGATTTTATTGTTGATATCATTGTCTGTCAGGTTTTGATTTTGCGTTTCGTTTTTATCAAGAGACGTTCTGACGACCGTTCCTAAAATCTTCTGTATATCAGCCTGTCTCTGTGCTGATAAGGAAGCGGCATTTTTCGGATTAGGCGGCTCCACCATGACCTGAATGCCTAAATCACGCACTTTATACGGGCTTTCAGCGATTTCTTTATGAATGCGGTTGACTTCATAGTTGATTTTATTGCTGCTTTTTTCGTAGTCCCCGCTGTTTGAACCGCCGTTTGTCTCGGCATAGTTCGCGGTGTCATTGCTTCCCGTTCCGGCCGTGCCGCCGTTGGCCGCGCCGTCGCCTTTATACGTTTCCGCAACTTTTTCGGCGCTTACCGCTATGCCTTCCATGTTATCTTTATCGACAGGTTCGACAGTGTCTTCAGTGCGTTTTTCCTTCGTGAAGTCAACATCCGCCGTCACGGAAACAACGACCTTATCCTGCCCCATCATTGTGCCGAGCAGTGACTGAACATGTTTTTGAATGTCCTTTTCGACCTGCGACTTAATACCTTGCTGAGAAGCATAACTGTCAGAAACGGACCCTGCACCGCTGTCACTTTTGTCATAATATGTAGAATTTTGATCCATTATGACGATATTATCTTCTTTTAAGTTCGGAACACTTTTAGAAACGAGATGGTACAGCCCGTTGATCTGGTTTTGATCAAGCGAGTAGCCCGGTTTCATCTGCAAAACGATTGAAGCGGACGCTGCCGGCTGATCTTCACCGACGAACACGGCTTCTTTCGGCATGTTGATCATGACCTTCGAGCTTTTAATACCGTCCATTTCATTTATCAGGTTTGACAATTCGGTCTGAGTCGCCTCAACCTTTAAAACGTCAAACTCATTATCCGTCAGGCCGAAGCCCGCATTTTGTCCGAAAAACGAATAATCAATTGATCCCGTTTTCGGCAGGCCTTCCGCGGCAAGCTGGACTTTAAGCGCATCCACTTGGCTCTCAGGAACCTTAATGACCGTGCCGCCGTCAGCAAGTTCAGAAGACACCTTTTTCGTATCGAGCTCTTCTTTAATCTTCCCCGCTTCTTCCGCGGACAAATCTTTATAAAGAGGCACCATCTTTTCAGACGAAGTAAAAATAATAACGACGATGAGTAAAATAATGAATGCGGCCAAGCCGCTTACCATGAGTATCTTCTGTGTTTTTGATCTGTTGTTCCAAAACGCTGCCGTTTTGGTTTTCATTTGCATTAGAGTACGATTCATGTTAACCCCCGGTCATTCCAGTCATTCTCTTCAATCTGACCACTACATCTGCATTCTCATGATTTCCTGATAGGCTTCCACGGCTTTATTGCGGAATTCGGTAGCGGCCGTCAGAGAAATATTTGCTTTTTGGGCAGCGATCATGACCTCGTCAAGGTTTACATCCTTTCCTGCAGCCAGTTCGTTCGTTATTTGGTCAGATTTCACTTGTGACTCATTTAACGAATCAATAGAGTTTTTTAAAAGCTCCGAAAAGCTTGTTTGGTTTGAAGAATCAGTTTTTTGAGTTTGGTTTAATTGATTCGTTACGTTTTGAGTATTTTGGGTTTGTTGAAGCTGAAAAGGAGTAATAGCGTTAACCACTTACATCACCTTACTTTCCGATTTCTAACGCCTTCAAAAGCATGCCTTTGGAGGCGTTTAATGCAGTTACGTTTGCTTCGTATGATCTCGAGCTGCTGACAAGATCCACCATTTCCTTTAATGGATCTACATTTGGTTTTTGTACATATCCGTCTTTATTCGCATCAGGATTCTCCGGATCATAAACGAGATTAAAAGCGGACGGGTCTTCCGTAACACCAGATACCTTTACGCCACTTCCCGCGCTTCCTGTTCCGTTCATCTTGGAATGTAAAAGGGACGAAAATGATTCGCCTCCGGATTGGAGAGATACCAGCTTTCTTCTGTAAGGCACCCATTCGCCATTTACCTGCTTCGCTCTCGTTGTATCCATATTGGCCAGGTTGGACGATACGACGTCCATCCGGACACGCTGTGCAGTTAAAGCGGAACCCGAAATATTTAAGCTTTGAAAGCCACTCATTATTTTCCTCCTGTCAAGACGGTTTTCAGAGAATTGAATTTGCCGCTCATTCTTTCAACCAAAGCCTGATAATTAATTTGGTTTTCGGCTAAATCTGTCATTTCTTTGTCGATATCGACATTGTTTCCGTTTTGCTGGTACGATGTATCACTGCTGGACACGATAGAATAATCGTCCCCCGAACCCGTAAAGTCAACGTGCCGATAGTCGGTTTTTACAGCCTCAAGATTGGATGTTTCCTGATCTAACAAATTTCGGAAAGAGACTTTTTTTGCCTTATAGTTCGGTGTATCTATATTGGCGATATTATTAGTTAAGACTTTTTGCTTAATGTCCGCTCTCCCCAAGGCATTCTCAAGATTTTGTATAGTTCCAGAAAATAAGTCCAAATCCACTTACCTCCATTTCAGATATTTTTCTCCTAAAAATCCTTGTCGAGAATTGTAAAACCATATGCTTATTGTAAGAAATAACAGGCTTAAAGTCTATGAAGTTAGGCTAAAAAAAAGTGCTCAATTATATCTATTTTGCATGTAGGTATTAAGTCCTAGAATATTTGTACTACAAGGATTTGTTTAATATAAGACTGAAAATAGCAGAATTTCTGTTTCTTCCTCCTTTTTTCACACAGCAAGATGGATTATCTCAGATCAGATTCCAATAAGCAACTTTAAACTGCAACTTTTCACCTATTGTCCATAAAAAAAGCAGAACCCCCATTTTTAGGGATCCTGCTTTTGTCTTAATGAGATTTAAGGTTTTCCAATTCAATAAGGAATTTGTTGTTCAGAACTTTAATGTACGTCCCCTTCATTCCCAGTGATCTGGATTCAATGACGCCTGCGCTTTCCAGCTTTCTCAGCGCGTTAACGATTACTGAACGCGTAATGCCGACACGGTCCGCAATCTTACTTGCCACAAGCAAGCCTTCGTTTCCGTCAAGCTCTTCAAAGATATGCTCAATCGCTTCAAGTTCACTGTAAGACAGAGAACTGATCGCCATTTGAACAACCGCTTTGCTTCGCGCCTCTTCTTCGATTTCTTCCGCTTTTTCTCTTAAAATCTCCATTCCTACAACGGTTGCTCCGTATTCAGCAAGAATGAGATCATCATCTTCAAATTGATCCTGCAGACGGGACAGAATGAGCGTGCCCAGTCTCTCTCCTCCGCCGATGATCGGCACGATCGTTGTTAAGCCCGCTTGGAACAGGTCTCTGTTTTCTACAGGAAACGCCGTGTATTCGCTGTTGATATCAAGGTTTGAAGACGTCTCCGGAACATTGAACAGATTTCTCGTGTACTCTTCCGGGAACTGGCGGTCTTCAAGCATTTTTTTCATGCGGTCATTTTCAATCTGCTGATTAATAGAGTAGCCCAAAAGCTTTCCTCTGCGGCTGACGACGAAAATATTAGAATCAATGACGTCACGAAGCGTTTCAGCCATTTCTTTAAAGTTTACGGGTTTGCCTGCCGCAGCCTGCAGCATGCTGTTAATAATTCGTGTTTTTTGTAGTAAAGCCATGATAAATAATCCTCCTAGAATTCCTCTTATTAAATTTTCACAATATAAATTGACTTAGATCTTTGTTGTTTGCAATCGTTCCGAGCTTTTCTTCAACGTATTGCGGCGTGATGGCGACTTTTTCCATCGTCACGTCCGGCGCTTCAAACGACAGGTCTTCCAAGAGACGTTCCAATATCGTGTGAAGCCTTCTCGCTCCGATGTTGTCCGTATCCTGATTCACATGATAAGCCACTTCGGCGATCTTACGAATAGCTTCGTCAGAAAATTCAAGAGATATACCTTCTGTCTGCAATAAAGCCTGATATTGTTTTAACAGCGCGTTATCGGGTTCGACGAGAATTTTCACAAAATCATCTACCGTCAGCTTGCTCAATTCTACACGAATCGGAAAGCGGCCCTGCAGCTCCGGAATCAGGTCAGACGGTTTGGCCATATGGAATGCCCCGGCTGCGATAAACAGCACGTGATCTGTTTTGACGGAGCCGTATTTCGTGACGACGGTAGATCCTTCGACAATCGGAAGGATATCTCTTTGAACGCCTTCTCTCGATACATCTGCTGAGGAAGAAGCCCCTCCGTTTTTTGCGATTTTATCTATTTCGTCAATAAAGATAATGCCGCCCTCTTCAGCTCTTAACACGGCCTCTTGGCCGACTTCATCCATATCGATTAATTTGCCTGCCTCTTCATTGGTCAGAACCTTCCTTGCTTCTCTGACCGTCATTTTGCGGCGTTTTTTCTTTTTTGGCACCAGATTGCTCAGCGCATCCTGCATATTCATGCCCATCTGCTCCATCCCGGAGCCTTGCAGCATGTCAAACATCGACGGCTGCTGCTCTTCCACCTCTACGGAGACGTAATGGTCTTCGAGCTCTCCCAATGCGAGCTGATGCGCCATGCGCTTTCTTTTCTCTTCAAGGCTTGCTTCTTCCTGCTGGTCGGCTTCATCATCATTTGCCGCCTGGCTTCCTCCGAAAAGCATTTCAAACGGATTTTTCACACCCGCTTGTTTTTTCTTTCCCGGAACGAGAAGCCGCACTATACGTTTGTTTGCATTTTCTTCAGCCTGTTCTTTCACTTCGCTGATTTTTTCTTCTTTAATGAGCCGCACGGATGTCTCAACGAGGTCTCTGACCATTGATTCGACATCTCTGCCTACATAGCCGACTTCTGTAAATTTTGTCGCTTCAATTTTTATAAATGGCGCACCGGTAAGCTTGGCGATCCGTCTGGCGATCTCTGTTTTCCCCACCCCGGTCGGGCCCATCATCAGGATGTTTTTGGGGACGATCTCGTCTCTCAGTTTTTCATCAAGAAGACTTCTGCGATAGCGGTTTCTTAATGCCACGGCGACAGCTTTTTTCGCATCCTGCTGTCCTACAATGTATTGATCCAACCGATCTACGATTTGTCTCGGTGTTAACGGTTTGTTTTCCATGCGCCTCAAGTCCTTTCTATTCAAGTTCTTCCAAAATGATCTGATCGTTTGTGTACACACAAATCTCGCCCGCGATTTTCAAAGCGGCTTTTGCAATATCTTTGGCGGACAGATTCTCTCCGGCATAGGTTTTCAGCGCTCTTCCTGCTGACAGGGCGTAGTTTCCGCCGGAGCCGATTGCCAAAATGCCGTCATCCGGCTCAATCACTTCACCTGTTCCCGATACGAGAAGCAAGGTATCCTGGTTCATGACAATCAGCATGGCTTCCAGCTTGCGCAGCACTTTATCGCTGCGCCATTCTTTCGCAAGCTCAACCGACGCACGTTTTAAATTGCCGTTGTATTCTTCAAGCTTCGCCTCAAACATTTCAAAAAGTGTGAAAGCGTCTGCAACAGATCCCGCAAATCCGGCCAGAACCTTTCCGTTAAACAGCTTTCTCACTTTTCTTGCAGTATGTTTCATGACTACAGCCTGACCGAATGTGACCTGGCCGTCTCCTGACATAGCGCTTTTCCCGTTATGCTGGACGGCAAAAATCGTTGTCGCATGAAAAGATGACATGAGAAGGGCCTCCTTTTAATTTTCTTTAAAAGCTCTCGGGTGGTGGGACATATATGTGTTTCTCAGCATTTCCTTCGATACATGCGTGTAAATCTGCGTAGAAGACAGATTGGAATGGCCCAAAAGCTCCTGGACGCTTCTTAAATCAGCCCCTTCATTCAGCAGATGAGTCGCAAACGTGTGCCGAAGCATATGCGGGTGTATATGTAAAGTGCCGGATGCTTTTTTTACAAGCCCGCTTAAAATATACCGGATTCCTCTGGCGGTCAGCGGGCCGCCTCTTTGATTGACAAACAGCACATCATGAGGCTCTTTTGCTTTTTCAAGCAGGCACTGCCTTCCGCTGTTGATATACAGCTCCAGCGCATCACGGGCATATGAGCCGAACGGGATATAGCGCTGCTTCTTGCCTTTCCCGTGAACGAGCACCGTATCCATGAACAGGTCAAGATCGCTGACAGTGAGCGTACAGCACTCACTGACCCTCATTCCGGTCGCATAAAGAAGCTCAAGCAGGGCCTGATCGCGCATCCCTGACGGCTGACTTCTGTCTGAAACAGCGAATAGTTCCTCAAGTTCTTTTTCATAAAGAAACTTCGGAATCCGTTTCTCTTGTTTCGGCAGATGAACAAGCTGAAACGGATTCTCTTCAACAAGCTTTTCCCTCATTAAAAATTTATAGAAGCTTCTCAAAGCTGAAATTTTCTTGCTGATTGTTTTTCTTGACAGGCCTTTTTCATAAGCCTCTGTCAAAAATATTCTCACATCATGATATGCAGCTTCTTTCATTCCATTTATATTTTGAGCATGCAGAAACATCCCAAATTCTTCAATCGAATTAACATAATTCACAATAGTATATTGTGAATAATTTTTTTCAATTTGTAAATATTCAACGAATAACTTTAAAAAAAAGTTAACATTCTCAGTCATTATGAAGACCTCCCTCTCCGAAGGGCTTTTAAATGGTATCATATAATGCATCGAAGTTGCAATGAAAAGCTATATCGTTTTCGAAATAGTTTGAATAGTCTCAATTGCGCGTTTAGCGTATTCTTCATTTCGTTCTTTTTTGTTTTTAATTCTTACAGGCAATTCTTTTAAGAGGCCGAAGTTTGCATTCATCGGCTGGAAGTTCTTCTGATTTGTCGTCGTAATGTAGTGAGCCATGCTTCCGATCGCCGTCTCCTGCGGGAATGTCACAAGATCCTGACCGAGCACAAGTTTGGCGGCATTGATTCCCGCTACAAGACCTGAAGCGGCAGATTCAACATAACCCTCTACGCCGGTCATTTGGCCCGCGAAAAACAGATCGTTCCGCTGTTTAAATTGATATGTCGGATTCAAAAGGCTCGGCGAGTTGATAAATGTGTTTCTGTGCATGACGCCGTATCTGACGATATCAACATTTTCAAGACCGGGGATCAGTTTAAGCACTTCTTTTTGGTCTCCCCATTTTAAATGTGTCTGAAAACCTACAATATTATAAAGCGTTCCCGCCGCATCATCCTGTCTGAGCTGAACGACTGCATAAGGGCGCTTGCCTGTTTTCGGATCTTCCAGTCCGACCGGTTTCATCGGTCCGAACAGCATTGTTTTCTTGCCTCTTTTCGCCATGACTTCAATCGGCATGCAGCCTTCAAAGAAGATTTCTTTCTCGAATTCTTTTAAAGGTACCGTCTCAGCCGTCGTCAATGCTTCATAGAAACGGTCGAACTCTTCCTCTGTCATCGGGCAGTTTAAGTACGCCGCTTCTCCCTTGTCATAACGGGATTTTAAGTACACTTTCTCCATATCGAGGCTGTCTTTTTCGACAATCGGCGCCGCCGCGTCATAAAAATACAGATACTCTTCTCCCGTGAGCTCTTTCAGCTGCTGTGAAAGCGATTCTGACGTAAGCGGTCCGGTCGCGATAACAGTCGGGCCTTCCGGAATCTCTGTTACTTCCTCAGTAAGAACCGTTACGTTCGGATGGTTTTTCACGAGATCCGTCACGCTTTGCGCAAATTCATGACGGTCAACGGCAAGCGCTCCCCCGGCCGGAACCGAGCATTTATCAGCAGATTGAATGATTGCCGAGTCAAGGGCCCGCATTTCTTCTTTTAATACGCCTACCGCATTGGCGAGTGTATTTGAACGGAGGGAGTTGCTGCATACCAGTTCGGCGAATTTATCAGTATGATGGGCTGCCGTCTGCCTGACGGGCCGCATTTCATATAGTTTCACTTGAATTCCTCGTTTTGCAAGCTGCCATGCCGCTTCACTTCCGGCAAGGCCTGCTCCGATTACATTAACTGTTTGCTGGTTCATTTCTTTTCATCTCCTGTTGTTTGTCCCTTCCACACAAAGAAGGTGAGCAAGGCTCTGCTCACCGCTACTTCTGTGGTTCTTCCTTATAATCGCATTCGACGCATTGGACTTGTATGCCTTTTTTAAGCTTTTTCTCTACGAGCATATTTTCACATTTCGGGCATTTTCGTTCAATCGGTTTGTCCCAAGATACGAAGTCACATTCAGGATAACGGTCACAGCCGTAAAAGATGCGTTTCTTTTTTGATTTTCGTTCGACAATGTTTCCTTCATGGCACTTAGGGCATTTTACGCCGATTTGTTTGACAATCGGTTTTGTATTCCGGCAGTCAGGGAAATTGGAGCACGCCATAAATTTGCCGTATCGGCCCATTTTATAAACCATCCGGGAGCCGCATAACTCACAATCTTCATCGGCGTATTCAGGTTCAATTTCCACTTCTTTCATTTCGGCTTCCGCTTTTTTCACGCGTTTTTCGAAATCGGTATAGAAGCTGTCAATGATTTGAACCCATTCTGTCTGGCCATCTTCAACATGGTCAAGGTCTCTTTCCATTTTAGCCGTGAATTCAACGTTAATGATTTCCGGGAAAAACTCCATGATAAGATCCAGCACGATCTGCCCAAGCTCAGTCGGCACAAACCGTTTATTGTCTAATCCCACGTAACCGCGGCGCTGGATGGTGTCAAGAGTCGGCGCATATGTCGAAGGACGGCCGATCCCCAGTTCTTCAAGCGTTTTAACCAGGCGCGCCTCTGTATAACGCGGAGGCGGCTGAGTAAAGTGCTGCTCAGGCTCAATATCTTTCGATAAAACCGTGTCTCCCTCTTTAAGGTCCGGAAGCATGCGGTCTTTTTCTTCCAGCTGATCGTCTTTACCCTCTACATAGACTTTCATGAAGCCGGCGAATTTGACTTTACTTCCGTTTGCCCGGAATGTCAATCCGTTATTGCTGAGATCGACGCTCATCGTATCAAGGACGGCAGGGGCCATCTGGCTTGCAACAAAGCGCTCCCAAATCAGCTTGTATAATCTGAGCTGGTCTCTTCCAAGCACCGCTTTTAAGTCGGCAGGTTTTCTGAGCACCGAAGTCGGGCGGATCGCTTCGTGGGCATCTTGTGCGTTTTCATTTTTCTTTGCCGGTTTCCGTTTTCCCGCTAAGTACTCTTTTCCGTACGCCTGATCAATAAAAGCTGACGCTTCTTCAACGGCTGTATTGGAAATCCGCGTTGAGTCCGTTCTCATATACGTGATGAGCCCGACTGTCCCTTCTTTGCCGAGATCAATTCCTTCATATAATTGCTGCGCGATCATCATCGTTTTCTTCGCTCTGAAATTCAGCTTTCTTGCAGCCTCCTGCTGCAGAGTGGACGTTGTAAACGGCAGAGCGGGATTTCGTTTGCGCTCTTTTTTCGTAACCTTGTCAACTGTATACTTATTGCCTTTCAGCTGAGCAAGGATGGCTTTTACGTCTTCTTCGCTTTTTAAAGGAAGCTTTTTGCCGTTTTTTCCGAAAAATCCGGCTTCAAACGTCTCTTTTCCTTTTAAAAATGAGCCGGTAATCGTCCAGTACTCTTCAGGTTTAAAATCGTTGATTTCCTTTTCCCGGTCGATGATCAGCCGGAGCGCAACGGATTGCACACGGCCCGCACTGAGGCCTTTTTTTACTTTTTTCCAAAGAATCGGGCTGATTTTGTATCCGACGAGTCTGTCTAGTATGCGGCGCGCCTGCTGCGCATCGACAAGATCCATATTAATCATGCGCGGATGTTTAAATGATTCTTTAATGGCGTCTTTCGTTATTTCATTAAAGACGACCCGGCAGTCCGAGCTGAGATCCAGATCAAGACTGTGTGCGAGATGCCATGCAATCGCTTCCCCTTCTCTGTCGGGGTCGGCCGCGAGATAGACTTTTTTTGCTTTCTTTGCCGCTGTTTTTAATTCTTTTAAAACAGGGCCTTTTCCGCGGATCGTAATATATTTCGGTTCAAAGTTCTGTTCGATGTCAACTCCCATTTGACTTTTCGGAAGATCCCGGACATGTCCCATTGAAGCTTTGACTTTATATTTCTTCCCTAAATAACGTTCAATCGTTTTCGCCTTTGCCGGCGATTCCACGATGACTAGATAATCAGACATTTTCATCCCCCTCAAGAGGTGTTCTCTCTCTTTTCAAGTATCAATTCATTTTAGAGCTGCCTTTTTTTGGCTTTCAACATTTCATTCTTTATGATGAACGTCATTTTATACATGAAAATAATGTGCAACTTTAAATCCTCACTATTATTAAATATTACAATACCGTTTGTCAAACGATATTTCAAAAGGGTTCCGTATACTGAACGCATCGGGCGGTCAGCTCTCCGTCAATATCCTCTGCGCATAATACAGCTTTCGCCCCTTCTTGAATGAGTTTTATAGGTCCTCCGGAATATGGATTAAATATGGAACCCGGAACGGCAAATACCTCTCTGCCTTGATCGAGAGCCTGGTAAGCTGTGATTAATGAACCGCTTTTTTCTTTTCCCTGCACGACCACAATTCCTTCACTTAATCCGCTGATTATGCGGTTTCTCATCGGAAAGTGCCATTTTTTCGGCTTTGTTTCAGGAGGATGTTCTGAGAGTAGGAGATGGTGTTCAGCCATGTATTCTGCTAACAGGAGATTTTCCCGGGGATAGATGTGATGGAATCCGCCGGCTATCACGCCGATCGTAAGCCCTTTTGCCCTGATGCTCGCCTTATGAGACAATCCGTCTATACCGGATGCAAGCCCGCTTACAATGACCCAGCCTTTTTTTGAGAGTTCGGCGGAAAGATGCCCAACCGCTTTTATTCCGTCTTCCGTCGGTTTCCGCGTTCCTACAATCCCGATTTTTCTGCCTTTTTCAAGAAGCAGCGTGTTCCCTTTTGCATACAAGACAGCCGGCGGATCATAAATCGCTTTAAGCCATGTTGGATAGCGGCTTGATGAAATCGGAATGACAGTAATGCCTTCGCGGCGGTAATCGGACAGAACTTCATCAAGTTCCGGATCCTTGCGCTCTATTTCCCGAAAAATTGCTTCCGGGGCTGTTTTCCCTTCTGATAAAACAGTTAATGGATGCGGATCCGGTAAAAAAGACAGAGAATGATCAGCTTTCCACCATTTTAATAGAAGAGACGGGGAAATGATTTGATTAATACTGCAGACCATTAAACAGCGCGATGCTTGATCCAAATCTGGAAACCTCCTCTTTTTTTCAGCAAAAACAGGAACAGCCGTTACGGCTGCCCCTGCTTCGATCAGTGCGTTTTGCACGTTTCAAATAAGCCTTTTTCTTTTAACACCTTAATCAGCGTTTCACCCATTACAGAAGGGGTTTCCGCGACTTCAATTCCGCAGGCGTTCATCGTTTTGACTTTTTCTTCTGCCGTGCCTTTTCCTCCGGAGATGATGGCGCCCGCATGGCCCATACGTTTTCCCGGAGGCGCGGTTTTACCGCCGATAAAGCCGACAACAGGCTTCGTCATGTTCGCTTTCACCCACTCAGCCGCTTCTTCTTCAGCTGTGCCGCCGATTTCTCCGATCATGATGACAGCATGTGTTTCAGGATCTTCATTGAACGCTTTTAACACGTCAATAAAGTTCGTGCCGTTGACCGGATCGCCGCCGATCCCTACAGCGGTAGATTGGCCTACGCCGGCTTCTGAAAGCTGATGGACAGCCTCGTATGTCAATGTTCCTGAACGGGACACAACGCCTACATGACCCTTTTTATGAATGTATCCCGGCATAATGCCGATCTTGCATTCTTCAGGTGTAATAACACCAGGGCAGTTCGGCCCTATTAATCTCGTTTTCTTGCCTTCCATAAAGCGCTTCACTTTCACCATGTCCAAAACCGGAATGTGCTCAGTGATACAAATGACAAGATCAATTTCCGCGTCAACCGCTTCCATAATTGCGTCCGCCGCAAACGGAGCCGGCACGTAAATAACTGACGCATCTGCGCCCGTTGTATGAACCGCTTCTGCGACCGTATTGAATACCGGTACGCCTTCCGCTTCCGTTCCGCCTTTTCCAGGTGTTACACCGCCAACGATATTCGTGCCGTATTCCAGCATCTGCTTTGTATGAAATAAAGCGGTAGAACCTGTAATCCCCTGTACAATAACTCTTGTATCTTTATTGATAAAAACACTCATTATCTGGTCCCCTGCCTTTCATTCTTTCCTAAACTAAGGATACGATTTTCTGTGCGCCGTCTGCCATTGATTCCGCAGATGTGATGTTTAAGCCTGATTCATTCAGGATTTTCTTTCCTAAATCTACGTTTGTCCCTTCAAGGCGCACGACCAGCGGCAATGTCAATCCGACTTGTCTCGTCGCTTCAACAACGCCCTCGGCGATGACATCACACTTCATGATGCCTCCGAAAATATTGACGAAAATTCCTTTTACGTTTTGATCGGAAAGAATGATTTTAAAAGCTTCCGTAACTTTTTCTGCGGTTGCGCCGCCCCCGACATCAAGGAAGTTTGCAGGTTCTCCGCCGTAGTGTTTAATGATATCCATTGTAGACATTGCAAGACCCGCGCCGTTTACCATACAGCCGATATTTCCATCAAGGGAAATGTAGCTTAAATCGTATTTTGACGCTTCGATTTCTTTCGGATCTTCTTCATCTAAATCTCTGTATTCCATAATGTCTTTTTGTCTGTATAACGCATTGCTGTCGAAGTTCAGCTTAGCATCCAGCGCGATGACGTTTCCGTCCCCCGTAACGACGAGAGGGTTGATCTCGGCGATGGAGCAGTCCTTCTCAACAAATGCTTTGTATAAACCGAGCATAAATTTAGCGGCTTTGCCGACAAGCTCTTTCGGGATGTTAATTGCGAATGCAATTTCCCTTGCCTGATAGCCCTGAAGGCCGACAGCCGGATCAATTACCGCTTTTTTAATTTTTTCAGGTGTTTTTTCCGCTACTTCTTCAATCTCCGTTCCGCCTTCTTCAGACGCCATTAAAACGATTCTTGAAGTAGCACGGTCAAGTACAAGCCCGACATAGTATTCCTTTTTAATATCGCAGCCTTCTTCAATAAGTAAGCGTTTTATTACTTGTCCGTCCGGACCCGTTTGATGTGTGACGAGCGTCTTGCCTAACAGTTCTTCGGCATACTCTTTCACTTCATCTTTTGTTTTTGCAATCTTTACCCCACCAGCTTTGCCGCGGCCGCCAGCATGGATTTGCGCCTTTACGACATAAACCGAGCTTGACAGGCTCTCTGCTTTTTCAACTGCTTCCTCTGCTGTAAAAGCCACTTTACCTTCAGGAACAGACACCCCGTATTTTCTGAGGACTTCTTTTCCCTGGTACTCATGGATATTCATTTCCCATCCTCCTAACTTATGTAGCAAAACTAAAAATAGACTGCGCTTTCATTCTATATAATACTGGAAGAATTGTCTAGGGTTCAAAACAAAATCTTTATATCCTTCCAAACATTCTAACTTTTATTTTATTGAAAATATAAATTTAAACGGAGTCCGGGAAATGAATGGTCCTTATTTTTCGTTTTTCAGGGTTTCGTCCAGTTTGTAAACAAATGAAAAAATTTCGGCAACGGTTTCATAAAGCGCCTCCGGTATCTGATCGTCAACCGTCAAATGGCGCATTAATTCGACAAGGGTTCTGTCTTCCTGAATGGGAACCCCAGCCTTCTCAGCTTCTTTTATAATATTTTCCGCCACGTGCCCCCTGCCTGTTGCGACAACCTTCGGGGCTTGGTCTTTCTGCCGGTCGTAATGCAGGGCGACAGCTCTTCTTAACGGCGTTTGCTCTTTCATATTTTCACATCCACTTTTCTTCCGCCGTCTTTTTCTATAAACTCTTCCACAAGAGCGCTCTGGTCTTTCGGGCGCCGTTTTTTAGCCGTGACGCCTGACAGGCTGAAGCCCGTTTCTTTTACGGCTTCTTTTAAAGCCGGTACGAGAGGGTCGATGGCCGCCTGAAGCTCAAAATCAGTCTCAACCGTAATGGTCATTACATTTTGCTGAATCATGCAGTCCACAACGGTTTCTTGCAGTGTTTCAAGGTGCAGCAAAAACAGGAGCCTGCAATGTGACGGATCGAGTTTTCCGTCCGGCTTCTTCCGTCCTTTAAAGAGAACTGTGATGTCATTCTCATACGCGGACGCTCCCAGCGGAAATGACAGCACCATCTGCGTAAAAGAAGGGTTATGCTGCTCAATAAACAGCTGGCCGTTTAATTTATGAATAAGCGGTTCCGCCTCTTGTTTAACGGATTGGGGCGCTTCTTGAAGCGTCCGGACGGCTTGGAGGGCTGTTTTCAGCGCTTGTTTCTCCGGCTGCGGAGACACGCCTTTTTCAAGCGCTGTAATGAATGATAATTCATCACGTGTGCCCAGTCCTTTTTTGATTTTCTGCAAAAGGCTTAATACATCATGTTTTTCTGCATATTTCAATTCGGTGAGCTGAGCGGCTTTTTCGAAAACAGCCGCCTCCTGTTCTGTCAGATGTGCGTTTTGAAGAACAGGTGCTGTTTTCAATGTTTTTTCTTGAGAAATGAAAGCCTTAATGATCTCCGCCGTTACTTTTACGGGACGGTTTTCAGTTTTTTCTGCCGATGTCATTAATTTCTCTATAATCTGTTTTGCCGTTTTTTCAGGAAGTTCCGGATTTGCCCGTGCACTCGGAGGAGAAGGCTGGCTTGAGACTGCCTTTCCGTTTTCACGAGTCTCTCGGACAAATGGTGATTGTTTTGATTCCGTCCGTTCTCCTTCATCCATCAGCCCGGTTTCTGAGAGCGGCATGCGTGCAGCCTCGGCAAGCTTCTTCAGGAGACGTTCTGCATGAAGATCCGTTTCCGCGTTTAACACGTCAGAAACCGCCTCTTTGAGCACAGACAGCTCTTTTGCCGATTGCGGAGCCTGATTGATTGCCTGAAGCAGTCCTGAGAGGAGGCGCCGGGTCGGAACCGGATATTTAACGGCATGAATGGCTGACAAGACTTCCGGATGTGCGGGCAGTTCCCGTTTCAGCGCAAATACGATTGTTTCCGCCGCTTTTTTCAATTCGGCGGCCGGAAGCGATTCAGCCCAGCGGATGCAAGCTTTGAGGCTGTTTTCCGTCATCGGCAGCTTCTGCTGCATAAACGTTTCGGCAATCTGCAGAGACACAGGGCCTGGTTTGACAGAAAGAGCGTTTAACAGTCTTCCCGCCACTTCCTGAACGGTTTTCGGGCTTCCTTCGAATTGGTCGATGACATGAAGCCGGCCCGTTTTTTCCGCCGGCTGTTTGTCATAAGAAAACCAGTAATACGCCTGCGGGCGAAGGGCGGTTTCAAGTTTTCCCTGCATCGTCCGGCCGCCGATTTGGATAAGAGCGCTTTGATCGTCCAGCAAACGGAGAACCTTCCCTAACAGCAGCCTTTGAGCGCCGCTGTCTTTACCGCCGTCTTGCCGGTCCGGAGGGATTTCCGCCGTCAGCTGTCTGAAAGCCGCTTGGATTTCGCCGCTTATGTTCATGTCTTAAGCCTCTTTTCTAACAATAAGATTGAACGGGAGCGAACGTTTTTCGGTGAATAGTTGTCGGTCCGTATGCCTGAAGAGCTTCAAGATGTTCTTTCGTTCCGTAGCCTTTATTTTTTTCAAAGCCGTACATGGGGTAGGTTTTGGCGTACTCAGCCATGAGACGGTCCCGCGTTACTTTTGCGATGCAGGCTCCGGCGGCAATTGACACGCTTTTGGCATCCCCTTTTATAACTGATGACTGCGGAATGTCAAGCGGAAGGGTCATGGCATCAACAAGCAGATAATCAGGTGTTTCCGTTAAAGCATTGACGGCTTTTACCATCGCCAGTCTCGCGGCCTCATAAATGTTGATCCGGTCAATGACGTCCGCATGGACAATGCCGACTCCTACAGCCGCCGCTTCTTCCGTGATCCGGCTGTAATACTCCTCGAGCTTCTTTTCCGACAATTTCTTCGAGTCCGTGAGACCGAGAATCTCGCATTCTGCCGGCAAAATGACGGCGCCGGCGACAACCGGTCCGGCAAGCGGCCCTCTTCCGGCTTCGTCAACACCCGCAATCAGGCGGAAGCCCTTTTTGGATGACAGTCTTTCGTATGCCGTCATGTTCAGCCATTGCTCTTTAAGAGCTTTTTCCTTCGCGTGCTTTTTCAGCCATTGCTCTAAAAGCGTCTGTACGCTTTTTCTCGGGTCTTTCTCACATTGGGCAAGGAAGGGGTCGCTTTCGTCCCTGACCTCTTGCAGGCGTTCTTTTACGCTTTTTACGGTTAATGTATTCACGTTCTCTTCTCCCTTACATTATGTATATCGGTATTCTGCGGAAAAAATAAAGACCCGCATCGCTGCGCGTCTTTATTCTGATGGTGTTTCAAATGAAAGCCTGCCGAATTTTTCCGTCCGGATGTCCCGAATGATGACTTCCGTTGTTTTATCATAGTCAACCATTCCGCCGCCCATCAAACAGCCGCGTTTTTCACCGATCGCGTCGAAAAGAGCGGCGATATCCTCAGGGATTTCCTGAAGTCCGTAGCGCTCCTTCAAGCGGTCGGGATAATGCTCTTCCAGAAAGCGCAGCCCGAAGACGGCCACATCCTGCAGGTTGATAATCGTATCTTTAATCGCCCCGGTGATCGCCAGACGCAAGCCGACAAGCTCATCTTCAAATTTAGGCCATAAAATTCCCGGTGTATCGAGCAGCTCTAATTCCTTGCCTACCTTTACCCACTGCTGTGAAGTGGTAATGCCGGGCCTGTCTCCCGTCTTGGCAATGTTTTTTTTGGCCAGCCGGTTAATGAGCGTAGACTTGCCAACATTCGGAATGCCGATGATTAATGCGCGGATTGCTCTCGGCCTAATGCCCTTTGCTTTCATTTTATCGAACTTATCCTTCAGCAGCTCTTTTGAGGACGGCACGATTTGATGCAGTCCCTGCCCGTTAACGGAGTTTATTGAAAGAGAGGGAATGCCCTGTTCCTGAAAGTGGTCCTTCCACTGAGCAGTCACAGCCGCATCCGCCTTATCGGCTTTATTTAAAAGCATAATGCGCGGCTTATTTTTTAAAATCTCCTCAATCATCGGATTTCTCGATGACATCGGGATTCTCGCATCCACCAATTCGTATACGATATCAATTAATTTCAGTTTTTCTGTTACTTCCCGTCTCGCTTTAGCCATATGGCCTGGGAACCATTGAATGGTCATGTGACTTCGACACCTGCCTTATTTACCGGAACCGGATGTTCCGATGATCTCTTATGTATTTTACGTTGCTTGTTCTGCTTTTACAAATTTCATATAAAAAAAGAGCCTGTTACGGGTAACAAGCTCTTTTCGTTCGTTATCATTATCGTCTGATTTCTTTAATACGAGCCGCTTTTCCGCGAAGTTCACGCAGGTAGTAAAGCTTAGCGCGACGTACTTTACCGTAACGTACAACTTCGATTTTCGCGATTTTTGGTGTGTGTACAGGGAATGTACGTTCAACGCCAACACCGTAAGAAATCTTACGAACTGTGAACGTTTCGCTGATTCCACCACCACGACGCTTGATCACAACACCTTCGAAGATCTGGATACGCTCACGGTTACCCTCAACAACTTTTACGTGTACACGTAAAGTGTCACCAGGACGGAACGCAGGAAGATCAGTGCGAAGCTGTTCTTTTGTGATATCTTGAATTAGTTTTTGCATCGTTTTCAACTCCTTCCAACAGATGCTCTTGGCCACAACTGCAAGGCACAGCGGAACATCGTTTTCAAGCTTCTGAAGGATAAGCCTCCTTAAGCCACAAGTAGTATCTTATCATATCTTCATCGCCTGCGCAATAGAATCTATTCGTTTTCCCACTCGGAAATCCATTTTCTTTGCTCATCAGTGAGAGGATAGTTTTCAAGAAGATCGGGACGTCTTAAAAAGGTTCTTCTGATTGATTCTTTATTGCGCCATTTTTGTATTTTTGCATGGTTGCCCGACAGAAGGGTCTCAGGCACTTTTAAGCCTCTATAATCTGCAGGCCTCGTATAGTGCGGATGCTCTAAAAGCCCCGTGCTGAAGGAATCCTCCACGTGGGATGCTTCTTTTCCGAGGACGCCCGGCAAAAGCCTGACAACGCTGTCGGCAATCATCATGGCAGGGAGCTCTCCCCCGGTCAGCACAAAATCCCCGATGGAGATTTCATCAGTGACAAGATGTTCCCGGATCCGTTCATCATACCCTTCATAATGTCCGCAAATAAACATGAGATGTTCCTCTTGTGCCAGCTCCTCGGCTTTCTTCTGCGTATAACGCTCACCTTGCGGGCAGACGAGAATAATGCGCGGCTTGGCGTCCGTACCGGCTGTCAGCTTTTCAACCGCATCAAATACAGGCTGCGGCTTTAACACCATCCCGGCTCCCCCGCCGTACGGGTAATCATCAACCGTTTGGTGTTTATTATCCGAAAAAGCCCGGAAATTGATGACGTCAAAACGGACAGCCTCTTTTTCCTGTGCTTTTTGCAGAATGGAGGAGCCGAGCACCCCTTGAAACATTTCGGGAAACAGTGTTAAAAAGTCGATTTTCATTCGTCTATTAACCCTTCCATTACATGAATCTTAATTTTCTTCTCATTTATATTAATATCCTTTACCACAGAAGCAATATACGGAATGAGCGCATCTTTTTTGCCTTTTCTTGCAACCACCCATACGTCATTAGCCCCTGGCGTCAAGATTTCCTTCACTGTGCCGATCAGTTCCCCGTCTTCTGACACAACCTCGCAGCCGATGATTTCATGAAAATAAAATTCATCTTCTTCAAGCTCTCCCAAGTCTTCTTCAGGGACTTTGATCACCATGTTTCTTAGGTGTTCGACTTCATTGAGACTCGGCATTTCTTTGAATTGCAGCAGGTGAAACTGCTTGTGAAGCCTGTGGGCGCTGACCGTTACTTTGATTGGCTCCGCAGCCCCTTCCGCAAACAAATAGAGCGTATTGCCGGGCTTGTACCGTTCTTCGGCAAAGTCCGTTTTAGAAATGACCCGCACTTCGCCTTTAATGCCGTGGGTATTTACAATTTTGCCTACATTAAACCATCTGTTTGTCATATTATCACCTCGGGCGGATTTCAATTACTACCCCGTCTTTTATGACGATGGTATTTGCCGCTGTTTTTTCATGCCAGTTATCACCGACGTTGATTGAAAGCAGCGCATCGATCTCCTTTTCCTTCACTTCGCTTCCAAGCGGGAGCGACTCTGTCTGGCTTATTTGGAAATCGATCATTTTGATTTTGTCTTGTCTTTTCTCAATGGCTTTTTTAAAAGATTCCGCTACATCGGGATTCTGCTGATCTTTTTCATGTTTTCTAAGCTGAAAATAGAGCTGGCTGCATTCTCGTTCAAGCGTTTGCTTTTTTTCTGCAAAAGAGGCCAAAAGCTTTTCCTTGCTTTGCTCGGTCAGAACCTGCATAACGGTTACTCTGTGAATAATCTGCATAGGACCAGACTCCCCACTC
Organism: Bacillus sp. UNC69MF; assembly: GCF_000746035.1. Taxonomy (NCBI): domain Bacteria; kingdom Bacillati; phylum Bacillota; class Bacilli; order Caryophanales; family Bacillaceae; genus Bacillus; species Bacillus sp. UNC69MF. The sequence goes on along the minus strand of NZ_KN050798.1, from coordinate 743,762 downwards.
TTCCAACATATTTCTGTTCATTTGCCTTTTTTACGTGTAAAAAAAGGGGAGGTGCCGGCCCTCTCCCTTTTTCAGTCAAATATTTCAAATTGAACTTTCTTAGAAGACTGTGCGCCAGCTGCAAAAACGACGGTTCGAATCGCTCTTGCAGTCCGGCCTTGCTTTCCGATAATCTTACCGGTATCTGACTTATTGACAGATAAGCGCAGCGCAATCTTTTGATCAGTCTCTTCCTTTGTGACCGTTATGTCTTCCGGATGGTCGACAAGCGGAGCCACAATGCTGACAATCAAATCTTCCAAGTTCTGATCAGTCATTACTTGCCTTGTTTAGCGTTGTGGAATTTTTCCATAATTCCTTGGCTTGAGAACAAGTTGCGGACTGTATCAGAAGGTTTAGCTCCTGTTTGAAGCCATTTAAGAGCAAGCTCTTCGTTGATTTTCACTTCAGCCGGCTTTGCAACCGGGTTGTATGTGCCGACTGTTTCGATGAAACGGCCGTCACGCGGTGAACGAGAATCTGCTACAACAATACGATAGAAAGGAGATTTTTTTGCTCCCATACGTTTTAAACGAATTTTTACTGCCATTTTACTAGCACCTCCGAAAATATTTCAACAAGATAGTATATTAACAATGATAAAAGTGTTTGTAAAGTGTTTTTTCTTAACAACGGTTTTATCATGTATAACCGATTACATAAAAGGTAATTTAAAGCCTTTTTTCTTCCCTTTTGTCATGTTGGTCATCTGCTTCATCATTTTTTTCATTTCCTCAAACTGCTTTAAAAGACGGTTGACTTCCTGAACGGATGTTCCGCTTCCTTTGGCAATCCGCTTCCGCCGGCTGGCGTTAATGATATCCGGCTGTTCTTTTTCAAGAACAGTCATTGATTTAATGATCGCTTCCACATGATTCAGCTGTTTTTCATCGACTTGGATGTTTTTTAAGCCTTTCATTTTGCCTGCGCCAGGCATCATTTGCAGCAGTTCGTCAAGAGGCCCCATGTTTCGGACCTGGCCGAGCTGCTCCAGAAAATCATCCAATGTGAAACTCATCGTTCTCATTTTCTGCTCAAGCTCTTTGGCTTTGTCTTCATCAACGGTCGCCTGAGCTTTTTCAATCAAGGTCAGCACGTCACCCATTCCGAGAATCCGGGATGCCATCCGTTCAGGATGGAACGCTTCAAGAGCATCGAGCTTTTCTCCCATTCCGGCGAATTTAATCGGCGTTTCGGTGACCGCGCGGATAGAAAGCGCCGCACCTCCGCGGGTATCCCCGTCAAGCTTTGTTAAAATGACGCCCGTTAAACCGAGCTGGTCATTAAAGCTTTTGGCGACGTTTACCGCATCCTGACCGGTCATTGAGTCGACGACAAGGAAAATTTCCTCAGGATTTGCGACTTCCTTTACACCGGAGAGCTCATCCATCAGTTCATGATCGATGTGCAGCCGTCCGGCGGTATCTAAAATCACATAATCATGATGCTCTTCCTTCGCTTTTTCAATCGCCTGTCTGGCAATTTCCACCGGGCTGACCTGATCGCCAAGCGAAAAGACCGGCATATCAAGCTGTTTCCCCAGGGTTTCCAGCTGTTTAATCGCGGCGGGGCGGTAAATATCCGCAGCCACGAGCAGCGGTTTGCGGTTATGTTTTTTGCGCAGCAGGTTGGCAAGCTTCCCCGTGGTTGTCGTTTTACCGGCACCTTGGAGCCCGACCATCATAATAACGGTCGGCGGGCGTTTGGCGACGGCAATTTTGCTTTCTTCGCCGCCCATCAGCTCGGTAAGCTCTTCTTTTACGACTTTAATAACCTGCTGACCGGGTGTCAGACTCTGCATAACGTCCTGTCCGACAGCCCGTTCACTTACTTTTTTCACAAAATCCTTTACGACTTTAAAGTTAACGTCAGCCTCAAGAAGCGCAAGACGAACTTCACGCATCATCTCTTTTACGTCTTGTTCGCTGACTTTTCCTTTTCCGCGGATTTTTGAAATCGTCTTTTGCAGTCGGTCGGCTAATCCTTCAAATGCCATTGTTTGCCGCCTCCTAATCTAATTTCTCAAGCGCTTCAATCAGAGCCGTCATTTTTTCCTCTTCCTGCAACCCGGAAGCAAGCTCTTTCAGCTTTGTAAACATTTCTTTACGCTCCTGAAACTTTTTAAAAAGGAGCAGTTTTTCTTCATATTGTTCAAGCATCGCTTCAGTCCGTTTGATGTTATCGTAAACGGCTTGCCTTGAAACGTCATACTCTTCGGCTATTTCACCAAGGGAGAAATCGTCCAGATAATAAAGCGACATATAGCTCTTTTGTTTTGACGTCAGCAACGACTGATAGAAGTCAAATAAATAGTTCATTCTCGTCGTTTTTTCGAGCGACATTTGAGCTCTCCCCTTTGTTAAGTCAAATCCCTTTACAAAAACTTAGTTTACATGGTTTCAGAGCGTGTGTCAAGTTTTTATCTTGTCAAAGCAGGATGCTCTTTTTACATAATAAGTTTTTTCAAAAAAATTCATATAGACCGTCGTTAAAATACTCGAATTCTTGTTTTGATACACGATAGCGGCAATAGCCTTCGTAAAAAGCATTGAGGCATGCTTCATTTGTGACAAAATGACTGATCGCTAATGATTCATCATATCGCGGATCTCCCGCCGATATTCCCGCAGCATCGATAAACAGATAGACCTCTCCGTCTTTCACCAGCACATTATCAGTCGTGCAGTCACCGTGTATCATTGTCTGCTGAACAGGAACAGGCCTGTACCTGTCCAATTCCTTCAAAAGCTCTGCACTTCCTTCAGCCTGTCCTTTTTTGACATATTCCCCGGCTCGTTTGATTTGCAGATCGAGCCAGTCTGATTCCGGCTGTAAACCAGAGACCATTTCGGTTTCATGCAGCCGTTGCAGAAACTGGCCGAAACTTTTGATCAGCTTTTTCTTTTCAGTATCTCCTTTTGCTTTTCTTAAAGCAGAAGTCAGGGTGATTCCATCCTCAAATGACATTACGATATGGCTGGCATGCTGTTCCTGTATCATCCCATAATAAATAGGAACAGGCAGACGACGAGTTTCCGTCAGTTTTTGTAAAACGAAGGCTTCTCTCATTAACCATTCCCGATACTTCTGTTGAAAAGAACTTTTCAGCAGAAATGCGTCTTGGCCGGCCACTATTTTTCGAACGGTTGAAGTGCCTCCCTGTTCATCCAGCAGCGACATATGGTTTATCGCTCCGACCTTACTTTCCAATTCAGCTTTCAGCCATTTGTCCAACAATTGCCCCCTCCATTCCGATCTATCAATGCGTATAAAAAAACGAGTATAAAACCGTCCATTTTATACTCGTTTTTTATTCATTAATCCTCGGCTTTTTCAACTAAATCAGAAAAGAGACCATATACGTAAGATTCTGCATCAAACCGCTGGAGATCGTCAACCTTTTCTCCGAGGCCGACCAGTTTCACGGGGATGTGAAGCTCATTGCGGATCGCCAAGACGATACCGCCTTTTGCGGTGCCGTCAAGCTTCGTTAACGCGATACCCGTCACATTCGTCGCTTTGGAGAATTCTTTCGCCTGCGCCATCGCATTTTGGCCTGTCGTCGCGTCCAGCGCAAGGAGAACCTCATGCGGAGCCTCAGGCACTTCGCGTTCGATGACGCGTTTGACTTTTTCAAGCTCTTTCATTAAGTTTACTTTATTCTGAAGGCGGCCGGCCGTATCACAAATCAGCACATCCGCTCCTCTTGCTTTAGCCGCGTGTACGGCATCATAAATAACCGCAGCAGGGTCGCTTCCGGCAGCCTGTTTAATGACAGGCACGCCTGTACGCTCCCCCCACACTTCAAGCTGTTCAATCGCCCCGGCTCTGAAGGTGTCTCCGGCAGCGAGCACAACGGATTTGCCTTCATTCTTCAGCTTATGGGCAAGTTTTCCGATCGTTGTCGTTTTTCCGACGCCGTTTACCCCGACAAGCAGAATAACGTTCAGGCGCCCCTCCTGAATATTTAATTCAGAAATCTGTTCGTCGCCGCTGTTATAAATGTCGACAAGCTTTTCAGAAATGACGGACTGCACTTCCTGAGTATCCTGGATGTTTTTCAGCTTCACTTCTTTTTTGAGCTCATCAATCAGCTCCATAACGGTTGTAAAACCTACGTCAGCGCCAATCAGCACTTCCTCAAGCTCCTCGAAGAAATCCTCGTCGACTTTCCGGTAGCGGGAGACGAGTTCGTTCACTTTATTTGAGAAGGAATTTCTTGTTTTTTCAAGACCATCTTTAAATTTTTCAGAGACGGAGTCTGTCTGTTTCGTGATTTTCTCTTTTAATTTTTTAAAAAAGCTCATCTTTCAACCTCTTTCCTCGTTACTGAACGAATTCTTTTGTTTCTTCCAGTTTGACCGAAACCATTCGGGAAACGCCGGATTCCTGCATCGTAACACCGTAGAGGACATCCGCTTCTTCCATGGTGCCTTTTCTGTGGGTGATGACGATAAACTGGCTGTCGCCGCTGTATTTTTTTAAATATTGCGCAAACCTGAATACATTGGCTTCATCAAGCGCAGCTTCCACTTCATCAAGGACGCAGAACGGCACGGGCCTTACTTTCAGAATGGAGAATAAAAGGGCAATGGCAGTCAGCGCCCGTTCTCCCCCTGACAAAAGATTTAAGTTTTGCAGTTTTTTGCCCGGAGGCTGCGCGATAATGTCCACCCCGGAATTAAGAAGATCATTCGGATCAGTCAGCTTCAGTTCAGCCCGTCCTCCTCCGAATAAAGAACGGAACACGTCATTGAATTGAGAACGGATCTGGACAAACGTTTCATGGAATCGCTTCGTCATTTCAGAATCCATTTCTTCAATGACTTGAAACAGTGTGTTTTTCGCTTCCGTCAGGTCATTTTTCTGCTCTGTTAAAAACTGATACCGTTCGTTTACTCTTTCAAATTCATCGATGCTGCCGAGATTGACCGTTCCGAGCTCTTCAATTGAAAGCTTGATCAGTTTGACCCGTTTTCTCGCCTCTTCAGGCTCGAGTTCGAGCTGATATTGTTCTTTTGCTCCTTCAAAGGATAAGCTGTATTCCTCGCGTAAATACTGCAAGAGATTATCAAGCTCAACTTCCATCCGGCCGAGTTTTACCTCTTCATCTTTCAGAATGTCTGTTTTTTGCTTATACAGACGCTTCATCTCTTTCAGTTCAAGCTCGTTCGTATCAAGAGCCCGCTGGAGCTTCACCCGCTGGTCGCGCCGGCTGGCGATCAATTCGATCGTTCTCGTTTTATCGTGAAGCTTGTGATGGGCTGCTTCTTCAAGCTGCTCCTCACCGCTTGTGCTGGACGTCATCTCTGAGGTCAGGAGGCTTAAATCTTCCCGTGTTTCTTTCAGAGCGAGCTGCGTTTCTTCAAGCTCTTTTTTCAGCCGTTTGAGGTTGTCTTCTTCACTCGAACACGCCTGTTCTTTTTTCGCAGCAGCCACTTTACATTCCGTCAGTTCATGAGAGAGCGTTTCTTTTGTTGAGGATAGGGTCTGCTTTTGTTTTGTCAGCCTTTCCATCTCTTCCTCAAGCTCTTTCAGCTGGCCGGATGCCTCACTCAGCTGTTCTTCCAGAGCTGATTTGCGCGTCTCTTTTTCCCGGCTGCTTTCGGTCAGTGATGCTTTCTCCTGATCGTAAAGCTCCAGATGGGTATTGATGTTCTTTTCAGCGACTTCGAGTTCATACAGCCTGCCTTTTACATCCTGCTGCTTTGTTCTGAAAGCTTCACCGTCTTCACGGAGACCGCTCAGCGTATGTTCAAGCTCTTGAATGGCCTGCTTCAGCGTTTTGACCTCTTTTTCGAGCAAAGCTGTTTTTTCTTCCATTTCGGCAAGCCGCGCAGTCACCGTCTCAAGCTCACGGCTTCTGCCGAGCAGAGAATTGTTTTTCTTTTTGACCGCGCCGCCTGTCATTGATCCGCCTGGATTGACGACATCGCCCTCAAGCGTCACGATGCGGTAGCGGTGCCCGAGAAGCTTGGCCAGTTCATTCGCACCTTTTAAATCTTCAGTGATCAGCACGGTGCCGAGAAGGTTTTGAATGACATTCCGATACGCGGCATCATATGTGACAAGCCCGCTCGCTGTGCCGAGGAAAGACGGATGCTTCTGAGCCATCTGTTCATCACGGGTTTGGAGCTGGCGCGGTTTCATAACCGTAAGCGGCAGGAACGTCGCGCGGCCGAATGAATTCTGTTTTAAATATTGAATCGCTTTCCGCGCCGCCTGCTCGTCGTCTGTGACAACGTGCTGCGCCGCTGCGCCGAGTGCAATCTCGATCGCCGTTTCATACTTTTGTTCGGTGGCAATCAGTTCGAGAACGGCGCCGCGGATGCCGCCGAGCTTCTCTTTCTGCTTCAGCACTTCTTTTACGCCTTGGTAAAATCCTGAAAAATCGCCTTGCATCGTTTCAAGCATATCTTTTTTGGATCTGGCCTGCTGGACGAATTGATATGCCTGATACAGCGCAGATTCTTTCTTTTCATATTGGCGTTTTTTCTGTTCATATGCTGTCTGGACTTCGCGAAAGCGGACGACCTGATTGTGAATATCCTCTTCAACGGCAGCCAATTCTTCTTCGCACGCCGCTTTGCGGACTGCAATATCGTTACGTTCTTCAAGATATTTTTCATTGTTTGCGGTCAGTCTCGCCTGCTGGACCGCAGATTGGGACATCTGGTCATCTAAAAGCTGCAGCTCGTTGCGAATCGACGCCTGGCTGTTTAACAATTCAAAGTAATCGCTTTTTAATTGTTCAATTTTCTCTTCTACATTTTCATTATGCAGACTGAGAGCCTGCTGCTTTTCTTTCACTTGGGCGTTTAACCGCTTCACTTCCGCACGCAGCTTATCATAGACGGCAGACTGTTTTTCAATGTCGGCTTTCAGTTCGGCTTCTTTGTTCGTGTAATGTGTAACGGATTCCTCAAGCTGTTCCCGGTTTTGCGCGGCATTTTTTTTGCGCTCTTTCAGCACTTCTTTCCGGCCTTCCAGCTTTTCCAGCTCTTCACTTGTCACGAGCAGAACCTGCTGCAGTTCGTTGACGGATTCATCAAGCGCGTGGATTTTATCTCTCGTCTCTTCTATCATCGCTTCTTTTGCGGATAGAGCCGATGATTCCACCAATTCTTCTTCTTTAGCAGCCTGCACCTTGTCTTTTAAACCCGACCATCTGCCATGCAGTTGTTCGATGTCAAAGGCGGTAAGGGCAATTTCGACATGCTCAAGCTCTTTCTTTTTTTCTAAGTAGTCTTTGGCGATTGATGCCTGGATTTTCAGCGGTTCGACCTGATCTTCAAGCTCATGGAGAATATCTTCCACCCTGTTTAAGTTATCCTGCGTCTCAAACAGTTTGTTTTCCGCTTTTTTCTTTCTTGTTTTATATTTCAGCACGCCGGCCGCTTCTTCAAAAATACTGCGGCGGTCTTCCGCTTTGCTGCTGAGAATCTCTTCGACTTTCCCCTGGCTGATAATAGAGAATGCTTCTTTTCCGAGCCCGGAGTCCATAAATAAGTCAATGATGTCTTTCAAACGGCACTGCTGATTGTTGATGAGAAATTCACTCTCTCCGGAACGGTACACCCGTCTCGTCACGCTGACTTCGTGATAATCGATCGGGAGAAAATGATCTTCATTATCAAGCGTTAACGTGACTTCGGCAAGGTTCAGCCGCTTGCGCGAATCACTTCCCGCAAAAATGATATCTTCCATTTTTCCGCCCCGAAGCGAGCGGGCTGATTGTTCGCCGAGCACCCAGCGGATGGCTTCGGTAATGTTGCTCTTTCCGCTGCCGTTCGGACCGACAACGGCCGTGACGCCTTTTACAAAGTCAACGGATATCCGTTCTGCAAATGATTTAAATCCTATAACGTCTAAACGTTTGAGGAACATCCCAGATCCTCCTTATCGTATAAGTATCTCAATATTATCATAATCACCCGCTTATATCAGGCGCAGACATACTGAAATCCCCCTAGGGATACAGGGGGATTTTATTGTTTCGTATGATGTTTTTGCAATTTTGCAAGAGCTTCCTGTGCCGCATGCTGCTCGGCTTCTTTTTTGGAACGTCCGTTCCCGATACCGAGCGCCTCACCTTTAAGAGAGACTAGCGCCTCGAATTCCCGGTTGTGGGCAGGCCCTTTTTCATTGAGAATTTTGTACTCAAGCGATCCTTTTCCGTCCCGCTGTACAAATTCTTGAAGCTGGCTTTTGAAATCCATCACATGAGAAAAAGCACCATCGTTTATTTTAGGGAACACGTACACTTTCAGGAATTGCTGAACCGGGTCAAGGCCCTGATCCAGATACAGTGCGCCGATAAACGCTTCAAACACATCCGCTAAAAGCGCAGGACGCTTTCTGCCGCCCGTCATTTCTTCTCCTTTTCCCAAGAGAACAAGATCGCCGAATGACAATTCATGGGCAAGTGAGACGAGTGACGGCTCGCATACGATAGCGGCTCTCAGCTTCGTCAAATCTCCTTCACTCATGGCCGGGTATTTGGCAAATAAGAATTGGGAGATCGTCAGTTCCAAAACAGCGTCACCTAAAAATTCAAGCCTTTCATTGTCTTCATACGGCTTTTTCCGATGCTCATTCACATAAGATGAATGTGTAAATGCTTGATACAAAAGTTTCTCGTTTTGAAAATGAACCGAAATCCGTTCTTGGAACTCTTTAAATTGCTCTATTTTTTTATAGAACTTTTTTTTATCTTTAAAATGTGAGTGTTTTGACATAGTAACCTCCATAGGCACATCAGGTTCACCGCGCTCCCCGCCGTAAACGGAATCGGCAGCGCGTACAGCGTCAGACGCCGGTAACCGAACGATTAAAGGGCTAAAGCCCCGCTGTCAGGCGGGACTTTTAGCATCAGCTTATTGCTGGTTTTGTATGTAGTTCACAGCGTCGCCGACTGTTGCAATCTTTTCAGCATCTTCGTCAGAAATCTCCATATCAAACTCGTCTTCAAGTTCCATAACAAGCTCAACTACATCTAGGGAATCAGCACCTAAGTCTTCCTTGAAAGAAGCTTCAAGTTTGACGTCAGCTTCATCAACGCCAAGGCGGTCTACGATGATTTTCGTTACACGCTCTAATGTATCTGCCATAGCAATTCACCTCCCCTCAAGTATTATAGAGGATTCGTTTTTAAAAAACTAGAGAAACTAGGATGAAATTTTAAAAACAAATCTTTACATCACCATTCCGCCGTCAATATGAAGGGTTTGGCCCGTCATATAACGCGATCCTTCAGAAGCAAGGAACGTAACAACGCTGCTGATATCGGAAGGATCACCGAAACGCGCGAGCGGAATCTGCTTCAGCATTTCATCTTGGACTTCTTTAGAAAGCTTGTCCGTCATATCCGTGGAAATAAAGCCCGGAGCAATGGCATTGACCGTAATATTGCGGCTCGCAAGCTCTTTGGCTGATGACTTCGTTAAGCCGATTACACCGGCTTTTGCCGCCACGTAGTTTGCCTGGCCGGGGTTTCCGCTGACGCCGACGATTGATGATACGTTGATAATCCGGCCGGAGCGCTGTTTCATCATCTGTCTTGTCACGGCTTTCGTGCAGTTGAATACACCTTTTAGGTTAATGTTAATGACATCATCCCATTCATTTTCTTTCATTCTCATCAGAAGATTGTCTTTTGTGATCCCCGCATTGTTCACGAGAATGTCGATTGAAGAAAATGCAGCGACAGCCTCTTTCATCATGTTTTGTACTTCTTCGGGATTTGATACATCGGCTTTTACCGCGATCGCGTTTCGGCCCAAAGATTTGATTTCATCTACGACTTCGTTCGCTTTCGCTTCATTCCCGGAGTAGTTGACTACTACGTTACAGCCGTTTTTCGCAAGATCAAGCGCGATCGCCCGCCCGATTCCGCGGGACGCTCCCGTTACCACTGCTGTTTTTTCATTAAGCATCCTGATTCTCCTCCTTCAGCGTTTGAATCGCCAGTTCGATGGTTTCATGGTCAGAAACCGCGATTGTTTTAAGGCGGCGGTTCACTTTTTTCACAAGGCCTGAAAGCACTTTTCCCGGCCCGATTTCAACAAACGTCGTGACGCCTTCGTCAATCAGTTTGTTAATGGTTTCTTCAAAGCGAACAGGTGAGTACAGCTGTTCGATCAGTTTTTTCTTGATATCGTCTTTTTCTGTCATAACGTCAGCCGAAACGTTTGAAATCACGGGAACAGCCGCATTTTTTAACTCACAGGCGCTGAGCACCTCCTCGAGTTTTTGCGCTGCCGGCTTCATTAATTCAGAATGGAACGGTCCGCTTACTTCTAATGGGATTGCCCGTTTTGCTCCGTTGTTTTTCGCTTCTTCTGAAGCCAGCTCCACGCCTTTTGCCGTTCCGGAAATGACGATCTGGCCGGGGCAGTTCAAGTTTGCAAGCTGTACGAGATGACCGTTTTCCGTCACTTGATCCGTCACCTTTTTCAAGGACTCCGCATCCATTCCGAGAATAGCGGCCATGGCGCCTTCTCCGGCCGGCACAGCTTCATTCATGAATTCTCCCCGTTTTCTTACCGTGTAAACGGCATCTTTAAATGTCATCGCTCCCGCCGCAACAAGCGCCGAATATTCTCCGAGGCTGTGGCCGGCGGTGAAATCAGGGGTGATGCCGGATTCTTTAAACTTTTCCAATACGGCGATGCTCGTTGTCAACAGCGCAGGCTGCGCATTGTATGTAAGGGTTAATTCTTCAGCGTCGCCTTCAAAAATGAGCGAGCTCAGCTTTGTTTCAAGCGTTTCGTCCGCTTCATCAAAAATACGTTTTGACACTTCTTCGCGTTCGTACAGGTCTTTTCCCATACCGATATATTGTGATCCCTGTCCGGGAAATAAAAATGCAATCTTACTCATGATGCGGTAACCTCCAGACTACTCATCTGTTTTTTCTTCTTTTACTTCTTCTTCTATAAATGCGGCCACGTTTTGGCTGACCATTTCTCTCGCCTGGCGCAGCGCATGGTAAACAGCGCGTGCGTCAGAAGAGCCGTGCGCTTTAACGACGGGCGCTTTCAAACCGAAAAGACTCGCCCCGCCGTACTCAGAATAGTCCATTTTCAGTTTCATTTCCATCAGCTTCGGCTTCAGCACTCCCGCTGCGAGCTTAGAAACAAAACTTGAAGTCAGTGTATCTTTCAGCATTTTGAAAATCGATAACGCTGAACCTTCCAATGTTTTCAACGTGACGTTGCCCGTAAAGCCGTCTGTGACGATGACGTCAGCAGCGCCTTCGAGCAAGTCTCTCGCCTCAACGTTTCCGACAAAATTCACGTTTGTTTCTTTTAATAATTCAAACGTCTTTTTTGTCAGGTCGTTTCCTTTCTTTTCTTCCGTGCCGACATTTAACAATCCGACGCGGGGCGAGCTGATTCCGAGAACCTGCCGGGCATATACAGATCCCATAATTCCGTACTGGACGAGATGCTCCGGTTTGGCATCGACATTGGCTCCCACGTCCAAAAGAAGGAAACCGTCGCCTGAAACGGTCGGAAGCGTCGGCGCAAGCGCAGGCCGGTCGATTCCTTTAATTCTGCCGACGATAAACAGTCCCGCTGTCATGAGTGCGCCCGTATTCCCCGCTGAGATGCAGGCGTCCGCTCTGTTTTCAGCCACTTCCTGCGCCATCAGCACCATAGAAGAGTTTTTCTTTCTGCGTACGGCGCGGACCGGTTCATCCGTCGGTTCAATCACTTCATCGGCGTGCAACACAGTGATGCGGTCTGATGTTGTTGGCAAGTGTGATTCTATCGTTGTCTTGTCACCGACCAGCGTAATATGAAGATCGTCAAATGCCTCAATACTCTTCATTACTCCGTCAATAACAGCTTTGGGTGCGTTGTCGCCTCCCATTGCATCTACAGCTATTCTCATGCATGCTCCACCTTTATGATTGTTTTGAACGGTACATGTCAAAGCTGCCGGAGAACACGACTTCTTCTCCCACATAGCTGTTGACTTCAACTACCGTTCTGCCTTTTTCTTTTTCGACTGCCGTCACTTTGGCTTTCGCAACGACGCGCTCGCCTTCTTTCACCTGTCTTGTAAAGCGGATATTTGCGCTTGCGGTCAGCGCCAGCTCATCATCAATGACGGCTACGGCGAGTGAGTTCGCCTGCGCAAACAAATGATGCCCCCGCGCAATTTGATTGCGGCTGAAGACATGCTCGCGTCTTACTTCTAATATGGAAATGGCCTGGCCGTCAAGCTCCAGATCAATAATTTCACCGATCACTTCGTCTAAAGACAGTGATTTCACTTCATCATCAAGCGTTTGTTCTGCCACGTTTTTAATTCTTTCCCTCAGCTCCGGTATTGAGAGCTCTAAGCGGTCTAAACGGATCGTCTGAATGCTGACGCCGAATTTCCCCGCTAATTCTTCATCTGTGATGAAGGGTGTCGATTTGATCGTCTGCTGCAATAATTTTTGGCGTTCTTTCTTGCTTCTTCTCATCTGTAAACACCATCCGGACAATTAAGACTAGGTACTAATAGTAGTATATAATCTCATAGTTTGGAATGCAATGATTGTTTTTTGAAAGCCGCCGAATTTTGCAGAATCAGCTTAATTTCTCCCCTTCCAGGACGCCGCTTGAAAGTAATTGACCGCGCAGCATGCGGTATTCGTCATCTTTCCAAAAAGCCTCTGAAGACACCAGATTGGCCGCATCCTGGCGGGCCGTTTCCAAAGCTCTGTAGTCATGAACCATATCCGCCACCTTGAACTCGGGCATACCGCTCTGTTTTTTTCCGAAGAAATCACCGGGGCCGCGCAGTTCAAGGTCCTTTTCAGACAGTTCGAAGCCGTCGTTTGTCTCCGACATGATTCTCATCCGTTCCTTCCCGGTTTCGGATTTCGGATCTGCCATCAAGATGCAGAAAGATTGGTGATCTCCCCGCCCGACCCGGCCGCGGAGCTGATGGAGCTGAGATAACCCGAAACGGTCGGCGTCATAGATGACCATAATCGTCGCATTCGGCACGTTCACGCCGACTTCTACGACGGTTGTTGATACAAGTACCTGACATTGATTGGCGCTGAATTCTCTCATCACCTGATCTTTTTCATCAGAATGGAGCTTCCCGTGCATCAGGCCGACATTCCATTTACCGCGGTAAACGTCAGACAGCATGTTATATACGTCAATCGCATTCTGTACATCCAGTTTATCCGACTCTTCAATGAGCGGGCAGATAACATAGGCTTGCTTTCCCTGCTTCAGCTCTTTTTCTATAAAAGCCAAAATCCGCTCCAGCATGTCGTGTTTCACCCAATACGTTTCGATTTGTTTTCGCCCCGCGGGCATTTCATCTATCACGGAAACATCCATTTCTCCGAAGACGGTAATGGCCAGCGTTCTCGGAATCGGAGTAGCTGTCATAAACAGCACATCCGGATCCTGACCTTTATTCTTGAGTTTTTTGCGCTGTTCGACCCCGAACCGGTGCTGCTCGTCCGTAATAACAAGGCTCAGCGCTTTGAATTCCACTTCATCCTGGATTAAAGCATGGGTCCCTACTAAAATATCAATCTCTCCGAGAGCAAGCCGCTCCAAAAGCTCCCTGCGCCGCTTTCCTTTGACAGAACTCGTCAAAAGCGCGATATTTACATCTTCATTTGCAAACAACGATACGAGAGAATCCGCATGCTGTTCGGCCAGAATTTCAGTCGGCACCATTAATGCCCCCTGATACCCCGACAGAATCGCAGCGTACAAAGCGATGGCGGCGACGGCCGTTTTCCCTGAACCGACATCACCTTGCAGCAGACGGTTCATTCGGTAAGGGGATGTCATATCAGCGGTAATTTCCCGAAGCACGCGCGTCTGTGCGGTTGTGAGCGAAAACGGCAGGCTGTCTGTGAAAGCGGCGAGCTTTTCAGCAGGAAACACATGGCTGATGCCTTTTGACTGTTCCCTTTCCGCTTTACGGAACGCCTGCATTTTCAGCTGAAATAATAAGAATTCCTCGTAAACAAACCGGCGTCTTGCCTGCTGTAACGATTCCCTCGTTTCAGGCTGATGCATCGTCTGCAGGGCATGTTTGTAATCAGGCAGCTTGTAGCGGATTCTCAATTTTTCAGGAAGCGGATCGGCCGCACTGTCCAAATGATGCTGCAGCGCTTCCTTAATAAACCGTCTCATCATTTTTACGGTGACGTTTTCTTTAACAGAATAAACAGGCTCAATGCTTTTATCTTCTTGATGAGGACCGTTTTTTAATTCCTGCACGGAAACGGTCTGTCTGTGTTTATCCCATTTCCCGGATATCGTGACGACAGAACCTAACGTCAGTTTCTTTTTTAAGTAGGGACGGTTAAAGCAGACCGCGGTAATTAAATAATTGCCGACAAGCACCCTGAATGTCAGCCTGTTTCGTTTTTTGCCGTAATAGGTAAGAGAAGGTTCTGAATGAACCTTCCCTTCTACCGTCACTCTTTCTTCATGTTTTACTTCTTCTAAATCCCTCAGCTCATAGTCATCATAACGGTAAGGGAAATAATTCAGAAGATCAGAAATGTCATAGATACCAAGTTCGTGCAATGTTTTTTCTGTTTCCGGCCCAATGCCCTTAATTTCCGCTATACTAGTTTGCTGATGGTGTGTCACTTGATTTCAGCGCTCCTCCGAAAATTTTTTTCTCTAATTCTCTTCCCGTCGGTGTCGCGGCTAAACCGCCTTGTCCCGTTTCACGCAGTGCTGTCGGCATTGTCTGGCCGATTTTGTACATCGCGTCAATCACCTCATCGCAAGGAATGCGGCTTGTAATCCCGGCCAGCGCCATATCCGCCGCGATCATTGCGTTGGATGCTCCCATTGCGTTTCGTTTGACACACGGCACTTCTACCAATCCGGCGACCGGGTCACATACGAGACCGAGCATATTTTTCAGTGTAATCGCCATTGCTTCCGCTGATTGCTGAGGCGTTCCGCCCGCCATTTCCACAATCGCAGCCGCTGCCATGCCTGATGCTGACCCGACTTCCGCCTGACAGCCTCCTGCCGCTCCTGAAATACTCGCATTATTTGCTACGACAAAACCGAACGCGCCGGCTGTAAACAGAAAACGGATCATTTGTTCTGTCGTAGGGTGCAGCTTATGCTTTACGGCGAATAACGTTCCCGGCACGACCCCGGCAGAGCCGGCAGTCGGTGTAGCGCAGATCGTTCCCATCGCCGCATTGACTTCATTTGTCGCCACAGCTTTAGAAACGGCGTCTAAAATCAGATTGCCCGACAGGCTTCTTCCAGATTGGATGTATGCCTGAAGTTTCACGGCATCTCCGCCTGTTAAACCGGTCTGACTCGTGACGCCCTTCAGCCCTTTTTCAACAGCTGCTTCCATGACGGAGAGATTGCGCTCCATTCCTTGAAAGATTTCTTCCCGCGTTTTTTGCGTCACTTCCATCTCTTGCGTGATCATCACTTCCGAAATCGGAATTTGTTTTTCTTGAGTGATTTCTATTAACTCTTTTACATTACGAAACATGTCATTTTCCTCCTGACTTTTTAGTCAGCTATCTTAGTAACCTGTATAATATTAGGAAGTGTTGAAAGCTCGTCAAGCACTTCTTCTTCAATATTCTGATCGACCTCAATCGTCATCAGCGCAAGCTGGCCGACGTCCTTACGCGCCACTTCCATATGTCCGACGTTGATGGAGAATTTCGCAAGCACATTGGCAACGCCTGCAATCGTGCCGAATTTATCATTGTGAACGACTAAAATAGCCGGATGGTTTCCGGACAGACGCAGCTCAAAGCCGTTGAGCTCCGTGATTTCTATTTTTCCGCCGCCGATGGAAATACCGGTAAGGGCAAGCTCTCCCTCCTCATCAGAAATGACGATACGCGCCGTATTCGGATGAACGGGCACGGCATCCTCTGTACGGAACTCTACATATATGCCCTTCTCTTCCGCAATTTGAATCGCTGTTTTAATCCGCTCATCAAATGTATCAAAATCAAGCAGGCCGCCGATAATCGCGACATCAGTGCCGTGACCCTTATACGTCTCCGCAAATGATCCGTAAAAAGACACAACGATCCGGCGGGGCTCCCGCCTGAATAAGCTTCTGGCCACTCTGCCGATCCGGGCGGCGCCTGCGGTATGTGAACTGGACGGACCGATCATTACCGGGCCGATAATATCAAAAACGCTTCTATACTTCATGCTGGTTTGCTCCTCCTTAACATCACTTCATTCAGCGCTTTTCTTTAGACTAATTGAACATTTCTCAATTGGCAAGCAGGCACACTGCCGCACTGCCGCAGGTAAATAAAGGCATAAGAATAGAAGGGCCTGATAAGCCCTTCTATTCTGCCGCAAATATATATGGATACAGAGGCTGTCTGCCGTTATGGATTTCAACCTCGATATCTTCACAGACGCTTGCAATATACTCAGCGAGTTTCTCAGCTTCTTCTTCCGGCGCGTCCTCTCCGTACAGGATGGTGACGATTTCATCTTCATCCCCGATCATTTCATCCAGCAGCAATTTCGCCGCACTTATCCGATCTTCGGCGCTGCCGATAATTGAACTGTTTAAAATGCCGATAAAATCACCTTTTTTAATATCTTTGCCGTCGATATGGGTGTCTCTGACTGAATATGTCACCTGTCCGCTTTTCACATTCCGGATGGCCTCAAGCATATTAGCTTCATTTACGTCAGCCGGCTGGTCAGGGTTAAACGCAAGCAGGGCAGTCATGCCTTGAGGGACCGTTTTTGCCGGAATGACAATGACATTTTCTTCAGCCACGCTCGCCGCCTGATTGGCAGCCATCACAATATTGGAATTGTTCGGAAGAATGAAAACCGTCTCCGCATTGACAGACTGAACGGCTTCAACAATATCTTCCGTGCTCGGATTCATTGTCTGGCCGCCTTCGATTACGTGTGAAGCGCCGATGCTCGTAAACAATTCAGAAATGCCCTCTCCCATTGCCACAGTCACGATGCCAAAAGGCTTGCGGGCTTCTTTCATAACGCCGGCCGGCTTTTTTTCATCATGTTCTTGGCTGATGATTGAAGTATGCTGTTCCCTCATGTTTTCAATTTTAATTTTAATCAAATCGCCGTAACGCTGTGCGAGATTGAGTACGTTCCCTGGTTCTTCGGCATGAATATGAACTTTCGCAAGCGTATCATCAGCCACGACCAGCAATGAATCGCCGAAACGGCTCAGTTCGTTTCTGAACGTCTCTTCCTTGAACGTCCGTTTATCTTGATCCAGCCTCACCATCACTTCCGTACAAAATCCGAATTCAATGTCTTCTGTACTCAGCATGCTCTGCGCGCTTTTATGATGCTCGGCATTCACCATATCATCGAGTGCCGGAAGAACCGCTTTTTTCGGTACGGCCTCTCCTTTTAAAGCAGCCAAAAAGCCTTCATATACACAAAGCAGACCTTTTCCGCCGCTGTCAACGACACCGACGTCCTTTAAAACAGGAAGCAGATCCGGCGTGCGGTTCAGCGACGCTTCCGCTTCTTCAATAACGGCCTCCATGACCGAAATAATATCGGTTTCTTCTTTGGCCGAGGCGACCGCTTTTTTAGCCGCATCCTTGGCCACGGTTAAAATCGTTCCTTCAACCGGTTTCATGACCGCCTTATATGCCATATCCACTCCCGCTTGGAGTGCTGCGGCAAATTCTTGGGCGTCTATTTGATTTTTGTTTTCAATGCTCTTTGTGAAACCTCTGAACAATTGGGACAAGATCACCCCTGAGTTTCCTCTCGCTCCCATAAGCAGGCCTTTTGACAAGGCGATGCCGACTTTGCCGATGTCGGGTGAGTCAATGTGCTCTACCTCTCTTGCACCGGATGACATCGATAAATTCATATTTGTTCCGGTATCGCCGTCAGGCACGGGAAACACGTTCAGCGCATCCACCGCGGACGCGTTTTGAGACAATGTCTCAGCCCCCGCCAGAATCATTGCCGCAAAAGCTCTCCCATCTAAGTTTCGTCTAGACAATACTCATCCTCCTCACTACGGGTTCGTTACTCGTACGCCTTGGACATAAATATTTACAGAATCAACTGCAAGTCCGATTGTTTGATTTACTGTGTATTTTACCTTCGTCTGAACATTGTGGGCTACTTCGGATATTTTAGTGCCGTAGCTGACAATAATGTACATGTCGATATGTATTTGTTCGGCTTCCTGACGGACATGTACGCCTTTTGCGAAGTTCTCTCTCCGGAGGATTTCAGACAAACCGTCTTTAATCTGGTTTTTTGAGGCCATCCCCACTATTCCGTAACAGTCAATGGCAGCGCCTCCGGCAACCATTGCGATGACTTCGTTGGATATATCAATCTGTCCGTATTTTGTCTTCATTTCAATGGACACACAGGTTCCTCCTTCAGATGCATAGAGTTATCATTATTCTACTATATGTATCCCATTATGAAAAGAAAAGATACAGACAGCGGCCTTCAGCGCGGAAATGTGATTGGTTTTACATGTCAAGTGATTTTTCTTGAAAGTAAGGGAAACAATAGTTGCAAACGGTTTTTAGCTGTGGTAAATTATTTAAAGTATTGTATAACGAAAGCATCTGAGACACTATGTTTGAAAAGATGTTTCGCGCAGTTAGGAGGGAAACAAATGGCACGTAAATGTTTTATTACAGGTAAAAAAACAAAAGCCGGAAACAACCGTTCTCACGCAATGAACGCTTCTAAGCGTACTTGGGGCGCCAACCTTCAAAAGGTCCGCATCCTCGTTGACGGCAAACCTAAAAAAGTATATGTATCTGCCCGGGCTTTAAAATCCGGTAAAGTTGAGCGTGTATAAGCAAAAATGAACGCCTGCCCTTTTATGCGGCAGGCGTTTTTTATGCGTTCAAAGAGGGCAATTTCAGCTTCTTGGGCTTACTCTTTTCTAAATGAGCCCAGCATCGCCCGGACAATTCCTCCTAAAAACTTCGGCAATTTAATGGTATAAAATTTCATTTTGTCCCCTCCTATAAGTCCCGTATCCGCTGCGTTCATCACTTTAGGATTCATGGTTTTTTCCGCATATGGCAGAAGCCGCTTTTCTAATCCGCGCTCCTTACCATTATTAATATGCCTTTTGCAAACGAAAAAGTACCTCGTGAATGAATGAGTTCGTTACTAATACATAGTGTGGAACCCAGAGGAATATGACAATTATCAAGGGGATATTTAAAACCGTCGAGTGTCAGGCCGTCTGCCGCTTCCGTAAACGGAATGAAAGAAATATAGCGTCTGCACGCTTTTTCTTCAATTGTATAACGGCCGGGCCCGAACATCTGAATGTCATTCTGCCGGTCGATCAGCTCGACATCGGTGTTCTTATGTAAGGCTTTATACAGCAGCTGGATGTTCCCTAAAAAATGATCGGCTCTTCCGCCCGTCACACCGAATACCCGAATGTTTTCCGGTTCTTTTTGTAAAGCCCAGTCAAGGGCGAGTTCAAGATCGGTATAATCTTTTTCCGCCTGATACACATGGAGGGCCGGCGCCGCTTTTTGAATCTGCATGAGCTCCTCTTCCGTAATGCTGTCAAAATCACCGAAAGCTTCCTGCGGAATGATTCCGGCCTCCAAAAGAGCAACCGTCCCTTTATCGACTCCGACCCACATCGTATCTCCGTCTGTGTATTCGGATAGATCGGGAATAAGCTCCCGCGGGCCGCCCGCAACGATATTGATTGTCTTCATATGTTATCCTCTCTCTTAGACGCGAAAAGAGCCGGCGGCTTTCACCGGGCTCTTTTTCAGCATGTTTATGATGCGTTTCGGATGTCAGCGATGGCTTTTTTCCGATCCGGCTGATTATATACGGCAGACCCGGCAACAAGCAGATTGGCGCCCGCTTCAGCGCATAAAGGGGCTGTTTCTTTATTAACGCCTCCGTCCACCTCGATTAAAAGCTCAGACAGGCCTTTCTCCTCAGCCAGCTGTTTGACCTGACGGATTTTCGGCAGAACCGAATGAATGAAGCGCTGTCCGCCAAAACCGGGGTTAACCGTCATTAACAGCACAAGGTCAAGCTCCTCGATCACATGTTCAATCGTTTGGACGGGCGTATGCGGATTGAGCACAACTCCCGCTTTTACTCCCTGCTCTTTTATCAATTGAATGGTCCGGTGAAGATGCGGACACGCTTCAGCATGAACGGAAAGGATGTCCGCACCGGCTTTTGCGAATGCCGGGATGTAGCGGTCCGGGTTTTCAATCATAAGATGGACATCCAGCGGCAGATCAGTCACCGGACGGACGGCTTCAACGATAAGCGGCCCGATTGTAATGTTAGGGACGAAATGGCCATCCATGACATCAATATGGATATAGTCCGCCCCTCCTTTTTCCACGTCTTTAATTTCCTCGCCCAGTGAAGCAAAATCGGCGGAAAGAATTGATGGCGCAACCTTAATCATATTAATACCTCGGCTTTCTCTCTTTTATTTCCTGCATAAATTCTTTGTAATGCTCATAGCGGTACGGCTGAATCTCTCCTTCTTCCACCGCTTGCTTTACCGCGCATTTCGGCTCTTTAAGATGCAGACAGCCTCTGAATTTGCAAGAGGCGCTTATTTCTCTGATCTCAGGGAACGTGCTGCCCAGCTCTTCTTCCTCAATGCCGGTAAATTCAAGCGAACTGAACCCCGGAGTATCCGCAACCAGACCGCCTGATGTATGAATGAGCTCCACATGGCGCGTCGTATGTTTTCCGCGTCCCAAATGCGCGGAAATCTCGTTTGTTTTCAGCTCAAGCTCCGGGCTGATCGCATTTAAAAGCGAAGATTTTCCGACTCCGGACTGACCGGCAAACACCGTCGTTTTGTTCTCGAAGTGTTTCACAATGCCTGTTAAGCCGCTGTTTTCTTTTGATGACGTCACATATACGTCATAACCGATCGCCTGATAGTCTTTCACGTAAGAAAGTATCGCCTCTTTCGATTCCCCGTCTGCAGCTAAGTCCATTTTGGTTATGCAGATGATCGGGTGAATGCCGTTGGCTTCCACAAGGACGAGAAAACGGTCCAATAAAGACGTGCTGAACGCCGGCTGAACGGCAGAAAAGACAAGAACGGCCTGATCGACATTTGAAATTGGCGGCCTGATCAGCTCGTTTGTTCGTTCTTTGATTTCCAGCAGGTAGCCTTCTTTATCATTTTCAGCCTGATAAACGGCATAATCGCCGACCAGGGGCGTTATTTTATTTTTTCTGAAAATGCCCCGGCCCCTGCATTGAATGATCTTGTCCTGTGATTCATCCAAGACATAATAGAATCCGCTTAACGCTTTTATAATTTTGCCCTCAGGCATAGGGTCCCTCCTTGTCAGTCATTATCTTTCGGGTATTCAATCGTTTTGTAGCTGACGACTTTATGATCGACCATCACTTGATAATACCCCTTCTGTCCCTGATCAATCTTCAGTTCAATTGTTTTTTCAGTCGGCTCTTTTATTTTAAATGAGTCATACGTATCAGAGATGCTGTGGTCCTTATCATCGATGGCGATTTGCACTTCAAGCTCGTCCCCTTCATGTTCGGGTTCGTAAGGAATGCTGATTTTTTCTTTTACCGTTTTCGCCGGTTTTTCTTCAGGTCCGAGCGAGAACGTCACTTCAACATTACTTCCCGGCTTAACCGCAGTGCCGGCTGCCGGCTCTTGCTTCATGACTTGTCCTTCCGGCACGTCATCTGAATGGGCTTGTTTTTCAACAAGCTGCAGGCCGTTATCTTCAAGATACCCTGAAGCCGCTTCTTTGCTGTAAGTCTTTAAGTCCCTCAGCGTAACGTCCGCCGGGCCGAGGCTGACCGTTAGATTGACTTCATCGTCGCTTGCGACCATGTCGGTGCCGGCTGACGGGTTCTGATCAATTACGGTGCCGGCCTCGCTGTCATCGTTCTCTTCTTTGACATTGACATGTTTGAAGCCTTTTTCCTTCAGCGCTTTTTTTGCGTCGCCGATCTGCCGCCCTTTCACGTCGATCAGCTGGGTTTTCGGTTTTCCGATGCTTTTGTACAGTTTTACAGAAGAGCCTTCTTTAACGGTAGACCCCGCTTTTGGGTCCGTTTTGACCATTAATTCCTCTTCTATTTTTTCATCTTCAATGTCCGTTATATCAGGATCCGCCCGGAGCCCGTTCTTTTCAAGCAGGGCTTCCGCTTTTTCGTACTTCATGCCCCGTACGTCGGGGACGCTTACATCTTTAGGCATAAATAAAGACGGAAACACGGTGACCGCAAGAACAGCCGCCATAATGAAAATGAAACAGACGGCCAGCAAAACCCACGGCCATTTCCGTTTTTTCTTTTTGGCGGGCTGCTGTTCCTTATCATCCGTCTCCCCCGGCGTTTCCGCCTGAGGCGCGGCTTTTGCGCCGTCAGTAATAACGGGAATGGCTTTTGTCATTTCCTCATCATCCTGCACGGAAAATTTTTGTTCATTCAGCCTGCCGGCGTCAAAAGCCGTTCTGATGTCCGCTTCCATGTCCTCGGCGCTTTCATAGCGGTGAAACGGGTCTTTAGCGGTTGCCTTTAAAATAATGTTTTCGACGCTCTGCGGAATGGAAGGGTTCCACTTTCTGGCGGAAGGCGTTTCTGTTTGCAGATGCTTTAGCGCTATACTCACGGCTGATTCTCCGTCAAAAGGAATTTTACCTGTTAAAAGCTCAAACAGCACGATGCCGAGCGCGTAAATATCTGATTTTTTCGTTGCCAGACCGCCTCTCGCCTGCTCCGGAGACAAATAATGAACCGAGCCCAGCACAGAATTCGTATGTGTGATTGTCGTAGACGTAAGCGCTGTGGCGATGCCGAAATCCGTCACCTTGATATGCCCTAAATGATCTATCAATATATTGTGCGGTTTAATATCCCGGTGCACGATATGGTTTTGATGGGCATGGGCGATGGCCGAGACGATCTGCTCCATAACGGACAGCGCTTCTTTCGGATGAAGCGGTCCGTGTGCGTTTATGTATTCCTTTAATGTCATGCCTTCCACATATTCCATGACAATGTAATAAATATCGCCTTCCTCCCCGATATCGTAAATACTGACGATATTCGGATGATCGAGGCTTGATGCCGACTGTGCTTCTCTTCTGAAACGCCTGATAAAATCAATGTCATTCACAAAGTCAAACCGCAGAATTTTAATTGCGACTTCACGTTCGAGAATGATGTCCTCAGCTAAAAAAACGTTTGCCATTCCGCCGCCGCCAATGGGCCGGAGGATATGATAACGCCCGCTGATCCGCTTGCCGGTTAGCACTTGTCTTCACCCTCTTTTGCATCTGCGGAAAACTCAATCAACACAGCCGTGATGTTATCTTCGCCGCCGTTTTGATTCGCTTTGCTGATGAGAAGGTCGACTTTTTCCTGAGGATCAGATTCGGCTTGAAGCATTTGTTTGATCTCGTGATCTTCTATTTTATTTGACAGTCCGTCAGAGCATAAAAGCAGCTGATCGCCGTCAGACAGTTCAAAAGAACTGGCGTCGGGACTGATGGTTTCATCTGTCCCCAGCGCTCTCGTCAATACATTTTTCCGCGGATGGTGCTCGGCGTCCTCTTTCGAAATTTCCCCCGTCTTGACCAGCTCATTCACAAGCGAATGGTCTTCAGTCAGCTGAGTGAATTCCCCCTCTTGAAGCAGGTAGCACCGGCTGTCACCGATATGAGCCACAGTGACAAACTTCCCGGTGAATAAGGCGCAAACAACAGTGGTGCCCATTCCCCGGCATTCTTCATTCGCTTTAGCGTGGTCATGTACTTTGACATTCGCCTCATGAATCCGGTCTTTCAGCCAATTCTCGCAAGCAGACGGCAGAGATGGAACCGTTTCGGTCCGGTTCCACTGCTCTTCCATCGCCGCAACCGCCATCCTGCTCGCTACATCTCCGGCAAGATGACCGCCCATGCCGTCGGCGACAACCGCAAGCACCGCGTCTTCTTTTGTGAAAATGCCCGCCGCATCTTCATTATGCCGGCGGACTTTACCTGTATCTGTTTTCAAGGCTGTAATCAACCTCTTCACCTCGTCTCGTCTTGACGCTCCTTCGCGCGAAGCTGACCGCAGGCCGCGTCAATGTCATGGCCTTGCTCTCTTCTGATCGTGACATTTACACCGCGGGATTTTAACGTTTTTTCGAATGCGAAAATCTGATCTCTCGGTGTGCGGACGTAATCCCGTTCAGGCACATAGTTTACCGGAATTAAATTGACATGGCATTTCACGTCTTTTAACAGTTCTGCAAGCTCTTCTGCATGTTCGACCTGATCATTTACGCCACCGAACAGCCCG
Organism: Bacillus sp. UNC69MF; assembly: GCF_000746035.1. NCBI lineage: Bacteria > Bacillati > Bacillota > Bacilli > Caryophanales > Bacillaceae > Bacillus > Bacillus sp. UNC69MF. The sequence goes on along the minus strand of NZ_KN050798.1, from coordinate 719,403 downwards.
TATTCAAAGCTGATCCGTCTGCCTGTTTTCTCGATGTAATATTTGACGGCCTCCATAAGGTCAGGAAGCTTATAGGCTTTGTTAATCGGCATCAGACGGCTTCTGATTTCCGTATTCGGAGCATGCAGAGAAATCGCGAAATTGATCTGCATTTTTTGATCGGCGAAATCGTAAATCTTCGGAATGATTCCGCTGGTGGAAACTGTGATATGACGCGCTCCGATGTTCAGCCCTTTATCGTGGTTAATGATTTTTAAGAAAGCGAGCATTTCATTGAAATTATCAAACGGCTCTCCGATTCCCATGATGACGACTGAGCTGACGCGTTCATCCGTTTCATCAAGCGCCTTTTGCACTTTCACGACTTGAGCGACGATTTCTCCCGCTTCAAGATTCCGTTTCAGTCCGCCGAGCGTTGACGCGCAAAATGTGCAGCCGATCCGGCAGCCGACCTGTGTCGTTACACATACAGAATTACCATACTCGTGTCTCATTAAAACCGTTTCGATCGTATAACCGTCATGAAGCTCAAATAAAAATTTCATCGTGCCGTCTTGAGATGTCTGTTTTACAGCCGTTTTCAGCGTTGTCAGCACAAAATTGCTCTCGAGTTTTTCACGCAGGCTTTTTGAGAGGTTTGTCATTTCATCAAATGAAGAAACCCGCTTCTCATAAAGCCATTCAAAAATCTGTGCTGCGCGGAACGGCTTTTCGCCATTCTCGGTCAGCCATTGTTTGATTTCATCTAATTCAAAAGAGTAAATGGACGGCTGCTCAGTCCGCAGCTCTTTCCGTACGCTTGTCTTTTTTAATTGTGTCATTTTTTATCCCTTCTTTCTCATGCTGCTAATAAAGAAACCGTCTGTTCCGAAATAATGCGGAAGAATTTGAAGGCTTCCATCCTGAACAAAGGGTCTCGCCTTTTCAGGCAGCCGCTTTTCAAGAGACAAATCGGGTTCAAACTCAGGGTGTTCTTGTATAAACGCATGCATAACTTCTTCATTTTCTGTCCGGTCCATTGTACACGTACTGTATACGAGTGTGCCACCTTTTTTTACTAATGGGGCGATTTCCCTTAAAATGCCGAGCTGGATTTCTGACAGCCGTCTGCTGTCCTCCGGCGTCTTCGTATATTTCATATCGGGTTTTCTTCTGATGACGCCGAAACCTGAGCAAGGGGCATCAACGAGAACACGGTCAAACCGTTCTGCGCCAAAGGCCTCTCCCGCTTTTCGCGCATCCATCGTTTGCGCGTCGATGATCGTAAGCCCGAGCCGTTCTGCGCCCTCTTTAATCAGCTTCACTTTATGGCGGTGAAGATCAAGCGATGTGAGGCTCCCCTCGTTCTCCATCAGTTCCGCAATGTGAGCCGACTTTCCGCCCGGTGCGGCGCATGCGTCTAAAACGGTTTCGCCCGGCTTCGGGTCCAGCGCCCGCGCGACAAGCATTGAGCTTTCATCCTGTATGGATACCCGGCCGTTTTGGAAAAATGCCGTGTTCGCGATGCTTCCTTTTAAAAGCTTAATCGCATCAGGAGAAAGGTCTCCGGCTTCAGCTTCAAGACCGGCATTCTCCATCTCATTCAGCACCGTTTCCCTGTCGCTCTTTATGTGATTGACACGGAGCGTCTGCTTCGGCGGAATGAGATGAATCCGGCAGATCTGTTCAGCTGCCTCAAAGCCGTACGCCTCGACCCACTCTTTTACGAGCCACTCGGGATGGCTTGTCTCTGTGGAAAGACGGAGAACCGGGTCTTTAATTTCAGCGAATGACGGCGCCCCTTCACGCTGCAGGGAGCGGAGGATGCCGTTGACAAAGGACGCAATGCCCTTATGCCCGCGTTTTTTGGCGATCTCAACCGCTTCATGAATGGCGGCGCGATCCGGTATTTTTTCTAAATACTCCATTTGATACGCGGACAGACGAAGCAGCTGAATCACCCATGGCTTCACTTTATTCGGCTTGCGGATAAAAGGCTTCAGCATGTAGTCTAAGGCGATTTTATTTTGCAGCGTTCCGTAGACAAGCTCTGTCAGCAGTCCTCTGTCCTGATCGCTGAGCGTGTTCGTTTTGATAACCGATGTAAGAAGCAGGTTGCTGTATGCCTGATTTTGCTCAAGCTTCTCAAGCGCTTCAAGGGCGAGCTCCCGGACATTAATTTTCTTCATTTGCTTCTCCTAACACGTCACCGGGCTGCACATTTTTGCCTCTTACAAAATCTTCGCCCTTCATCCGTTTTTTTCCCGCCGGCTGCAGCTCTGTGATTAAAAGGGCGGTGCTGTTTCCTGATGCGACCACAATGCCGTTTTGCTCCGTGCGGATGACTGTTCCGGGCGCATCTTCAGTTTTTGCCGCAACTTTTTCAGAAGCCCATACTTTCATATTTTGACCGTTCAAAGTTGTATAGGCGACAGGCCAAGGGTTTAAACCTCTGATCTGGTTGTAAATCTGTTCTCCGGGCTTTGCCCAATCAATCCGCTCCTGCTCACGCTTAATGTTAGGCGCGTAAGTCGCTTTTGATTCGTCCTGTTTGATCGGATTAATATTTCCGGAAATGACGTTCGGGACGGTCTCTGACAAAAGCTTTGCCCCCGCTATGCTTAATTTGTCGTGAAGCGTGCCGACGTTATCCGTTTCATCAATTTCCACTTCGATTTTCGAAATCATATCACCCGCATCAAGCTTTTCAACCATATACATGATTGTCACGCCCGTTTTCTTCTTGCCTTGGAGAATCGAATAATGTATCGGCGCTCCGCCTCTTAATTCAGGCAATAGTGACGCGTGTACGTTGATACAGCCGTATTTCGGGCCGTCCAGCAGCTGCTTGGGCAGGATCTGTCCGAATGCCGCCGTAACAATCAGGTCCGGCTTCAGGCTGAGCACTTTTTCTATTTCTTCTTCGAGCCTTACTTTTTCGGGCTGAAGCACGGGAATGCCGTGACGTTCAGCTTCAGCCTTAACAGGAGGGGGCGTCATGATTTTTTTTCTGCCTTTCGGGCGGTCAGGCTGCGTAACGACACCAACCACTTCATACCCGTCTTCAATAAGCGTGCGCAGGACGGGAACTGAAAAATCGGGCGTTCCCATAAAAACGATCCTTGTCATCCAATCATCCTTCCATTTCTGCCAGTTCTTCTTCAGTGTAGTAAGCCGTAATTTTTGATGTGAATAAAATGCCGTCTAAATGATCCATTTCATGCTGAACGGCTCTGGCCAAAAAACCCTCCGCTTCTAAAATAAACGGTTTTCCTTTACGGTCATAGGCTTTTACCTTTACGTAATCCGGGCGGGTGACATCGCCGTAAACCCCTGGAAAGCTTAAGCAGCCCTCGACTCCGGTCTGTTCACCGCTCTTTTCAAGAATAACCGGATTTACAAGGTCGATCCGGCCGCTTTCTTCACCGATGTCCACGACGGCCGCTCTTTTTAAAATGCCGATTTGCGGCGCGGCGAGGCCGACGCCATCCATTTCGAGCATCGTATCGTACATATCGTCAAGCAGTTTTTTTAATTTTTTATCAAACACTGTCACTTCATCGGCAGGTGTTTCCAGAACCTCCGCCGGGTGTGTGACGATTTTTTTTACAGCCAAAATTTTGCCCTCCAAAAACTAATGTTACATCAGCATGTACGGATTCATATCGATTGAAATCATGACATGCTTTTGCGCAATGTCGCGTTTATAGTGCTCCAGTATCTTTTTCAACTGAATCTGCAACTCGTTTTCCTGTCTGTATTTTATCACGCATTGATAGCGATATCTATCTTTGATCCTGGCGATCGGGGAAGCCGCCGGCCCGAGAATTTTCGTATCAGGCCCGCATCCCGCTCTTAAATAGTTTGTAATCTTTTCTGCGGTGACCGCGGCTTTTGCCGCTTCTTCATGAGAAACGGTCACCAGCGCCACGTAATAATAAGGCGGGTATGACTGGGCCCGTCTGTGCGCCATTTCCTGCTGAAAAAAAGTTTCATAGTCATGCGTTTTCGTCAGCTGAATGCTGTAATGAGACGGTGTATACGTTTGAATGACCACCGTTCCCGGCTTTTCATGCCGCCCGGCCCGGCCGCTTACCTGCGTCAGCAGCTGGAATGTCTTCTCCGCGGCCCTGAAATCAGGGATGTGAAGCGTCGTATCTGCGCTTAATACTCCGACGAGCGTCACGTTCGGAAAATCAAGCCCTTTTGCGATCATCTGCGTACCGAGCAGGATATCCGCTTTTCCTTCACCGAACGCTGACAACAGTTTTTCATGGGCGCCTTTTCTTGAAGTGGTGTCCACATCCATCCTGATTACGCGCGCCTGAGGCAGCACTTTCGTAAGCTCCTCCTCCACACGCTGCGTTCCCGTGCCGAAAAAGCGGATATGTTCGCTGCCGCATTCCGGGCATGTTCCCGGGACAGGTTCCTCATGGCCGCAGTAATGGCATTTCAGCCTTTGTCCGTAGCGGTGATAAGTCATCGAAATGTCGCAATGCGGACATTGCGGCACATAACCGCAGTCCCGGCACATCACAAACGAGGAATACCCCCGTTTATTCAGAAAAAGGACGGCCTGCTCTTTTTTTGCAAGCTTCTCTTCCAGCTGTTCCATCAGTTCTCTTGAAAACATTGATCTGTTGCCGTTTCTCAGTTCTTCTCTCATATCAACGAGAGAAACGTCAGGCATGAGCTGGCGATTCACGCGATGTTTTAACGGAAGCAGCTCATAAACGCCTTTTTTCGCCCGCGCAAATGATTCCAATGTCGGCGTGGCGCTCCCGAGGACGACCGGACAGCTGTGATGCTCGGCCCGGCGGATGGCTACGTCCTTTGCATGATACCGCGGCATTTCCTCCTGCTTATATGAAGATTCGTGCTCTTCATCAATAATGATCATGCCGAGATTTTCAAACGGGGCAAAGATGGCCGATCTGGCTCCGACGACAAGCCGGACTTCCTTGCGCTGAATCTTCCGCCATTCATCGTATTTTTCACCTGTGGATAATCCGCTGTGCATGACCGCAACCTGTGAGCCGAAGCGGCCTTTAAAACGGTTGACCATTTGCGGTGTCAACGAGATTTCCGGAACGAGCACGATGGCTTCTTGTCCTTTTGCCAGCACTTTCTCAATGGATTGCAGGTAAATTTCCGTTTTGCCGCTTCCCGTGACGCCGTGAAGCAGAAAGACGTGATGGACATGATCGGCTACAGCTTGTTTAATCGGCTCAAAAGCGGCCTGCTGCTCTTCTGTAAGAGAGAGCGGCTCTGTTTTTTTGAACATTCTGTCCTGATAAGGATCGCGGTAAACCTCCTCAAAGCTTTCCGTAAGAAGCCCCTTTTTAAGAAGTGTTTTCAGCGTCGCGGAACTGGAATCGGTCTTTTTGCAAAGTTCGGCCGCGGAAATCTTTGCTCCCCCGCCGATAAAATAAGTAAGCACGGCGAGCTGTTTAGAAGCCTGCTTTGTCAATGAATCTGCGTGCCGGGCGAGTTCTTCTTTGTCCGCCCCCGCTTCGATCATGCGGATCATTTTTTTATTCGTTTTTTGGGCGACTTTATATGTGACATCAATGCTTCCTTTGCGCACGAATTTTTGAAGTGACGAAAGAATGCTTTCATCGGTAATATCCGAGTACAGAAGACTTTTTTGATTCCTGAAAAGCTGTTTGATGTCCGGTGTCAGCGTTTCTTCGTCAACGACTTTCAGCTCTTTCTCGTACTTCGCCTTCATTGCGGCGGGCAGCATTGCCTGAAGCGCCGTGATTTTAAACGACAGCGTTTTGTCAGAAAGCCATGAAGACAGCTGCACCAGTTCCTCAGTCAGAACGGGCGTCAAATCAAGAAGCTTCTCGACTTCCTTCATTGAGCCGCCGTTTAATTCAGACGAATCTTTCAAACCGGTCACAAATCCTTGAAGCTTGCGCGGGCCAAACGGGACAATCACCCGCATGCCGACTTCGATCATCCCTTTTAAATGATCGGGAATTTTGTAATCAAAGGGTCTGTCAATGTTTTTAGAGCTGACATCGACAATGACTTCTGCTACATTCATACGGGTTTTCGGTCCTCGGCTTTCAAAGCGGTCATTTCCTTCAGCATTTCAAAGGAAACGTCAAGTTTAGACATAAGCGCAAGCTCCCGTTTTCTTCCGTCCCGGAAATAGAAGGTGACGACATTCGTATCCGTGCCAAATCCGGCCCCTTCTGCTTTCACATCATTCGCAACGATCATATCAAGGTTTTTCTGTTCGAGTTTTCTGCGCGCATAGCGTTCGACGTCTTGCGTTTCAGCCGCAAATCCGACCAGCAGCTGGTGTGTTTTCCGTTCGCCGAGTTCTTTCAGTATGTCTGCCGTACGGTTGAATTCGATCACGAGCGAACCGTCTTTCTTCTTCATTTTGTGATCAGAAACAGCCGCCGGCGTAAAATCGGCCACGGCCGCCGTCTTAATCACCATGTCGCATGAATCAAACACAGAAAGCACGGCTTCTCTCATATCAGCTGCCGATTGCACAGGAAGAAACTGATACAGCCCGACTGGCGGCTCTATTGACACCGGGCCTGAAATCAGCGTCACCCGCGCCCCGAGACGGACGGCGGCTTCAGCAGCGGCGTAGCCCATTTTGCCGGTGGATTTATTTGTGAAGAAGCGGACAGGGTCCACGGCTTCGCGCGTCGGACCGGCCGTAATGACAATATGTTTTCCTTTCAGCGGCGCATCGTCTTCAGGCTCCTTAAAATGCTCTCTGACACGCTCAACAATAAGCTCCGGCTCCTCCAGCCTTCCTTTGCCGACATATCCGCATGCCAAATAGCCTTCACTCGGTTCGATAAAGCGGACCCCGTCCTGATAAAGCACAGAGATGTTCCGTTTCACCGCCGGATGATCATACATATGGACATTCATCGCAGGCGCCACCCAGACCGGGGCCTCAGCCGCCAGCACCGTCGTTGTGAGCATATCGTCAGCAATTCCGTTGGCAAGCTTGCCGATGATATTTGCCGTAGCGGGCGCGACAATAATTAAATCCGCCCAGTCAGCGGCATCAATATGAGAAATCACCTTCGGATTTTGTTCATTAAATGTATCTGTATATACTTCATTCCGGCTCAGCGCCTGAAATGTCAGCGGAGAAACAAACTCACGCGCGGACTCAGTCATAATCACTTTGACGTTTGCGCCGGCCTGAACCAGCTTGCTCGTGAGTGCGGAAGCTTTATAAACGGCAATTCCTCCGCTTACGCATAGCAAAATGTTTCGGTTTTTCATGAAGTCTTCTCCCCTTTATGAAAGCATTGGACAAATCCCAAACGGAAAAAAATAACAACCTATGTAGAGATAGGTTGCTACGTGTGCTTGTTATTCGCTGTCTTCTCTTTCAAACGAAAGCAGGCCCGCGTCAATTTCTTCTAAAGCTTTGCCTACATATTTGTGAGAAATGGTATGTTCAATCTGCTGGTCTTTTTTGATCTGCATTTCACGCGCGCGTCTTGCAGACACGGTCACCAGCGTATATTTAGAATCTAATTTATTCATTAAAGAGTCAATTGACGGATCTAACATAAGTTATTCTACCTCCAGCATTTTCTTATATCTCGGAGCGACGCGTTCACGTTTTAAGTGCTCGGCGAGAACGATTGCGTTAATCTTATCACAAGCCGTTTGGATATCGTCGTTTTCAACGACATAATCATACGCGTCCATCATTTCGATTTCAGCTTTTGCGGCATTCATTCTGTTTTCGATTAAATCGTCGGTTTCAGTTCCTCTTGTCACGATTCTGTTTTTCAGCTCAGAAAGACTCGGCGGCGCTAAGAAGATAAACAGGCCTTCCGGAAATGCATTCCGCACTTGGAGCGCGCCCTGCACTTCAATCTCTAAGAAGACGTCTTTTCCTTCTTGAAGCGTCTGTTCGACATAATCAACGGGCGTCCCGTAATAGTTGCCGACATATTCTGCCCACTCAAGCAGTTTGTTGTTTTCAATCATGCGTTCGAATTCATCTCTAGATTTAAAGAAATAATCGACGCCATCGACTTCGCCCTCTCTCGGGTTTCTCGTCGTGACTGAAATTGAGTATTCAAATTTCGTGTCCTGTTGTGAAAATATTGCTTGCCGAACCGTTCCTTTTCCAACTCCGGAGGGACCTGAGAGAACGATTAATAACCCTCTTTCTTTCATGCGGCAATTACCCCTGCCCTTCATCCATAATTTCTTCTTTCACAGAAAGTCTGTGTGCAACTGTCTCAGGCTGGACGGCAGATAAGATAATGTGATCACTATCCATGACGACAACTGCACGGGTTCTTCGTCCGTATGTAGCGTCTATTAGCATTCCGCGGTCTCTTGCATCCTGGATCATTCGCTTTATTGGCGCAGACTCCGGGCTGACAATCGAAATCATCCGATTGGCGGAGATGATATTGCCAAATCCGATATTAATCAGTTTAATCGTCATCTTCTACGTTCCCCCTGTAAAATAGACGTCTCTAGTGTAACCTGAAGAGGCCGTCTGTAAACAATACGCACAGTCGCTATTCTATATTTTGCACTTGTTCCTTCAATTTTTCAATAGAACTTTTCATTTCAACGACAAGCTTTGTGATTTGATGATCATTGGCTTTTGAGCCGATCGTGTTCGCTTCCCGGTTAAGCTCCTGAACAAGGAAATCAAGTTTGCGGCCGACTGCCCCGCCTTCTTTTAATATATCACGGAATTGAACAAAATGGCTCTTCAACCTGGTAATTTCTTCCGTTATATCAGAACGATCGGCGAAAATGGCGCATTCCGTGATCAGCCTGCTTTCGTCGAGCGCATCCTCCGTCCATTCCTTCATTCGGGCGTAAAGACGCTCGCGGTATTGAATAACAACGGCCGAAGCGCGCTCTTTCACCTGTTCGGACAGCGTCTCAAGCCGCTCAATGTGCAGAAAGCAGTCTTCCGCCAAAAGCCGTCCTTCTTTTTCCCTCATGTCACAAAGTTCCTTTACAGCCAGCTCAGCGGCTTCCCTGATGACTTCTTCAAGCTTGTCATCACGCATCTGTTCTTCGTGTATCTGCGCAATATGTTCAAATTTAAAGAACTCCATTGCATCGGGTTCTGCGGCCAGGCTGTAGCGCTCTTTCATGACGCGTGCGGCGCTCACATATTCATCAAGGAGCTCCCAATCGATGTTCAGGCTTCTTTTTATGAGCGCGTCACTGTTTACAGTGAGAAACAGTTCTACTCTTCCGCGCTGTATATGCTGCAATATCGTTTGTTTCAGCTTATCCTCTACATATAGCAAAGGCCGTGGCAGGCGGGCGTTCACTTCTTTGAACCGGTAATTGACGGATTTCAATTCAACGGTTGCCGAGAGATCGCCTTTTGTGCTGCTTGCGCTGCCGAAGCCTGTCATACTCCGTATCATATGAAACACCCAATTCTTTCCCGTTATCAAAATAAAAGGGCAATAGACATGCTATTACCCCTAAGATTATATCATATGGAATTATTTTTTTCTTGTCAAAAGTGAACCCGCCAGCAAAAAAGTAGGTATGCCCGACATACCGATAATCAGCATCCAATCGCCCGGCGTAATCGGCACTGTTTTGAATATCGGCTGCAGCGGCGGATAATAGATGACGATGACCATCAGGAAGATAGAAGAAATGATGGCCCCGAGCAGATAGATATTTTCAAACGGATTCCGGGAGAAAACAGACGTTTCGCTCCGGCAGTCAAACACGTGTATAAGCTGAGCCAGGACAAGAGTCGCGAATGCAACGGTCTGTGCGTAGGGCAGATTTTCAGGATTGCGGTGATAGACGATGATAAACGCTAAAATGGTTGCAGCTCCGATTAAAAACCCTCTTGATACGACTTTCCAGCCCAGTTTTCTCGCAAACACTCCTTCTTTCGGGTGCCGCGGCTTCCGCCTCATCAGGTCTCCTTCCGGCTGATCCATACCGAGGGCCATCGCCGGCAGCCCGTCAGTGACTAAGTTCACCCACAGTATCTGAATCGGAACGAGCGGCAGCGGCAGAGCGAGAAGCATCGCAAACAGCATCACTAAAATTTCACCGACGTTGGAGGCGAGCAAATAACGGACGAATTTTCTTATATTTTCATAGATATTCCGTCCCTCTTTTATGGCTGATTTAATCGTAGCAAAGTTATCATCTACCAGAATGAGAGAAGAGGCTTCCTTTGCCACATCCGTTCCCGTCACGCCCATGGCAACACCGATATCTGCCTGCTTTATGGCCGGCGCGTCATTAACCCCGTCTCCCGTCATGGCGACGACGTGTCCGTTTTCCTGGAACGCTTTGACAATTTTCAATTTATGTTCAGGCGACACGCGTGCGAAGACGTAGACATCATCGACCGTTTCGATAAGTTCTTTCTCCGTAAGCTCATTCAGCGTCTTGCCGTCCATCACACGCCCCTTTTTCGGAAGAAGACGCAAATCTTTTGCAATGGCCTTTGCCGTTTCGACGTGATCCCCTGTGATCATAACCGTTTTAATGCCGGCTTCACGGCATTCTTTAATCGCCTGTCTGACCTCCGGACGGGGCGGATCAATCATGCCTGACAAGCCGAGTATCGTCAGATTTTTTTCCGCCTGCTCCATTGTCGGCTTTTCTCCGGGCTTAAGCGGTTTATAAGCAATCGCGATCGTACGCAAAGCTTGCGACGCCAGCTCTTTCAGAACCGCTTCCGTTTCTGCTTTCTTTTCTCCTGAAAATGGCGCGCTTCTTGCGTCGTACATCAGATGTGACGAGCGGTCAATCAGCACATCGGGCGCTCCTTTAGTGATGACGAACTGCTTTTTTTCCTGATTCTCTACAATGACGGTCATCATTTTGCGGACGGAGTCAAACGGAAACTCGGCAACCACGCGGTAGTGCCCGCTGAGCCAATCGTTTGAATAGCCGCCCTTTCTTGCAGCCGTCAGCAGCGCTCCTTCTGTCGGATCGCCGTCGAGTACATAATGGCCGTCTTTCAGTGCGATTTCGGATGTGTTGCACAACGCGCCGAAAACCAGCATCTGTTCAAGAATCTTCTCATCTTTCGGCTTGATTTCCCGCTCATCTCGGGTGAAAACGCCCTCCGGCTCATAGCCGATGCCTGACACTTTAAATGTTTTTCCCCCTGACCACATATGGGTGACGGTCATTTTGTTTTGTGTCAGCGTGCCGGTTTTATCAGAACAAATGACAGAGGCGCAGCCCAATGTTTCAACCGCCGGGAGCTTTCTGACAATTGATTTTTGTTTGATCATGCGCTGGACGCCGATTGATAATGCCACCGTAACAATGGCGGGAAGCCCTTCCGGAATCGCAGCGACGGCCAATGACACCCCGGCCAAAAACATGCTGTAAAGCTCATGTCCCTGTAAGACGCCGACTGCAACGACCAATACCGTTAAAAGGAGCGCGACGATAATTAAAATTTTGCCGAGCTCTTCAAGTCTTCGCTGCAGCGGTGTCGAAAGGCTGCCGGCGGATTCCAGCATATCGGCGATTTTCCCCATTGCCGTATTCATTCCTGTACCGACGACGACGCCGACACCGCTGCCGCGCGTTACGATCGTACCCATAAACGCCATATTGCTGATGTCGCCTAACGAAACATCCGGCTTTCTCAGTTTATCAGCTTGTTTAACCACCGGAATTGATTCCCCGGTCAGCGCTGATTCCTCAATTTCAAGGCTTTTCGCTTCAACGATCCGCACATCCGCGCCAATCCGGTCGCCGCTTGAAAATTTCATGATATCGCCGGGAACGAGCTCCTTGGACTGAATTTTCTTCCAGCTCCCGTCCCGCAACGCTGACACATACGGCGTTGACAGCTCTTTTAATGCATGTAAAGACTTTTCCGCCCGCCGCTCTTGAAAAAAACCGAGAACCCCATTGACAAATACAATCGCCATAATCGCTACGGCATCTACATATTCGCCTAAAAAACCGGATATTAAGGTTGCCGCCAGCAGCACGAGCACCATAAAATCTTTAAATTGGGCGAAAAACACGGCGATCGCCGGTGTCCTCTTGCCCTCCTGAAGCTCGTTCGGTCCGTGCTTTTCAAGGCGTTTTTTCACCTCTTTTTCGGTCAACCCCTGTTTAATGGACGTATTTGTTGCTTTCAGCAAATCGGTTTGTCCCATTTCATGAAACTTCATTCTTCTCGTCCACTCCCCTGCCTCGCTTTAGAGATGTCACTCTGTAAACAAGCTTATTCTGACTCGTCCCTTTTCATGCTATAATTATCGAATGCAGGAAGAAGGAAAGGGTGTTTTATATGTCTTTTGATGGCATGTTTACATACGGAATGACACATGAATTAAACAGCCGGATCGCCGGAGGACGGATTACGAGAGTCCATCAGCCTTTTAAGCACGATGTGATATTCCATATCCGCGCTAACGGAAAAAACCATAAATTATTATTATCGGCGCATCCGAGCTATTCACGGGTGCACATGACAAACCAGGCCTATGAAAATCCGAGCGAGCCGCCGATGTTTTGTATGCTGCTCAGAAAGCATATAGAAGGCGGATTTATTGAGAAAATAGAACAGGCCGGATTAGACCGGATTATGATATTCCGGATAAAAAGCAGAAATGAAATCGGCGACGAAACCGTCAGAACGCTGTATGTTGAAATTATGGGGCGGCACAGCAATATTATTCTGACTGACGGAGAAGGAGCCATCATCGACGGGCTGAAGCATTTATCTCCGTCGATGAACAGCTACCGGACCGTTCTGCCGGGCTATGATTACAAGCTTCCTCCCGCTCAGGAAAAAATTTCGCCGCTTGCCGCGGATGAAGAGGACGTTTTGCGTTATCTCAGTTTTCAGGAAGGACGGCTTGACCAGCAGATCGTCAGACACTTCTCCGGTGTTTCTCCGCTGTTTGCAAAAGAAGCCGTTCACAGAGCGGGTCTCGCTAACAAAATAACGCTGCCGAAAACGCTGATTGAAATGTTCCATGCCGTGAAAGATTGCAGGTTTACACCGAACATTACGACAGCCGGCGGAAAGGAATACTTTTATCTCCTGTCTCTCACACATGTAAACGGAGAGGAGCGCACCTTTCACTCACTGAGTGAGCTGTTGGACCGGTTTTATTTCGGCAAGGCGGAACGCGACCGCGTCAAACAGCAGGCTCAGGATCTTGAGCGGTTTGTCGCAAATGAACGGAAAAAGAACGCCAATAAGATAAAAAAGCTGGAAAAGACGCTCGACTACTCAGAAAATGCGAAGGAATTCCAGCTATACGGCGAACTGCTGACGGCAAATTTGTATATGCTGAAAAAAGGTGACAAGGAAGCGGAAGTCATCAATTATTATGATGAACAAAGTAAGACTGTGACCATCCCTTTAAATCCGAACAAAACACCGTCAGAAAACGCGCAGATGTATTTTACAAAGTATCAAAAGGCGAAGAATTCCGTCGAGGTAGTAAAAGAACAGATCCGTCTGGCCGAGGAGGAAATCGCTTATTTCGATCAGCTGATCCAGCAGCTCTCCTCCGCCTCCACAAAGGATATTCACGAAATAAGGGAGGAGCTTGTGGAAGGCAAATATCTGCGACCGAAACAGCAGCGAGGACAGAAAAAACAGAAGCAGCACGTTCCTGTTTTGGAACAATATGAATCTTCACGGGGATTGACGATTCTTGTCGGCAAAAACAATAAACAAAATGAGTACTTAACGACAAAAGCTGCCGCAAGGGATGATTTATGGTTCCACACGAAAGACATTCCCGGTTCCCACGTTGTGATTAAAAGCAGCGATCCGGATGAACAATCCATACTGGAGGCGGCTGCGATCGCCGCTTATTTTTCCAAGGCGAAAGATTCCGGCTCCGTTCCCGTTGATTATACAAAAATCAGACACGTGAAAAAGCCAAACGGCGCAAAGCCCGGATTTGTCACCTATGACAGCCAGCATACCGTATTTGTCACACCTGATGCCGACCTTGTCATACGGCTGAAAAAATAAACACACCTCCAAGCTGAAACCCGCACTCAGCTTGGAGGTGTTTTTATTACGTATAAACGGAGACGAAACTCTCCCAGCCGTCAGAACCGATCTATACAGTATCTGATCAGTTTCCCGTCATGTCTGCCTGATCCGCCGGGGCCGTCTCTGATTAAAGCGGTCACACCTTGATTTGGCGGCGGATACTGTCACCTTCCCTCGCCGCACCTGAGCACATCCGGGCGGGTCTCTGACCTTTCCTTTGTATGCGGGCGGAATCCAGGCGGCGTTGGGATCAGAGAGATATTCCGCATCACTTCGCAATCCTGACCGCTTGCCGGCATATACCGTTCAAACTGCCCGCTTTCGTTTTGAATTTCTCACATTCGGGGACTGTGAGGACAGTATAAAAAACACCCTGCCTGATGACAGACAAGGTGTTTTTTATAGTCTTCTTCTTTTCTCAAATAATCGATCCACTTCTTCAGCCAAATCAGCAGTAATGAGAGGCTCTATGTCCTCAGCCAGTCTTTTCGTATGTGCCGGGCTTGCGCCGCTTGTTGATACGGATACTTGAATGCGCCCTTTGCGGATGATCTTCGGCATATACACGCTGCCCTGTTCAGCCTCGCTTACACAATTGACCAGCTGCGTTTCAGAAGCGCTCGCGGCTATCTCCTGATTTACGCTGCGGTCATTTGTCGCGGCAATGATGAAAAAAGCGGGCGCGAGATCCTTCATTTCAATTTTACGGGAAACCCAGCGGATGCGCCCTTCATCCGCCAGCTGTTTAATTTCGGGCAGGGCATCGGGACTGATTACAGTAATATCCGCGCCTTCCGGAAGCACCGTTTTGAGCCTTCTAAAGGCAACATTGCCTCCGCCCGCGATGATAATTCTTTTTCCGCTTAAATTAATGTGCAGAGGCAGCATACTGTCCCCCCTTAAAATCAAACTGACCGCCGGGGTTTCGAACAGCTTCTGACACACGGTTCAAAAACGCCTGCTTAATATGCGGGTGAAAACCTAAGTATGAAGCGAGATGAACATTTTGATTGACCGTTTGAAGCTTTTGAACTTCCCGTTCAATCTCAGTCATTAAAAGCCCGGTAAACAGAAGATATGGAACGATAAAAACGGGTGCTCCGTCATCCTCTTCAAGGCCGGCAAACACTTCTTTATAGTGTGGATCACATGCTGTTAAAAAACAAGGGATGACTTCTTTAACAGGTGTAATCGCCTCAAGTTTTCCGGCAATCTCACTGACTGCGTTTTTAACTGCCGGATCTGTGCTTCCTCTTCCGATCAGCACCACTTTCGCCTGCTCAATGGGCACTCCGGTATCTTCAATGCGATGATGCACCGCTTTTACGACTTCATCGTCCACTCCGATCGGAACACCATATGTCACTTTTATATCGGGATGCAGGGCCGCCGCACGGGCGATTTCAGCCGGAATGTCATGTTTTGCGTGGGCAGCGGTCAACAGCAGCAAAGGCACGGCCGCAATATGAGTGGCGCCTTGTCTGACACATGCTTCAAATCCCGCTTCAATAGACGGTTCCTGCAGTTCTAAAAAACAAATTTCCTGAATGGGAACGTCAGCGTGCGGCATGCACCCTTTTAAAAACGCCGCCGACTCTGTCTGCGCTTTTTTCAGCCTGCTTCCGTGCCCGATGTATAAAATCGCCTGCTTCATTTACAACGCCTCGCTCAAATCCAGATTTTTCTGTTCAGATGCATACCAGTCCAGTTTGCAGTGATAATTGACGACATCGCCGATAACAATTAAGCTCGGGTTTTTGATTTCTTCTTTTATCACTGTGTCTGAAAGCGTGCCGACGGTGCAGACGACTGTTTTTTGCCTGTCCGTCGTTCCCCAATGAATAAAGGCTGCCGGGGTGCCGGCGTCTCTGCCGTTTTCCAGCAGCATTCTTTCAATCTGCCGGATATTTTTAATTCCCATATAAATCACCAGCGTATCAATGCCCGTCGCCAGCGCTTTCCATTTTTCTTCAAAGTCGTCTTCTTGTTTATAATGTCCCGTAACGAATGCGACATTGGAGCTCGCCTCTCTGTGCGTCACGGGAATGCCGGCATAAGCAGCAGCCGCGATTCCTGATGTAATGCCGGGAACGATCTCAAACGGAATGGCGTTTTGTGCGAGAGCCTCCGCTTCTTCGCCTCCGCGGCCGAAAACAAACGGGTCGCCTCCCTTGAGCCTTACAACGGTTTTCCCCTTTTTCGCATACTTCACAAGGAAACGGTTGATCGTATCCTGTTTCATAATGTGAAAATCCGGGAGCTTTCCGCAGTAAATCAGATCCGCTTCTTCTCCGGCATATTGTAAAATCTCTTTGCTTACCAATCTGTCATATAATATAACGTCCGCTTTCTGTATGGCTTTCATTGCCTTCACCGTTAATAAGTCCGGATCTCCCGGACCGGCTCCAACGATAAATACTTTCCCCATAGCATGTCTCCCCGATCCGTTTTGAAATCTTCCCAGAACAGCCGCGAGGCCGCACTTCAGCTATTTTACCATATCCCGCCATTGCGGGGGATATCCGGCTGATTGCGCGGCCTTTTTGGACCTATTATGCTAAGCTGTTTTTCACAAAGTCAACCAGTCTTCCGGTGCATTCTTCGCGTTCACATTTGCCTGAATCAAGTACGAGCTCAGGCGCTTTCGGCTCTTCATACGGTGAGTCGATCCCCGTAAAGAACGGAATTTCACCATTTCTTGCTTTTTTATATAAACCTTTCGGATCGCGCTTTTCACATATATCGAGGTCGCATTTCACATAGATTTCATTAAATTCGCCCTCCGCCACAAGCTCTCTCACCTGATCTCTGTCCTCACGGAACGGAGAAATAAAAGCCGTGATGACGATGGTTCCCTGCTGAACGAAAAGCTTCGCCACTTCCCCGATGCGGCGTATATTTTCCTTGCGGTCATCATCGGAAAAACCTAAGTCCTTGTTTAAGCCGTGGCGGATGTTATCACCATCAAGCACGATGACTTGATAGCCTTGTTCAAACAGCTCGCGCGCTGCGGCGTTTGCAATCGTGGATTTTCCTGAACCGCTTAAGCCCGTCAGCCAGAGGATAGAGCTTTTATGCTTGTTTTTCTGCTGGTATTCTTCTTTCGTTATTGAGGCTTCATGCCACACGATATCACGATTTGTCACTCTATTTTCCTCCTTAAGAAACGCCTGCTTCTTCTTTCGTTTTCAGCCCTTTAATCAACACCTCGACAACTTCAGGACGGCTGAATTCCGCCGGCGGCATGACGCCGCTTCGCAGCATTTCTCTGACCTTTGTTCCTGACAGAATGACGTGGTCTTCTCTGTCATGCGGGCATGTTTTGGCCGTTCCCATGTTGCCGCATTTCTGGCAGAAGAAGCTGTGCTCGAATTTCATCGGTGTAATCCCGAGTTCATCCGCTGTAAATTGATCAAACAGCTCTTGCGCTTCATATGTGCCGTAGTAATCACCGACGCCGGCATGATCGCGGCCGACGATAAAATGCGTGCAGCCGTAGTTTTTGCGGACAAGCGCGTGGAAAATGGCTTCTCTCGGCCCCGCATACCGCATAGCCGCCAAAAATACGCCGAGGAACACGCGGTCTTTCGGATAATAATGATCGAGCAGCACCTGGTAGCTTTCCATTCTGACATCCGCCGGAATGTCATCTGATTTTGTTTCACCGACGAGCGGGTTCAAAAACAGGCCGTCAACCGTCTCAAGCGCGGTTTTTTGGATATATTCGTGGGCGCGGTGGACCGGATTTCTCGTTTGGAAACCGACAATGGTTTTCCAGCCCTTTTCTTCGAAGCTTCGTCTTGTATCGGCAGGTTCAAATGTAAACTCGGGAAACTGCTTTGACGCTTTTTTAACTAATGTGATCGGCCCGCCGACATACGTATCGCCGCGTGAAAATAATTTTTTCACGCCCGGATGCGCGGCATCATCGGTTTTATATACGTGAACGGCTTCTTTTTGTTTATCCGGCGTATAAATATCTTCGATGTCGACTACGCCGTATGTTTCTCCGCCGTAAGTCAGTTTCACCGTGTCGCCGACGGCAAGCTCAGCCGCTTTTTCTGAATCGACCGGAAGCGTGATCGGCAGGGACCAGACAACCCCGGATGCCAGACGCATATTTTCAACGACTGACACGTAATCTTTTTCTGTGAAAAATCCTTCAATCGGGCTGTACCCCCCGATCCCGATCAGCTCTAAATCAGCGAACGAAATCAAATCAAGCTCAATTTCTTTTTGGACGGATGTAAGATCATACTGCTCATTTACCCGATTAATTAATGTTCCTCCGTGCGGTGCTAAACTCATAATACATGATTCCTCCCAGTTAACAGATAAATAAACTCAGATTAATAGTTAAATGCCTCCGCCTTGTTCATGGACAGAGCGTTTCTCTTTTCGGATGGCTTTCATCAGACTGGCGGCTCCGCCAGCTGCCAAAAGCACGCTGGCCATCATAAAGATGGAATAGTAATCTCCTTTTAACAGCAGGGAGACAAGCAAATACGAAATCGACAGTGACAAAAACGGTGAAACGACCCATACTTTGAGCATCGTTTTCACGACTTCTTTATGAAAAACGTTCGGCCCGTTTTTGGCCATTCCGATACCGATAATTGATGATGATGTGACTTGCGCCAATGGGACCGGCAGACCGAAGACGGAACTGATAATGACAAGCCCCGCGCCGGTTCCTGAAAGCAGTATGCCTTCTCCGGCTGAAAATCTCGTAATCTTTTTCCCGTTGGTTTCAAGCACTTTGCGTCCTAAAAGCAGAGCGCCGAGAGCGACAAAGATGCCTCCGTACAGCGTTCCTTTGGACACGCTGAGCACGCCCGCAGCAACCAAAGGGCCCACCGCATTTGCGACATTGTTCATTCCGGCTGAAAAAGCTTCCCAAAACCCCGCAATCAGCAGCACAATCCCCAAAATCTTCTGTTTCCGACTCGAAATGACTCGAATATTCAGAGAACTGAATACCTTCGAGACGAGAAACGTGAAACAGAACGCGACAAACGGTACAAGCACCCAAAAAATCACGATGACCAAAAGATGCTGTAAAAACAATACTTTGTACGCGACGCCGACACCGACAATCGCCCCGACAGTGACCTCACTCGTCGACAGCGGAATGCCGAGCACATTCGCCGTAAATAATGATAGCGCCGCCGATCCGATAATAATGCAGACAATGGTGAGCGAAATGGTTTGTTCGGGAATGATTCCGCCGCTGATCGTCTTAACGACTTCACCGCCGCCGATAACCGCCCCTGACAGGACTCCGGCCGCGCAGATGATCAGCGCATACGTTTTCTTTTTAACTGCGCCGGACCCGTAAGCGACTCCCATTGAAGCCGCGGCTCCGCTGGCTCCGATATTCATGGCAAAAAACAGGCAGAATAAAATAGCGGCTAATTCCATCGTGCAGCTCCTTTATTCATGCAGTCCGCATTCTGTTTTCGCCATGCCGTTCCATCTGCCGCTCCGCAAATCTTCCGCGGTAAACGCAGGTGAAGTGCACGGTTCACAGCCGATGCTAGGATACCCCTGATCGTGGAGGATATTGTAATCCAGCTCATGCTTGGAAGTATATCTCCAGATGTCTTTCCATGTCCAATGGATCAGCGGGCATACTTTAATCGATTGAAACTTGTCGTCTTTATTCAGGAAATTCGTATTCGCCCGGCTCGGCCCTTGATCCCGGCGAAGGCCGGACAGCCATGCCGGATGCCCTGCGAGCGCTTCTCTTAACGGCAGAATTTTTCTGATGTAGCAGCACTGGTTCGGTTCTCTTTCCCACAGTTTATCTCCGTGAGCCTCGGCCTGTTCTTCAAGAGTAAGGCTTGGCTTTTTCAGGATAATGTTCAGTCCCGGGTAACGCTCTTTCACTTTTTCGATCGTTTCATATGTTTCTTTAAAGTGAAGACCCGTATCAAGAAACACGATTTCCGCGTCTTTCTTTACTTTAGAAATTAAATCGATCAGGACGATGCCCTCAATCCCGAAGCTGCACGCGTAAACAAGCTGGTCTCCGTAGTGGCCGTATGCCCATTTTAAAACGGACAGCGCGCCTTTATAGGAATCGTCTTCCGGAAATGTAATCGCCGGCTCTTCCCATGTGTCATACGTTAGCATTTTTCCTTTCCTCCTCCCGGAGACAATCAATCAGCTGTTGTTTTCTGCCGGTTGTCTTATCCCTCAATCTTTTTTTCATATAAAAAACTTTCAATCCAGCGGAATGAAAGACAGTGACCCGGTATAGCCCTTATCTTCAAAATGCTGTGCATTTTTCTGGATGCGGCACCTTGCATGACACGCAGGTTGCCGGGCGTCATCGGTCCAGTCCCTCAGCCGCTCTTGATAAGCTTTTTAGATTTGTACTAAATTTTAGCACAATTCTAACAGAAGTCAACCCGAGTTTTTTGATAGGAATAATAAAACAGGCCCTGAGGCCTGTTTTTATTGTCATTATTTTTTAAACCAATCTTTTGACTCGGGATTCTGTTTCCATGATTTCAGTTTCTCAATGTCATCTGAATGAATCGTACCGTTTTCAAGCGCGACTTCAATCAGCGTGTCATAATCCGTTAACGAGTAATAAGGAAGACCCGCTTTTTTAAAGGCTTCTTTTGCTTTCGGCAGTCCGTATGTAAAAATGGAAATGACGCCGAGGACTTCCGCGCCCTCTCTTTGAAGGGCCGCTGCAGCTTCAAGCACGCTGCCTCCGGTAGAAATCAAGTCTTCAATCACGACTGTTTTTTGCCCTTTTTTAATGGCGCCTTCTATTTGATTTCCTTTGCCGTGCGCTTTCGGTTTGCTTCTGACGTAGCACATCGGTGCGCCTGCACGGTCTGCGAGAAGCGCAGCATGCGGAATGCCCGCCGTTGCAGTGCCCGCGATCATCTCCGCCTCGGGAAAATGCTCTTTCAGCAGTTTGCCGAGCCCGTCCGCCACATCATTTCTCACTTTTGGATACGACAATGTCAGACGGTTGTCACAATAGATCGGTGATAAAATGCCGCTCGCCCACGTAAACGGCTCATTCGGGCGTAAAAAGACAGCTTCAATGTGTAATAGATGTTTTGCGATAGCCTGTTTCATCGGCGAACGCCCTCCCATTCCAGTTTAATTGCTTCATATGCTTCAACGGGGTTTTCCGCTTTTGTAATTGAGCGGCCCACGACGATGGCTGACGAACCGTTTTCTTTCGCAAATGACGGAGTCGCCGTCCGGACTTGATCGTCAGCTGCGTCACTGGCCGTGCGGATGCCCGGTGTGACTGTCAGAAATGAAGGCCGGACCGCTTCATAAATGGCTTTTGTTTCATGTACCGAACATACCACTCCGTCCAGCCCGCACTCTTCCGCCATTTTGCCGTAATGCACGACCGTTTCTAACAGCGGCTTATGCAGCAGAAGCTCTTCCTTCGCGACCTGCTCTGAAGTGCTGGTCAGCTGAGTCACCGCGATTAAAGACGGGCGTTTTCTGCCTGCCGGCGTGCCTTCTTCAAGTCCCTCAAGTGCCGCGCGCATCATGCGTGCGCCCCCTGCCGCATGCACATTGACGAGATCAACGCCGAGGCCGGCCAGCCGCTTCATCGCTTTATTGACCGTAGTCGGGATATCATGAAGCTTTAAATCTAAAAATATATCACAGTTCCGTTCTTTTAATTGGTGAATGATGGCGGGGCCTTCCTGATAAAAAAGTTCCATCCCCGTTTTGACAAAAAGCCTTTCCTTTTCAAACAAGTCTAAAAACGTTAAAGTCTCTTCCCCTGATGCAAAATCAAGCGCGATGATGGGCAGGTTGTTTTTCATGTTTCCAGCTCCTTCCGATGCATTCACTTACAGATTGAAAGCCGTGTTGGCGCAGCACACGAGGGAGCTGTTCTATGATTTCCGGGCAGACGAACGGATTGACGAAGTTTGCCGTGCCGACGGCAACCGCACTCGCTCCCGCAAGAAGAAATTCTAATGCATCCTCTGCGGTCTGAACGCCGCCCATCCCGATAATCGGGATTTGAACGGCCTGGCTGACTTCGTATACCATCCGGATGGCGACCGGTTTGATCGCCGGGCCTGACAGTCCGCCCGTTTTATTTGCTAAGATCGGCCGTCCCGTCTTGAGATCGAGCCTCATCCCGATGAGTGTATTAATCATCGTCAGACCGTCAGCACCGGCCGCTTCAATCGCTTTGGCAATTTCGGTTATGTTTGCGACATTAGGCGAAAGCTTCACATACACAGGCACTGCGGAAACTTCTTTCACCGCTTTTGTCAGTTCGGCCGCCATGACGGGATCAGTACCAAAAGCAATCCCCCCCGTTTTGACATTCGGACATGAAATGTTAAGCTCAAGCGCATGCACATTCGGCGCTTGGCTGATGTGCTCGGCCACTTCTTTATAGTCGTCCACCTGAGAACCGGCGACATTTGCGATAATCGGCGTGTCAAATTGTTCGAGCCAAGGCAGCTCATGATTGAGCACATGCTCAAGGCCGGGATTTTGCAGACCGATGGCATTCAGCATTCCCGCGCTTGTCTCCGCCACTCTCGGCGTCGGATTTCCGAAGCGGGCTTCGTTCGTCGTTGCTTTAATCATAATGCCTCCGAGGCATGATAAATCGTAAAATCCGGCATATTCTTTCCCGAAACCGAAACATCCGGAAGCGGGGATGATCGGGTTTTTCAATTGGAGACCCGGCAGATTCACCTCTAACATTACAGCGCCACCTCCTCAGCTTTAAATACCGGCCCGTCAAGGCAGACCTTTACATAGGATGTATCGCTTTCACCCGTGCGGCACACGCAGGCGAAGCAGGCTCCGATGCCGCAGCCCATCCGCTCTTCCATCGAAAGATAAACCTCTTTATGGCCGTACTGCTGCTTCAGAGCTTTCAGCATCGGTGTCGGTCCGCAGCTTAGCAGGACATCGAATTCGAGCTGCTTTTCACGGATGACATCGGTGACAAACCCTTTCTCTCCATATGTGCCGTCAGCCGTCGCCACATAGGTGTCTCCGTACGCACGACATTCCTGTTCGTAAAAAACATCCTTTGCTGATTGAAATCCAAGCACATGAATGACGTTTACGCCTTTTTCCGTCAGGCGCTTTGACAGTTCCTGCAAAGGCGGAACCCCCACTCCGCCTCCGACTAACAGCGCGGTTTTGCCGGGTTCAATCCGTCGGACGGGGAATCCGTTGCCGAGAGGGCCGAGAACGTCTATCCTGCCGCCCTCTTTTTTCCCGGACAAAAGACGCGTTCCCTCACCGTCAGCTCTGTAGATAACGGATACTTCATTCGCGGCGAAATCGACGTCCGCAATGCTGAGCGGTCTTCTTAATAGCGGCGTGACCGCGTCACTCACCTTCAGATGTAGAAATTGACCCGGCTCGGTAAGGTGCCGGACAAGCTCTCCTTTCAGCACCATCTTATAAATCCGGTCGGCAATTTCTAAGTTGGATTGAACAGTCAAATGCGCTTTTTTCATATCGTGGCTGCCGCCTTTTGATTGGTTTCGGATGCAGGCATATGATCCGCCCGGAATGTCATGCTTTCCAATACCCGCAAAATGGCTTCAGCCGTATCTAAAGATGTCAGGCAGGCGACTCCATTCTCAACGGATTCGCGGCGGATTCTGAAGCCGTCTCTGGCCGGCTGTTTGCCCTTTGTCAGCGTATTGATGACAAATTGCGCTTCGCCGTTTCTGATCACATCGAGCAGATTTTTCCCTTCTTCGCCGATTTTTCCAACGACTTGAGCCGGAATCTGAGCGTCTTTCAAATAAGCCGCCGTTCCTTCCGTCGCCAAGATTTTATAGCCGATGGCGTGGAACCGCTTCGCGATCAGCAGTCCTTCTTCTTTATCTTTATCGGCAACAGTCAACAGCACTGAGCCGTAGTTCGGGATTTGAATGCCAGAAGCAATCAGCGCTTTATAGAGCGCTTTTTCCAGGGTTGAATCTTTGCCCATGACCTCTCCCGTCGACTTCATTTCAGGGCCTAACGTAATATCTACTCTTCTCAGCTTCGCGAATGAGAAGACAGGCGCTTTCACGAATACCCCCTGCTGTTCAGGCTGCAGCCCCTCTTGATAGCCGAAATCAGCAAGCTTTTGGCCGAGAATGACCTTTGTCGCCAGATTCGCCATCGGAATCTTTGTGATTTTGCTTAAGAACGGCACGGTTCTGCTTGACCGCGGATTTACCTCAAGCACATACACTTCACCTTGCGACAGTACGAACTGGATGTTCAGCAACCCGATGATGTTAAGGCCTTTTGCCAAGGCTACAGTGTATTGTTCGATTTTTTTCTTAATGTCTTCGCTTAAAGACTGAGGCGGATAGACGGCGATTGAATCCCCTGAATGGACGCCGGCCCGCTCGATATGCTCCATAATTCCCGGAATAACGACTGTTTCGCCGTCAGATACGGCATCGACTTCGATTTCTTTCCCCGTCAGATAACGGTCGATTAACACCGGATGCTGCGGGTTGATTTTGACCGCATTTTTCATATAGTGAAGCAGCTCTTCTTCGTGATAGACGATTTCCATCGCCCGGCCGCCAAGCACATACGAAGGGCGGACAAGTACCGGATAGCCGATGGATGCGGCAATTTTGACCGCTTCGTTCACCGACACGGCGGTTTTTCCGAGCGGCTGCGGCACATTCAGCGCCTCAAGCGCCTGCTCAAACTTATCCCGGTCTTCCGCACGGTCTAAATCTTCAAGTGATGTGCCGAGGATTTTGACGCCGCGGGCGCTCAATTCTTCCGCAAGATTGATCGCCGTCTGGCCGCCGAATTGGACGACAACGCCTTCCGGCTGTTCCAAATCGATGATGTGCATGACATCTTCTACCGTCAGCGGTTCAAAATACAGTTTGTCTGATATGCTGAAATCAGTGGACACCGTCTCAGGGTTGTTGTTGATAATAATCGCTTCATAGCCTGCCTGCTTGATCGCCCAGACAGAATGAACGGTCGCATAGTCAAATTCGACGCCCTGTCCGATACGGATCGGGCCGGAACCGAGGACGACGACGCTTTTTCTTGATGTAACCTCAGACTCGTTCTCTTCCTCATATGTGCTGTAAAAGTACGGGGTTTCTGATTCGAATTCCGCCGCACATGTATCCACCATTTTATATACAGGCTTGATGTCTGCTTCTTTTCGCATTTGATACAGCTCTTGTTCCGGCATATTCCATTCCCGGCTGATATATTTGTCGGAGAAACCGAGTTCCTTCGCTGTCTGAAGGACGGCGAGGCTGCCTTTTTCCGCTTTCAGCTCTGTTTCAAAAGCGACCAGCTTACAGAGCTTGTGCAAAAAGAATACGTCAATTGCGGAAAATTCATGAAGCTTCTCCACTGTATAGCCTCTTCTGAACGCTTCAGCAAGATAAAACAAGCGTTCATCCCCGGCCTTTCTGATCCGTTTTTCCAAAAGCCCGTCAGAAATCTCTTCCGCATCCTTCAGTTCCAGGTGATAGACATCGGCTTCCAATGAGCGGACCGCCTTTAACAGCGATTCTTCAAGGGTGCGTCCGATGGCCATGACCTCTCCGGTGGCTTTCATTTGCGTCCCGAGCCTGCGGTTTGCCGACTCAAATTTGTCGAACGGCCAGCGCGGGATTTTAGAAACGACATAGTCAAGCGCGGGCTCAAAAGCCGCATATGTTTTTCCCGTTACGGGATTCATCATTTCATCAAGAGAAAGCCCGACTGCGATTTTCGCCGCAAGCTTTGCGATCGGGTAACCCGTCGCTTTTGAGGCGAGGGCAGATGAGCGGCTCACCCGCGGATTCACTTCGATAATGTAATATTGGAAGCTGTCTGGATCGAGCGCGAGCTGAACATTACAGCCGCCTTCAATGCCGAGCGCACGGATCAGCTTTAATGAAACATTGCGCAAAAGCTGGTATTCCCGGTCGCTCAAAGTCTGGCTCGGGGCAACGACGATGCTGTCGCCCGTATGGATGCCGACCGGATCGATATTTTCCATGTTGCAGACGACGATCGCGTGATCTCTGCTGTCTCTCATGACTTCATATTCGATCTCTTTGTAACCGGCAATGCTTTTTTCCAGAAGGCACTGATGGACGGGGCTGAGTTTTAATCCGTTTTCGACGATCTCTTTCAGTTCTGCTTCATTCGAGCAGATGCCGCCGCCCGTTCCGCCTAATGTGTAAGCGGGGCGCACAATAACCGGAAACCCGATCCGGCCGACAAATTCCTCGGCTTCCTGTAAAGTGCGAATGATCTCACTTTCCGGCACCGGTTCATTCAGCTCATTCATCAGCGTACGGAATAAGTCGCGGTCTTCCGCCTGCTGGATGGCGGACAGCTTTGTGCCGAGCACTTCCACCCCGCATTCCTCAAGAACCCCGAGTTCAGACAGCTCAACGGCAAGATTCAGTCCGGTCTGTCCTCCCAGAGTCGGCAGGATGGCGTCCGGCCGTTCTTTTCTGATAATACGCGTGAGAAACTCCGGCGTCAGCGGTTCTATGTATACCCGATCAGCCATTTCCGTATCCGTCATAATCGTTGCCGGATTCGAGTTGACGAGAATAACTTCATAGCCTTCTTCCTTTAAAGCGAGACACGCCTGTGTGCCCGCATAATCAAATTCCGCCGCCTGTCCGATAATAATCGGGCCTGATCCGATCACTAAAATCTTTTTAATATCTACGCGTTTTGGCATACCGCTTCCCCTTCTTTCTCAGTTGTTTCGATCAAGTCAATGAATCTGTCAAATAAATGATTGGCGTCTTCCGGCCCCGGTGAAGCTTCAGGGTGGTACTGAACCGTAAATGCCGGCAATGTTTTATGCTTGAGTCCTTCGATCGTTTGATCATTGATCGCAATGTGCGTCACTTCAAGCTCTGTCTCATCTATTGAAGAAACTGTATATCCGTGGTTTTGGGCGGTTAAAGCGACTTTCCCTGTCGCAAGCTCTTTAACCGGATGATTGGAACCCCTGTGTCCGAATTTCATTTTTTCCGTTTCCGCTCCGGATGCCAGTGCAAATAATTGGTGGCCGAGGCAGATTCCGAATAACGGCGCCTTCCCGAGTATGCCTTTTATCATTTCAATGGCTTCCGGCACATCTTTCGGATCTCCGGGTCCGTTAGAAAGCATGATGCCGTCCGGCTTGAGCTGAAGCACTTCTTCCGCCGTTACATTGTACGGCACAACGATAACATCGCATTTTCTTTTGTTTAACTCTCTTAAAATGCCGTGCTTCATACCGAAATCGACGAGTACGATGCGTTTGCCGCGGCCCGGACTCGGATATGCCGTTTTCACAGATACTTGAGCGACTTGATTTCTCGGCAGTTCCGTTTCTTTCAGCCTTGCAAGAACCTCTCCGACATTCTCCTCACTTGAAGCAAACGTTCCTTTTAATGCGCCGGCCGTGCGGATCATTCTTGTGAGCTTTCTCGTGTCAATCCCTTGTAAGCCGGGGATATTTTTCATTTTCAAATACTCGTCAAGCGTGTAAGCCGAACGCCAGTTGGAAGGCAGCTCGCACAGTTCTTTTACGATCAGCCCTTTTACAAAAGGAGTGATGGATTCAAAGTCATCTCTGTTAATTCCGTAGTTGCCGATCAGAGGATACGTCAGCGTCACGATCTGCCCGCAGTAAGAAGGGTCTGATAAAATTTCCTGATAACCGGTCATTCCGGTGTTGAATACGACTTCACCCGCGGTATGCTCCAGGCTCCCGAATGCTTCACCCTCAAATACCGCTCCATTTTCCAGCACTAGTCTTCTTTTCATTTGACGAGTCTCCCTTCTTCGTATGCAAGCTTACCGGCAGCCATCGTTGCAACAGGCCAGCCGAAGCACTTCATCTTGTTGAATGGCGTATTTTTTCCTTTAGATAAAAATGTATCTTTGTCAATGGCTGCTTCTTTTTCCAGATCAATCAGGGTGATGTCAGCCGGCGCCCCCGGTGCAAGCGTTCCGTACGGAAGATCAAATGCCTCGCAAGGTTTTACCGTCATGAAATCAACCAGCTGCTTCAGCGTCCACGCCCCGTTTTTCACAAAATGTGTGTACAGAAGCGGAAAGGCTGTTTCTAAACCGACGATCCCGAAAGGCGCAAGCTTCATATCCGTGTTTTTCTCTTCTTCTGTATGCGGCGCATGGTCAGTGGCGATGAAATCAATCGTACCGTCTAAAAGCCCTTCAATCAGCGCCTCTCTGTCCTCTTTGCTGCGAAGCGGCGGATTCATTTTAAAATTGGTATCAAGTCCCGGGATATCTTCGTCACAAAGAAGCAGGTGGTGCGGCGACACTTCCGCCGTCACGCGGATTCCCGCTTTTTTTGCGTCTCTTACGGCTCTGACGGATTCTTTCGTGCTGATATGACACACGTGGTAATGGCAGCCCGCCGCTTCCGCCAGCAGGACGTCACGGGCGATATGTACCGCTTCACAAATGGAAGGTATGCCGTTCAGGCCGTTCGCTTTTGAAAAAGAACCTTCATGCACGCTCCCTCCGTAAATAAGCGAGTTATCCTCACAATGAGCGACAATCGCTTTATTCATTGAAGCCGCCCGTTTCATGGCTTCATACATCATTCCGGCCGTCTGAACGCCGACGCCGTCATCGGTGAAGGCGAATGCTCCGGCTTCATGAAGCGCCTTAAAATCTGTCATTTCTTCGCCGGTTTGCCTGATCGTAATGGATGCGTAAGGAAGAACCCTGACAGATGAGGTTTCTTTGATCCGGTTTTGCAGCCATTCCATCTGCTCTTTCGTATCCGGCACCGGTCTTGTATTCGGCATGGCTGCGACTGTGGTAAAGCCGCCTCGCGCCGCGGCTTTAGAGCCCGTCTCAATGGTTTCTTTTTTCTCGCCGCCCGGTTCTCTGAAGTGAACATGAAGGTCTACGAGTCCCGGTGAAACGAACAGTCCGTCAGCGTCGATCACCGTTTCTCCGTCTTTCGCTGTCAGAAGCCCGGTTTCCGAAATGAATTCACCCGTTACCCGGATATCCTGTGCCACTTTTTCTCCCTGCTCATTTAACATCCAGCCGTTTCTAATGAGATAAGACATAAGCCGCTTCTCCCCTTTTCACATTGGTTTGCAGTGCTCTTTTTAAGACTGCCATTCTGATATACACGCCATTTTCCATTTGTTTAAAGATTCTTGATTTTCCGTATTCCACTAATGTTGTGTCAATTTCGACTCCTCTGTTCACCGGTGCGGGATGCATGATGATGGCATGCCGCTTCATGCTCTCCGCCCGCTTTGCGGTCAGCCCGTATGCTTCCAGGTAGCCTTTTTGGTCGGCTTCTGTCTGATGCCTTTCATTTTGGATGCGGAGCAGCATGACGACATCTGAAGCTTGTATGGCTTCATCCGTCTGTACACAGGTGCCGAAGGCATTTTTCTCATCCTGCCATTGCGGCGGCCCTGAAAACAGCACGCGTGCGCCGAGTCTTGTCAGCACCTCGGCATTTGACCTTGCCACCCTGCTGTGTTTGATATCGCCATGAATGGAAACTGTCAGGCCCTGAAAGGTCTCAAATTCCTCTTGAATCGTCATTAAATCGAGTAATGACTGAGTCGGGTGCTGGCCGCAGCCGTCGCCGGCGTTTAAGATCGGAATATTGACTCTGCCGGTCAGATTTTTGTAATATTCATCCGTGCTGTGCCTGATGACGCAGGCGTCCGCTCCGATTGATTCCAGAGTTTTGACCGTGTCGTATAAGGACTCGCCTTTTTGAACGCTTGTGCTCGTATCGTCTAAGCTGAGCACGTTCATCCCGAGTTTCTTTTCCGCCACTTCAAAGCTGAACCGCGTTCTCGTGCTCGGTTCAAAAAACAGATTCGCAACGAATTTTCCCGCGAGATCGGGGCGGACTGTACCCTCTTTTATCCCTTTTGCCTCACGCAGCAGTTCTGTAATTTCAGCAGTGCTCAGTTCAGACATCGACGTTAAATGATTCATGTTTTTCTCCTCCGTTTCCGCTTGAAGGCCGTAAAAAAACACCCCGGTCTATAGACTCGGGGTGCGGTTAAAGAGAGAAGCAGCGTACAGCTTCTTCCCGTTATAACCCTTCCAAGCCTCTCTGGACTTTCTTTAAAAGGTTTTACATATGATTTTGTTTTTCTGATGCAATCGCGTCTTCTTCATTTGCATGCGGCAGGATGAGGTTCAGGATGACTCCGACGATTGCCGCAAGCGCCATGCCGGATATTTGGAACCCGCCTTTTGATACTTGAATAAAAGCCCCTCCGACGCCGATCACGAGGATGACGGATGTGATAATCAAATTTCTCTTGTTTTCATAATCAATGTTGTTGTCAATCAGCATTCTTAAACCGCTGGAGGCGATAATTCCGAAGAGCAGGAAGGAAACGCCTCCCATAACCGCGGACGGAACAGAGCTGATCAGCGCTGATACTTTTCCGATAAACCCGAAGCACAGCGCAATCACACCCGCGCCGCCGATGACAAAGACGCTGAAAACTCTCGTAATTGCCAGGACTCCGATGTTCTCGCCGTATGTCGTCGTCGGCGGGCCGCCGATTAACGAAGCGATGATCGTCGCAACACTGTCCCCCATTATGGAGCGGTGCAGTCCCGGCTTTTTAATGAAATCCTGTCCGACGACTTTACTCAGCACCATTTGGTGGCCGATATGTTCTGACATCGTCACGAAAGCGACCGGCACCATCGCAGCCGCAATGCCCAATGTCACTGACGGCGTATAGTCTTTGAAAGGGATGATAAATTCAGGAACGGCGAACCACTTTGCATCAATGACCGGCTGAAAATTGACGATGCCCTGTGTCAGCGCAAACAGATAGCCGCCTATAATGCCGATCAATACCGGAATCAGGCTTAAAAATCCCCGTAAAAAGATGGCGCAGATAATGGTGATGGCCAAAGTGACGCCGGCTACACTGAAATGTTTCAGGCTGTAGACGAGTTCCTTCGCATTCGGATCGGCATACATTGCCATATTGACGGCTGTGCTTGCCAGTCCGAGGCCGATGACGATGATGACCGGCCCGACGACCACCGGGGGCAGCAGCTTCATCAGCCACCCCGTTCCAAGCTGCCTGATGAGCAGTGCGATCAGGCCGTACACAATTCCCGCCAGGAAAGCGCCGACCATGGCAGCCCCCGGCCCTCCCGTCGCCTTCACCAAGATAATCGGTGATATAAAGGCGAATGATGAGCCGAGATAAGCGGGAATCTGGCCTTTTGTCACCAAGAGATAGGCGAGTGTCCCGATTCCGCTCGTGACAAGTGCCACTGCCGGGCTCATTCCGACCAGTTTCGGCACGAGTATGGTTGAACCGAACATGGCGAATAAATGCTGCAGGCTGAATGACAGCCAAGACAATGGATTGGGGACGTCCCTGACTCCCAGGTTTACTTTTTTCTTACTCATGGCGTTTTCCTCCCGGTTGACTTTCAAATGGTATAAAAAAACCTCTTTGCTTTTTGCGCAAAGAGGCATACAAAACCCGGCCGCGTCGATCCGCCCGGCTTTGTGTTTTAAAATCCTCTTTGCAAACTCTCTGGAATGCATTTAAAAAGGGTGATTATTCATTTTCGTAAATGGCGACCATATCAGTCTGATCAACTTCGCTCAGCTGAACCATCACTTTTTCAGCTTTTGAGGTCGGAATGTTTTTCCCGATATAGTCCGCTCTGATCGGCAGCTCCCGGTGCCCTCTGTCGACAAGCACGGCAAGCTGTATCGATGACGGCCGTCCGACATCAACGAGGGCATCCATCGCCGCTCTCACCGTCCGGCCGGTATAAAGCACATCATCAACCACAATGACCTTTTGGTCTGTAATATCGGCCGGAATGTCCGCGCCTTTTACAAGCGGCTCTTCATTGCTCGTTTTTTTCGTGAGGTCGTCACGGTAAAGGGTGATATCGATTTCCCCGACGGTGACCGGATTCCCTTCAATCTGTTCGATCCGCTCGGCCAGCCGCTTCGCTAAATAAATGCCTCTTGTTTTAATCCCTACAAGAATGCAGTCATTCATTCCTTTATTCCGTTCGATCATTTCATGAGCTATCCTTGTCAGCGCCCGCCTGATCGCCTGTTCGTCGAGAATAACAGCTTTTTGATTCACTCGTGACACCTCTCCATTCGTATATAAGAAGAAAAAACCCCTCCTGCCAGAGCATAGAGGGGTTCCTTTCCAGGACGAAGACACACGTGTATCTCTTCTGTCCTATCCGTTATCCTTCTCAGCCTCTCTGGACTGTGTTAAAGAATCTATTCAGCTTGTTTTTATTATTTCAGAAAAGAAAGTCGCTGTCAATGGCTATTTCTTAAATCTTCAATGAGTTTTTTCATATCTTCAGGAAGGGGCGCTTCAAACTCCATGTATTCTCCCGTCCGCGGATGATCAAAACCTAATATTCCGGCATGAAGCGCCTGACCATTGAAATCAATGGTTTTTCTCGGTCCGTACTTCGGATCGCCTGCCAAAGGAAACCCGATATATTTCATATGAACACGGATCTGATGCGTTCTTCCGGTCTCAAGACGGCACTCTACGAGCGTGAAATCTTGAAAACGCTCAAGCACGTGGAAATGCGTGACGGCGTTTTTGCTGCTTTCTCTTGTTACGGTCATGCTTTGACGGTCTTTTTTATCTCTCCCGATCGGAGCGTCAATCGTTCCGTCATCATGTGAAATCACCCCGTGGACAACCGCTTTGTACTTTCTGGTCACGGTTTTATTGACGAGCTGATTAACAAGTGATTCATGCGCCATATCGTTTTTAGCGACCATTAACAGACCGGAAGTATCTTTATCAATCCGGTGGACGATTCCCGGGCGCATGACGCCGTTAATGCCGGAAAGGTCGTTGCAGTGAGCCATCAGTCCGTTTACAAGCGTCCCTGTCACATGGCCGGGCGCCGGGTGTACAACCATGCCCCGCGGTTTGTTCACAACCAAGACGTCCTGATCCTCATAGTAAATGTCCAAATCCATCGGCTCTGCAAGCACGTCCAATTCTTCCGGTTCAGGAATGGTGACGTTTACCTGATCGCCGGGCTGCATTTTGTAGTTCGCTTTTACGGATTTGCCGTTAACGGATACCAATCCCTCTTTTACCCATTGCTGCACTTGAGTGCGTGACCAGTTTTCTCCCGTTGAAGCCAAAAATTTATCAATCCGTTCGCTCTTTTGTTCAGGCTGAACGGTTATCTCAAATTGATTCATGTTATTGCTCCTTCTTTTTCCCGCTGTCAAACAGCATATGAATAAATAAAAGTATTACACCGACGCACAGTGAGGAGTCCGCGATATTAAAAATCGGATAGTGATAATCCACGATAATGACATGAATAAAATCCACCACTTCCTGGCGCGCCGCCCGGTCAATAAAGTTTCCGGCCGCACCGCCCAGCATTAAGCCGAGAGAAATTCCGAGTAACATCTGCCCTTTTGCATAACGCTGTATGTAATAAACGATTCCGATAATCACGGCGATGGTAATGACGTAGAAAAACCACATTTGGCCGGCTAAAATCCCCCACGCCGCTCCCGTGTTGCGATGAGATGTGATATAAAGCACCTGATCGATGACAGGTATGCTTTGTCCCAATTCCATATGGCTGACGACAAGCCATTTGGTCAATTGGTCGGCAATAATAATAAAAAGAGCGATAAGATAATAAAGCACACACGTTCCTCCAGTATACAGTTACTTTTATCCTTTATGAATTTTATCAGTAAAAGATGCCAGAGTAAAGGCAGATCATAAGCGCATGCAAACAGACGCTGTCATTCATACAGCGCCTGATCATATGCATAATCTCCGGGTTCCCAATATGGAAGGGTTTTCTTTTCAAATTGAGCGGGATAATAAAAATCATCAGCGGTTCTGGCCGTCGGCAACACCGCAAGTTTTTCAATCGGAATGGGGTCGCCTGTTTTTTCACAATAACCGTACGTATTGTTTTCAAACTTAGACAGGGCAAGAAGAACGTCCTGAAGTTCTTCTTTTACATGATAGATCAGAGTTGCTTCTTGGTCGTTCATTGAAGGTTCAACAGATGCTGACATTTGAAAGCAAGAATATTCGAATAATCTTGATTGAAGTTCTTCTTTCATCATGAGAAGCTCCGTGTGGATTGCGGTCAGTTGATCATTCATTCATCACAACTCCTGCTCTTGATGTTATAGCTTTATTGTTGCCCCCAGGGCGCCATTTGAAGCCCATAAGATTTTTCCTGTCGTTCTAATCGATGACATTAGTGGCATGTAAAAAAAGCGCCCGGCTGTCACCGGGCGCTTTCTCATTCATTATTTTTGATAATATTTTTCAACGATTTCCGCATTGCGCAGTGATAATGTCGGATATTTCGGATTGGCTCCGACATCTTTAGAAATTACGCGGGAACGCTCACACATCTGGCCTTCCGCTTTTTCTACGGTCATTTTTCCTGTTGTGAAGCTTTGCGCGTTTTCCGGTGCTTCACTTTCGTCTCTTACTGTCAGTTCTGAGACGATAAACAGCTGCGCGATATTTTCTTTAATGGATGACAAGAGGTCGCGGTTTTCTTTGTTCGGATACAAAGTCAGGCTCGCTTCCAATGATCTTCCGATAATTTTTTCGTTACGGGCTGTTTCCAAAGCTTTCAGCACGTCGTTTCGAAGCTCCATGAAGCGGTCGAACTTTTCTTCTGTCGCTTGACTGTCCGGAACAGCGATGGTTTCCGGCATATCTGTCAGCTGCACGCTCGCTTCTTCAACAAATGATAAGTGAGACCACATTTCATCCGCCGTATGCGGGAGAATCGGCGCCGTCAGCTTCACTAACGCCAGCAGCGTTTCATAGAAGACGGTCTGCATGCTGCGGCGGTCCGGATGATCCGCATGCTCGATGTACACAACATCTTTTGCAAAATCAAGATAGAAGGAGCTGAGCTCGATCGTACAGAAATTGTGAATGCTGTGATAAACAACCGCAAATTCATATTCATCGTACGCTTTTTTCACCTTATCGATCAGCTTATTCAGCTTGATCAGCATATATTGATCCACTTCGCGGAGATCTTTTACATCAACGGCATTGACGCTTGGATTGAAATCGAACAGGTTGCCGTGAAGGAAGCGGAACGTGTTGCGGACTTTCCGGTATACTTCCGCGACCTGCTTCAGAATGGCGTCAGACACGCGAACGTCCGCCTGATAATCCACTGACGATACCCATAATCTTAAGATGTCGGCACCAAGCTGTTTCATGACTTTAGCCGGAACAACAACGTTACCGATTGATTTACTCATCTTGCGTCCTTCTCCATCCAGTGCGAACCCATGGCTGAGCACACCTTTATACGGCGCTTTTCCTGTTACGGCTACTGCTGTAGAAAGAGAAGAGTTAAACCAGCCGCGATATTGGTCAGATCCCTCTAGGTATAAATCAGCCGGGCGAACGAGGTCATCACGTTCTTCAAGCACTGCTTGATGTGAAGAGCCTGAATCAAACCAAACATCCATGATATCCTGTTCTTTTGTAAATGTGCCGTTCGGGCTGCCAGGATGCGTAAAGCCTTCCGGAAGAAGATCCTTTGCTTCTTTTTCAAACCAAATGTTTGATCCGTGCTGTCTGAACAATTCAGAAACATGTTCAATGGTTTCATCTGTAATAATCGGTTCTCCGTTTTCAGCGTAAAATACCGGAATCGGCACACCCCACGCACGCTGTCTGGAAATACACCAGTCTCCGCGGTCCCGAACCATGTTGTGCAAACGCTGCTCACCCCATTCAGGAACCCATTTGGTTTCTTTAATGGCATCCAGCAGGTCTGATCTGAAATCTTTAATAGACGCAAACCATTGCGCTGTCGCTCTGAAAATGGTTGGTTTTTTTGTTCTCCAATCATGCGGATAAGAGTGAGTAATGAATTCAAGCTTCACAAGTGCGCCTTTTTCATCGAGCTGCTGTGTGATCGCTTTGTTTGCATCATCATAGAACATGCCTTCAAACCCAGGAGCTTCGCTTGTCATTACACCTTTTTCATCGACCGGGCAAAGCACATCTAAACCGTATTTTTGGCCAATGATAAAGTCATCTTCCCCATGTCCTGGCGCTGTATGAACACAGCCTGTTCCGGCATCAGTTGTTACGTGTTCACCAAGCATAACGAGAGAGTCTCTGCCATATAGCGGGTGTTCAGCGATAATGTTCTCAAGGTTTTTTCCTTTGACCGTTCTTGTCACTTCATACTGATCAAATCCGCATGCTGATGCAACACTTTCGACTAAGGCACTTGCTACGACAAAGCGGTCTTCACCTACTGCAATCACGCTGTACTCAAGATCAGGGTGCACTGAGATTCCGAGGTTCGCCGGAATTGTCCAAGGCGTTGTTGTCCAAATGATGATGCGCTCGCCGTTTTCAAGAACGCCTTTTCCGTCTTTTACACCAAAAGCGACGTAAATAGATGCTGAACGTTTGTCTTGATATTCGATCTCGGCTTCAGCCAGAGCAGACTCACTTGAAGGTGACCAGTTAACCGGTTTAAGGCCTTTGTAAATGTAGCCTCGTTTTGCCATTTCACCAAATACGCGGATTTGCTGCGCTTCGTATTCCGGTTTTAATGTCACGTATGGGTTTTCCCAGTCACCGCGGACACCAAGACGTTTGAATTGCTCACGCTGTCCCTCGATTTGCTTCCAAGCGTACTCTTCACATAGTTTGCGGAATTCTGCTACTGACATTTCTTTCCGGTTTACTTTTTTGTTTTTCGTCAGCGCCGTTTCAATCGGCAGTCCGTGCGTATCCCAGCCCGGCACGTACGGTGCGTTGTAGCCGCTCATTGATTTATAGCGGACGATGAAGTCTTTCAGGATTTTGTTCAGGGCATGGCCCATGTGGATGTCTCCGTTTGCATAAGGAGGTCCGTCATGCAGCACGAATTTCGGGCGGTCTTTCGTCCGTTCTTGAACAAGACGGTAAATGTCCTGCTCCTCCCAGTCTTTTTGCATGTCCGGCTCACGATTCGGCAGATTTCCGCGCATCGGAAAATCTGTTTTCGGCATTAACAGCGTATCTTTGTAATCCATTTTCATTCCTCCACAACATTTTTCAGAAAATAAAAAAAGCCCTCTCATCCCATAAGGGACGAGAAAGCTTATCTCGCGGTACCACCCTTTTAGAAAAAACGGATCATCCGTCTTTTCCTCTCGAACATCGTAACGTGATGGAACGTCCTATCCTACTCTCGGTTCAGAAAGGAAACTAAAGGGCTGATCTGCATGATTCCGGCCATCCCGGGCTTTCACCTTCCCCGGGTCGCTTTATAGCCTGTTTTGAGTCATGCCGGTCCCTTTCAATCGTCTTTTCATCTGAATTTATGAACGTATTATATTCGAACGGGCCGGAGAATGTCAAGAAAATCAGAAAATTATTCTTTTTCCTCAAATACCGCGTCGACTTCGTATTCCAGCAGATGATCCCAATCATCGTTCTTCAGCAGGTCGAGCTGCGCTTCAATCAGCATTTGGAAACGTGTTCTGAAGACTTTAGACTGTTTTTTCAGCTCTTCAATTTCCATTGCGATTTTTCTTGATTTGGAAAGCGACTCATTGATGATGCGATCAGCATTTTTTTCTGCTTCACGGACGATCAGCTTCGCTTCTTTCTGCGAGTTGCGCTTTACGTCTTCTGCGGCTTCCTGAGCTACGAGAATTGATTTATTCAGCGTTTCTTCGATATTGGCAAAGTGGCCGATTTTTTCGTCCAGCTCGTTCACTTTCGCCTCAAGCTCCGTTTTTTTACGGAGTGCGATTTCATAATCTTTTCTGACCTGCATTAAAAATTCATTTACTTCATCTTCATCATATCCGCGAAAACCTTTTGTAAACGTTTTGTTATGGATATCATTCGGCGTTAATGGCATATTGCCACCTCCATTTTTACATTTCAGTACGGTTATCTAGTTCACATTATAAAACAAATACGGCACAGATGGAGAAAAAAACTGAAAAAACGACTCATTTTTGCCGTTCAAATGTAACTTTCCATTTGTCTTTTTTCGTTTTTCCGTCAACTTTTGCCAAACTGCATCGTCCGAAGCCGCGAATCGAGAGCATGTCCCCTTCAGCAACCTGATAAGACGGATCTTCAATGGCTTTCCAATTCACCTTAACGAGCCCGTTTTTCACAAGCGCCTGCGCTTTCTGCCGGGATTGCCTGCTCATTGAAGCGCAGACGGCGTCGAGACGCAATGAAGAAACCGTGTCATCCCTTATTTCGACATCTGAAGCGGGAATGTGAAGAGCGGAAAGCTCGATTTTCTCAAGCTTTACCGGCGCTTTGCCCGCCTTGGTCAGCTGAGTGCTGACAAAATCGGCGATTTCACCGGAGACGATCAGCTGCACGGCTTCCTCTGAAAAAATCAGATCGCCGTATTTCTGCCGCTTTAAGCCGATCCCCATTAATGATCCGAGAAGAGAGCGGTGGTCAATGCTGACGAATTTTTCAGCGTATTGAACGTCAAAAGCCCGAAGCTCAAAATCATCCTGTTCAGGTTCCATATATTCAGGGTATAAAATCGCGCGCTTGCGCTCAGCTCTGTCATATCCTCCGAAAAACGCAAGACCGCAGGCGTCGCCGATAACGGCTTTTACAATCACCTGTTCTCTGGGATCTAAGAAATCAGTCAGCTTCATCCGATACTGGTCCAGGACAATCTGTTTCCATTCAAGCGCCTGATCAATAAAAGGCCGCTCGTCTTGTCTGAAGTGCTGGTAAATATCGCTCATGTTCTTTCCTTTCTATGTAAAGAGGCTTGGCTGGTGCCAAGCCCGTATCAAACTGTCGCATTCAAGTATACATTGCGATCATGCGGTATAGGCCCCAAAGTCCCGTCGTGGCAAACCGAAGCACGATAATCGCTACAATCGGGGATATATCCAGCATGGCAATGGGCGGAATGATCCTTCTGAACGGCTCTAAATACGGTTCGCAAATCGCTGCGAGAAACCGTCCGACCGCCGTTTCTCTCGTACTCGGCACCCATGACATAAAGATATAGATGATCAGGGCAAACGAGTAGATGTAAATTAAATAACTCAGAACGGAAAAAATTTGATAAAGAATCATCCTGCTTTACCACCTCTGATGTTCGTCTTCATTTATAAGCTCCGAAATCGTACCGGAAACGTCGACATTATCAGGCGTGCACAGAAAAATATCTGAACCGATTCTCTGAATGTCGCCGCCGATGGCGTAGACGGTACCGCTTAAAAAGTCGACGATTCTTTTCGCCTGATCATGCTGGATGCGCTGCAGATTGACGACAACCGCCCGCCTGTTCTTTAAATGATCGGCGATTTCCTGCGCTTCCGCATATACACGCGGTTCACTCAACACCACTTTAGAGGATTTCTGAACACTTTGCAAGCTTACTACGTTCTGCTTGCCCTGCGGCTTCTGAGCGTAAGCAGGCTGTTTATCTTTCTGCTGTTCATGCTCTTCCGGATGATCCTGCTCCGTTTCAATGTATTCGTACTCGTACTCCTCCTCATCCATTGAGAAAAAGTTTTTCAGTTTATTTTTCATGCTCATTTGTTTACACCCCCCGGTTCATTTCCGACTAATGAAGAGCCGATTCTGATAAAAGTTGCGCCCTCTTCAACAGCGATTTCATAATCATTTGACATGCCCATTGACAGTTCCCGGCACGGTGCGTTTGTCTGATGCAGTTTTTGCACCTGATCCCTCAGATCACGCAATTGCCGGAAGCAGGCTCTGATCGTTTCTGTATCGTCTGTCAGGGGAGCCATCGTCATCAGGCCCTCTACAGAAATGTTTCTAAACTCAGAAAGCTCTCTGATAAAGGGGATGACCTCCTCTGTTTTCAAACCGTGCTTAGACGGCTCAAGCGAAGTATTCACCTGCACAAAACAGCGAACCGCATGCTGCGCCCGTTTTTCAATCTCTTTTGCCAATGACAGTCTGTCTAAGGAATGAATATAAGATACACGGTCAACGACGGCCTTCACCTTTCTGGACTGAAGACTGCCGATAAAGTGCCACTCCGGGCTGCCTTTGATGACTTCCTGCTTATGGATAAGCTCGGCATCCCGGTTTTCTCCCAGACTTGTAATACCGGCATCAACGGCCTCTTGAGCCCTTTCGGCTGATACGTATTTTGTAACCGCGATGACGGTAACATCTTCGGGGCTTCGGCCCGATCTGTTACATGCTTCGTTTATTCTTTCGTTTATATGTCGTAATTGATCAGCAACACGCAAGATCTTACGCCTCCTTCATTCCGATAAAGGACATCATGCGTCCCGTTTTCCCTTTGTCGCGGCGGTGTGAAAAGAATAGTTCATGCTCTCGTTCGGTGCATAAACCGCTGACTGAAATGTTTTCTTCCGGAATGCCGCAATGTATCAGAAGAAGACGGTTGACCTCTTTTAAATCAAGCTGATACTGGCCTTTTTCCGTTTCGCATATGGCGGATTCAGCCGTAAAAGGCAGCGCCCGCACTTCATTGATGACGCGGTCGTCGACTGTATAGCTTCCCGCGCTGATGGACGGACCGATGACAGCCTGAATATCTGTTAAACGGGAGCCTTCTTCGTTTACCCAGCGTTCCGTCATGATGCGTCCGATTTGTTTGACCGTCCCCTTCCATCCGGCATGGGCAGCGCCGATAATGGATTTCACCGGGTCATAAAAATACAAGGGCACACAGTCCGCAAAACAAAGGGCCAAAAAAAGATTCGCATCTTTCGTGTAGAGCCCGTCCGTCCCGCGGAATGCGGAAGAATAGTCTCTCGCTCCTTTTCCTTTATCCCCGGCTGTCACGCGCCGGACGCGGTTTTCATGTGTCTGGTCGGCGAACACCCAGGAATCCAGATCAGTACCGCATAAGGACGCTATGACTTCACGGTTTGTCACAACATCATGAGCTTCGTCCCGGACGTGCAATCCGGTATTTAATGACTCATACGGAGGATTGCTGACCCCGCCGTTTTTCGTTGTGAATCCGGCGATGACCTTTGTGTTAAGCTGATTCACACAGTTCCAGTCTTCTATCATGAGTGCCGAGGGGGTGGTAAGACTAAACGGGTGATATGTATTCATGGAGATCCAACCTTTCGACAAACATTAAAAAAGCGTAATTTCCCACTCATTTTAACACAATTTTAAGCATACGTTTAGCGGCTGATTGAAAAATGAGATAAATAAATGTGCCGGAAACATTGAGATTTCCGGCTTTTTACAAGTAAAGGGAGGATTACGCTCCCCCCTTTGGTTCGTTTACACGCACTAAGATGACATCTTCCCCAATTTTAACTATATTTCGCCAAGGAATGATCATTTCCTCTTCTTTTCCGAAAAAACCGAGAACTTTTCCGCTGCCACCTAAAATAATCGCCTGAATTTTTCCCGTTGTCACGTTAATATCAAT
This sequence comes from Bacillus sp. UNC69MF, assembly GCF_000746035.1. NCBI lineage: Bacteria > Bacillati > Bacillota > Bacilli > Caryophanales > Bacillaceae > Bacillus > Bacillus sp. UNC69MF. The sequence goes on along the minus strand of NZ_KN050798.1, from coordinate 677,975 downwards.
ATCACCGATGCTTCCGAGTTTTTTTCCGTTCGACACGTTTACCACATCTTTTATTTGAAATTCAGATATGCTGATCATCCGTATCACGCCCTTTGCCCGTTCTTTTTCCTATTATATGAACGGCCGGGCTGAACCTTGTCACATCGGGCAATCTTTTTTGCGGCTGCACCAGCCGAGGATAAATCTCAGCATAATTTTCGTATAGTCCATAAGCTCATCAACGGACACTTCCTCGTTTACGGAGTGGGCGTTTTTTAAATCGCCGGGACCGTATATGACGCTCGGAATCCCGGCATGATAAAGCCACCCTCCGTCAGTTACGGTTTGGGAAACATCAATGACGGGCTCCTGTTTTCTGACGGCTGAGTGTGATGCAGCCAAGACAGAAACTGCCGGATGATCCGGGTCGATTTCCAGCGCCGGGAACACCTCTCCTCTGTCTTCAATCATCGAAGATCCGCCCCATTTGAACACCGGCCTGTTTTCTTTGAGCCACAGATCACTGTCAGCGACACGATTAATATAGTCTTCGATTTCTGCGGCTGCTTGTTCGTGCGTTTCGTTCGGATAAAAGTGGACGGTGATCCATAACCGGCATTCATCGGCAACAAACGCTGCGTGTCTTCCGCCTTCAATGACGGCAGGGTTGATCGTATTGGTGCCGGGCGCAAAACCGGGATAGCTTTTCGTTACCGCCCAGTGGCGCTCCAGCTCTCCCAAGGCAGTGATGATTTTCGCCATTTTTTCGATGGCGCTCGCTCCGAATGTGCCTCCGCCCGCATGAATCATATTGCGCCTCATGCCGTCATGAAATGTTTGTTTGCTTTTCAATTCTATCCAGCCGGTGATGACTCCGCCCTGCCCTTGAATATGCAGGCTGCTCGTATCCGCGACAACGGCAAAATCCGCGTGATAGCCGCGTTTACAGCATTCCAGCGTCCCCGCCTCACCGACTTCTTCTCCGATTACAGACTGTACAATGAGGTCGCCCGGAAGCTTAATGCCGGCATCATGGATCAGCTTCAGAGAGAAAAGAACACACGCCAAACCCCCTTTCATATCAGCGGCGCCCCTTCCGATCAGCATGCCATCTTTTACGTGCGGCTGAAACGGGTCAGAGTGCCAGTCTTCGCCCCCGGCTTCTGCCACATCAATGTGTCCGTTTAAAATCAGGCTTTGATGCCTGCTTGAATCTGTCCCTTTTAAAACACCGACTACATTCGGATCTTCCGGATACACATCCCACATATCGACCGAGCAGCCCGTTTCTTTTAAAAATCCGGCCACCCACTTTTGGGCTTCTGCCGTATTTCTTGCTGGCGGGGCCGGAGTCGGAAAGGCTATCAGTCTTTCAGCAATATGTATGAAGTCGTGCCGCCGTTTCTCCGCCTGGTGTAACAGCATATCAATCTGATGCATTGGAAATCTCCCCTTTGGCTGTATCAAAAAACCCGTTTCATTCATGAAATGAAACGGGTAAAAAACGGATCTTCCTCCGCTTTTTTCACCGCTTCCCTCCGCCGGCATGATCCGGATCAGGTCCTTTAAGGGTTGAGACAACGTCTCTCTCAGCCGCATGGCAGCACCCCCAGGGTGAATTTATGTTATTTTACGGATGATGCCTCTTTTGCACGGGTTAAAAACGGGCGGCCATTGTTCCATAAGACATTAACAGGCATATCGAAAAACGCTGTAAGCCGCTCGTCAGAAAGCATGTCCCTGATTTTCCCGGAGGCGAACACCTCGCCCTGTTTTAAAAGCAGCGCCTGATCAAATACCGGCAGAATTTCTTCAGCGTGATGGGTGACATAAAGGATGGACGGCGCATTTTCTTTTTCGGCGATCGACGTAATCGTGTCCAGCAGCTGCTCCCTTGCCATAAAATCAAGACCCGTCACGGGTTCGTCCAGAATCAGCAGTTCCGGATCAGCCATAAGCGCCCGCGCAATCAGCGCTCTTTGTCTTTCCCCTTGTGATAATGTTTCATACCGTCTGTCGGCGTAACCGATGGCGCCCAAATCCTTCAGAAGACCGATCGCTTTTTCCCTTACCTGCTCACTCGGAGTTTCGTACAGCCCGATTGAGGCGTACGCGCCGCTGAGGGCGATTTCAAAAGCGGAGTCCGCGGCATATAATTTGTGCTGAAGACCTGCCGAAACAAGGCCGATTTTCCTTCTGAGCCTGTCACCGAGCTCTGTTTTGCCGAATTGATGGCCGAGCACCTGCATCTCTCCTGAAGTGGGGAAGTAATAAGAGCATAACATATTCAGCAAAGCCGTTTTTCCGGCTCCGTTTAATCCGTACAGCACCCAATTTTCGTTTTTCTCGACGCGCCAGTTAATATCTTTCAAAATCCATTTCCCGTTTCTATTTAATGACACACTGTCCAGCTGTAAAATCATTGAAGTTTCCTCCGTTTGCTTTGTTTAAATTTTCTAAAAACTTTTACACATTAGAATACATCACTTTTTTGCAAACGTAAACCATCGCATGAAAAAAGCCTTTAAACAAGGTTTAAAGGCTTTTTCCGTTATTGATGGATATTCTTATTCATTTGTTTAATGGCTGCTTTTTCAAGCCTTGAGACCTGAGCTTGGGATATGCCGATTTCTTCAGCGACTTCCATTTGGGTTTTCCCTTGGAAAAAGCGCTTTCGCAAAATCATTTTTTCCCGTTCGTTCAGTCTTCTCATGCCTTCTTTCAGAGCCAGCTCCTCAATCCATTGTGTATCCTTATTGCGCTCATCGCTGATCTGGTCCATCACGTAAATCGGATCGCCGCCGTCATTATAAATCGGCTCAAACAGTGAAACCGGATCCTGGATGGCGTCAAGGGCAAACACAATTTCTTCATGGGGCACTTCAAGAACTTTGGCGATTTCCTCTGCTGTCGGCTCCCTGCTTGTCTCACTGATTAACCGCTCTCTTACTTGAAGCGCTTTATATGCGATATCGCGAAGCGACCTCGAGACGCGGATCGGATTATTATCCCGCAAATATCTGCGGATTTCTCCGATGATCATCGGTACAGCGTATGTTGAAAACTTAACATTATGGCTTAGGTCAAAATTATCAATGGATTTCATTAGTCCGATGCAGCCGACCTGAAATAAGTCATCAACATACTCTCCTCTGTTGTTAAACCTCTGAATGACGCTTAAGACAAGGCGCAGATTGCCGTTTACAAGCTTTTCCCTCGCTGAATCATCGCCCTCATCCTGTAATTGCCTAAACAGCTTTCTCATCTCTTCATTCTTGAGCACCGGTAATTTGGAGGTATCCACCCCGCAAATTTCGACTTTATTTCTTGACACGTTTTTCCCTCCCACTAGGAGCTGCTGTACAACGTTAAGTATCTCCTCGGGTGGGAAAAATATGCACCGCCATTTTACAGAAATAAACATCCGGCTGCGGCAATCCTTGCAGCAGTAAGGGCTGTCAGTTGGAAAAAATTTTACACCATTTTGTTAAACTCTTTTCTCAGTCTTTTGATAATCCGCTTTTCGAGCCGGGAGATATAAGATTGTGAAATCCCCATCATGTCGGCTACATCTTTTTGAGTTTTTTCTTCTTCTCCGACAAGCCCGAAACGCAGTTCCATAATCTGCTTTTCTCTTTCGTTTAATTGCTCAAGCGCTTTTTTCAAAAGTTTTTTATCCACATTGGCTTCAATGTCTTTTGTAATAATATCATCATCTGTGCCGAGCACATCCGAAAGCAGCAGCTCGTTTCCGTCCCAATCAATATTCAGCGGTTCATCAAAGGACACCTCTGAACGGATTTTGTTGTTTCGGCGCAAGTACATTAAAATTTCGTTTTCGATACATCGCGACGCGTAGGTGGCGAGTTTGATTTTCTTTTCCGGATTAAAAGTGTTTACCGCTTTGATCAAACCGATGGTGCCGATGCTGATTAAGTCCTCGATATTGATGCCGGTATTTTCGAATTTGCGGGCAATGTAAACGACAAGACGTAAGTTTCTCTCAATCAGAATGGCCCGCGCCGCCTGATCCCCGCTCGGCAGCTTTAATAAGAGCACCTGCTCCTCTTCTTTAGACAAAGGCGGCGGCAGCGCCTCGCTTCCTCCTATGTAATACACTTCATCGCTTTTCAGTCCGAGTTTCATCAGCCATTTATACCACAAATATGTCAGACGCAGCTTAAGTTTTTTCATCTTCCTCCCCCTTCTAAATACAACGCGTTTTGAGTATGATGAATAACAGACTTTTCGTCAGGAAACATGTTTTACAGCCTTCCCTGTCAGCATCTTCGGATGAACGATTCCGTCAAATTCACCGTCTGCGGATAATGGTTTCGTGCTGATGCCGATCAGGCATTTTTCACAAGCGATCATTTCGTCTTTTGTTAAAATCGTGACGTAATCCGGCTTTAAACAGAGTAAAAATTGATTGTCCTGGCCGACTCCCCTGTACGGAATCAGCCTCAGCTTATCCGCATGGCGGAACGAATCATCAAGCTGCTCTATCACTTCAAGCGGACTGGCGGATTTGATGAGGGCCGTTTCCTTTTCGCTGAGAATCGGAGCGAATTTGTCAATGCAAAGGATCATGACCGGCGTTTTCGTCAGCGGATCATACAGCTGATTCCCGGAATCCACCAATCCATTCGCGCGGATTGTCTGTCCGCTGAATTCCGCCTGCACCATGACAAGTTCATCGTACTGAATGGACTTCGTCTCGATGTCTTCAATTCTCTTTTTCGAAAAAAACCATATGGCCGGAAATCCGATAACTACAAACATCCAGCTGATCGGGTCGCCGAATCCGGTCTGGCTTGTGACCATTACGCCTTGCTGCACAATTGATTCTGTCTGCAGCAGGGAATGTACGCCGATCATTCCCCCGCCGACGAGAAAAGTCGCGAAATAAAAGGCGAACAAATTTTGAAAAAAGTATCGGAACCGTTTAAAGCCAAAAGCCGCAAGCACGATGACTACTGAAAACGCCATTTTTCCCGCCGGATGCTCCACAAAGGGAGAAACAGGCGTAAACATCAGAAGCACAATGGCTGACCCGATGAAACCGCCGGCGGCCACTCTTCTTTTTTTTACCTGGCGTTTTAAAATAAAGGCGGTCAATAAAAGCAAAAGAGAATCAAAACAAAAGTTCAACAGCCAAATGACATCCAGATAGATTTTCACATCTGACCCCTTTCCTCTTTTGTCTTACTTATCTGTTTCTCTCTCTTGTTTCATAAGTATAAAGCAAGCTCTGTGGGAAAGTCTGTCAATTAATGTTGAGGGTAAAGTACAATTTTTAAGGGATAACCGTTTTATTTGTCGAGGACCGAAAGGGTTGCTTTCCTATTGTCCGCTTCAACTAAAAAAGCGCTGCCGTGATCTGGCAGCGCTCTGTTTTACTCATTGATATAAAGTTTTCCTTTAGCCGTCTGTCTCGTTTCATTTCCGTAGTCATCTCTAGCGATAACGTCAATTTTTGCTCCGCTTGCTTTGATGGAAGAAGTCGCCGTCCAGTAACCCTCATATCGTCCCGGAGAAATTTCTCTCAGCGGAAGCTCTGTTGCGTTTTGGCTCCCTGCCCGGGCGTTTGTCAGAGGCAGACGGATAACGAAGGAAGCGTCTAATTTCTTTCCGCTTGAAAAAGCGATTTTCACTGATTCTCCGGCTTTTAATTCCTTATCCGCTCCGGGAACCAATCCGGAAATGACGGGAGCATTGTAATTGACATCGATTACCGTCTTTTTCGTTGTTTTGTTACCCGCTTCATCTGAGGCCGTGACCTTGATCTCATTGCTGCCGTTTTCCAGAAGAGTTCTCGCTTGATAAGAACCGTTATTTACTTCAGCTTTTTTTCCGTTCACCTTTACCCATTTTAAATGGGTGTCGTGCACTTTTCCTTTTACGGTCACTGCTTCTTTATTTGTTTTATCACCGTTTGCCGGACTGTCAATCGTCACATCCGGCTTATCCTCATCCAGTATGACCGTGACAGGGCGTGACTCATCGGTTGACCCGCTGTCTGTCACAGATGCCGCCGTCAGCCGATTGGCATCTTCAGTGAGTGTGACGCCGGCCTGGAAATTGCCGTCTGCATCTGCTTTCGTTTCTGCGGCGGTTTTACCGTTATTGGTAAGACGGACAGCGGTTTTTGGTGAAGCTGTTCCTTTCACCGTGATTGACTTCTTGTTTGTAAATGACCGGTCTTCAGGCGACGTTATTTCTGGCACAGAAGCTTCGTAGTCGACCAAAGCCCTGATCATAAAGTTTCCGTCTGATTTATCGGCTTTTGACCAGCGGCCGTCAAGGTATTGCCAGTTTCTGTTCGAGTACGGACTGCCGTCATCAGATGACAGGGCAGGTGTATAAGGATCGGGTTTCGTCTGGCGGAACACAAGATAAAAATCCTTTCCGACCGCGATTCCTTTTGAGCTGAGATCCACTTTGGTCCATTCGCCGTTTCGAAGCGCTTCAGCTTGGAACGGGCCGGCAATTTTGCTGCCCGGAGCTCCATCAGGGCCGGATGCATCATATACTTCTGCTTGAAATTCGGTACCGCCCGGATCAGGCCAGTCGGCGCCCCAAAATTTAAAAAGGCCTCCCGTCAGCATACCGTGTTCTTTTCCGTCTTTGAGCGTCATCTTAACGGCAGATTTGCTGCCGGCTTTAAAATATGACAGCGCGGCTTCTTCCGTTCCGTTATCATATGCAATTTCCCCTTCATAACCGATATACGGCTTAAGCTTGACGTTTTTTTCAGCATCTCCTTTGATGTCAACGGAAAATTCGCTATTGTAAAAGCCTTTTGCCGCTACTTTGATTGTGTAGGAGCCTTCGTACGCCTTAAGCGAATATTCCCCTTTATCGTTTGTCACCGCCGGTTCAATTGCGGCATCCTCAGCCACATAAAGCGCAGCCCCTTTTACCGGTTCGCCTGTTGACTGATTGGTGATGGTTCCTTTTAGCGTGCCGGACGGCATTTGCTCCAGTGTAAAGTCTGCCTGTGCGGTTTTGTCTGATTGAATAGAAACTTGTTTCGAAGCGGACTTAAATCCGTAAGCCTCGGCTTTCAGCGTATAGCTTCCCGCCTTATGCGACAGGCTGTAGCTTCCGCTTGCAGGGTCGGAATATACGGATTTCCCCGTCTCGGCGACACTGATTTGCGCTCTGAGAGGCAGGAGGTTTGTTTCACGTTTTACTCTTTTTCCGGGTGATTTCACTGCCGGTTTGGCCTGTTTCGGACTGACTGCTTTTTTCTTCAGGTGGCCGGGAGGTGTTTGTCTATTGTGTTTACTTTTTTTAGCCGCCTTGCCGAGAGGGCTGCTTGAAAGCCGGACATCATCGATATACCATCCGTCTTCATTGAGTACTTCGTCTGACTGCATATTAAACATGAGCTTTATGTTTTGGCCTTTATACGCAGATAAATCTGCCTCTTCATCGTTCCATCCTGCGGAGTCACCATTGTAAACGGCCGCCTGCTCCCAATGTGATTTTCCTTCCGGAAGAACGAACACATACCCGTAATCAAAAAATTCTTCGAGCTTGTGCCAGCTTTTAAATTGCAAAAACAGCCGTCCTGTTTCCGGAACTTGAATCGGAGGCATCACCAAATTCATGTTGGCTGAATCGGCATAAGGGCCGGACAGATTCGTCGCATACACTTTATCTCCGGAAAATGCGGTGCCGGGCCCTGAACCCGGGATACCCCATTCCCATTGGTCATGTGTCCCGTAACTGGACCAGCCCGCCGGCTGTGATTCAAAATCCTCTTTGTATCCCGCCGTAATGCTCGGTTTCACGTCAGCCCGGTACGTATCAGATTCTACAGAATGACCTCCGAAATCTTTTATGGTCCATTTATAACTTACCTTGCTTCCCGTTACATCCGGAATCTCCGCCTGGTATGTTCCCTTTTTTTCATCACCGCTTTTTTGAACGGCAGCTGTCGTTTTCCACTTTCCTTCATCAAACTGATAGGAAAGGATGACTTCAGTTACGCTTACATCGTCTTCTGCTGTAACCGTTAACGGAAGGTTTGCCCCTTTGTAAGCCGCTGAGACCGGTTCATGGTGAAAGCTGGGCGGATTGTGATCTTCGCCCGCAGAAGAGACCTTGCCTTCTACGCCTCCGATTCCGTCCGTTACGGCAGAAACGGCATCAAAAGCGTTAACGAGACCGTGGCCGTAACCGTTATTCGGTGATTCCGGAAAAACGGAATCTGTCAGCTTTTCCGCGGTGCGCGTCAAAACGTCTTCCATTTCATCGACCGTAATAGAGGCGTTCGCCTGCCTTAACAAAGCCGCCGTCGCCGCCACATGCGGCCCGGCCATTGAAGTTCCGTCCCAGCCGCCTTCGTATGTTCCTCCAGGAATCGAAGAACGGATATTCACTCCCGGAGCCGAAATGTCCGGTTTTGTTTCATGATACGGTGAGGGGCCTTGAAGTGAGAAATCAGCGAGTTTCTTGTCGATGTCAGTCGCACCTGTCGCAAATGCTTCAGGATAATTGGCCGGGTTTGCGATTGAACCCGGTCCTCCCGGTGTAAATAAGTCTTCATTTCCCGCAGAGAATTCCGGAAAAATCCCTGCCGCTCTCCACGCATTCACCATATCGCGGTACCACTCGTCCATTCCCGAACCGCCTGCCCAGGAATTATTGACAACATCCGGCGCCATCTCGGGATGGGGCGTGCCGTTTTTATCTTTAGGCGCGAGCACCCATTCACCGGCATCCAAAATATCGGCATCAGTTCCTCCGTCATCTGAAAATGCTTTTACTGCGATCCATTTCGCCCCCGGAGCCACACCGATTTGATTTGAGCCGTCAGGTTCTGAACCCGTCATGGTCCCTGTTACATGAGTGCCGTGTTCAAGGTCATCGTAGGGAGCGTCTTTATGGGACACGGCATCATACCAGTTCATTTCATGATTCGGCGCTGCGGGATTTTCAGGATCGTAACCCCGGTATTTTTCTTTAAGCGCCGGATGATCCCACTGAACTCCCGTATCAATGGAGGCGACAACCGTGCCGGTTCCGTCGTATCCTGAGGCCCAGGCCTGCGGCGCATCAATTTGGCTGATATTCCATTCGATGCCTTCCTTTGCTTTGATCTCTTTTTGTTTTTTCTTCATTTGAAAAGGAGCTTTTGATTGTCGTTGAGTAAGCTGACGTTTTTCATTCGGAAGAACTTTTTCTACTTCAGGAAATGAGGCGGCCTTTTCCATTACCTCTTTCGAAGCAGTGACTGCCATTCCGTTGACAATATAATAGGAATGGATGTGATCAGCCTTGCCTTTCTTTTTTTGTTTTTCCAAATATGTTTTCAGATTCTGCTGCGCATCATGAGCCGCCAGTTTTAAAGAAGAAACGACGGCTGACCGCTTTTGATATTCGGTTTTTGCTGCGGAAAGCGATTGAGACTTGGCATTTTTTTCTGCTTCTTTGACCGCTTTTTTCGTATTGGCTTTCTCTTTAAATTTGATAAGAAACGTGACTTTATCATTTTTTTCAAAACGCTTCTTGACTGAATCGGAAATCTTATGCTGAATGCTCTTAGAGGAAGAAAGATCTTTGGTGAAAGAAACTGCCCCCGGTGTGCTGTTCGCTCCGGCTGCACCCGGAAACAACAGGGAACTGACGACAATCGCGCTTAAAACGGAGCCTTTCCATCTGTTTCTTGTTTTTTTCTTCAATCGTATCCCCCCTTATTTGGTAACGCCCTATAAAATGTGTATCCCTCCTTCATAATTGGAATCGTTTGTCATTTCGATGCTGTACGTTAAATGTAGACAATCTTCCATCCAGATATTGTCGCATTCTGTAGAAAGCCGTATGAAACTAAAAAACAATCAATTCGTCATAGGTATAAAGTTTCTTTTTTCACTGTATAGATCATGGGGATAGGAAGGAAGACTGTGCACAAAAGAAAAAGGACAAAACCATGTGGTCTTGTCCTTTTTTACATCAGCCGCGTTTGTTGCGGTTTCTTAAAAATGTAGGAATGTCGAGGGCATCATCCGCCGGTTGTGATGTATGGCGGTTCACCGTGTTTTGATGCTGTGTTTCTTCTCGTTTCGGCTCACGTTTCGCAGCGTTTTGGCTTTGAGACTTCAATCCTTGGTTTAAAGTCGGACGCTGCGGTTTTGAGTCATCTTTTTCCTGTTCGATAAAACCGGTCGCAATAACGGTGACGACGATTTCATCTTTCAGATTTTCATTGATAACTGAACCGAAAATCATGTTGACATCAGGGTCAGATGCAGAAGCGACGATGTCGGCTGCTTCCTGCACTTCGTAGAGGCTCAGGTTTGTACCTCCCGTAATGTTCATCAAAACACCTTGCGCTCCGTCGATTGCCGCTTCCAGTAACGGACTGGAGATCGCCTTTTTGGCGGCTTCAGCAGCACGGCTTTCGCCCGTAGCGATCCCGATACCCATCAATGCTGAACCTTTGTTGGACATGATGGTTTTGACATCGGCAAAGTCCAAGTTGATTAAACCAGGCGTCGCGATGAGGTCAGAGATACCTTGCACCCCTTGGCGAAGCACGTTATCAGCTTCACGGAATGCTTCAAGCATCGGTGTGTTTTTATCGACAATTTCAAGAATGCGGTCATTCGGAATAACGATCAGTGTGTCAACGGCTTCTTTCATTGCCGTGATACCGCCTGCAGCCTGCAGCTGACGTTTTCTTCCTTCAAATGTAAACGGTCTTGTTACGACACCGACAGTCAAAGCGCCTAAGTCCTTTGCGATTTGCGCGATAACCGGTGCGGCTCCCGTTCCGGTACCGCCTCCCATTCCGGCTGTAACGAACACCATGTCAGCGCCTTTTAGCGCTTCTTCGATTTGTTCCTTACTTTCTTCAGCGGCTTTTTTGCCGACTTCCGGATTCGCTCCCGCTCCGAGACCGCGGGTCAGCTTTTCCCCGATCTGCATTTTCACTTCCGCTTTTGACAGGTTAAGAGCTTGCGCGTCCGTGTTTACCGCAATGTACTCTACACCCTGCACTTCATTTTCAATCATTCGGTTGACCGCGTTATTACCGCCGCCTCCTACTCCGATTACTTTAATTGATGCTAAGCCGTCTATGTTTGTTTCGAAATCCAACATGCTAAATCCTCCTAATCTGCCGAATGACTATCAATCTATTCCCAAAACATGCTTAATAGTTTTTTCATTTTGCTCGGTTTGTTGTGTTCGGCTTGTGTTTTTTGTTTTGCTTTTGGACGCTGCTGCGCCTCTGGCCGCTGATGATGTTCTTCTTCGTGAGAGACCGCGATTTCCTGCACGGCTTCTTCCGGCATATGAAAGCCTATTTTTCTTCCCTGAATTCTGGCATTTCGGCAGGCAAATTGTATCAAGCCGACACCCGTCATATACTGAGGGTCTCTTACACCGATATAATTCGGGCTTGCGACCCTTACATTGTGCCTCAGCACTTCCTGTGCCAATGAAAGCACTCCGGGCATTGCGGCCTGTCCGCCGGTCAGCACAAAGCCGCCGGGCAGATCTGTAATTCCCATATGCTCAATTTCGGCTGCGGCAATCTCAAGAATCTCTTCCACTCTTGCTTCAATAATATTGGCAATTTCCTGCTGTGTAAAAGATTGCTTTTGATTCGTTCCTATGACGGTGACTTCAAATACTTCATCTTCTGAAGCCTCATCGTAGAATGCATGTCCGAATTGTTTTTTTACTCTTTCAGCCTCTTCGGTGGAAGTGCGCAATCCGATCGATACATCTTTCGTGATGTTTTCGCCTCCGAGCGGAATGACGGCTGTCTCCTTCAGGTGCCCCTGTTCAAATACCGCCACCGTCGTCGAGCCGCCGCCGATATCAATCATGGCGACTCCGAGGTTTTTTTCGTCTTTTGACAAAGCCGCCGAACCGGCCGCAAGCGGCTGCAGGCAAATATCAGTAATTTCAACGCCCGCTCTCTCCACACAGCGAAGTAAGTTATGTAAGATCGTTTTGGAGCCGGTAATCAGCGTGCCTTCTACTTCCAGGCGCACGCCGAGCATTTTTTTCGGATCGGTAATTTCGTCTCTTCCGTCAACGATAAACTGTTTCGGAACGACGTCTACGATCAGCTGCTCATGCGGAACTGACACGACCTGTGCCGCTTCCATTACCCTGCGGACGTCTTCAACGTGAATTTCTTTGTTTTCACTGGAAACAGCGACAACGCCGTTCGTATCTTGAATATGAATATAATTTCCATTAACGCCGACAATGGCTTTTTTCAGCGGAAAACCTACCATTCTTTCAGCTTGGTCAAACGCTTTTCTTATAGAATGAACGGTTTCATCTATATCAACGATTGAGCCTTTTTTCAACCCTTCAGACGGTACATTTCCCACTCCGATAATGTTAAGGGAATCATCTGTCATTTCTCCGACGATCACTTTTGTATTGGACGTACCGATGTCAAGACTGACGTAAAGTTCATTGTTGTTCATTCTATGGCACCTCCTCACATTTCGATCAAATTCTATTCTATTATTTGCGGAACAACAATACAATGAATGTGGCTTTACAAGTGTGTAACAAAAACAACAGCATCAACAAATTCTTATCTGATTTCTCACAATTTATGTTTAATGAAACTATTCGTTATATTCTATGTATATCCTCTTTTATATCGCATTTTTTTTATTTTTTTTAGAGACGGCCCACCTTACCGTAAGATTTCCTGTCACGGTGTCATACTGTGCAATCTAGATGCAAATATATCCGCTTTCCCTTAGTCTACACTAAGATGAACCTCCAGAAAAGCTATAGATATTGCCAGAAACATCCGGAAAAAGAAGAAACAGGAGGAAAATTCCAAATGCAATGCTCATTGCAGAAGACACGCCCATTACATTGAGAATTTTCCGCTTGTCCGGCAGCCATATCCCGGGCAAAAACAAACATAGTCACAATGATTCCGCTATCGGTTATATCGGCTGCCCCGCTGATTGTAATAGATTCTTTTGAATCACCTTTAAATTAGTTCTTTAGAACTATTAATCATTTTCTTTTTTCTTGCCGGATTTACCTTTGTTAAATTCTTCAAAATACGTAGCGACTTCTAAGTGGATAATCCCCTTTTTCCCGCCGTCCAGCTGGGAAACGATAGAAGGATAGGTCTTCATCCGGCCGGCAAACGTTTTAATAGAAGCGGTAACTACATACCCGTCGTTCATATACAGCTTGATCCGGTCCTGATCCATTTTTACCGGTGTATAATAGATTTCAGAAATCGACTGCTTAAGCGAACCGGAAAGCTTATCAAGCTGCTCCGCCATTTTGACCCGCTTTTTCGCGTTTGTCCAGTCAACCAAAATCGGGCCCGCGTCATCCGGCGTGACTTCGTTCGGCAGCACAGTGCCGTTTTCGAGCACTTCATAATACACATCATGTCGCTGCAGATACGCGATCGTCTTGTATTCTTCAATGTGAATGCTGACTTTGTTAGGAAATACTTTTGAAAGTTCCGCCTTTTTCACCAGCTTATTCTGCTCAATCTTTTCTTCTGTTTGTTTCTTGTTCAGACTCCAGAACTCGGTTTGTCCGTTATGTATATCAGAAAGCGCGTTGATCTCTTTTACAGACACGTTTTCGTTTCCGGAAACGGTGACAGAAGACACTTTGCTGATCGGCATCTGCAAGTACACGATGATCAGCACCATCATAAAAAAGAGCACAATGAATGAAATCAGCCGGCGGTTTGCTTTTTGTTTCCGCTGCTCTTTGATTTTCGGAATCCGCTCTTCAATATTTACGATTTTTTCTCTTTCATGATTTGGGTTCACTGCCTGTCCACCTCACTAAGAATGAAACAGCTTGACATTCGTCTGATTGAAAAACAAACGGCATGCTGTGATGCCGTTTGACATTTGTTAAAAGTATATCACATGAGCTCATGTAATCAGAGAACCTTTTAACGATTCCCTCCGATGATTTCAACTTCTGTATGCATGTCAACATCATACTGCTCACGGATTGTCTTTTTCACATATTCAATCAGGTCAAGAACGTCCTTGGCAGTCGCTCCGCCGGCATTGACGATAAAATTCCCGTGCATTTCGGACACTTTTGCTCCGCCGATCTGATGTCCTTTTAATCCCGCTTTTTCAACGAGGTTTCCGGCATGATCCGGCAGCGGATTTCTGAATATGCTTCCGGCGCATGGGCTTGAATACGGCTGCGTATTTTTTCTGTAATCTTTGTTCTGCTGCATTTGCGCCGTAATGGCTTCCCGTTCCTTTTGCTCAAGCTGAAGAACTGCCTCGAGACAGACGCCGGGACGTTTTTTCTGCAAAACAGACGTTCTGTAGCTGAAATCCATCTCTTCGTTCGTCAGCCATTCGATTGTGCCGTCTTCAAATAAGATACGGGCTTTCACAAGAATCTCACTCATATCAGATCCGTGCGCCCCGGCATTCATATAGACGGCTCCGCCGATTGATCCGGGAATGCCCGCTGCAAATTCGAGACCGGACATTCCTTTTTTACTCATGGAAGTCGCAAGCCGGACGACCGAATAGCCGCCTCCGACCGTCACCTGATCACCGTCAATCTCCAAATGATCCAGACCCGCGCCCAGTTTGATGACAACTCCTCTTATGCCTTCATCAAGCACGAGCAGATTTGAACCGCGGCCGATAACCGTCCATGGCAGATCATGTTTTTTCACAATATCCATAATATCTTTGACCGCTTCCACACGGTTGGGGATGATCAAAATGTCCGCCGGACCGCCGATTTTCATCGTTGTATGGTTCGCGAGCGGTTCTTGTTCCAGCACTTTGCCGACTTCGCGGTCTCTTAATTCCTGAATTACGTTCTCCATCATAAACCTCCGCATTCCATTTGCTCTATTTTTTTATGTCTTCCATGATACTGTACAGTCTGGCTGCCGCATCCGGAACACCGAGTGATTTTGTCCGCTCACTCATGTCTTTTAAGGTTTCTTCATTCATGACGATTTTGTCCAGCGCAGCGATCAGTTTTTCTCCGCTGAGCTCGGTTTCCTTCAGTACGATTGCAGCGTCATGCTGGCTGAGCGCCTTCGCATTGACTTCCTGGTGATTGGCTGTCACATACGGGCTCGGAATAAGCACGCTCGGAATGCCGAGAGCGGTGATTTCCGCAATCGTCGTCGCTCCGGCTCTGGCCACAATGACATCAATTGATTGTAAGTACTCCGGCATTTGGTGCAAAAACGGTTTTGTCACCATATTATCAGCGGCTTTTCCGCCTTTCAGCTCAGCCGTTACCTTCTCGTAATGTACTTCCCCGGTAATATAAAGCACTTGGTAAGGTCTCGTTTTCAATTCTTCCTGCATATCTATAACGGCACGGTTAATGGGAGCCGCGCCTCTGCTTCCGCCGAAAATGAGCACCGTTTTTTGATTGTCTTTCAGCCCGAACTCAGTTAATGAGCGGCCTGTCTTAATTGAGACGACTTCAGAGGCTCTCGGGTTTCCCGTAAACACAACTTTTTCAGCAGGAAAATGCGATTTTGCCTCTTCAAAGCAAATTGCTACCTTATTAACATATTTCGAGAGAAACTTATTTGTGATGCCGGGCAGGCTGTTTTGCTCATGAATGATCGTCGGAATTCCCATTTTTGCCGCCGCGTATACGACCGGACCGCATACATAGCCGCCTGTACCGATAACGGCATCTGGTTTAAACTCTTTTAAATATGATTTGCTTTTCTTCACGCCTTTTAAGAAGCGCATGACGGTTTTTACATTTTCAAAAGAAAGTTTTCGTTTGAAACCTGTAATTTCAATGGCGCGGAACGGAATATTTTCCCGTTCAACAATTTTTTTCTCAAGACCGTTCTCTGTTCCGATATACAAAAATTCCACATCCGGATGCCGGCGCTGAACTTCTTTAATAAAGGCCAGGGCCGGATAAATATGTCCTCCGGTTCCGCCTCCGCTTACTGCAATACGCATTCGTATGTCCCCCTTAATCACATAGCGATAACCCTGTTTTTTAGGACAGGGTTATTGATGTTGTCTGTTTTTTTATAGATAACGAATAAATCATGAGTGATGAGGTAAGATACAGATCAATACCTCGAGTACCGGCTGACATTTAAAAGCACGCCGACCGCTGCGAGCATCAGCGTCAGTGATGAGCCTCCGTAGCTTAAAAACGGCAGCGTAATTCCTGTTACCGGGATCAGCCCCGTCACAACGCCGATATTAATCATGACTTGAATAGCTATCATAGAAATAATACCGATGGCGACAAAGCTTCCGTATAAATCCGGCGCGCCGAGGGCAATCCTGACGCCCCGCCATAATAAAATAGTGAACAGCAGCAATATGAGCGAACCGCCGATAAAGCCGAGTTCCTCAGATAAAATAGCAAAAATGAAATCGGTTTGCGGCTCCGGCAGGTAAAAAAACTTTTGCCGGCTTTGGCCGAGCCCCATCCCGAACAGTCCGCCCGGACCTACGGCATAGAGCGACTGAATGATCTGAAATCCGCTTCCAAGCGGATCCTCCCACGGGTTTAAGTAAGAGGTAATCCGTTTAATCCGATAAGGAGCGGACAGAACTAGCGCCGCAAATCCGCTTAAACCGATGAGTCCGAGGAACGCAAAATGAGCGATTCGCGCACCGGAAACAAAAATCATCACGATGCACGTGCCCACCATTACCGTCCCCGTTCCCAGGTCTGGCTGGCACATAATAATAATAAATGCAGAAAACACGATTCCGAGCGCGGGAACGAATCCGCGTCTGAATGACGTAATATTCTTCTGTTTTTCAGAAAGAAATTTAGCCAGAAACGCAATCATCGCCAGTTTCATAAACTCCGAAGGCTGAATGCTGAACGCTCCCACTCCGATCCAGCTTCTTGAACCGTTCCGCACCATTCCGACTCCCGGAATCAGCACAAGCACAAGCAGAAAAAAACAAATGATCAGAAGCAGCTTCGACCATGTGCGCCATGTCCAATAATCCACATTCATAATGAAAAACATGGCAATGACGCCGATCCCCGCAAACAGCAGCTGCCGTTTCGCGAAGAAAAACGAGTCGTCAAATTTATAATCCGCCCATACCGCACTTGCACTGTAGACCATAATTAATCCTATTGTTAAAAGCAATAACGTAATGATAACTAATAACAAATCAGGCGCTGTTTTTTTAGTAGTCAAAGCAATCGACACCCCAAGCATAAGTCATTTAGGGCTGCCGATGAACAGAGACAAGCCCTTACTTAAGCATATGCACGGCATCTATAAACATGTCACCGCGTTCTTCAAATGTTTTGAACTGATCCCAGCTTGCACACGCGGGTGACAAGAGGATGACATCTCCTTCATTTGAGAGCGCAAACGCCGCAGATACTGCTTGTTCAACATTATCGACACGTTTGACATGTTGTATTCCCAGCTCATTGCCCAGTTTTTCTATCTTCGGCGCTGTCTGTCCGAACGTCAGGACCGCTTTGACATTGTCCATATACGGTTTCAGGTCGTCAAAACCGTTGCCGCGGTCCAGTCCGCCTGCAAGCAGAATAACCGGTGCTTTGAACGCGGAGAGCGCTTTGCTTGTGGCCAAAATATTCGTCGCTTTGCTGTCATTATAAAATCTACGATTCTGGATCGCAGTTACATACTGCAGACGGTGTTTGACACCGGTAAAGCTTGTCAGCACCTTCTGAATCGCTTTATTAGACGCGCCCGCCGTTTTTGCCGCGGCTACAGCGGCTAAAATATTTTCTAAATTGTGCGCGCCCGGCAGAACGATGTCATCAACAGGCAGAATCGCTTCATCGCCGAACATCAGCATTCCGTCTTTAATGAATGCGCCGCTTGACAGTTCCTGGTGAACTGAAAACGGAACGGTGCCGGCTTTTCCGCTTTCGGCAAGCCGCACGACTGTTTCATCGCTCTGATTCACGATGGCCGTATCACTCTCAAGCTGATGAAGATACACGTTCTGCTTGGCTTTTTCATAGTTTTCACGGCTGTGATGGTAATCCAAATGAGCGTCGAACACATTTAAAATCAGGCCGATTTCAGGTCTGAACGCATGAGTCCCCATCAGCTGGAACGAAGAAAGCTCTGTGACGATCCATTCATCACCGTCAGCATGATAAGCCACTTCACTGGCGACAGTGCCGATATTCCCTGCGATCAGCGTCTTTATCGAATCAGCTTTCAGCATTTCATAAATCAGGGTCGTCGTTGTTGTTTTCCCGTTTGAACCTGTAATGCCGATGAATTTTGCATTGGTGATATAATACGCAAGCTCGATTTCCGTCCAGACCGGGATGCCTCTTCTTTGCGCTTCCTCCACCATGATATTTTCATACGGGATTCCGGGATTTTTGATCAGAATGGTAATGTGATGCTGATCAAAAAGTGACGTCGGATGCTCACCGCAGATGACTTCAATTCCTCTTTCTGCAAGCCTTTGGGCAGGTTCGTTCTCTTCAAAGGCTTTTTGATCATTCACGACGACGTTAATGCCTTTTTCATGAAGAATCGACGCAGCCGCATATCCGCTTTTCGCCAGTCCGAGGACCAGAAAGTTTTGTTTTTGCAAAAAAAGTTCGTTTTCCACTTATAACCACACCTCGATGTAAATTCCTAAAACGGCAAGCAGCAGTCCCGCAGTCCAGAATGTGACGACAACTCTCCATTCAGACCATCCGACCAATTCGTAATGGTGGTGAAGCGGACTCATCTTAAAGATTCGTTTTCCTGTCGTTTTAAAGCTGATGACTTGTAAGATAACAGATAAGGTCTCAATAACAAATACTCCGCCGATAATGACGAGCAGAATTTCAAGCTTCGTCAGAATGGCAACGGTCACGATCGCTCCTCCGAGCGCAAGCGAACCGGTATCCCCCATAAATACCTTGGCGGGATGGGCGTTGAATACAAGAAAACCGAGAACGGCGCCGACAACGGCAACCGAGAAAATCGCAACGTCATATTGTGACTGGTTCCACGCAAGGATGGCGAAAGCGCCGAATGCGATAGCCGCGGTACCGGACAAGAGACCGTCCAGACCGTCTGTCAGGTTGACGGCATTTGAACCTCCGACAAGCATAAAGAGAACGAGGATAAAGTATCCCCAGCCGAGATCGATTGACAGATGTGTGCCCGGCACCCTGATGCCGGTTGAAAAATGGCAATAATGATATACTCCGTAAAATACAATGGCAATAATGATCTGGCCGATCAATTTCTGCTTCGACGTCAATCCGAGATTCCGTTTCATTACTACTTTAATATAGTCATCCAGAAAGCCGAGCAGGCCGTATCCGATCGTGACAAACAGCAGAAGAAACATTTCCGCGCTCAGATGCGAAAATTTCTGCGTCATGACAATCGCCGTAATGGCGATGGATACAATAATCATGACCCCGCCCATCGTCGGCGTCCCTGATTTTTTCATATGTGATTTCGGCCCCTCTTCCCTGATACTTTGGCCGAATTTTAAACGTCTTAAAAACGGGATAAGAATCGGAGATATCAGAACACTGATTAAAAATCCCATTATTATTGTAAATAAAATCACTTGCTCAAGCATTGCTCTTTTCTCCTCCCGTTTCGTTCAAACGACATACGTATTTATCATATTCACATTGTGTCCCCGTAATTCTTTTCATTTCCCTCATTCTAACACTCTTTCCTGTTTTACTTTTTATTCAGCTCAACAATAGCTCTTCCCGCTACTTCGGCGTCATCAAAGTCGAATGTTTCATTGCCGATTTGCTGATAGGTTTCATGCCCTTTCCCGGCAATCAGAACCACATCTCCCTTTTTCGCGTTGGCAATGGCAAAAAAGATAGCCTGCTCGCGATTTGCGATACTGTGATAGTAAGTGCCTTCTACCCCTCTTTCCATATCTCTTAATATGGCCAGCGGGTCCTCGCTTCTCGGGTTATCTGAAGTGAAAATCGGTTCGTCGGCAATCCGCACCGCAATTTCCGCCATTTTCGGGCGTTTCGTTTTGTCCCGGTCACCGCCGCAGCCGACGACGACGAAAAGCTTGCCCTCTGTCATGTCTTTGCATGTATTCAGGACGTTTTCCAGACTGTCAGGCGTGTGCGCGTAATCGACGACCACAGGAAACGGCTGATTATGATTCACCAGTTCAAACCGGCCTCTGACACCTTGCAGCTCTTCAAGAGCGCTTGTGATCGTATCAAACGGCAGACCCGCTGCGATCGCTGTCGCCGCTGCAGCCAGTACGTTATACACGTTGAAGCGGCCGACGAGTGAAACTGTGATCTGCTTTGTTCCTTTTGGCGTAACAAGTTCAAAGCTTGTGCCTTGCGCAGAGATCTCGATTTGTTTCGCCATGACATCGGCATCATTCTCGATTCCGTATGTAAGGATGTGCGCCGCCGTCACTTTTTCAAAATAAGCACTGGCTTTGTCATCTGCGTTTAAAACGGCCCGCTTCGGCTTTTCGTGATTAAAGGAGCCGCCCAGCTGGGAAAACAGGAGGCTTTTAGCCTGTCTGTAGTCTTCCATCGTCTTGTGATAATCTAAATGGTCCTGCGTCAGGTTCGTGAATACGGCGATATCATAATCGCAGCCGTGAACCCTGCCGAGTGACAGAGCGTGAGAAGACACTTCCATAATAGCTGTGTCAACATGCTCATCATTCATTTTCTTGAACGTTTTTTGCAGTGTGACGCTTTCGGGCGTTGTATTTTTGACAGGGAATGTCTCATCCCCGATTTTAATGTACATCGTTCCGATTAAACCGGTCTGTCTTCCCGCTTTTTTGAAAATCTCATCAACCATGTGCGTCGTTGATGTTTTGCCGTTTGTGCCGGTGATGCCGATAAGCTGAAGCTGCTTTGTCGGCTGCCCGTAAAACGCGTCAGAAAGAACGCTGAGCGCCCGCTGTGACCGGCGGACAATAATGACAGGAACATCGACGTCAAGCTCTTTCTCGGCAACGATGGCCGCTGCGCCGTTTTCTGCGGCTTTTTGGGCAAAATCATGTCCGTCTACCGTATACCCTTTTATACACACAAAAAGACTCCCTTTTCTCACTTCCCTGGAGTCCATCTCAATTGAAGTTATGTCAGGGTCATGAAAGTCATTTTGAACAGGTTCGGCCATTAAATATGTAAGCAGCTTTGTAAGTTTCATTGTATCAAACCTCTCAGAAATTCTATTCATTCTTTTATCATGATAACCGTTTATAAAAGTCAGAATGGCTTTTAAACATACAGTTCATATTTTAGCGTAAATAAAAGGATACATCCAGTTAATCTTAAAAGTTATCTTCTTTTTTTCTCTTTATGATAAGAGGCAGCCGAAAACAATCGGCTGCCTCAAAAAGACTCATTCTTCACTCAAGTAAACACGGATCTTTGAGCCTTCTTTTACTTTCGTTCCGGCTGCAGGTGATTGTTTCACAATTTTGCTTCCTTTTCCTGAGGAGTCAATATTCAAATTGACAAGCAGCGACTCAAGATCAGAGACAGACATCCCTACAACATTCGGAACCTCTATTGTTTTTGTGTCGTTCCATTGATATTTTTTCTCGATTTGATTTTTTCGCGGTTTCACGCCGAGCTCAGGCAGACTGTCTCTCATCATATTTCCGACAATCGGCGCGGCGACGGTTCCCCCGAATTGAATCGTGCCTTTCGGATTATCAACCGCGACATACACGACAAGGCTCGGGTCATCAGCCGGCGCAAAACCGATAAAGGAGACGATATGGTTGTTTTCGAGATATTTGCCGTCTTTGACCTTTTGTGCGGTACCTGTTTTTCCGCCGACGCGATATCCTTCCACAAAGGCATTCCGCCCCGTTCCCTGAGCGACGACGCTTTCTAAAGCATATCTGATCTGCTTTGACGTTTCCTGGGAAATAACTTGCCTTTTCGCAATCGGCGATTGTTTCTTAACGGTTTTTTTCGTAACGGGATCAACCCACTCTTTGGCGATAAATGGAGTATAAAGCGTTCCGCCGTTTATTGCTGCGGAAACGGCTGCCACCTGCTGAATCGGCGTGACGGAAACCCCTTGTCCGAAAGCGGTTGTCGCCTGTTCGACCGGGCCGACTCTGTCAAGCGGGAATAAGATCCCCGTTCCTTCCCCTTGCAGATCAATGCCTGTTTTCTTTCCAAAGCCGAAGTCCTTAATATATTGAAACAGCTTTTGTTTTCCGAGCCGTTCCCCCAGCTGTACAAACCCGGGGTTGCAGGAATTTTGAACGACTTCAAGATAAGATTGCGAACCGTGCCCGCCCTTTTTCCAGCATCGGAGGCGGGCGCCGTCGACCTCGGCAAATCCTTTGTCATAAAAGTGGTCTCTTTGCAAGTTTACTTTTTGCTCTTGAAGAGCCGCCGCAAGCGTAATAATCTTAAAGGTCGAACCCGGTTCATATGTGCTCCATACCGGCAGGTTCCGGTTGTAAACGGACGGATCCACCGATTGATAGTCAGCCGGATCAAAATCAGGACGGCTTGACATGCCGAGCACTTCCCCGTTTTTCGGGTTCATTGCGACCGCAATCATTCCGTCCGGGTTATATTTCGCCGCTGCATTGTCGAGCTCTCTTTCTATAATCGTCTGAACCTTGGCGTCAATCGTCAGTTTCATATCAAGTCCGTCTTTCGGAGGGGTGTAATCATCCGCTTCATCAGGCATTTTCTTCCCCTTGGCATCCGTATAAAATTTTACGGATCCCTTTACACCTTTTAAGTCATCATCATAATAAGCCTCCAATCCGAGAAGGCCCTGGTTATCAATACCGGCAAAACCGAGAACATGGGACAAAAAGCTTCCGTACGGATAATGGCGGATGCTGTCTTCAGCCACATAAACCCCTTTTAAGTCGAGCGCTTTGATTTCTTTCGCTTTTTTATTGGAAATTTTCCGCCCCTCGGGTGAGATTTTTTCTATGGAGGTTTTCTTAGTAATATGTTTGTAGACCTTCTCTTCCGACATATTTAAAACTGACGCGAGAAGCTTGCCCGTCTTTATGGGATTTTGGATCTGGCGCGGTACGACAAAGACGGTCGGCGCGCTTTTATTAGTAGCCAGCTTCACGCCGTTTCGGTCAAGAATCTCTCCCCGCTCAGGCTCAAACGGCAAATTCCGGCTCCAGGAATCCTTAGCCAGTGAAGTCAGCTTTTCTCCCATCACAAATTGGACATAGCCTAATCTGCTGTCAATGATCAAAAAAATGATTACGCCAAAAAGCAAAACCAGTAATAAACGTTTTCGAACCGTTACATTTGAAACGCGCAAGGGACCGTCCACTCCTTATTTAGGCTTGTTTCAATTTATGCCTCAGCTTGGACACATAGAACGACGGCGCATAAAAAAGAAGCCCGCGGGCATCCGCGGACTTCTCTGTCCCGTTAATCAGGATTTTTAAATTTCACCTTGATCACGGTATTTTCTTTCAGTTCTTTGCCTTTTTTCACACTTTGGCTTGAAGCGTAACCTTCACCGCTCACATCGATGTGAATGCCTGATACTTTGCTGAATTGAAGCACTTCCCGTCTCGACCATCCGGACATATCCGGCATCGTCATCTTTCCGTCTGTTTTTAAGAAGATTTTCTGATTGGTGATCACATCTTCTCCGGCTGTCGGATACTGCTCTTTTACGGCAACATCGCTGCCGATGACAATCGGTGTGAGATGTTCATTTTTCGCTTCCTTCTCAGCGCTCTTGACCGTCTTATCTGTCAGGTCAGGCATCTTTTGGCTTTTCGTTTCTTCCTGACCGGAATCTGTTTTTTCCGTCGGTTCGATATTCATGTAGTGGAGGCTGTTTTTCATCGTCGGGTTAAAGATTTCCGCGACAGGATCAGAGCTGCTTTGCCCCGCTTTTAATTGCGGCTGCTGCACGGCTACATAGATGACAAGCTTAGGATCATTTTTCGGTGCCATGCCCATGAATGAAAACACATAGTTGCTCGTTCCTCTTAAATATCCGCCCGTCCCGGCAATTTGTGCGGTTCCCGTTTTACCCGCGACGTCAAATCCTTCAATTTTATAAGGTTTTCCCGTTCCGATGTCTGACGTCACGACTTCTCCGAGCAGATTCCGGACTTTTTTCGCTGTATCGGCTGAAATCGGCGTGCCTGCTTGCTCTGGTTTTGTCTGCTTGACGACTTTTTTCGTATCGGGGTCGACAATATGATCAATGACGTAAGGTTTCATCATTTTGCCGTTATTGGCAATCGCCGTGACGGCCTGAAGCTGCTGGATCGGCGTTATCGCCGATGCTTGGCCGTAAGCCGTAGACGCTTTGTCAAAATCATATTTGTAGTTAATTTTACTTGATACTTCACCAGGCAGATCAATCCCTGTTTTTTGATAGAGCCCGAATTTGTGCAGGTACTCATTAAACCGGTCAAACCCCAGTTTTTCGTTGGCCAGTTTGGCGAAAGCAACATTCGATGACCTCATGAGGCCGTCATGGAAGCTTGTCATACCCCAACCGGCGCCATCGTTCCAATCTTTAACAGGTTTGCCTCCCACTTTATATGTTCCTGATTTATATTTCTCGTTTGCAGAAAACACATTTTCCTGAATCGCCGCGGCAAGCGTAAAGATCTTCATCGTTGAACCCGGTTCATACGCGTACGACACTAAGTCGTTGTAATAATTGGTGACGTTTCTGATATTCGGGTCAAAACTCGGACGCTGCCCCATCGCAAGCACTTTGCCTGTTTTCGGTTCTACGACAGCCGCCATAATTTTTTTCGGTTTATATTTTTCCGCTACTTTCGTCATGCTGTCTTCTAAAAAGGTTTGAATTTTCTGATCAATGGTTAAATATACATTGTCACCGTTTTTAGGTGCGGTGATTTTTTCTTTGCTGTTCGGAAGTTTCCAGCCGGATTTATCACTTTCGTAAGTGACGGATCCGTCGCGTTCCGTCAGATAGTTGTTCAGTATTTTTTCAAGCCCTAAAGAGCCTTGTATCTCGTTTGTTTTTTCATTCACATCGGCATACCCGAGAACATTTGACAAAAATACGCCGTTCGGATAGTAGCGCTTCGTATCTCTTAAGAAAGAAATACCCGGAAGATTCATTTTTTCGATCTTTTGTTTTTTCGCATAAGAGATATCGCGGCCGGCTGAACCGAATTCCACCTGCTTCGCGCCATCCCTGTTTAAGATGTCCAGAATCTCGCTTTTATCAAGATTGATAACGGTCGCCAGTTTTTCCGCCGTTTTCTCTTTGTCTTTGACATGCTGAGGATGCTTCGGATCACTTGTCATTTTTTTATCAAGCACGGCAATGAGCTTATATGTCGCCGTGTCCTCTGCAAGCACTTTGCCGTTCCGGTCAAGAATAGAGCCGCGGCTCGCTTCTATCGTCCGCTTTTTTTCGTGCTGCTCGGTCGCTTTTGTTGCAAGTTCTACACCGTTTGCTTTACCAGTTAATTGAATGTACGCCATTCTCCCGAGAATGACAAAGAAAAAGAGAGCGAAACAAATACTGAGTATCGCTGCTCCTCTGTTCATAAACTTATTTTTTTTCGGCATGGGTTATCATTCCTGTATGTTTTTCACTTTTTTATCTTTCAGATTCAAACCGTGCTTTTTAGCGATATCCATCAGGCGCTGCGGCTGGCTTAAGTCAGCAGCCGTCTTTTCGAGATCACCGATCTGCTTATTCTTCTCAGATACTTTCTCCTCCAGTTGTTGCACCTCAATATTGGATTGGTACGCCGCGTATGCCTTTGATACGATAAACATTGATGTGGAGAGAACGGCAATGGCAAACAGGACGAGCAGCACCTTTTCCCCGAGTGTAATGGAAGCCCTCTTTTTGACAATCACCTTTTTTTCGGGACTTATCACTGGCCGTTGTTGTTTTTCCTGCTGGTAAGCTAAGTTGCTCATAGGCTGATGACCTCCTTTAATGTTGTCATTTGCTGCCCGTTATTTTCGTTTCTCCGCAATGCGGAGCTTCGCTGACCGGGCGCGGTTATTTTCTTCAAGCTCCTCTTTTGATGCCGTAATGGGCTTTCTTGTAATCAGTTTTAATTCCGGTTCAAATTCTTCCGGTATCACAGGAAGACCCGGAGGCAGTTCGGGAAGTGATGATTTTTCCTTGAATGTCGTCTTGCACATTCTGTCTTCCAGCGAGTGAAAAGTGATCACAGACACCCTTCCGCCCGGCTTCAGCACCTCTATCGCTTGCAAGAGGGCCTCTTCAAATACTTGAAGCTCGTCGTTTACGGCGATTCGAATGGCTTGGAATACACGTTTGGCCGGATGACCTCCGCTTCTTCTTGCCGGAGCCGGTATCGCGTCCTTTATTAGATCGACCAGTTGGCCGGTTGTTTGAATAGGCGATTTTTCTCTTGCCTCTTCAATTTTTCGGGCGATCTGCTTGCTGAATTTTTCTTCTCCGTATTTAAAGAAAATCCTCACAAGGTCCTCATACCGCCATTCATTTACGACTTCTTTCGCCGTAAGGGCGGCCGACTGGTCCATCCTCATGTCCAGCGGTGCGTCATGATGATAGCTGAATCCCCGTTCCGGTGTATCAAGCTGCGGAGAGGATACTCCTAAATCAAATAGAATTCCGTCGACACTCGTAATGCCGTGTTCATGTAAACACTCTTTTAAATAACGAAAGTTGCTTTTCACCAGAATAAGCTGTCCTTTGTATTCGGACAATGTTTTCTTTGCGTTTTCAAGTGCCGTGTCATCTTGATCAAAGGCGATCAAGCGTCCTTTTTCCGATAATTGCTGCAATAAATATGTACTGTGCCCGGCGCCGCCAAGGGTGCAGTCCACATAGGTTCCGTCCGGTTTGATATTTAAACCGTCGACGGTTTCACGAAGAAGTACTGTCTTATGCTGAAACATTTGTGTCGGTCCCACCTTTATCAGGAATGAATTGAATTGTCAGTTGTTGTTGTGATGCACGAAGATCCATTATATATCAAATCCAATCATGTTTTCAGCAATTTCAGCGAATGAATCTTCTTGCTCTTCTGTGTATTGTTCCCATATTACCTTACTCCACAATTCAATTCGATTGGAAACCCCGATGACAACACATTCTTTTTCCAGTTTTGCGTAATTCAGAAGAGATGACGCAATATTAACCCTTCCCTGCTTGTCCAGTTCGCATTCGGTCGCACCGGAAAAAAAGAATCGGGTAAATGCGCGGGCGTCTTTTTTGGTGAGCGGCAGAGCCTTCAGCTTTTCTTCAATCAGCTTCCATTCATTCATCGGATAGCCGAAAAGGCATTGGTCAAGTCCTCTTGTCAGCACAAACTGCTCACCGAGGCCTTCTCTGAATTTTGCGGGTACGATCATGCGGCCCTTTGCATCAACAGTATGCCGGTATTCACCCATAAACATGATAAGGACCCCCACTTTCTCCCCTAAACTCACCACTATCCGCCACTTCTCTCCACAACCTCATTTTACACTGTTTACACATAAAAAAAAACCCTGAACTATTCAGGGTTCTTTAAAACTTTATTTCAAAGTTTGACAATCTGATGTTGGTTTTGAAAAGAAAATGGCAGATGTTTGAAGGTTGTGAAGAATTTTGGACCGTAGCGGTTCAGATAATACATCACATTCCAGATCCGTTCCTGCGGAGCGCCGAGCGGTCTGATGCTGTTTTGGATTCTTTCATAGTCACGCAGCACAAAGCCTTCTTTTTCTTCAATTCTTTTCGTTACCGTCCGTTCTAAAAACAAGAGCTGATCTTGAATGAAGGCTGCATTCTTCTGTAAGAGCGGCTCAAGGCTTGAATCGACCTTCAGCGCTTCGTCCCTTACGCGTTTATGGACAGCTTCAATCTGCGACTTCGCCTGTTCCATTACAGAAGAAAACTCTTCCGGAATCTGCTCTTCAAAATAAGTGTCTTTCAGGTGTCCGGTGCCGTGTTCGATCGCTTCCTGAAGCGGGATATTCCGTTCTGAAAGCTTCTTTTCAATATGGCGCTCAAGAATCGTAATGTTCAGTCTCGGCACTACCGGCGTCATGCGAAAGCCCATTAATGAGAAAGCCCGCTTCAGCTCACCCCAATAATTGATCTCCCCCGGTCCCGCGATAAACGCCAGAGTCGGGATGAGAAACTCCTGCATAAGCGGCCTTGTCACAACGTTATTGCTGAAACATTCCGGTTTTTCTTCCATATGGGTATGAAGCTCGTCGTTCGTCCACTTCAGGTCAAGCTCCTTAATGACAAAAACGCCGTTTTCTTTTTCAATTAAGAAACGCTCTCCCTCATGTTCGTAAAACAGATTGGCCTGATCTTTGTCCGATTCAATAATCGGGTGATAACCGGCTTCCCGCATAAAACGCTGCTGGTCTGACACGGCTTTGGCAAGCTCATGATTGTGTTTTAAAATCTGCTGAAACATACCCGTTTCCAGCTTTTTAATCCCCGGATCTCCCGAATTCATCAGAATAAGGCCTTCTTCTTGAAACAAGTCGGCGATCAACAGCTCAAAAAAGTCCGTGAATGTCTCTGATGAGCGTAAACATCGCTTCACGTTTTGAAGGAGTGCGTTTGTGTGATCCGTCTCCTCAAAAGCAGCGAACACTTCATCAATCCAAGCCGCGCATTTTTCCTGATCAAGCTCGGTTTTAGCCGCCGATGTTTTTTTCCAGTACGACTGCGGCAGTTTCTGTTTCACCGGACCTTTATTCTCTGTTGACGTGTGCACAAAATTGATTTCTTCCAGATCGTGATCTTCACCCGCCACCCAGAAAATCGGAACGACAGGAATCTGCAACGCCTCTTCCTGCTGTCTGGCAAGTACGATAATGGAGATAATTTTATGTATGGTGTAAAGAGGCCCCGTTAAAAGACCGGCCTGCTGGCCGCCTACTACCGCTGCGCTTTTTGGATCTCTCAGTTTTTCGATGGAGGCCTGCATGGCGGCGGAGTGAAATTTTTCGTGATAGGAGGATAAATAATCCGCTAATTCTTCTCTGGCAAACGGCCGCGAAGACAGGTCATGAAGCCGCTTTTGCCATACGTCCTCTGAATGAATATCATAATCAAAAAATGAAGACATGTTTTCTCCATCTATATAGTGCTGAACAAACTTATTTTGACTTTTGATGGAAAGTTCAGTTAGCTGCATCTGTCTGGAACTTCCTTTCTCCAATAAATAGTTAGGTTTCCGAAATGAGTATAGCATGTTACCGGAAAACCTCAAAAGACTTTGTTTCAGTTTCTTTCTAACGCTTTTATGCTGCGGTGTAAAAACGGGAGATGAACGGCCGGCAATCCGCGGCTTTCCGCTTCTTTTACAAGGTAGCCGATAATCGCATCGGCCTCTGTCCGCCTGCCTGCCATGATATCGACGAGCATGGAAGAATGATTTTTTTCCGTCAGTCTGCAAACTTCGCAAACCTTGTTCCACGCTTTTTCTCTATCGGCGAGGCCAAGTATTGTCTCCGCTTCTTCAAACACGTTTCTCATATATTTTTTGTAAGCGTCATTTCTTAACAGCTCTCCGTTTTTCACGCGCAGCAATGCAGTTAACGGGTTGATGCATACATTTATGATCAGTTTTCCCGTTAACAGCCGATACCAGTCGTTTTCATCATATACAGGAAAATCCCGGTGCATGCCGGAAAAGATGCTTTGGAGCGTTTCCGGCCGGGATGCGCTGAATACACTCCATCTTACGGCTCCCGCTCCCGTATGTTCAACGGCATGATCTGATATCTTTTTTGCTCCGTGCTCAACAGTGCCGACATAAAGCGAATGATCCGTATGCCAATCTTTAATGTCGTGTATGTGTCCCATGCCGTTTTGCAAAAACAGCACATTCGTCCCTTTTATCGTCTCAAGATCCCGCAACACAGCACTTAGCTGGTGCTGTTTAACGGCTGCGATTAAGAGGTCGAATCCGGAAGTGAGGCCGGTTTGCGCTCTGCATGCCGCCGTACATTCTATTCCGTCTTTCAAAAGCCGTATACCGCCTGAGTTAATCGCATCAGCCTGCTCCGTCCGCCGCGTAATGACCGTTACCTGATGGCGGGACGATAAGTAGTAAGCACATAAAAGGCCTACCGCTCCGCCGCCGATAATTCCGATTTTCACACTGTCACACCCTATATCTGCATTTTTCCATATTATCATAGCAGAAGCCGCCGCAAATTACTTCAATTTCGTTTTGAGCAAAAAGACTGGCAAGCATATTATAGTTGGAATTTTCAATTAAAGCGTTTACAATAATGGTAGAACACAACAAAGGGGGAGTTTGTGTTGAAAATAGAGCGACTGCTCATCAACTTTAAGACACTCGAAGAATTTAAAAGGTTTAAGGAATACGGGATGCAGGAGCTGTCGATGCTTGAAGATCTTCAGGATAATATCATTGAAAATGACAGCACCTCGCCTTTTTACGGGATTTACTTCGGGGATAAACTAGTGGCGAGAATGAGTTTATATCAGGTAAACGGAGGCACGAATCCGTATTTTGATCAGCGTCAGGACTTTTTGGAACTTTGGAAGCTTGAGGTTCTTCCGGGCTATCAAAACAACGGATACGGAAAAGCGCTTGTTGATTTTGCAAAATCCTTCAGAATGCCGATCAGGACGAATTCACGCATGAAATCAGCAGATTTCTGGGATAAGATGAATTTTGAGCCCGTTAAATATGATATGGCGCGTGATAAAGGAGAAAATCCTTATATCTGGCATCCCGATATGGACGGTGAAATGACATCCGGAGAAACGGCATAATAAAAAACCGGCCGGGCCGCCGCCCCCAGGCCGGTTCATTTTACAGGCTCTGCGCCGATTTTCTGTCGTCTTCTTTTGAATTGACCATCCTTCTCGCTCTGTCCATAATGTCAATTAACGCTTTATAATCTTCTTCCGTCATCTCCAGCTTGTTTCTCAAGCTTTCATTTTCCTCACGCAGATCCTCGACTTCTTTTTGCAGCGCGGTCAGCTGTTCTGTGAGTTTTTCTTTTTCATGACGCATATCCGCTGCGGCTGGCGACTCTTTAAATTGCTGCAGAAACAAAATGACATCATCAATGGACAGCTCTTTTTCTCCTTCCGCCCTGCGGATCGGAGGCTGTTTGACGGTTCCCGGCAGATTGGCGGAATGCACCCCGATCTGCTTTCTTAATTCCTTCCGCTGTTTTTTCGCCAGTTCTATCCCTGACTGATATTGTTTTCTGACATAAGAATTCCATCTGAACCCGCAGGCGGCAGCCGTTCTCGTCAGCGCTCTGCCGACTTCTTCAAAAGCGGAAAGCTGGGTCCCGCCTTCCCGAATATGCCTGAGCACCACTTCTGCCAGCAGCAAATCTTCATCTTGCGTCCACGCGTCTTGTCTCGTTATCGTCAATCGTATCTCCCTCCATATTTGCTCATTTACCTCATACATATGCCGCTGATAGATTAGATAGACTACTGGGGCTCACAATTTTTTCGGCGGGAGCAGGCTGGAGGGGCAAAAAAAAGAAAAGCGCAGGAACCGAGATTCCCGCGCTTTTCTTCATACATTAATTGCTTTTAACATTTATGTCTTTGCCGTTGTATGATCCGCATGCTTTACATACACGGTGAGACAATTTCATCTCTCCGCATGACGGGCATTCTGTCATACCAGGTACATTTAGTTTGAAATGTGTACGGCGCAATCTTTTTTTCATTTTAGAAGTTCTTCTAAAAGGTACAGCCATTATTCCCACCTCCTTAAAGAGTTAAGATTCATCATCTTGTGTTAAGAGCTTTTTCAGATCCGCAAGTCTGGGGTCGATTTGATTTTTCTTGTCTTCCTCAGAAATCACTTGCCAATCCTTCCCCACTTGGGGAGCGGCTCCTTCTTTTTGTTCAGTTTCACAAAAGACTTGCATAGGAATTTCTAAAAGAATCTCTTCTTTTATGATCGGAGTTAAGTCGACGGTATCGTCTTCAGCAAAATGAACGTCCTCATCTTCTATATCATCCGACTTATGAAATCTAAACAGTTCTTTTGTCGCGATTGTAAATGGATACGGCACATCAACTAAAGTTCTTGAGCACGGCAAAACCATTTCGCCTGAAATCGTAAAGTCAAACGAAACTTGCTTGGATTCAATCTCCGCGCGGCCCTTCACCCGGACGGGAGAAATGCGGCGGATGTCAGAATTCAATTTTGTCAGCTCATTTAACTCAACTGTTTCATCAAATTCAAAGCTCTTTTTCGCCATTTGATGAAGCTGATAAATCGTCCATTTCATTTGTATCACCTCAGGAAAGCAACAAACATGATTATAGCTTTTCAGAATGTTTTTGTCAATATTTTTTCTTTACAGCATAATGCCGCCGTCATGCAATCGTTGACAGCCGGATAGGCTATGCATACACTAAACGAAACGGACTAAAATATGCACTTCATTTGCAAATGTACCACACGAAGCAAAACATAGCAAGAAAGGCGGGACAAATATGAAAGCAGTCGGCCTGGTTGTTGAATATAATCCCTTTCATAACGGACACCGCTATCATGCGGAACAAGCAAAAATCAAAACGGACAGCAGCGTCGCGGCGGCGGTGATGAGCGGCCCTTTTTTGCAGCGCGGGGAACCGGCCGCCGTCTCAAAGTGGGGCCGGACAAAAATGGCGCTGGAAAACGGCGTGGATATCGTCATTGAGCTCCCTTATATATATGCCGTACAAAAAGCGGAATTATTCGCGCGCGGCAGCGTTTCGCTTCTTCATCATTTAGGATGCAGCAGCTTGTTTTTCGGCAGCGAAAACGGGCGGATCGAACCCTTTATTGAAGCGTCTGAAGCGTTCAGCCGAAAGGAAGATGACTGCAGCCTGATTCTGAAAGAGGAGCTGAAAAAGGGTCTCAGCTATCCGGCCGCCGCCTCAAAAGCTTTTTCACACATATTCAAAGGGCGGGACATGCTCGATTTGTCCAAGCCGAACAATATTCTCGGTTTTCACTACGTTAGAGCGATACACACCTCCGGTTCCGCTATGAAGCCTTATACGACAGCCAGAATCGCTTCCCAATATCATGACGCCGAGCTTCCCGGAGATAACAGCCGGATAGCCAGCGCAACAAGCATCCGGAAAGCGCTGATAGAAAAAGGAACGGCGGCCGTAAGGAGCTTTCTCCCGGAAGCGTCTGCGCGTGAGCTGGAGGCATACAGAAATTCATACGGCATATGGCACAGCACGGAAGACTATTTTTCATATGTAAAATACAGCCTCAGCACTCTTTCCGCTGAAGAATTGAGCCGAATCTATGAAGTGGAAGAAGGCCTTGAGCACAGAATTCTGCGCACCATCAGACAAGCCCGATCCTATCGCGAAATGATGGAACGATTGAAAACAAAACGATACACGTGGACGAGGCTGCAGCGGATGAACACGCACATTCTGACACGGACGAAAAAAGAAGACATGCATCGGCTCTTGCAGCCTTCAAGCGCTCCTTATATCCGTCTTCTCGGAATGACGAAAAAAGGACAGGCGTACCTGTCGGCAAAGAAAAAAGAGCTTACCGCACCTCTCGTCAGCAAGCTCTCTTCTTTCTCTCATCCCGCTCTGGATCTGGACATACTGGCGGGACGGGTTTACAGCCTGCCGATAAACGAACCTGAACGCACATTGTTTGAGAAACAGGAATTTTCACAAGCGCCGATCCGCTATGATGAAGACGAAAAGTGTTTTTTGAATGCGTAAAAAAAGCACCTGTCTGTATCAGGTGCTTTTTACTTTCAGCTGATCCAAATAGTCAAGTGCGTCCTGCATGGTGTCGACAGGGACGATCTTCATATCGGACTTGATCGCTTTCGCCGTTTTTACAGCATTTTTGTAATCAGAATTTTCAGCTCCGTTTTGATTCGGCGCAAAGAAAATATCTTTTCCCGCTTTGTCTGCGGCGACGACTTTCTGATCGATTCCGCCGATCGGTCCGACTTTGCCGTCCACGTCGATTGTCCCCGTTCCGGCTATATTATAGCCTTTTGTTTCGTCAGGTTTTGTCAGCTGGTTGTAAATTTCTAAAGACATCATGAGACCCGCAGAAGGCCCGCCGATGTTTTCAATGCTGAAATGAAGATCCGGCTTCACTTTCACGTTCCGGTCCGTATATAATGCGACACCGATTCCCGCTCTTTTCGGGTCGTCCGGGAATGATTTCAGCACAATGTCAACGGTCTTTTCTTTCGTGTCCCGTTCAATGTGAAACGTTACTTTTTCCCCCGCTTTTTTGCTGCTGATATAATCAATCAGCTTTTCAGCGGATTCGTATGTTTTCCCGTCCGCGCTGATGATTTTATCACCGACCTCTATTTTTCCTTTTGCCGGCATGTCAGAGACGACTGAGCTGGCATAAATGCCGTTAAATGAGTATTTCACCTGTTTCCCGGCTTTTTGATAAGCGGCAATGACCGCGTTTTCTTGGGAGCTTTTCATCATTTGCAGCTGGCGCTTCATATAATCCGAGTCCGATTCGCCCTCTTCTTTTATGCTTTCATCAGGGACGATTTCTTCGTAAGGATGCACTTTCGCCCAAAGATATGTATACGGATTGGCGGGGCCTACTTTGACAGTCATCAAGGAAAGGCTTCCTTTTTCAGGATAGCCTCCGTCCACCTTAATCAGCGGTCTCAGCTCTGATGCTTCTCCCGGCTGTGTGATGTAATACGGAAGCTTAATAAATGTAACAGCGATTAATAAGATCAGGATGATAAACACCCAGCGAAAATGTTTTGCTTTCATATGAGTTAGCCCTCCCAGTTCTCTATTTCTTGTTTAATCCGGCCGATCATCCGGTCTGCGGCTTCTTCGCCCGCTGTGATTATATGATCAATGTTGGCAAAAGAACTTGAGCTGAATGATTCAAGAGAAGGGCGGATCATGACGTCTGCGGCAATGGTCTGGTGACGGACCAATTCATTTTGCAGTATATCCATACTTTGCATGATTACATCAAAAATATGTGCCGCCTTTTCCGTTTTTTTCACCCGGGATACGTCAGAGGCGATGACGATATCAGCACCCATATCTTTTACGGCGGAAACCGGGATTCTGTCGACCACCGCGCCGTCGACTAACATACGTCCGTTCATTTTTTGCGGGACGAAAACGCCCGGTATGCTGATGCTCGCGCGGACGGCTTCGGACACTGAACCTTTCGTAAAAACGAGTTTTTCGCCGGTCTGAAGGTCGCAGGCCACGATGCCGAGCGGGATCCGCAGTTCTTCTATCGGCTTGCCGTACGTATAGGCATGAACGAGCTGCCTGATGCGGTCTCCTTTTAAAAATCCGAGCTTCGGCATCGTATAATCCGCGTACAGCCGCCGCTTAAATGCTTTAGCGACTTTTTTCATCGTGGCCACGTCATGCCCGGCCGCATAAAAGCTTCCGACTAATGCTCCCATGCTGCTGCCGGCAATCATATCAATTGGAATCTGATGCTTATGTAAACTGGATAACACTCCGAGATGAGCGATGCCTCTTGCCCCTCCCGAACCTAACGCTAACCCGATTGTAGGTTTGGCCAACGCGACGAACCCCCTAATAGACATCCTATACATGAATTCTATGGTCTAAATTGAACCCCTATGCTCGTATATTAGTACAGGATGACAAATAGGTACTTGCCCGGCCGCCTTTAAGGTCTGTTCTATATTTTATCATGATATAAATGTCAGTGTGCAATTTTAGCATCGGGGAGGTAAGAATGAATTTGTCTAAGTTTCATACATTTTTGATTTCATTGTTTTTCATTTTTTTGACGGCTACGGTTATTTCACACCCTCAGGCCTCATTCGAAGCCTCCAAAACCGGTCTTTCCATGTGGTGGGAGGTAGTTTTTCCTTCATTGCTTCCGTTTTTTATTCTATCTGAGCTTTTAATCGGATTCGGCATTGTCAAGTTTGTCGGCCTTTTACTCGAACCCTTTATGCGTCCCATTTTCAGAGTGCCGGGGGTCGGCGGATTTGTACTGGCTATGGGCATGGCTTCAGGCAATCCGGCCGGCGCGAAGCTGACTGCACGGCTGCGCCAGGATAAACAAATCTCCAGAGTAGAGGCTGAACGCCTCGTCTCTTTTACCAATTCATCCAATCCGTTATTTATATTCGCTGCTGTGGCAGTCGGCTTTTTTCATAACGCGTCTCTCGGCATTCTGCTGGCATCGGCTCACTATCTCGGAAACATCGCCGTCGGCCTGACGATGCGTTCATACGGACGGAAAGAAGAAGCGGCGTATACCGGTAAAAAGACGATCGCTCTCCCTTCTCTGAAGGAAGCATTTCTGGCCCTCCACAAGGCGCGGCTTTCGGAAAAACGGCCGCTCGGAAAAATTTTGGGCGACGCCGTCACCTCTTCTGTACAAACCTTGCTGATGGTGGGCGGTTTTATTATATTGTTTTCGGTTTTCAGCCGGTTATTATCAATCGTACAAGTCATGGATGTGCTTTCTGTATTTACAAACGCGCTGCTTTCGCTTTTTCATCTTCCGGCAAATCTGGACATCCCTCTTATCAGCGGAATGTTTGAAATTACACTTGGGAGCAAGCTGGTCAGTGAAGCTGATGCCGCCTTGCTGCCGAAAGCCATGATTGTGAGTTTTATTCTCGGGTTCAGCGGCCTTTCCGTACAGGCCCAGGTAGCCGGCATTTTATCGGAAACAGATATCCGCTTTAAACCGTTTTTCGCGGCGCGTATCCTTCAGGGCATTTATGCCGCACTCTTTATTCTCTTACTGTGGAAGCCGCTTTACCTTGCATTGGACGAACCTTACCAGTCCGTATTCCTCCCTTTCCGCGATCAGGAAGCGGGATCTGCTGCCGTCAGCGGCTGGAATACACTTGTTGAAACCGGGCCCGCCATCACGCTGACAGCTCTCGCCATATACGCATTGATTTATTGTTACAGGCTGTCAGCACGGACAAAAAAAGGATGAGACGCCAATCAGCGCTTCTCATCCTTTAAATTTCTGCATCAGCGCCTGTTCAACTTCCGGAGGAACAAACTCTGAAACAGGCCCGTTATATTTTGCGACTTCTTTTACGATGCTTGAACTTAAAAAAGAGTACTGATTGTTCGTCATCATAAAAAAAGTTTCTATTGATTCGTCGAGCACGCGGTTGACGGAAGTCCCCTGCATCTCATATTCGAAGTCAGAAACGGCTCTGAGCCCCCTGATAATCGCCTTCGCCCGCTTTTTTTTCGCATAGTCGATTAACAGTCCCTGTGACGTCTCGACCGTAACATTCGGTATGTCTTTTGTCACTTCTCTTAACAGCTCACATCGTTCCTCTACTGTAAACAGCGGCTGCTTAGAAGAATTATTGAGCACGCATACGTACACCTGCTCAAACACGTTTGCCCCCCGTCTGATAATGTCCAGATGTCCGTAGGTGACGGGATCAAAACTTCCGGGACATACAGCTATACTTGCCACATCATTACCCCCTATTTCGGTATATCGTCACTCCTGTAAGCCCGTAAATTTCCCTTCTTGTTACAGAAAGCGCGCCGACGGCTTCAGGAAGCGCAACGGCTTTATCATGCTCGGCTACGACAAAACCGTCTTCATTCAGCATGTTCTGCTCATCAATCATTTCGATAAGCGCTTTCAGCTTTTGTTCCTTATACGGAGGATCTAAGAAAATTCCGTCAAAACCTTTTTCCCGTTTCGCCGCGGCATAGAGGGCCCGCTCTGCATCATTGCGGTATACTTCCGCTGAAGACAGCAGATCAAGCGCTTTGATATTCGCTTTTACCGTTTGGATGGCTTTGAAATCACGATCCACAAAGATACAGCGGTCAAATCCGCGCGACAGCGCTTCAATCCCGAGACCGCCGCTCCCCGCAAACAAATCCAGCCCCGTTCCTCCGTCAAAATACGGGCCGATCATATTAAAAATAGACTCTTTTACTTTATCCGTCGTCGGCCTTGTTGATGTGCCCGGCACAGCCTTTAAGGCTCGTCCTTTTCTTGAACCGGAAATTACTCTCATTATTCACACCACTTTTTCTGAAAACTTTGATGTTTCTCATCGGCTGAGCCGTTATGTATCAAAACAATCCCTATCTTATCATAAAGCATTCTTTCAAACAATGAACGTGAAAAACGTGTATACATATTCACATTCCTGTCAAGACTACGTGTAACAGCATCAATGAATGATGTTGTTGCCAACCGCGGAGAAGACTTACGTTTCCCCATAAGTTCTTCCTCCGGTTTCTCCTCTCCCTTTTCCTTCTCCTTAACTTGTTAAGGAATAGAAGGACCCCGCAGGTATCTGCGGGGATTTTTTTATATGCCGATTTTATAATCGTACTCTTTCGCTTTATCAAGCTTTGATTCAAATTCCAGCTTTAAAAAAGGTTTATAAGAAGGCTCTACCTTCTTCACATATGAATAAGAAGAAATCTTTTCCATTGTTTTTTCGATTAGGTCCATATCGCAATACAGCACAACGTATTTCAGCCGCTTGGAAACATAATGAACGTTGCCGAATTTTCTCAGCATTTTGCTGTGTTTTAAGGAATGCAGATATACGATTATGCCTTGGCGCTTATTTTCCATCATGATCACCCGCCTGACTTTCTGTTCATTTTATGTAAAAGACGAGACGGCCGTCTCGTCAGGAAACTTTGCATCCGCAGCCGC
The DNA here is from genome assembly GCF_000746035.1 of Bacillus sp. UNC69MF. Taxonomy (NCBI): domain Bacteria; kingdom Bacillati; phylum Bacillota; class Bacilli; order Caryophanales; family Bacillaceae; genus Bacillus; species Bacillus sp. UNC69MF. Next base: position 639,390 of record NZ_KN050798.1, on the reverse strand, counting down.
CGCCGGAACCGCACCCGCCGCCGCAGGATGACAGGCCGTCAAAATAAGGATTCCCCGTCGGAACTTTTACATGCTCCGAGACGGCCGTTCCGAGTTCAATGCTGATCTCATCAAGCAGCGACTGAAGCTCAGTCTCCGCTTTTTTAAATTCGGCCACCTTATCGTTTAAATCCAGTTCCCGTTTCATTTCTCTCATTTTGCGGGAAATCTCTCTATAATCAGGATGGTATTTGCCAAAGCGCTGCACATCCTCATACTGCTCTTTAACGCTCATAAAAGAACGAATGATCCGCCCTGCCTCTTCATCTTCACGGAGACGCTTGTAACAATCGCGGTAATTTTCAGCCGTCTCAGACTGCAGAATCATGCCGGCAAGCTGCTCCGCTTCACTTTGAAGCTTGACGGACTCAATTGTTGCATACATAAATACGCACCTCCAGTTGCTAGTTTACCATGAAACCACCCAATTGGAAAATGCGGCGTTTAAACGCTTTTTAATCCTGTGAACGCATGGCGTGAACCATCTGCATCATCATCTGCGCCATTTGAATCCCGTTTGAGAATTGGCTTACCCGATGCGGTATCGTCTTTTCATAAAAATTCATCATGTCAAGCTGAAAGGAATTGAGATCGTCCGGTTTTCTCGCAAGTCTGCGGTACCAGACGGGACGCTGCCGTATAAACCGTTTCCGTTCCTCATCTGCGGATATGAATTCCTGAACCTCTTTTCGCATACACGATCCCCTTCTTTAATCCTTTCTGAACGAAAAAGGATGTTGTCCGGAGCCTTGCCGGGGCTGCTTCGTGCTGCTCCCCGAAAATTGGCTTAAAAGGCTTTGCAATGATGAAATGGATTGGCTCATTTTATTGATCTGCTCATTCATTTGGTTGATATCCATCTTTTTGACGGCAGTGACCATTTTTGAAACGAAATCGTTTTTTTCAGCTGGTTCCTGTTTGGTTTCCGCGTCGGAAGAAGGCTGAACGGCCTCGTCTTTAAAAGGGTCCCATATCGGATCATCCTCGCCCAGAAGAACCCAATTTTCATAGACTTCCTGCCAGCTTCTTTGTTCCTTGCGAACATTTTGGACCAGTTTGGGATGCTTTTTTACGAATTGTTTAAAATCATCGATTGATTGCCGTGATTGCTGATTCGCCACAATTCTCACCCCCTCCGAAAAGTTTTGCCTGCTATAATGTATCGGTTCATGCGCCTTAATGTTCGCCTAAATTGCGAAAAAAAGCAGGTATATTTTTTTCAACAGGAGCGCCGCTCGCGAAAAAACATAAAAAAACCGCGGGGGACGCGCCCCTCTGCGGTTTTTTACTGCCAAGGCTTAATGAAGTTTTGCGTATAATACTTCTGATCAACGCCGACACCGAGGTGCGTATAATCCGGGCTTAACAGCGCCTTTCTGTGGCCTTCGCTGTTCAGCCAGCCCTCAACGGCTGCAGGACCGTCCACATAGTTGTAGGCAATATTTTCACCGGCCTCCCGGTATTTCACATCGCCTTTTTCCAAGCGGTCCTTCAGAGTCCCGTATTTCTTTGAGACGTGAGAGAAATACTTGTTATCCTTCATGTCCTTGCTGTGACCGAATGCCACTTTTGCGGCGCCTTCGTCCCATTTCAGCCTTGCAAGTCCGTGTTTTACGCGGATGACATTTGTAATATCGAGAATCTGCTGCTCACTCGCTCGTTCAATGTCGTTCCATTTTTTATCAGAAACAGGCTCGGGTTCTGTCAGCTTTCCTCTGTACATGACCTCATACGGCCTTTGTTTCACAAGTGTTTCCGCATCAAATGCCCTGATGCTTGACAGATTCCCGTCAAATTTGTCCATGTACAGCTGAACATACATTCCGCCTATCTTAACGGTGGGACGGGTATTGATATCTTCTTCAGAAAACTCGAACCGATACGTGTTTCCCTTGTCAGTCACATTGACAAAAGGAGAAACCTGCGTCGTTTTAAAAACTTCGCCAGTCGATTCGCCGATCTTAAACGGTTTTGCGTTGATGCCGCTTCCCGAAGCGTATAAAGTCACGGCTTTATCATTCAAAATACCGACTTGTACGTATTGGTCTTTCCCCTGGTTGTACACCCACCACTCGTAATCGTAGGCAGAAGGATCTTTCCGGGACGGTTCCCCAAGTTTCTTTTTCACATCGGCGGCAGATTTCCCCATGAGAGAAAGCAGTCCGGATGACGGCATTTTCAGCCGTTTTCCGCTCTCTTCTTCATTGGAAACCTGAGGCTCCTCCTGATCCGTCTTTTTCTGAGGAGCCGATCCATATTGTATAAACAGAACATACGCTCCGTAAATAAGCAAAAGGATAACGAGAGCCCTTGCGATATTTTTCAACCTCTCACCCCCATATGTTCAAACCGTTCTGTTTTTGTTTACTCTTATACAGTACAGCCTATTTGCATCGTCCGTGATTTATGTTTAATGGATAAACCCCTCCGGACCGCCGTCTTCAGAAATGTCAGACAGCACTCGGCCTGCTTGCTCATTTGATTGCTCGGCCAACGAAAGATCGCCGAGCGTAACAATGCCGACCAGTTTTTTATCCCTTGTGACGGGAATTCTTCTGAGCTGATGTTCAGCCATCAAATGGAGCACCTCCTCCACAGAGGCGTCTTCCTCTGCACTGATAACCCGCTCTGTCATTGCGTCGGTTATTTTTTGAGAGTTCGGCTTTTTTGAAGCAATTCCCCGTAATACGAGATCTCTGTCTGTCACGATCCCGACAAGTGTGGCGCCGTCTTCATCCACTATCGGAATGGCGCCGACATCTGCGTCTTTCATCTTCACCGCAGCTTCATATACATTATCTAATACTGTACAATATTGCAAGTCTGACGTCATGAGCTTATTGATCTTTGTCATTGCGGAATTCCTCCTTTTTTCTGCTACTATTGTCGTCAAATTTTTCATTTTGCATACTTTCACCGTATGAATCATTGAAAGTGTAACGCTTTCATACTATGATTGTCAGGAAAGGGCATTTTTAAAAGGAGGGGGAAGGTTTGAAGTTTGAAAACAGCGGTCTTGAAGGGGTAACAGCGGAGCTCAGCCGCTTGAATGATCTGATGGAAGGTAAAGGGCTCATTCTGGCTGGACAATGGGATTATGAAAGAGTGACTTACGACAAAAAGTTTTCAGTACCTGAGGGGACATTTTATCTGCGGATTCAAGGAACGGCAAAAGAGGGCGATGTCGGCGGCAGCCGGGCCGTGATTCAGCTGAAGGCCCCTCTTTTAGGAAAGCATTATTATCCGCACGGCGTAGAATACGGCAGCGCTGAAGAATTTCCGGAACATGTCGTCGCTGAAAGCAAAGCTTTACTGCTTGAATTGGAAGAGTCATTAAAAACAGTGCAAATGTAATAAAAAAGTACAGCATATTCTGCTGTACTTTTTTTCATGAGACGGTATGCTCGATATACGGCGGCTCTGACAGCGTATCTTTTTCCCGTTCCGTTCTGACCCACTGAAAAAAGATGACAGCCAAATATGTTCCGTAGACCGCCTCTTGAATGATTTTCATCAGTACTGCCCCAAGCTGCTGATCTTCCAGAGGAGGGAGCGTGTTAAACATCTCCGGTCCGGATAAAGGGATCTCCTCCAGCAAATCTAAAGGAACGCAAAGCTTCATTGCTTCGGCCCAAGCCGCCGGATCTGTATACGTGGCATACATGGGCGCCCCGCTGAACATAATGAGCGCGCAGGCCGGCGTTAACAGAATCCCGTCTGCCATAATATACCCCAGCTTCATTAAACCGCTGAGACGGGGCAGACCGTCCACCTTATGCACAAGCGGCCACCACATAAAAAACGCCGTTACAAAGATGAGTCCGTTCATCAGCGTGTGATACAGCGAATCCGTTTTGACGAAATCAAATATAAACGGGATGTGATACAGTGAAAAAATACCGTTAAACAGCACTAATGCGATAAGCGGCATTGAAAAGAACGAAAACAGCGGCTTTACAACAGGACGGAAGATCAGTTTTTTCCATGCCCAGCCGGGAATTCCGGAAATCAACAGCGGCGGTACGACTAAAAACAGAACCGCCATCTGCGTCATATGGGCGCTGAACATCACATGGCCCAATAAATCAACCGGACTTCCCGCAGCCGCGTAAAAAAATAGCGCGGAAAGCACAAACAGCACCTTCTCCTTAGCGGACACACGTCCTTTATGCCGGCTGCACCAGTAAAAGTAAACACCTGTTATCACGGCAGTTATACAAAACAGATACGGGCTCCACATTGCGCGAAACCCGAACATTTCCAAATTAATCAAATCTCTCACTCCCCGCCGCCCCGATTACCACCAAATAATCGTGACAAATGCAAGCACGGTGATAAACGCGACAAATATTCCCGAATACAGAAATAATGACGGCGCTTCATGCCCCTTCTGGCTCATATGCATAAAGTAAAACAGCTGAAAGATGACCTGGATGACCGCAAGCAGGATCAGAAACGGCATCGTAAACCATCCGGCAATGCCGTCAGCAGCCACCGTCAAAAACGCGACAAGCGTAAGGCCGATCATCAAACCGAAGGATATGACCTGATATTTCATCTCCTCGGCATTTTTCTTTTTTCGATATTCGAGATCCGTACTGACAGTCCCTCTGTTTTTGTTATCGTCCATCGTTATCCCACCATCCCCATCAAATATACAACGGTAAAGATAAAGACCCACACGACATCGATAAAATGCCAATATAAGCTGGCCACATAATATTTCGGCGCATTATAAAGGCTGAGCCCTCTTTTTGCATTCCGGATCATCAGCGCGCTGATCCACAACAGCCCGAACGCCACGTGTGCTCCGTGTGTGCCGACGAGCGTGTAAAACGCTGAGCCGAGCGCAGAGCTTGTAATGGTAAAGCCGAATTCGTGAGTGTAATGCATAAATTCATAGATTTCTACCCCTAAAAATCCTGCTCCCAATAAAACGGTAACCAAAAGCCACACCTGCATTTTTTTAAAGGAGAAATTTTTCATATGATACATCGCATACACACTCGTTAAGCTGCTCGTTAAAAGAAGCATCGTCGCGATAAATACGATCGGCAGCTCAAACATCTCAGCCGTTGACGGCCCTCCGGCTTTAGATTCCCGTAAAGCAAGGAATGTTGCAAATAGCGAGGCGAACAGAACCGTTTCCCCGCCGAGAAACAGCCAAAATCCCAAAAACTTATTTTTCCCCTCCAGCGTTGCTTTTTCAGGAGAAGCCGGAAAGGTTTCAGCCGTCATTTTTTCCTGCAGCTGCATTACGCCTTCACCCCTTTATCATCATTCGGCAGATCTTCTTTGTGAATATGATAGCCGTAATCATCGACCACAGAGCGAAGCAGCATGGTAAAGAATGTGATGCCGAGCCCTATGAAGATAACCGGAAGCCCCCATGAATAATCGGAGTGGTATAAAAACCCGAACGCTGCGACAAACAGCCCGAAAGATATGATAAACGGCATGATGGAGCCGTTCGGCATATGAATGTCCTCTACAGGCTCTGCAGGCGCCATCCCTTCATTTCCGGCCTGCTTTTCAATCCACAGCGGGTCAAGTCCCCGGACAAACGGAAGCTGTTTAAAATTATATTCCGGCGGCGGCGAAGAGACCGCCCATTCAAGCGTACGACCGTCCAGCCACGGGTCGTTCCCGACGTATTTCCCCTTTATTGAGGTATAAATAATATTGACGACGAGTAAAGCAGCCGCGCCCGCCATGAAAAACGCGCCGATTGAACTGATCAGGTTGCCGGTATCAAGCCCCTGGCCGGGCAGATATGTGTAAACGCGCCGCGGCATTCCCATCAAACCGAGGAAATGCTGAATGAAGAAGGTAAGATGAAACCCGATAAAAAATAAGACGAACGAAATTTTCCCCATCGTTTCATGAAGCACCTTCCCGAACATTTTCGGCCACCAGAAATGCACGCCCGCCAGGATGCCGAACACAACGCCGCCGATAATGACATAGTGGAAATGTGCTACGACAAAATACGTATCGTGGAACTGATAATCTGCCGCTGCGGCCGCCAGCATGACACCCGTGACTCCTCCGAGTACGAAAGAAGGAATAAAGGCGACGGCATACAGCATAGGCGTCGTGAATTTGACATTTCCTCCCCAGATGGTCAAAAGCCAGTTGAAAATTTTAATGCCGGTAGGCACCGCGATCGCCATCGTCGCAACCGCAAATATCGCATTAGCGATCGGTCCGAGTCCCGTCGTAAACATATGGTGAACCCAAACCATGAACCCGAGAAAGCCGATCAGCACGATCGCAAAGACCATAGACGAATAACCGAACAGACGTTTCCTCGCAAATACGGGAATGATTTCTGAAAAAATCCCAAAGGCGGGAAGAATTAAAATGTATACTTCCGGATGCCCGAAAATCCAAAACAGATGCTCCCAGATTATCGTATTGCCGCCCAATTCAGGATTAAAGAAATTCGTTCCGAACAAACGATCCAGCATCATCAGCGCCAAACCGACGGTGAGCGGAGGAAATGCGAATAAAATGAGTGCCGACGCCACAAATGTCGTCCACGTAAACAGCGGCAGTCTCATATACGTCAAACCCGGCGCCCTCATATTAATAATCGTGGCGAGAAAGTTGATCCCCGCAATCAGCGTACCTAAGCCTGATATTTGCAGGCCGAGCACGAAAAAGTCTATGCCGTGCCCTTTCGAATTCAGCGCAAGCGACGCGTACGACGTCCAGCCTGCATCAGGAGCGCCTCCTAAAAACCAGCTCAGATTCAAAAAGATGCCTCCGAAGAAAAACAGCCAAAATCCGAGCGCATTCAGAAATGGGAACGATACGTCACGCGCCCCGATCTGAAGCGGCACAACCGCGTTCATCAGCCCGAATAACAGCGGCATCGCCGCCAGGAAGATCATTGTCGTGCCGTGCATCGTCATAATTTCATTAAACTGCTGAGCACCCATAAAATCGTTCCCCGGCCTCAAGAGCTGAATCCTGATAAGCATGGCCTCAAGTCCGCCGACGACGAAGAAAAATCCCCCGGCGATCATATATAAAATCGCGATTTTCTTATGGTCAACCGTCGTCAAATAATCCCAAAGCAAAGAGCTTTTTCTTTGCTGTCCTGTAAGCGTATTCATCATTTACGACCTCCCCCCTGATATCTCCCTGTCCTCACTTGTTCTCCGCTTTTAGCCCTTTTAAATATTCATACAGCGCATCCGTTTCAGCGTCCGAGAGCTTCGGATAAGTGCCTGTCATTTTATTGCCCGGTTTAATGCTGTCCGGATTTTTCAGCCAGGCTTTTATATTCTCTTTATTCGCATCCTTAATGCCGGCCACTTTGACCCGTTCACCGAAGGTAGCGAGGTTCGGAGCCGTTCTTGCCGCTTCAGCCCGTTTATCATTGGGCTCAACCGCATGACAGCTCAGGCAGTTTTTTTCCTTAAACAGCTCTTCTCCTTGCGCGGCTAAACCGGAATCTGTTGTATGCTTATAATTTTTCATCGCTTTCGTCCATTGTTTAAATTCTTTTGACGGCAGCGGTTTCACTTTGAAATCCATCAGCGCATGTGAAGGTCCGCACAGCTCTGCGCATTTCCCGAAGAAATATTCTCCCGCTTCTTTGCTGCGTTTAGAATCGAAGGTCAGAAAGAAAGTATTGTCATTATCCGTATTCGTATCGATTTTTCCCCCGGCTGACGGAATCCAGAAAGAGTGTTTCACATCTGAGGACTTCAGCTTGAAATAGACGCGTTCATCTGTGGGAACGATCAGCTCCTGACTTGTCACAAACCCGTAATCAGGATACTCGAATTCCCACCAGTATAAATTCGCCCTTACATTAATCACGAGCGCATCCTCTGCTTTACGGTTTTTCTTATCCATCGGTGACGTATCCGCCAGCGCCAATGTATCGATGACAACCGGAATGACAAGAATAATCAGAAGCAGGATCGGAATAACGGTCCAGGTGATTTCTAAAAAACGGTTCCCCTCCACCTGTTTCGGTATCGTGTCTTCCCCTATACGCGACCGTCTGAATCTCACAATGACGTAAAAGAAAATAACTGCTACGACCGCAACGACGACAACCATGATAAGTGTGCTGAGCACCGTCAGATCATATTGTTTATCAGCCACTTCGCCGGCAGGCTTGAGTGTGGACAGAAACGGTTTTCCACAGCCGCTCAATAAAAGCGGCACTAAGGCTAATAATGATAAAAGACGCCAACGCTTTAACATTTCACCCAACCCCTTTTTTGAATCAGTACGAGATGCACAAGCAGTAAATCTGCTTCCAGCCGAAATACTTCTTTTCCTCATTTCTTAAAATATGAGATTTTTTACTTAAAATTCCATCTATGTATAAAAGCAAAGCCGCCTGATTAAACAAAAGGTCAAGGCGGCGTTTACTAGTTGTCATTGTTTGTTTTGGCGATCAAACAAGCTCATTATTTAATTAAAACAGCGTAAAGACCACCATCGCTACAAAATAAATGGTCATGTAATTAAGCGAATAGACAAACATAAGAGTTGCCCACTTCATGATGTTTTTCATGCGGAATCCCATCAGTCCGAGAACAAGCCATCCGACATTCAGCAAAGTGCCGAGAATGACGATCGGAAGACCTAGACTGCCGAGGAAAAACGGAAGCGGCAGCAGGCATGCGACCCAGACGATAATCTGTCTTTTCGTCACTTCAAAGCCGTGCACTACCGGAAGCATCGGAATATTCGCTGCTCTGTAATCTTCCGTCTTCTTAATCGCAAGCGCTAAAAAGTGCGGAATCTGCCAGATGAATAAAATCATGAATAAAACCCACGCGACAACACCGATGTGCCCTTCAACCGCTGTCCAGCCGATTAACGGCGGCACGGCGCCTGATACACTTCCGACAACCGTATTAATCGTATAACGGCGTTTCGTCCACATTGTATAAAGAACAACGTACGTAAACACGCCGATAAAACCGATGACTGCTGCCATCACGGTGGTCATCAAAAGCATGATAAGTCCTAAAGCAATGAGTAAAATTCCTGACCACAGCGCTTGATTCGGCTGAATCTTTCCGGTTACCGTCGGTCTTACTTTCGTGCGTTCCATTAAATGATCAATATCACGGTCGTAATAGTTGTTAACCGCACAAGAACCGGCGATGATCAAAGAAGATCCTATTAATGTAAGAAGCACGGTGTTTAAATTGCCTAAAAAACTCAGACCGGATATATGTAACGCAAGCCACATGCCGGTAAAAGTCGTAATTAAATTCGAATTGACGATTCCTATTTTGATAAGCGAAAGGAAATCCTTCCATGCCGTCGTCTCTTCAATCTGTCCGTCTATAGCTGTATCGTTTAAAATTCTGGAATTAGCCATAACGTAAACCTCCCTTACAAACCTAAAGCAGGTTTTTTAAGACCTGCAACTCTATCATACAAGATAATGACCTGTAAAAAAACATCCTCTTAAATATTAAACGAGAAACAGGAATTTATTTGTGAACTTTTTATGAATTTTACCAAATCCGCCGGTTTCATAATAAAGCGGTTACTTTATTTCTATCAGACCCATCTGGAATAATCAACCCCATTATCTAAGAAGTCCTGATTCTATTATATTTTTGTGAACAAACAGAATTGAGAATTGCCACAAAACACATATTCGCTTACACTTGGTACGTATATCATTTTGTCCAGTTTGTTAAGAAGGTGAATGTAAAATGAATAAAGCTTTGAAAGCGCTCGGCGTGCTGACGACATTCGTTATGCTCGTCGTGCTGATCGGCGGCGCTCTTGTCACAAAGACAGGATCGGGTCTCGGATGCGGAAGGCAGTGGCCGCTTTGCCACGGCCGGTTTTTCCCGGAGCTTAACGCCGCTTCTATCATTGAATGGAGCCACAGACTCGCAAGCGGTGTCTCAATCGTTCTCGTGCTGAGTCTCGCTTTTTGGGCATGGAGAAAAGTCACGCCTGTTTTCCGTGAAACAACCTTTCTCGCCATTATGTCCATTATCTTTTTATTTTTACAGGCGCTTCTCGGCGCATTAGCGGTTGTTTTCGGATCAAATGCGCTCGTTATGGCGCTTCATTTCGGCATATCGCTGATTTCTTTCGCTTCTGTTCTGATTTTGACGCTGCTCATATTCGAAGCTGATAAATCAGACAAAAAGCTCGTCAAGCCGCTCAGAATCGGCAGGAAAATGCAGTTTCATATGATCGGCCTTTCGATTTACACGTATATCGTCGTTTATACGGGAGCTTATGTGCGCCATACGAAATCAAGCCTTGCCTGCCCTGACGTTCCGCTTTGCAGCAGGCTGAATCACGGGCTTCCGTCCCATTTTCAGGAATGGGTGCAGATGGGCCACAGAACGGCAGCGCTGCTTCTGTTCGTATGGATTCTTGTCGCTTTTGCACATGCGGTGCGCTCCTACAAAGACCAAAAACAGATTCTTGGGGGCTGGATAGCGGCTCTTGCCTTTGTTGTATTACAGGCGCTCTCCGGAATCATGGTTGTTTATTCAGAAATGGCCACCGGCTTTGCACTTGCCCATTCGCTCTTTATTGCCGGCCTGTTCGGCGTCTTATGCTATTTCTTATTATTAATCGCCCGCTTCCGCTATGAATCAAAACAGCGGTACATCTGAGGCACATGAAAAGGCCGAAGCATTAGAGCTTCGGCCTTTTTACATATAAAAAACCTGATCGCACACGGGGGCGGATCAGGTTTTTTTATGTTCATTTTTTACGCTTTTTCAATTTCGATCAGTAAATCGCCTGTCTGAATCGGTTCACCGTTTTTCACATGAATCTGCTGTATCGTCCCGGAGAACGGCGCCTGTACCGTCGTCTCCATTTTCATCGCTTCATTAATCATCAGATGATCGCCTTTATTCACCTTTGCCCCGGTTTCCGTTAACAATTTAATGACGGTTCCCGGCATGGATCCCGCAATGTGGCTTGGGTTTGTCCGATCTGCTTTTAATTTTTCCTGTACGGACGATTTAATGCTTTCATCTTTAATGACCACCTCGCGCGGCTGGCCGTTCAATTCGAAATAAACGACACGTGTCGCATCTGGCTGCGGTTCACCGATAGATACAAGCTTCACGATCAGCGTTTTTCCGCGCTCGATTTCCACTTCGATTTCTTCACCGAGTGTCATGCCATAGAAGAAAGTCGGTGTGTCCAATACGGAAATATCACCGAAGCGTTCCGCCGTTTTAACATATTCAGTAAACACCTTCGGATAAAGAGCATACGCGATTGCGTCCTGATCACTCAATTCCATCTGATGTGTTTCTTTCCATTCTTCTTTAATGCCTTCAAAAGATACCGGTTCAAGCAGCTCACCCGGTCTTACCGTGATCGGCGTCTGTCCTTTCAGAACGAGCTTTTGCAGTTTTTCCGGAAATCCGCCGTGCGGCTGGCCGATCTGCCCTTTAAAGAGCTCAACGACTGAATCCGGAAAATCAAGCGTTTCGCCTTTATCATAAACATCTTGTTCTGTTAAATTGTTTTGCACCATGTAAAGCGCCATATCTCCGACGACTTTGGAAGAAGGTGTTACTTTCACCACGTCGCCGAACATGCGGTTGACGACGCTGTACATGTCTTTCACCTCATTCCAGCGATCACCGAGGCCGACTCCTTTTGCCTGCTGCTGCAGATTGCTGTACTGGCCGCCCGGCATTTCATGATTATAAATCTCAGTATGCGGAGACTTCATCCCGCTTTCAAATTCACTGTAATACTGACGGACGGATTCCCAGTATTGCGACAGTCTTTCCACCTGCCGGACATCCATTTCAGGACGGCGGCTGTTTCCTTCAAGGGCATGATAAAATCCGCTTGCGCTCGGCTGTGAAGTCAGACCCGCCATTGAGCTGACGGCGACATCCACGATGTCCACACCCGCTTCAACAGCTTTGGCATAGAGAAAGACGCCATTGCCGCTCGTATCATGCGTGTGAAGATGAACGGGAATATCAATCGTTTCCTTCAGCGCTGAGATAAGTTCGTATGCGGCTTGAGGTTTCAAAAGACCGGCCATGTCTTTAATGCCGAGAATGTGCGCACCAGACGCCTCAAGCTCTTTCGCCATAGAAAGATAATATTGCAAATCATATTTCGTCCGGGTCTTATCAAGAATATCTCCCGTGTAACAAATCGCAGCCTCCGCCACTTTTCCGGTTTCACGGACGGCATCGATGGCCAGCGTCATCCCTTTTACCCAGTTCAGGCTGTCAAAGATCCGGAATACGTCAATACCTGACTCCGCTGACTGCCGGACAAATTTTTGGATGACATTGTCCGGATAGTTTGTATAACCGACGGCATTTGATGAACGAAGCAGCATCTGGAACAATGTGTTCGGCACTTCCTTGCGAAGATCTTCAAGGCGTTTCCAAGGGTCTTCTTTTAAGAAACGGTACGCTACATCAAATGTCGCGCCTCCCCACATTTCAAGGCTGAACAGTTCAGGCCACAGGGCAGCCGTAGGATTCGCGATTTTTTTCAAATCATTGGATCTGATCCGGGTTGCAAGCAGGGACTGATGGGCATCCCTGAACGTTGTATCGGTCAGGAGCACGGATTTTTGCTCTTTCACCCAGTCAGCAAGCCCCTCGGCGCCTCTTTCATCAAGGATCTGTTTCGTACCGCTTGCCGGCTTTTCCCCTATACCTAACGTAACGGTCTGAGGCTTATCAAATGCAGGTTTTTCTTTTTTCCCGATTCCCGGAAAACCGTTCACCGTGACATTGCCGATATAGGAAAGCATTTTTGTTCCGCGGTCCTTCTGTTTTGGGAAAACAAACAGCTCAGGCGTTGTGTCGATAAACGATGTGTCGTATTGGCCCGTCAGGAATTTTTCATGCTTTGCCACGTTTTCAAGAAACGGAATATTGGTCTTAATGCCCCTGATCCTGAATTCCTGCAGGTTGCGGACCATTTTCGCTGATGCCTGTTCAAACGTCAGCGCCCATGTCGACAGCTTGACAAGCAGTGAATCATAATAAGGCGTGATGACGGCGCCCTGGAAGCTGTTTCCCGTATCAAGGCGGACGCCGAAGCCGCCGCCTGAGCGGTAAGCCATAATTTTACCCGTGTCAGGCATAAAGTCATTCAGCGGATCTTCAGTGGTCACACGTGATTGTATCGCATACCCGTTTGTAAAAATGTCTTTCTGCTCAGGGATATTGACGGCACGGCTGTGCAGTCCGTGGCCCTGCGCGACGAGGATTTGCGTCTGAACGATATCAACCCCCGTTATCATTTCCGTAATCGTATGCTCCACTTGCACGCGCGGGTTCACTTCAATAAAGTAAAATTCACCGCCCGCTACGAGAAACTCCACGGTCCCTGCGTTGATATAGCCGACATTTTTCGCAAGCGCCACAGCCGCTTCACAGATTTCGTCCCTTAATTCAGGCTGCAAAGATACACTAGGCGCCACCTCAATGACCTTTTGATGGCGTCTCTGAACGGAACAGTCCCGCTCATACAGATGGACGACATTGCCTTCTTTATCTCCGATCACCTGAACTTCAATATGCTTAGGATTTTCGATCAGTTTTTCAACATACACTTCATCGTTTCCGAATGCGGCTTTCGCTTCTGATTTGGCCCGCTCAAACGATTCTTTCAATTCGCTTTCGTTTCGGACGATTCTCATTCCGCGGCCTCCGCCTCCGAGCGATGCTTTAATAATAAACGGAAATCCGTGGACTTTTGCGAATTGTTCGACATCTTTTAATGTTTCAGCCGGTCCGTCACTCCCCGGAATAACGGGGATGCCGGCTTTTTCTGCCTGCTCCCTCGCCTTTACCTTATCTCCGAACATATCCAAATGCGCTGACGTCGGTCCGATAAATACGATGCCCTCTTCTTCACAGCGTCTCGCAAATCGGATATTTTCAGAGAGAAATCCGTAGCCCGGATGAATGGCATCTACGCCGTTTCTTTTTGCGATCTCAATAATCCCTTCAATATCAAGATACGCGTCAATCGGTTTTTTGCCTTCTCCCACTAGATAAGCTTCATCCGCTTTATAGCGATGATAGGAGCCCGAATCTTCTTTTGAATAAACGGCTACCGTTCTGATGTTCAATTCTGTGCACGCCCGGAAAATCCGGATCGCAATTTCTCCCCTGTTTGCTACTAACACTTTTTGGATGGATTGTTGTGACAAACTTTTCTCCCCCTTGGCCTAATAAATATGTAGTTTATAATAAAGGAATATCCGTCCTGTGTATACACTTGTTTTTTAGAGATACACAGTTTTTTCCGTCTGCCGTCTTTTTACCCCCTTAGACGGAACGGGCTCCCTCTTTTTCTTCTTTTCTGAGTACTTGACATGCATGCTGACATTCACCAATATACCGGCGCTCATTAATAACAACAACATTGATGAGCCCCCGTAGCTGATAAACGGCAGCGGAACACCTGTAATCGGAATTAAGCCGCTGACACCGCCGAGATTGATAAAGGTCTGAATCGCAATCATGCTGGATATCCCGATTGCCAAAAGGCTCCCGAACGGATCTTCACATTTTCTCGCAATATAAAAACCTTTTAACACGACAAAAGCCAGCAGCACAATGACAAACAGGACGCCGAAAATGCCGAGCTCCTCTGAAATAACCGCCATAATAAAGTCTGTATGCGATTCAGGCAGATAACCGTATTTTTGAATGCCTTCTCCAAGACCGAGACCGAAAAAACCGCCTGAGCCGATCGCATAATACGAATTTATAATCTGCAGGCCTGATGTGCTGGCGTATTTAAATGGATTTTCAAGGCTTTCAAACCGGCTCATACGCCCGGGTGTCAAAATATCGTCCCATTTCAGATAGATGATCGGGCTGACAAGGAGCAATACGATTCCCGCCATGAGAACCAGCCTGAGCAGGGTCCTTCCGCTGAATCCCGAACACATAATGACGCAAAATGCGATCAGGCCGATAATCATCGCCGTTCCGAAGTCAGGCTGAATGGCGATAAGCGCACAAATGACTACGGTGACGATCACCGGCGGCGCAACCCCCGTCAAAAGCTGATCGATATAGCTTTGTTTCTTTGCGTATACCGCGGCAAGGTACAGTATCAGGGTCAGCTTGACAAATTCCCCCGGCTGAATGGCCATTCCGCCAATTTTAAACCAGCTTTGCGCGTTTCCGGCAACATGTCCGAAAACAAACAGCGCGCAAAGCGCAGCCACTGACGCAAGCAGTATGAATTTCTGAATCTTTTGATGGGCGAACACTTTGTACGGAAAAACGGCCGCGATGATAAACAGCACAAACCCCGCGATGACGGCGAACAGCTGCCGTTTAAAGAAATAGTCGCTGCTCACGCCGTAACGCATAACGGCGGTAATCATGCTTGAGCTGTATACCATTACCAATCCGAAACTGCACAGCAGAATGATAGCGCATATCAATGAATAATCGTAAGATTTTAACATTCTTTTAAACATAACATCCTCTTTCCTGCTTAAAGCTTACGTTTAATACCTATTGCGTATTATATTTTACTATAATTCATAAACATTTTACGCAGTTTCTTTATAGTTTTTCGGATGAAATGCAGATTAAGAGACCGTCTTACGAAAAGAAGATGCAAAAAACGGTTTACGGTTATAAAAAAACCCAAACCGTTGAATAGTTTGAGTTTGATCATTTATTTTCCTGTAAACGCGTCATGCAAAGCAGACAGTTCTCTTTCAAGTCTGTCCAGCAGCTCTTTGCCGTCGTTTTCGTCAACTAATCCCAGGCGGACAGCAAAATCGATTTCCCTCGACAGTCCGAACATCTGAGTATCCAAGACCTCTTCATACAGAGGACATTGAGGCATCGTTAAGTTATCCATTTGTACTCGGATCAGCTTCAAAATCTTCTCAGCATCTAACTTCAACAGCTCGAATGCTTTCTGCTGATGGTCAACTATAATCTCTGAAGCCAAAAGTATCCCTCCGTTCCCCAGGCGAGTACCTAATTCTTCTATTTATCATAAAGGGTATCAGATGAAATTGCAAGAGAATTTAAGCAGATGTTATGATAAAAAATGTTTCAAAAAATACTCAGCCTGTATTTCTCAGACATGATTTCCAAAAGCTTCACACCCGCGATGCTGTTGCCTTTTTCATCAAGCGCCGGGCCGAATATACCGATTCCGAAGTTGTACGGCGAAATGCCCATGATTCCTCCCGAAACGCCGCTTTTAGCGGGAATGCCGACCTTGATCGCGAATTCCCCGCTCGCATTGTACATGCCGCATGTCACCATAAACGTCTTGCAGATTCTCGCCACATCTTTTTTAATGACCTGCTCCCCGGTTTCCGGATGCTTGCCGTCAAGGGCGAATACACAGCCGATTTTGGCTAAATCCAGACTGCTCATCTTAATCGCGCACTGTTTTGTATACAAATCCATGACCTCTTCAACATCGCCTTTAAAAATGTCATACTGCTTCATGTAATAACACATGGCCCGATTAATCATGGATGAACTGAATTCCGATTCCGCGACATGTCTGCAATATGTAATGTCCTGATTATTCGCAAGTCTTCTGATGAATCCGAGCAGGTAATCCAGGCGGTCTTTCGGCGAATGCCCTTTAATGAAACCCGTAACGATGAGAGCTCCCGCATTAATCATCGGATTTAAAGGCTTGCCCGGATTCACTGTTTCAAGCTTAATCATGGAATTAAACGGGTCGCCGGTCGGCTCCTGACCCACGCAGCTGAACACCTTTTCCTTTCCGTAATCCATCAGTACGAGCGCCAGAGAAAGCACTTTCGAAATGCTCTGCAGCGTAAATGTCCGGTCGGCGTCTCCTGCCGTCAGACATGTATTTTCCGCATGATAAATCGTGACCGAAAGGCTGTCTTGTTCAGATTCAGCCAGAGCCGGAATATAGTCTGCCACTTTGCCTTCTTCGGTCCTTTTTTTCGCTTCCTGAACTAATGCGTCCAGCTCTTGGTAATGCCGGCATACCATGTCGATCATCCTCACTTCGCTGCCGTTGTATACATCTAATTTGCGACGCAAAGTGACAATTCATGCGAAAACTTTTATACTTTAAGTAAAGGGGGGCTTCACCATGAGCGTTATTCAGGTAAAAGGCAATGTTACATATCCGATTACAATTGATCCGAGTGTCTGGATTTTCGATGACCGCAAGTTTCCGTTTGAAAAAAATCAGCCCGTTCATCCGGACGGCTCTGCAGAAACCCAGGAGCATACGCTTGATCCGGAACGAGTGATCAGAGAAGGGCGCATTTCGCCGCCGACTTTAAAAAGCGAAAAACGTTATGAAAAAGAAAGACTGATGAACGGCAGCTTCGCCATGAAGCTCGGCGCTGTTTTAGCAAATGCCGAGCCGAAAGAAAGCGCTGTCCTGTGCGCATTTATTTCAAAATCAGAAAGAACCGAAGTGCCGCTAGAAAAGGCGATGGACGCAATCGCGCATTTCAGCGATGCGGGGAAACCCCTTCAAGACGGCGGACCGGTCCATTTTTACGTGGACGGCGACTTTGAAAAACCGATAACGGGCGTCACAGAAATCGAAGTTTTATAACAAATCGGCGGCGAGCTGTGCAAGGCCGGATCTCTCACCTTTCACAAGCTTCACGCTGCCGGAGACGGTTTGTTCTTTAAACCGTTCTACAACATAAGCAAGTCCGTTGTTTAAACTGTCTAAGTATGGGTGATCTATTTGCTCCGGATCGCCCATCAGGACAATTTTGCTGCCCTCTCCCACCCGAGTCAAAAGCGTTTTGACCTCGTGCCTCGTCAAATTCTGAGCCTCATCAATAATAATAAACTGATCCGGAATGCTTCTTCCCCGAATGTATGTCAGCGCCTCCACCTGAATCGATCCGATTCCTGCCAAAATCGCTTCAAGTTCACCCGGCTTTTTCGCATTGAATAAAAATTCAAGATTATCAAAGATCGGCTGCATCCACGGCTTGAGCTTTTCCTCTTTTTCGCCCGGCAAATATCCGATATCCTTTCCCACCGGGACGATGGGACGCGCGACGATCAGTTTTTTATAAATACCGAGATCCTCCGTCTGCAGAAGCCCTGCCGCGAGAGCAAGCAAGGTTTTTCCCGTTCCCGCTTTTCCGATCAGGGTGACAAGCGGGATATCTTCCCTCAGCAGGAGTTCAAGCGCCATTGTCTGCTGGACGTTCTTCGGCCTGATACCCCATACGTGCTCATCATCGAAAACGAGTCTTTTTACCGTCTCGCCTTTCTTATCTGTCATGCCGACCGCAGACGAAGATCCTCCTAATTCATCTTTCATCAGCACAAATTGATTCGGATAAACCTGATGCTGCTGAAGCTCCTTGACTGAAATTTGTTTGTTTTTATAAAACGAGGCAAACCGCTCTTTATTCATAAATATATCTTTGTACCCGCTATATATTTCATCATGGTCAACCACTCTGTCGTTTAAAAAGTCCTCCGCCAAAAGCCCGATGGCATCCGCCTTTACCCTGACAAGCACATCTTTGCTGACCAGGATGACGAGGCGGCCGTTTTCTTTCGTTTCCTCCTCAAGGCTTAAATTTTTTGCCACCGCCAAAATGCGGTTATCATTCGTTTTTTCGATAAAAATTTCTTGGAGCTGGTGAAATGACCGGTGGTTCAGTTCAATTCTGAGCGTTCCTCCGCTTTCAAGCGGAACTTTTTCGTGCAGCCTTCCTTTCTCCCTGAGCCCGTCTATCAGCTTAGATACGTGCCTCGCATTTCTCCCGACCTCGTCCATATACCGCTTTTTTGAATCGACCTCTTCCAGCACGACGGCGGGGATGACAACTTCGTTTTCTTCAAAGGAAAAAATGGCGTTAGGATCCTGCAAAAGTACATTCGTATCTAACACATAAATTTTACTCAAGTCTCAGCCTCCTGAAATAAGGATCAAAGCCCATCGTGTGCTTCTCTTTCCGCGAATAACGGGGATGCCTGCTAAAATATATGATTTGGTGCATAAAGATAGAAGGTTAATTCAACAATAAAATAAATGAAAGCATTCAAGGAGGAAATCTGACGTGCGAATTCTTTTCATTATCATACAAGCCTTGTTTATCCTTACCGGCTGCACTGCTGTACAGGACGGCCGCGGCCGCAATATTCAGAACGAATCAGCCGATCAGCGCGATGCAAAACCGATCCATGTGAAAAATACGGCTCCTGAGACAGCTGAAAATCCCGGCCGGACAGACATCGCTAAGCATCTCGTCGAGGTAACCGAAAAAATCCCCGGCATTTCAGATGCCACCGCGGTTGTACTCGGAAGATACTCCGTTGTCGGTATCGATGTGGATGACAATTTAGAAAGAAGCAAAGTGGAGAGCATTAAATACACGGTTGCCCAGGCGTTAAAAAACGATCCTTACGGCGCCAATGCCGTTGTCGTGGCTGATCCTGATACGGTTTCCCGTCTGAGAGGCATGGGCAGCGACATTAAGGCCGGCCGCCCCGTTTCAGGCATTTTGGACGAACTTGCCGCCATCGTCGGCCGTGTCATGCCGGAAGTCCCGAATGATGTGACCGACAATGAAAAAGAATCACCGACTCAATCGAATGATGATCAGCTGAACCAAAGAGACCAGAACAAGCTGCAGAACGAACAGAACGATCAATCGGATCATCATATGAAAAACCGCCGGTAAAAAGCAGCGCCCGCTCCAAAGGAAGGGCGCTGCTTTCTTTCCCTTTGGCAGGAGGGGCATCCATGTTATAATGCTTGTCATAGTGAAAGAGGTGAAAATCAATGAGAGTAAAATGTTCCATTTGCGACAAAATCGAACAAATTGATGATGAAACACTGACAGCCAAACGCCTCCGCAATCGTCCGATTCATACATATATGTGCCGGGAATGCCATGACCGAATCAAAGTCAAAACGGAGGCGCGGCTGAATACCGGACACTTTTCCTTTCATCCCGGACAAAAAGCGAAAAAAGATAAACTGAAAAAATAAACCGAATAAAAAATGACCCGCCGGAAGGCAAGGTCATTTTTTTATTGCGGTTTAGCTGACTGGCTTTTTTTGGACTGGTGCAGACGGATTTTGTAAACGATCAAAATCAAGGCGGCGACAACAAGCCCTTCTCCGACCGGCAGAAACACACCGAAAAAAGTCAGCACTGTGCAGCCGAGCACGAGAAAGAGATAAACTGCCGCAGCCTTCAACACCGGCAGCCGTTTGGCAAAGCCGAGTTTAAATACAATCACCGAAAGCACGACGATCGTTCCGTATAACAGCCACATTCCCGTCAGCGGATGCTCATCCACTTGGTAAAGAGCCGCAAAGAACGACAGCCGTTCACTTACTTCATTCAAAAGGATCCCCCTCCCCTTTTCCGTTCGGGTTCTACCTTTTCAAATTCTGCAAGTGATTAAGACATTCCTGCTGTTTTTTTCTTTTTCGCCGCTTTTTCACGTTCGTTTTTATTCAGGATTTTCTTTCTTAAACGGATGGATTCCGGCGTTACTTCACAGTATTCATCTTCGTTTAAGTACTCGAGTGATTCTTCAAGCGACATAATGCGCGCTTTCTTAATCGTAGTCGTTTGATCCTTCGTAGCGGAACGGACGTTTGTCTGCTGTTTCATTTTGCTGACATTGACGACAAGGTCATTGTCACGGTTATGTTCGCCGACAATCATGCCTTCATATACTTCTGTTCCGGGCTCCACGAAGATGACGCCGCGGTCTTCAATACCTTGAATTCCGTAAGATGTCGCTTTTCCGTTTTCCATGGAAACGAGCACACCCTGACGCCGGCCTCCGACTTGGCCTTTTTGCATCGGCTGATAGCTGTCAAACGTGTGGTTCAGGATACCGAAACCGCGTGTCAGTGACAGAAACTCAGTAGAATAGCCGATGAGTCCGCGTGAAGGTACGGTAAAGATCAGGCGGACCTGGCCGTTTCCGTTATTAATCATATCAAGCATTTCGCCTTTTCTCGCACCCATTGATTCCATAACAGAACCGGTATGCTCTTCAGGCACGTCAATCTGCACGCGCTCAACAGGCTCGCAGCTTACGCCGTCGATTTCCTTAATGATAACTTCAGGTTTAGACACTTGAAGCTCATAGCCTTCACGGCGCATGTTTTCAATTAAAATGGACAGGTGAAGCTCACCGCGTCCTGAAACAACCCATGCGTCCGGTGATGCAGTCGGTTCGACACGAAGACTGACGTCTGTTTGAAGCTGCGCGTTCAGACGCTCTTCAATTTTGCGGGCTGTGACATATTTGCCTTCACGGCCTGCAAACGGGCTGTTGTTTACGACAAATGTCATTTGGAGCGTAGGCTCATCAATGCGCAGAACCGGCAGCGGCTCATGGTGGTCAGCCGGACAAACCGTTTCACCGACGTTGATGTCTTCCATGCCCGAAACGGCAACGAGGTCTCCCGCTCTCGCTTCTTCAATTTCCACGCGTTTCAATCCTTGGAAACCGAAGATTTTCGTTACGCGGAATGATTTTACCGTTCCGTCAAGTTTCATCAATGAAACCTGCTGACCCACTTTCATCGTGCCGCGGAAAACGCGTCCGATACCGATACGGCCGACATAATCATTGTAATCAAGCAGCGCCACTTGGAATTGAAGAGGCTCTTCGGCGTTATCTACCGGGGCAGGGACATGTTCAAGAATCGTTTCATACAGCGATTCCATATTTTCGTCCTGCTTTTTCGGATCCAGACTTGCCGTTCCGTTAATCGCAGAAGCGTAGACGACAGGGAACTCAAGCTGTTGTTCGTTTGCGTCAAGCTCGATGAACAAATCAAGCACTTCATCAATGACTTCTTCCGGGCGGGCGAAATCACGGTCGATTTTGTTTACGACGACAACCGGATTTAAGTTCTGCTCAAGGGCTTTTTTCAGTACGAAACGGGTTTGCGGCATGCAGCCTTCATATGCGTCAACGACTAACAGAACGCCGTCAACCATTTTCATAATCCGTTCTACCTCTCCGCCGAAGTCGGCGTGTCCCGGAGTGTCCAAAATATTAATGCGTGTATCTTTATAGTTAATCGCAGTATTTTTCGCAAGAATTGTAATACCGCGTTCACGTTCAAGATCGTTTGAATCCATTGCGCGTTCGGCAATATTTTCGTTGGCACGGAATGTTCCGGCTTGGTGAAGCAATTGGTCTACCAAAGTCGTTTTCCCATGGTCAACGTGGGCAATAATCGCGATGTTGCGAAGATCGTTTCGAAGTTTCACATTTTCATCTCCTAAAAAAATTAGATAACTTTCATATTATACCACACATCCTCTTTAAAAGCGTTACGTTTTTCTGTAAACTGAAAGTATGACGTTAAAGGGGATGGAAATATGAAAAAATTGAATTGGCTCTTATTATTATTTGCATTCGCAGCAGTCTTCAGCATGATGCTGATCGGCGTATCAATCGCTGAGAAAAGCGCATGGGGCATCATCGGAAGCATTGTTCTCGTTATCGCCATGATGGGAAGCGGTTTCACTGTAAAGAAAAAAATGCGCGAACAGGGACTGCTTGATTAAAAGCATGACCCTTTGCAAAATTCCGTAAACATGGAAAGACAATATCTTATGAAGCCTGAATCAAAGATTCAGGCTTTTTTATATCCTCAAAACAGGCTCCAGATGTAAGGCTTATCTCCCCCGCCGCCTAGTCAGGAAGCCGGAAATGACAGCTCCCATTCTAGTTACATCAGCAGATTCCCTCAGAATATGCAGTCTGAAATAGTCCGGTATCGTTATGCAGAAAATACCATACCTCCTATTTCAATTCCATCATTGTCTTTTTATACTTGTGGCTGTAAGCAAATACACATGACAAGGAGAGAACGAAATGAAAACATCTTTTTTGAAGAAAACCGCTGTAACTGCCGCCGCAACCGCCTCAGCCGCCTTGCTTGCATTCAGTCCGCTTGATTCTGCCGGCGCAAAAACGATTCAGGCAAATGAACCGCATGTCCTGCAGGCTTCCGCAGAGAAAACACCGGAAGACGCGGCAAAACTCATTGACATCATCAGCCAATCGATTTACGAAAAAGACGGTGTCTATTATTTTGACGGCGAAAAAGCGGTTGAATTGGGATTAGATCAAGAACAAGCCCAGATCATTCAAAAGCTGTGGGACAGTTCAACCGAATTTTTAACCGTTCTTTCTCAATGTATTGAGAAAACGGACGGCGAATATACATTTAATAAAGAAAAAGCGGTGGAGCTCGGCTTTACGGAAAAAGAGGCCCTTATCGTTGATCAGCTGTTCACCGCTTTTTCCCAAAGTCTTCATATCCTTCAATCTGCGCTGATTGAAGAAGACGGTGTGTATACGTTTGATCAGGAACTTGCTGAAAAAGCAGGAGCAGGAAAAAAAGAAGCAAAGCTGTGTGCCGGATTCTTTAATTCACTGCCCCAGGAATTGCTTGAAGGCATTTATACAGCCTTTCATCCGGCTGAGTAAACGGATTAAAACGCCCGGTCATTCAGCCGGGCGTTTTTTTAAATCAGCAGTTTAAGGACCAGCATGATAAAGAAAACAGCGCCGAACAAACAGGCTGTTTTTATCAGCAGCTTCCCGTAATACCGTTCCTTAAACCGCCTTTCTTCTTCTGCATAACAGGCTGGCGCCTTCATCTCAGGGCTGCCGAGGTCAAACGGCTCCTTCATCATATGATATAAACTCCCGCACTTACCGCATGATTCAAGATGGCGGGAAATAAACCGCTCCGTTTCTGTTTCACAATCGCCTTCAATATATAAAGGGAGTAAATCTCTCACTAAACAGCAAGTCATATCTGTCCGTCCTTCCTTTTTTCCCCAAGTGCTGTTTCAGCTGCATTCTCGCCCTGTACAGGGTGCTCTTCACCTTCGAAAGACTCCAGTCCAAAACATCAGCAATCTCTTCGTAAGACAGCTCTTGAAATACCTGTCGAAATGCTGAATAAAATGACTGAAAATCTCTGACATCTGAAACAATCCTTTTCGTTTATTAAGGCCTCACCCGTTTAGACAAACGGCTATAAAAAAAGTTTTACAGATCGGAACATTTTTCCCCTATCATTTTTCCCGACTTCATTTGTCATTTTTTTCAGAATAAATCGCATCATTCGACTCATGTCTGATTCAACACGTGCCTCTCGGCTTATCCCCCGATGCTGGCCGCCGGAAGCCTTTCCGGGACGATTCTATCAATTCATCAGCGGAGTCTAGTTTTATATTGCAGAATGAGAGAATGCTGGTTTATTATAACAATATAAGTTTTCATTATTTTCAAAAAGGGGGATTTATTGTGGGTTTAGGTAAGAAATTGTCTGTTGCTGTCGCCGCTTCCTTTATGAGTTTAACTATCAGTCTTCCGGGTGTTCAGGCCGCTGAGAATCCTCAGCTTAAAGAAAACCTGACGAACTTTGTGCCGAAGCATTCTTTGGTGCAGTCTGAGTTGCCTTCAGTCAGTGACAAAGCAATCAAGCAATACTTGAAACAAAACGGCAAAGTCTTCAAAGGCAACCCTTCTGAGAGACTGAAGCTGATTGACCACACGACCGATGATCTCGGCTACAAGCACTTCCGTTATGTGCCTGTCGTTAACGGTGTGCCTGTGAAAGACTCGCAAGTCATTATTCACGTCGATAAATCCAACAATGTCTATGCGATTAACGGTGAATTAAACAACGATGCTTCTGCCAAAACGGCAAACAGCAAAAAATTATCTGCAAATCAGGCGCTGGATCATGCTTTTAAAGCAATCGGCAAATCACCTGAAGCCGTCTCTAACGGCAACGTTGCAAACAAAAACAAAGCCGAGCTGAAAGCAGCGGCCACAAAAGACGGTAAATACCGCCTCGCCTATGATGTAACCATCCGCTACATCGAACCGGAACCAGCTAACTGGGAAGTAACCGTTGATGCGGAGACAGGGAAAGTCCTGAAAAAGCAAAACAAAGTGGAGCATGCCGCTGCAACCGGAACAGGTACGACTCTTAAAGGAAAAACGGTCTCATTAAATATTTCTTCTGAAAGCGGCAAATATGTAATGCGCGATCTTTCTAAACCTACCGGAACGCAAATTATTACGTACGATCTGCAAAACCGACAGTATAACCTGCCGGGCACGCTCGTATCAAGCACTACCAACCAGTTCACAACTTCTTCTCAGCGCGCTGCCGTTGATGCGCATTACAATCTCGGCAAAGTGTACGATTATTTCTATCAGACGTTTAAACGCAACAGCTACGACAATAAAGGCGGCAAAATCGTATCTTCCGTTCATTACGGCAGCAAATACAATAACGCGGCCTGGATCGGCGACCAAATGATTTACGGGGACGGTGACGGCTCATTCTTCTCGCCTCTTTCCGGTTCAATGGACGTAACGGCCCATGAAATGACACACGGTGTTACACAGGAAACAGCCAACCTGAACTATGAAAATCAGCCGGGCGCTTTAAACGAATCCTTCTCTGATGTATTCGGATACTTCAACGATACTGAGGACTGGGATATCGGTGAAGATATTACGGTCAGCCAGCCGGCTCTCCGCAGTTTATCCACTCCGACAAAATACGGACAGCCCGACCATTACAAAAATTATCAAAACCTTCCGAACACTGATGCCGGCGACTACGGCGGCGTGCATACAAACAGCGGAATTCCGAACAAAGCCGCTTACAACACGATTACAAAAATCGGCGTGAAAAAAGCGGAGCAGATTTACTATCGCGCACTGACGGTTTATCTCACTCCGTCATCAAACTTTAAAGATGCAAAAGCAGCTTTGATTCAATCAGCGCGGGACCTTTACGGCTCTCAAGACGCTGCAAGCGTAGAAGCGGCCTGGAATGCGGTCGGCTTGTAAACAAGAAAAGAGACCGGAGAAATCCGGTCTCTTTTTTATATCTGAAACATTTCACAATGGCTTCACCATGATCATATATGTCTTTTCCCGATCGTCTTTTTCAAGCTTAAGCTGTTCAAAGCCGCATTGGCTTAAAAACAAAACCCATTCCTGCCTGTCCAGGGGAACGGCTGAAAACATCGCTTTATGCTCTCCTCTCAGCCGGCCCGCAATCTCTTCAATGACCGCGCGTCCGATTCCTTTCTCTTTTGCCTCCGGAGCGACGGCCACGGTTCCGAGCCACGGTTTTCCGTTTGAAGGCGCCCATTCCAAATGAAAACTGACGGCGGCAGGAGCGCCGTCAATCTCCCATACGAGCCACGTTCCATTGTACATGGAGTATGCAAGCATAAACTCCGCCGCATTTTTTGTTCCGAACTCTTCGTTTTTCCACACCGGGTGTGCAGCCGCCAGCTGCTCCAGAAACCCGAGATCTTCTTCTTCAAAATCTCTACCTGTCAGCATGTAAATAGTCGTCAAAGATAATTTTATGTATTGCCGGATTGCCCGCAAGCACGCTGTGGTTGTCTAAAAACGTAAACGGTTCGCCGTCTGTGGTCGTGTAAATGCCCCCGACTTCGTTCAGCAGCACGCAGCCGGCAGCGTAATCCCACGGCGCGAGCCTCATCGTAATGTATGCGTCAATGCGGCCGGCCGCAACACTGGCCAGCTCAAGTGCCGCCGAACCGTAGGAACGCGTTCCTCTGACCCGTTTTACGAGCGGCGCCAAAATACTCGGGTCAATCCTTCTGTTTTCCGTCACCCATGTGGCATTGATTGCAATAATGGCTTCTTCAATGGAAGCTTCTTTTAAAGGAGCAAGCGGCGTGTCGTTCAGATAAGCCCCTTTTCCGCTGAATGCGTGATACAGTTCGTCCTGCATCACATCATAAATTAAGCCGATTTTGCCTTTTCCGTCTTCAAAGATGCCGATGGAGATCGCGAAATGCCGCTTTTGATGGACAAAATTCATCGTTCCGTCAATCGGATCAATGATCCAGACGATTCCGTCAAGGGAGCGGAGCTTATCTCCCTGCCCTTCTTCTCCGAGAATCCGGTGTCCGGGAAAAGTTCCCTGTATACGGTCAATGAAAAAGCGTTCCGTCTCTTTATCAATATTTGTGACTAAATCATTCGGATTTGATTTTGTTTCAATCGTCAAGCTTTCCTGCATGGATTGTCTGATTCTCGTTCCGGCTTCTTTTACCCATTTTTTTGCGATATCATCAATTTCCGTCCAATTTGTCATACCGTGTACCTCTTTTCTATGTATAGCTTATTCTATAGCATACTGATAAAGGCGATGAAAAAGCAAGGAAAATGAAAAAAATGCCTTCTCACGTAAAAACGAACCATTTCCTGCGGTTCGTTTTTACTATTCTTTATCCGTTAAGCCGAATCCATTCTTTTCTGAGACGTTCCAGTTTTCTTTTGCTGAGATCGATTTGATCTTCATTCTCTTTTTGCATGGCCTCATACAGGGTTGCCAATTCATAATCAACCTCTAGTCTCCAGACAGCTACACGGTTATTTTTTTCCTCCCTGAATCCTTCCTTCACCACTTGCCTCATTGTCTTTCGCCCCTTCCAGAGATCATTTGTTAAAAAAGCATCCCATTTTTCCAATTTATTAATGATACTTCTTATATCGTATGGAAACTTATATTCGGCTGTAACAACATTCTTAAAATTGTGTGTTTACCTATTCGTTTTTTACCACCAATCCTCTCGGCTCAAACGTTCTCAATGTTTTTGCGGCCGGCGGCGGCTGTGGTAAAATATGAATACTTACGATAAGGAGGAAAAAGATGACTCAGATGCGTTTTACAAAAGAAGACTTCGATACATTTACAATAGAAGGTTTAGATCCGCGCATGGAGGTGTTAAAAGAACAAGTCCGTCCGAAGCTGACCTTGTTAGGAGAGCATTTCGCACCGACATTGTCAGCATTGACAGGCGATGAAATGTTCCCGCATGTCGCCAAGCACGCGAGAAGATCTGTCAACCCGCCGGCTGACAGCTGGGTTGCCTTTGCCAACAGCAAACGCGGGTATAAGAAACTCCCTCACTTTCAGATCGGTTTATGGGACACCCATATGTTTGTATGGTTTGCCATCATTTATGAATCTCCGATAAAAGAGGAATACGGCAGATTGCTGGAAGCGAAGCAGGAGGACATCACAAAACAGATTCCCGGTCATTTTGTATGGTCGCCGGATCATACGAAGCCAGGGGCGTACAAGCAGTCCGACATGGATCAGGAGCAGCTGAAAACATTATTTGAACGCCTGCAGACAGTGAAAAAAGCAGAGCTTTTGTGCGGCATTCAGCTGCAAAAAGAAGACGTGATCAACATGAACAACAATGAATTCCTGCAAACCATTGAAGATGCTTTTAGGAAGCTTTCCTTTTTATACACACTGACTCAGAAAGTCTCATAACATAAAAAGCGGGCCGATTGCCGGCTCGCTTTGTCTACATTTTGATAATCGCTTGATCTGATTGTTTCGCCTGTTTCACAGTCCGAT
Source organism: Bacillus sp. UNC69MF (assembly GCF_000746035.1). Lineage (NCBI taxonomy): Bacteria > Bacillati > Bacillota > Bacilli > Caryophanales > Bacillaceae > Bacillus > Bacillus sp. UNC69MF. Next base: position 610,929 of record NZ_KN050798.1, on the reverse strand, counting down.
ACGGGGAATAGGTGCTGTCAGCTTCAAATTGGCTGCAGATTTTCTTTTCCTCCGCTTTCCCGGGAACGATTTCTTTAAAGCGGCGGTACGCATTCAGAAGTCTGTCTCGGTCAGCTCCTTTTTCATAGGCGTTTTCCACCTGCTGAAAAAAAGCAATGACATCCACGGCCTCCTCTGTCGTCCAGTCCTCATTCATCGGATATTGATATTCCAAATGTCTTCACTCCTTTATAATCATGCTCAAAATAAGCATCTTCCATAGATCATAAATTGTTCTTTACTTTCTTTCAAGTTCATAATATAATTCATTTGTTTTACGTTTAAAAAACGGGTAATAAAACTGAATGTAATACAAACTAATCCGTAGGTATTATGATAAAGGTGGGAAAACAATTGCCGCAACATGAAACACCCCTGTACAGCGGACTGAAAAAGCACGCGGACAGACAGCCTGTCCAATTCCACATTCCGGGCCATAAAAAAGGCGCGGGAATGGATCCGGAATTCAGACAATTTATCGGAGAAAACGCGTTAAGCATAGATTTAATTAATATCGAGCCCCTGGATGATTTACATGCGCCAAAGGGCATCATTAAAGAAGCCCAGGATCTGGCCGCTCGAGCATTCGGCGCAGACCATACCTTCTTTTCCGTACAAGGGACGAGCGGCGCCATTATGACGATGGTCATGGCCGTATGCGGACCCGGAGATAAAATCATCATCCCGAGAAACGTTCATAAATCCATTATGTCGGCCATTGTATTTTCCGGAGCGGTGCCGATTTTTATTCACCCGGAAATTGACGATGAGCTCGGAATTTCTCACGGCATTACGCTTGAGTCCGCCGAGCGGGCTTTGACGGAGCACCCTGACGCAAAAGGCCTGCTTGTCATAAATCCGACGTACTTCGGTGTGGCAGCTGACTTGAGCAGCATTGTAAAGCTCGCCCATTCTTTCGATGTGCCTGTGCTTGTCGATGAAGCGCACGGCGTGCATATTCATTTTCATGATAAGCTTCCTCTGTCCGCCATGCAGGCGGGCGCTGATATGGCAGCCACAAGCGTGCACAAATTGGGAGGCTCCCTGACGCAGAGCTCCATTTTAAATGTGAGAGAAGGTCTTGTTTCCAAAGAAAGAGTACAGTCGATTTTAAGCATGCTGACGACAACGTCAACATCCTATCTGCTTCTCGCTTCACTGGATGTCGCAAGAAAACGCCTCGCTACAGAAGGCCGCGACCTTCTTGAAGATACGATTCTGCTGGCGGATCAGACACGGAAACGCCTCAATCAAATTGAAGGCATCCGCTGTGTCGGCGAAGAAATCACAGGGTCTAAAGCTGCATTCAGTTATGATCCGACTAAATTAATCATTTCGGTCAAAAACCTCGGACTGACGGGTCATGACGTTGAAAAATGGCTCCGCGAATCATATAATATCGAAGTCGAGCTGTCCGATTTGTATAATATTTTATGTATTTTCACCCCCGGCGACAGAGCGGGAGATGCCGACCGTCTTGTAAGCGCGCTTACAGACATTTCAAAACAGGCTTCCGCCAATGACTATGCTCATCAGCAAACCGAAGTTCTGCTTCCTGAAATTCCTCTGTTAGCGATGACGCCAAGAGACGCGTTTTACGCAAATACGGAAGTCATTCCGTTAAAAGAATCCGCGGGACGGATCATCGCAGAGTTTGTCATGGTGTACCCGCCGGGAATTCCGATCTTTATTCCGGGTGAGATCATTACTGAAGAAAATATCAGCTACATTTTTAAAAACTTGGACGCCGGCCTTCCTGTGCAGGGTCCCGAAGATGCAACGCTTGAAATGATCAGAGTCATCAAAGAGCAAAAAGCCATCCAATAAACATAAAGAAGCCCGAAACGAAATCGTTTCGGGCCTTTTTACGCTTTTTACTCTTCTTCAAGATGACACTGGCATTGTCCGCAGCATGTTCCGTATAACGTCGTGACCTTCTCATCCTCAAAGTAATGAATCGCTTCGTTACAGTCTTGGCAAACAATTGTACCCATCTGTCATTCCCCATTTCTCAGAATTTGAAAACGCTTAATTTTCACTTGTTGTTATTATATTATTATGTCACATTTAATATGTCAACTGATAAATTGTATAACACATTTATTTTTTACGGTCTTTTTATAGCTCGAGGGTCAATCACAGTATATCCTTTATGACGCAATCCTTTTACAATGTCCGGCATGGCTTCCGCCGTCCATTTCCGGTCATGCATCAATATGTTGGCCCCGTCCCGCAGATAAGGACTGTTCAGTGTGATATCGGTAAGCGCTTTTTTGGATTGATATTTCTGATCCCAATCATACCCGAAGGTCCAGTTCATTTTCACCATACCTTCTTTTTTTATAAGTCTGTCACTGTAGTCCGTATTGCTTCCGAAAGGCGCCCTGAAAAATGCGGGTTTCTCTCCTATTACCTTTTCAACCGCTTTATTGACGCCAATGATTTCTTCCCGTTGTTTTTGTTCGGAAAGATCTTTTAAGTTTTGATGAGTCATTGTATGATTACCGATCATAAAACCTAACTCATGAATATGCTTAAGCGCTTTCTTATTTTCATCTTTTTTCAAAAAATGTCCGTTTACAAAAAAGATCGCTGACGCATTGAGATCGTGCAGTTTGTCCGCAATCTCAGCGGCATGCTGATCAGGCGCGTCATCGATCGTTACCAATGCGATCGGTTTTTTCTCTTTCTGTTCATCCATTTTTTCCACAGCAAAGCTTTTCGGATTGATATAGTAACGGGGCTCCGCCTTCTGTTTTTTCTGTTTTTCCTCTTTTGTATGGTGGTTTTCCCGTTTGGCATGATTGGCCGCGGCTTGAGAATGGGGTTTGTTTGTTTGCATCTTTTCATTTGATTGGCAGCCGGCGAGTAAGCACATACATATGACAGCTGCAGCGGCTTTATACATGACAATCCCTCCTGATATGGTTTTGCTCCCAGTATAACGAAAAAACAGCGCTCTCACGAAAAACAATGTGCCTTTTTTACACATCGGCTGCGCAAGTTGTCACACGTATTATTTCTTCATTAAAAACGGTTTCAATTATATAACAATTCAGTAACAAGCCTTAGGTTTTTCACCTCTCGTGATACACTTGATATAGTCCTTATAAATGGATGAACCCATATATTATATAAAACAGAGGAGTAAGATAGATGCGCTACCGTACGGTGATTCCCTTTTTTTTGATGCTGTTCGTTCTGTCAAGCTGTTCGGTTTCTACTGTCAGTCCATTCACAAAAAACCGGATCGACAGCATTCATCACACTCAAATCTTGTTTTTTTCCGATGAAAATCATATAGATAAAGAAGTGCCTTATTACGATGCGATCCTTGATTTAGAAAAGAAATATCCCCATCATGTCGATCAAATGAAGGTTTATGACAACAGAAAGGGATGGGAAGAGGAAATCAACACGTTCCCTGCGCTGATGGTGATCAATCATCGGCATGTGGTCATGAAGATTGAGGGATCCGTAAAGAAAAAAGAGGATATCATCAAACCTATGCAGCATGTGCTTGCACAATAAAAACAGCCCCCGCTTTTACAAACGGGGGCTGTTTCTTTGTTACATTATTATTTCACGATATGGATCGGGCTTCCGATTGCTACTTCGGCAGCTTCCATAGTGATTTCGCCCAATGTCGGGTGAGCGTGAATTGTCATTGCGATATCTTCAGCAGTCATTCCGCCTTCGATCGCCAGGCTCAATTCAGAAATCATGTCAGAAGCGCTTGCGCCGGCAATTTGCGCACCGATTACAAGACCGTCTTCTTTACGAGTGATCAGTTTCATGAAGCCGTCAGTTTCGTTAAGAGACAGCGCACGTCCGTTTGCTGCAAACGGGAACTTAGCTGCAACGACTTCAATGCCTTCTTCTTTCGCCTGTGCTTCAGTGTAACCGACAGAAGCCAGTTCAGGCTCAGAGAATACAACCGCCGGAATACCGAGGTAATCGATTTCAGCCGGCTCTCCTGAAATAGCTTCGGCAGCGATTTTACCTTCGTAAGACGCTTTGTGAGCCAACGGAGGTCCGTCAATGATGTCACCGATTGCGTAAATGTTCGGTACGTTTGTGCGGCACTGCTTGTCTGTTTTAATGACACCGCGGTCAGTCATTTCGATACCGACTTGCTCAAGGCCGAGCTCATCAGTGTTCGGACGGCGTCCGACAGTGATTAATACGTAATCAGCATCAACCGTTTTTTCTTCGCCTTTTACTTCGAATGTAACCGTTACGCCGTCAGGTCTTTCCTCAACGCCTTTAGCCATGGCGCTTGTATGGATTTCTACGTTGCCTTTTTTCTTCAGTCTGCGGGTAACAAGAGAACTCATTTGTTTTTCGAAGCCAGGAAGAATTTCATCTCCGCCTTCTAAAATAACCAATTCAGTTCCGAAGTTCGCATACGCTGTTCCAAGCTCAGTACCGATATATCCGCCGCCGATAACAACGAGCTTTTTCGGAATTTCTTTAAGCGCAAGTGCGCCTGTAGAGTTCAGAACGCGTTCGCTATATTTGAAGTTTGGCAATTCGATAGGGCGAGAACCGGTAGCAATGATTGCGTTTTTAAATGTGTATGTTTGCGCAGAGTTCTCATCCATTACGCGGACAGAGTTGCTGTCTACGAAATAAGCTTCCCCTTTTATAACGTCCACTTTATTTCCTTTTAAAAGACCTGCAACACCGCCGGTAAGCTTATTTACAACAGAAGCTTTCCATTCTTGGACTTTTGTAAAGTCAACCGTTACGTTCTCAGCAGTGATCCCCATGTCATCTGAATGTTTTGCATTCTCGTAACGATGGCCTGCATTGATGAGCGCTTTTGAAGGAATACAGCCGACGTTCAGACAAACGCCTCCAAGAGTTGCTTTTTCAACGACTGTTACTTTTTGTCCAAGCTGAGCAGCGCGGATGGCAGCTACATAGCCGCCGGGTCCCGCACCAATCACAAGAGTATCTGTTTCAATAGGGAAATCTCCTACTACCATAACATTACGCCTCCATTAAAATAAGTTGTGGATCGTTCAGTAAACGCTTGATGTGGTTTAACGCATTTTGTGCAGTTGCTCCGTCAATCATACGGTGGTCAAAGCTGAGAGAAAGAGCTAAGACAGGAGCAGCTACAATTTCACCGTCACGGACGATCGCTTTTTCAGCAATACGGCCGATACCGAGAATCGCAACCTCTGGATGGTTGATAACCGGTGTGAACCATTGGCCTCCGGCAGAACCGATATTTGTGATCGTGCAAGAAGCGCCTTTCATTTCCGCAGGTGCAAGCTTGCCTTCACGCGCTTTTGTAGCAAGGCTGTTGATTTCATCAGAGATTTCGAAAACGGCTTTACGGTCGGCATTTTTCACTACCGGCACAAGCAGGCCTTTTTCGGTATCCGCTGCAATTCCGATGTTGAAGTAATGTTTTTGGATCACTTCATCTGTTTTATCATCAATAGATGTGTTTAAAACAGGGAATTTTTTCAAAGCGGATGTTAATGCTTTGACGACGTAAGGCAGATAAGTCAGCTTGATGCCTTGATCAGCAGCAACTTGTTTGAACTGTTTGCGGTGAGCAACAAGATTTGTTACGTCAACTTCATCCATAAGAGTTACGTGCGGTGCAGTATGCTTAGAGTTCACCATTGCTTTCGCGATCGCTTTACGGATACCGCTCATTTTTTCGCGTGTTTCAGGGAATTCGCCTTCAGGAGCCTGAGCCGCTGCAGGTTTAGCTGTTTCCTGAGGTGCAGCTGTTTCTTGCGGTGCCGCTTCTTGAGCCGCTCCTCCATTTGCAAAGCTGTCGATATCTTCTTTTACAACACGTCCGTTATTGCCTGAACCTGTTACTTTACGGATATCCACGCCTTTTTCACGGGCATATTTGCGTACGGAAGGCATGGCGATCACGCGTTTGTTCGGATCAGCTTCCGCTTGGTCCTGCTGTCCTGCGCCGGTTTCTTTTGCAGGCTCTTTAGGAGTCTCTTCTTTAGAGATATCCTGCCCTGCTTCAGCAGACGACTGAACTTGAGCCTCAGTTTTCGCCTCTCCTGAATCATGGCTTCCTTTAAATTGAAGATCTTCGTAACCAGGTGCGTCAAACGTAATAATCGTTTGTCCAACAGTTGCAACTGTTCCCTCTTCAACTTTTAATTCTAATACTTTTCCTTTAACAGGTGAAGGAATTTCTACCACTGCTTTATCATTTTGCACTTCAGCCAGAACATCGTCTTCTTCTACCTCGTCGTTCGGCTTAACAAACCATTTTACGATTTCGCCTTCGTGGATACCTTCCCCGATATCCGGAAGTTTAAATTCAAATGCCACAGTTTTCGACCTCCTAGTTGATTAAGCAAATTTTAGTTATGCATTCGCAAGCATTGAACCTAGTAAACAGACTCCTTCATATAAGAGAAAAGGACTCTCTTTACCGTCTTTTATGATGCCTGATTAAAATTCAAGAACTTTTTTCGCAGTTTCAAGAACGTCTTTATGGTTTGGAAGCCATACGCTCTCAGCAAGCGAGAAAGGAAATACTGTATCAGGCGCCGCAACACGCAGAACCGGAGCTTCCAGGCTCAGAATCGCGCGGTCATTGATTTCAGCTACAACGTTGGCAGCGATGCCGGCTTGTTTTTGAGCTTCTTGCACGACAATTGCGCGGCCTGTTTTTTCAACAGAAGCAATAATCGTATCAATATCAAGCGGACTTACAGTGCGAAGGTCGATAACTTCAGCAGAAACGCCTTCTTTTTCAAGCTCTTCAGCAGCCTTAAGCGACTCATGAACCATCGCGCCGTATGTGATGATAGAAAGGTCAGTACCTTCGCGTTTCACATCAGCTTTGCCTAGCTCGATTGTGTATTCCTCCTCAGGAACTTCCTGACGGAAAGAACGGTAAAGTTTCATATGCTCTAAGAAAACAACCGGATCATTGTCTCTGATAGAGGCAATCAACAGTCCTTTTGCATCGTAAGGAGTGGATGGGATAACAACTTTAATACCCGGCTGCTGAGCGATAAGGCCTTCCAAACTGTCAGCGTGAAGTTCAGGTGTATGAACCCCTCCGCCGAATGGAGAACGGATTGTCACCGGAGAAGTCCAGCGTCCGCCGGAACGGTAGCGGAGACGAGCCATTTGTCCTGAAATTGAATCCATTACTTCATATACGAATCCGAAGAATTGGATTTCCATAACAGGACGGTAATCTTGCAGGCCTAAACCGAGAGCGAGACCGCCGATACCGGATTCAGCAAGCGGCGTGTCAAATACGCGGTCCTCACCGAATTCTTTTTGAAGGCCTTCAGTTGCACGGAATACGCCTCCGGCAACGCCTACATCTTCCCCGAAAAGCAGAACGTTTTCATTGTTTTTCAGTTCTGTGCGTAACGCATCAGTGATCGCTTGAATCATTGTCATTTGCGCCATGGCTTACTTCGACTCCTTCGCTTTGTAAATTTCAAGTTGTTCTTTCAAGTTGAACGTCGGCTCTTCAAACATATTCTCAATCAGCTCTGTTACTTTCGGTTTTGATTCGCCGTCAGCCTTTTTGATAGCTTGTTTGATTTCTTCTTTGGCCTGTTCAATCACTTTGTTCTCTTCTTCTTCAGACCATAGTCCTTTGTTTTCCAAGAACTTGCGGAAACGTACGAGCGGGTCTTTTTGCTCCCATTCATTTTCTATTTCTTTCGTACGATATTTAGTCGGATCGTCACCGGACATTGTATGAGGTCCGTAACGGAATGTAAGAGTTTCAATCAGAGTCGGACCTTCACCGTTAATTGCGCGCTGGCGTGCTTCTGCGGTTGCAGCATAAACGGCTAGTGCATCCATTCCGTCTACTTGAACACCTGTAATACCGACGGCAACTGCTTTTTGGGCAATTGTCTGTGCGGATGATTGCTTTTCTACAGGAGTTGAAATCGCATAGCGGTTATTCTGAACAACGAAGATCGCTGGCGCTTTAAATGCTCCGGCAAAGTTCATTCCTTCATAGAAGTCACCTTGAGAAGCTCCGCCGTCACCAGTGTAAGTAATAGCTACCGCTTTTTTACCGCGCTTTTTAAGACCTAAAGCTACACCTGCGGTTTGGATAATTTGAGCACCAATAATAATTTGAGGTGATAAAGCATTTACTCCCTCAGGCATCTGATTACCTTTAAAATGGCCTCTTGAGAACAGGAATGCCTGGTGTAAAGGAAGACCGTGCCAAATCAGCTGAGGAACGTCACGATAACCCGGAAGGATAAAGTCGTCCTGTTCAAGCGCGAAGTGTGATGCAATTTGTGAAGCTTCCTGGCCCGCTGTCGGTGCATAGAAACCTAAACGTCCTTGACGGGAAAGAGAAATTGAACGCTGGTCTAAAATGCGGATATACACCATTCTTCTCATTAATTCCTTTAACTGATCATCTGAAAGATCAGGCATTGCGTCTTTATTTACGACTTCTCCTTCAGCATTTAAAATTTGGAACGTTTCAAACTGCTTATGAATAGCATCAAATTGTTTTTTGCTATCAACAATTGAAGTTTTTGTCTTTGCAGCCATTTTTTAAACCACCTCTTCTTTTGATTTAACAGGGTTAGGATACCGTTTAGCCATCCGTATTAAAAACAGTCTTATCATGCTCTGCAATTCTAAAATTAATCATTCAGAAATTCACATAGCGCTTAAGCAAAGATAATGACGTTTAAACTGTACTAATAAAAAAAGATTTTTTATTAGTACAATATGATCAACAACCATAGTTTACAGTAATTAAACAAAGCCGTCAATTATTTATAACTTCATTTTGAAACCGCTTATAAAACATAAGATCATATTGCACCAAACTGTACTATAAAAGACTTTAAACTGTATTATAAAAATGCTCTACTGTACTATAATTAAAAAAAATTACAAAGAGTAAATTAAGTTATTTAACTTCGGGTCAGGCTTTGAAAAGATGCCGCGGGATAAAAACGGGCAGTTAGCAATCGTCCCGCCTGCCGAACAGACGGGACGACGCTTTTGTCAATTATTCAATACCCGCCCACACGATATTCAGCGGCGTCAGCACGGCATGAGGATGAAACTCGGAAATCGGAGTGAAAAATACATACGTAAAATCTTCGGCTGGATCAGAAAACATGCCGCACCACCCCATTCCAAGATGTGAGAAGGTTCCTTCTGTCATGAAATAATGGTCACCGGCCGGCCACAAATTAATGCCTAAACCAAAGCCGCCTTCCTCTCTGGGCGCTCCGAAGAAGTAAAAAGGAAGACCGGGCTTTATTTGATTTCTCAGCATCGCCTCGACTGTTTTTCTTCCAAGCAGCTTCTTATCTTTCAATCTGCCTTTATTTCTAAACATTTCAGCTAACTTCCAAATATCTCGCAATGAAGAGTACAGACCGCTTGTCGCTTTATTCGGAAAATACGGGTGATGACTTTTTTCCAGCTGTACGCACTCGTGCTCATTGATCACACAAACTTCTTCTTTTAAAGTATCAGGCACATAAAAATACGTTCTTTCTAATCCGAGCGCTTCAATAATATGCTTTGTTACATACTGTTCGTAGGATACGCCTGTTACTTTTGAAATAATGATGCCAAGTATAACAAAGCCGGTTCTGGAATAGTTCCATGCTTCATCCACTCCGTACTCCAAAGGCGTACTGACCAGATAGTTTATCCATTCTTCCTCATTCGTTAAGTCAATGCCTTCAGCCTTTTGAATATCCAGCTCAAAACTTAATCCCGCCGTATGAGTCAAAAGGTGCAAAATTTTAATTTCTCCGAAACCCGGTTTATCAAACGCTGGCAAAATGAGCTTGACCGGCATTTTCAGATCGAGCAAACCTTTTTCGACGAGCTGCATGACTGCTACAGCGGTAAACACTTTTGTCAAAGAACCGATTTCTCTGATGGTATCAAGCTGAAATGTTTGCTTTTCTTTTTGTCCGCCGGTAAATTCCCCTAACGACTCAGCTGCAAAAACCTCACCTCCTCTTGACATCATATAACTCGCACATTGCAGATCTCCATTGTCTATCATCGTCTGATAATGGCCGTTAAGAGCGTTAATTTGTTTCATATCAAATGCCGGATTGCTTATTGTTTGTTTCATTGTTTTCTCCCCCTGTACTGTATGTATCGTTTTCATCCCTTACTTACTGATTTCTTGATGAATTCTGACACCGCTTTATTAAATTCTTCCGGATGTGTGATGTTCGGAAGATGCCCCGCTCCCTTAATTTTCTTTAATTCTGCATTGCTCAGCAGGTTCTGCAGCCTTTTTGTTTCTTTCTGATCAACTACGCTTTCCTTCTCACCCGTAAGGATAAGCGTTCTTGTATGAATGTCTTTTAAAAAGCCGATTGTAGAATAGCCTTCTTGTTGATGTATCTTCATAAAACGTTCAATAGAAGCATTTAAGAATTGATTACTGTGTAAACTTTCATATTCATGTGATTTTCCTATAGCTATAAAATCATTTTTCAGTTTTTCCTCGACACTGCTTTCAGGGTCTTCTTCGTATGCGGTGTAACTTCCGGAAAGAATGAGCGTTTTTACTTTTTCAGGGTATTCATAGGCTATCCTCTGCCCTATCATGCCTCCCCAAGAAGCTGCCGCAATGTGGATCGGCCAAGCAACTCCTATCTCGTTCAGCACTTCGATAAAAGTCTGAGCCAGCCCGCTCAGTGTAAAATCGGCGCTCCCCTCACTCAGCCCGTAACCCGGTGTGTGTATGACAATTACATTAAATTGATCTGCCCACTCCTTCATTTGTTCTTTCCACATGTAAGCAGTGGTAGCAAAACCGCAAATCAGTAAAATTGTTTCACCCTTACCGCTCATCAATATTTCCATATGCCGGGCATTTTCTGTGTTTGCCAGAAAATGAACGGTTTCCGTTTCTTCTGTCTGGTAAAAAGCGATGAGTTTTTTTGCGGCATCGCTTTGATTGTGCTGAAGGGCTCCTTTCTTCAGTCTGCTCCAATAGTGCAAATAATCGTCGAGATGATGATTGGAAGCTGTGCCGAGTATCCGGAAAGGACTTTCAGCTTCTCCCGTAACGACTGACGAAGCATCAAAATCGGCTGCAATCGCTGAATCTCTTACCAGAGGCGGTGCTGAACGGACGGATAACGGCTTGAAATCGTTTTGTATTTTTTCTTTTTCTCCGTATAACACGATCAGCTGGTGGCCTTGGCCGAGAAGCGAGTGTTCAAAAGCTTTGATTCCGGCAGTATTTTCTAATGGGTGAAGTCCGTACTCCGTTTTCATAATGTCTTGAATGCCGGGATCAACTGACATGCCTCCGTCTTTCCAGAAAGGCCAATTTACAGCGATGGTTTTTCCTGATCTTCCCCCCGCCTTTCTCATACATTCCCTCCACTCGGCAAAATGCTCCAGAAAACGATTGGCGTAGGCGTAATCGGCTTGACCCAGACTTCCGATTTCTGAGGAGATGGAAGAAAACAAAACAAAAAAGTCTAAAGGCATATCTCTGAGCGCTTCATCCAAATGAATCACACCATTGACCTTTGATTGCAGCACCGCTTGAGCTTCCGCGTCTGTTTTATTCATAATGAGAGAGTCTTTTAACACGCCTGCACTGTAAATGACCCCGTTGATTTCGGAATAATCAGCATGAATTTTTTCCGCTAACTTGATGACCTGCTGCTTATCTGACATGTCAGCCTGGATATAAGAAATGCTTGCCCCGTCATAGCGGATGCTGTCTAATTTTTCTTCCATGTCTGCTGTCATTTTCGATCGCCCGGCAATGATAACGCTGGCTCCGTGATTTGCATAAAGAAACGCTGAAATAATCCAGCCGATGCCGCTTAATCCTCCGATGATGAGATACACTCCGTTTTTTGCAAACTTTGCGGCCTTTTGCCCTGGTTGCAGCGAAGCGTCTTTGTATGCTGTCACCCGCCTTTTTTGATCGCCGTCATATTTCACAGCCTGATGATGTCCGGCACTTAATTCATTGAGAAGCAAAGGTGCTTTTTCAATGGTTTGTCTTGAAGAAATCTCAACCGTTTTACACTTTATATTCGGCTGCTCCGCATTCAGCGTTTTAAAAAAGCCTCCAATCGCGGCGTAAACCGGATTTGTATATTGACCCTTGTCATGCACGTACAAAATGTTGATGTTTTCTTTTGTTTTTTGACGGATCAACGCTTTGCTTAAATAAAGGATTGAATAAAAGCTGTGAGTCAAATCTAACGCTGCCTCAGTATAAGCTTTTTTTGACAGGTAATGAATGATTGACGCCGGAAACGCTCCGGACTTTTTCATATCTTCTAACAGTCTGGAGTAATGAGCAGACTGCTCCGGATTAAATTTATAATGCTTTTCATTTACCATTTCATATTCAGCGGCGGCTTCCGCATAAATAACATTTTCACTGCCGATGTACTTTCGGATTTCATCACTCAATGAACTGTCGAAATCGAAAATCAATGTATTTCCCTTAGGTATTTCTCCGGACTTTAATGGCGATTCTATCCATTCTTTTTGTAAATACAAGGAATCAAGCACCGGCTTTTCAGACGGCTCTTTCGTTTGCGTTTTTTCTTTAAAAGCTGCGGCCGGCGTATTACGCACATCATATTTTTCTTCTAAATAAGCCGCTAAATCATGAATATTGTTATAATCAAAAAGCAATGTCGGATACAATTGTGTATCCAATCTTTCCTCGAGCATTTTCGATATATGCAGCAGCTGTTTTGAGTCAAGACCCAGTTCGTAAAAAGATTGGTGTTTGTCCGCTTTATTTGGCGGTGTGTTTGTAGCCTCTCCAATAATGGATGACAGCTCATCTGTTAATGTTTTATGACTGTCTTGGTGCTGAACTGTATCAGAGATAGAGTCTGTAATGTCGGCTCCGTATTTCTCCTGCAGAAATTCCGTCAATTCACCGATTGTGGAGTAATCAAATAATAAAGTCGGGTACAGCTTTGAACCTAACATCAGTTCTAATTTTTTGGATAAGTCTAATAATTGTTTAGAATCCAAGCCCATCTCGTAAAAGGAAATATCATTCTTCACTGTTTCAGCAGGTTTTTCAATCATGCCGGCTATCTCTTGGATCAAATTATTTCTAATCATTTCTTTATTGTTCGCTACGCTGCCGACCTCTTTAGCTTTTTGGGAATGCTCCAGCCTTTGTATTGATTTTTCATTTCTGACTCTTTTCACACCGAATCGCTCATAATAAAAAGCAAGCACTCCATCAGGCCTGTATACTTCTATGTCCGCATATAAAATGTCTTTAGAAGGCGGCTGCGTTATACTGGTTTTATTAATATACACAAAACAAGACCCAGTTGTTTTATGCAGTGCCCGGAATGTCTCAATATATATAGGGATAAACGCATTTGTTCCTTCATCCGGCAAGTCTGATGTAAGGATTCCCAACAAGCTGAGAGACCCATCCAAAAATGCGGGATGCATGTAAAAGTCATCTGTATATTCTTTTGAAAGTCCGCTTAAACTGACCTCTCCCAGAATATAATTTTCACCTTCATATACCGTACCTTCCAATTTCATAAAATCTTTATGAATCAGGCCGCCCCTGCGCAAATTACGATAGGCGGATTCAGCATCCGAAATCCGGACGGCCCCTTTCTTTAATTCTTCGATTGAAATTGTCTTTTCGTTTATCGCATTTTTTCGTATGATTTCCGCCTGCAAGTTGACTGATGCTTCACCTTCCGCCTTTTCAGCGACCCATTTCCTGCTTGTTGTTTCAACAAGCCAGCCGTTTTCTTGTTCCGTAAACTGGAAGGTGACTTTTTTATCAAAATGGACTGACGTCGCAACAGGTTCACGGAATAAAACATGTTTGATTTCAAAACTTCGGGGGGATATCCCTTTCTCAGCTAAAAATCGTGTTATTAAATCCAGATACGTTACGCCGGGTATCGTACGCACTTGATGAAGGACATGGTCTGAAACAATATAATCGTCATGTTTGACTAATACGCTGAACCTCATGCAACTCGACAACCTTTCTTCTTTTACAAAGTAAAGAAACAGAGCAGGTGCTACTCTGTTTCATCAATAATTTCAAGAAGCCGTTTTTTATTCTGTTTGATTTGTTTTTTCCGATTTGAATCCGGCCAGTACTCTTTTCTGACAAACTCAGCAGGCGGCAGCGGAGTTCTGACGGAATGATATGAATCATCCAGGCCGCTTACCAAAAGGTGGGCGTTTGTTCCGCCAAAACCGAAAGCGCTGATGCCTGCCCTCCGTTTTCCATCCTTCCAGCTTCTCAGCTCTGTATTCGGATAAAAAGGCGACTTTTCAAATTCAAAGCGGGGATTTGGCGTTTCACAATTCAATGTAGGCGGAATTTCCTTATGCCATATTGATAAAATCACTTTAATGAAACTTGCCGCTCCGGCAGCGCTTAATAAGTGTCCGATATTGGTTTTCACACTTCCTACTCCGCAAAATTGCGTTTTGTTTGTGTCTCTTCGGAATACTTTTGTCAGAGCCTGAAGCTCAATCGGATCTCCAATCATCGTGCCTGTGCCGTGAGTTTCGACGTAGCTGACTGATCCGGGAGTGATATCGGCTTTTTCAAATGCATCTTGAATAACCTGCTCTTGAAGCTTAGGATTCGGGGTCGTAATTCCCATTGTCGCACCGTCGTTATTAATAGCTGATGCTTCAATGATACCGTATATCCGATCTCCGTCAGCTTTCGCTTTCTCCAGCGGTTTTAACAGAACAGCGCCAAAACCCTCTCCGGGTACAAAACCGTTTGCCCTTTCATCAAAAGTAAAACACTGACCGTCCGGCGAAAGAGCTCCTCCTTCTGTTAACATCAGGTAAGGAATTTCATCCAAAAGCAGATCCGCCCCTCCTGCCAGCGCCATCTCTGAATCACCGTTTTTTATGCTTTGGCAGGCTAAATGAATGCTGACTAATGAAGAAGAACAAGCGGTATCAGAAACCATGCTTGGACCGTGAAAATTAAAGAAATGCGACACATGTGAAGCAATAAAGTTTTGACTAAGCCCGACGATGTGGCTGCTGCTTTCTTTCGGCAGTTTGTGACCGTAGCCGCCCATTCTGGAACCGACAAATACGCCGACTTTTTTTCCCGATAATTCCGTTTCTTCATAACCGGCATCCCGTACAGTCTGTACACTCGTTTCTAAGAAATGTCTTATCAGCGGGTCCGTTTGGATGGCTTTCTCCTCTTCCATGCGGAAATACTCCGGATCGAAGCTGCCGATTCCATTGATAAATCCTCCCCATTTGCTGATGCTTTTTCCCTTTTGTTTGACCGGAGAGTAATTTTCTTCTATATTCCACCGGGAATCAGGTACTTCTTTAATATGATTCTTCCCTTTTCTCAGATTGTCCCAAAATTCCTCTTTATCAGCCGCTCCAGGGAACTTACATCCGATTCCGATAACAGCTATCTTTGCAGAGGAAGCCGTCTGCGGTTCTGTATTTCGGCTCGTCACAGATTGCATATCTTGCTGATTGCTGCTTTGAGAATCAGTCTGTTCGATTTGTTTCTTCAACGGCGGCGCCGTCTTACCGATATATTCCGCAAGACCATGAATCGTGTTGTGTTCAAGAAGCACAGTAGGGTCAATTTTTTTCTGAATCATTGCTTCTATTCGATGTATAATGCTGACAAGTAGTATAGAATCCACACCGTATTCCTGAAAATCCGTATTTGGGTTAAGCTTTTCAAGGGGAATGCTCAATTCCTCGGCAAATACGGCAGAAAGTTCACTGACAAGCCCTTCTGAATGATCAAAAGTGTCGGGAGTCTCCTGTCTTCGGACTGGAACCGAAGCTCCGCCGGTTTTATTGATGTTCAGGAGACTGTCTGCATGAAACACTGTTCCTTTTTTCACGATAGGAATGATATTGGCCGATTTTTTCTCCAGTGCATGATACAAAATCGCCAGTCCTTCCCGTGTGGAAAGAGAGTCCAATCCCAATTCATCATATAAAGGACTCGTCACAGTACCCATTCCGACTTCTTTCCAGCTCGGCCAATTGATGGACGTGAAATACGTTCTCCCCTTTTGAAAATGATAAACCGCGAAATAGTCCATATATGCGTTTGCAGACGCGTAATCAGTCATTCCTTTCGACAGTTTGGGTGACTGTGCTGCAATTGATGAAAATAGAATAAAGAAATCCAGCGGCCTATTATTAAAAATCCGCTCCAAATTCTGAAGTCCAGTGACTTTCGGCCCGTACACCGTCTTAAATTCACTCATTCTTTTATGAATAAAGGCCGGATTTCCGCCGCTGTGCAGTCCGGCACAGTGTATGACACCGCTTATATCTTTAAATTCAAGGCTTACTTGGTGAAAGAATGAACGCAGCTTCTCTTCATTTGTGAGAGAACCGCTGTAATACAGATAGTTGACAC
The DNA here is from genome assembly GCF_000746035.1 of Bacillus sp. UNC69MF. Lineage (NCBI taxonomy): Bacteria > Bacillati > Bacillota > Bacilli > Caryophanales > Bacillaceae > Bacillus > Bacillus sp. UNC69MF. The sequence continues at coordinate 594,488 of NZ_KN050798.1, read as the reverse complement.
CTTTCTCTTCAAAACTTTGAAACAGTTTTATATTGCTGACTGTCTTTTCGTCCTGTCTGCCCTCTTTCAGCAAATGATCCCATTCACTTCGCAAAGGTAATGGACGCGTACCCGTCAGCACGAGTTTTTTCACTCCCCGTTTCACCAAATCTTCAGCTATTGCTCTGCCAATGCCCCCTGTCCCGCCGGTAATCACGATGGCTTTATCCGCAGGAAATGAAACAGGCTCGCCGGTATGGATTCTTTCTTCTTCAAAATACGGAACATATCTGACGCCGCTGCGGTAGCATACTTCATTCTCTCCGGTACATTGCGCCCTTTCATTCTCAAAGATTTGTTTCAGCTCATGCGTTTCTTTCATGCTGTCTATATCTATTGTTTTCACATGAACAAAGCCGTATTCCGCAGAAAGGGCTTTCAGAAAAGCCGCTGATTCTGCCCCCGTCAGCTTTGGTTTTTCCGCTTTAAATACCTGCAAGCCATTGGTGATTTGTAAAATGGATAATGGTGTTTCCTTTTTACTCCGCTTAATTATTTCTTGTATAAATAAGAATTTACAATATGGGATGCCGTTCTGATTGTCACTCTGGTTTCCGATATCTGAGAAATCAAATATATTTTCGACCAGCCGCTCACCGCCCGAGAAGATCTCACGGATAACGTCGTATGCGTGGTTTTCATCTAATAAAGAACACTCAAACATTTGATCAGAGTGTTTTATAAATGAAGAGTGATGTTTTATGACAATCAGATTCTCCTGATCTATATCCGAACAAATGGTGCGGGCAATTGATTCTGTGTCTTGATTTACAAATGCTACTGTCAGTCCGTACTCTTTTGTTTCGGATGGATTGACAAACGGATTTTCCCTCCATTTTTTTTGCAAGTGATGTTGAAAAGAGTGCTGAGGGATCTCTGCCTTCTCAGTCCTGGACGGAACCCAATAACGTTCTTTTGCAAACGGATAAGTCGGAATTGAGATCCGTTTACCCGGCTGCTGTAAATGTTGATGAACGGATTTCCAGTCGATATCCGCCCCCCAAACCCATAATTGAGCCAGCTTTTCCGCTTCACCGTTCTCAATAATAGTCTTTACAAACAATTCACCTGCTGTGCCTTCCGTTAACGCCTTCATTTTTTCAGCAAATGCATCTGCTGATTGCTGATTAACATATACGCCTGGAACGTGCTTGTCACCGCGGCAAAACTCAAATAATTTATCTTTGATTTCTTTAAGAGAGGTACCGGTAATCGCCGCTCTGGCCTCCATCGCTTCTCTGCCCGATTGTGTAGTGTATGCCAGATCCCGTAAAACGACGCTTTCCGATTGGCTGCCTTCCATCACTTCATTCGGGAACAGGTTTCTTATCGCTCCGGCATATTCCTTCAATACGTATTCAGTAACCGCTTGAATGGAGGGGCAAACAGTTAATTCATACATCGTGAGTTCAATATGAAACATTTCGTTAATAAAATCCGCCATCCGACTTAATTCCAAAGGCCCTACGCCAAATTCACTCAGGTGATCAGCAATATTAATTTCTTCCGGATGGATATGAAGCAATTCCGAAACAAACGGTTTGAGTACTTCATACACCTTTTCTCTCATATCAGGCTGCTTATCCTTTACTTCAGGACTTAGTGAACGTTGGATAAAATCTCTCATGTTTTCGGCATACTCAAGAAGACGTTCATTGTCTTTGGCAGATAACAGGACAATATGCGGTTCGTTCTCAACATGTTCTGTTGAGACGTTTGTTTCTTCATATTCTTCTATAATGATATGAACATTCGTTCCTCCCGCTCCGAATGAGCTGATCCCCGCTCTTCTCGGAACAGTTACTGTTTTTCCGTTTTCCTGCAGTTTTGGTTTCTTCCAATCTTGCAATGACCGCTGTACATAAAAGGGAGATGCTTTAAAATCGATATTTGGATTCAACGTCTCCGCATGTATGGAAGGAAACAGTTTTTTCAGTTTCATTTGCAAAAGAACCTTTGTCAAACCGGCAATTCCCGCTGCGGCCTCAAGATGGCCGATATTTGATTTGACAGAACCGATGGAACAATATTGAGTGTGCTCCGTAAATTCCCGAAACGCTTTTGTTAACCCGGTGATCTCAATCGGGTCTCCAAGAGAAGTTCCCGTTCCGTGAGCTTCAATATAACTAATTGTACGAGGGTCAATACAAGCTTTCTGAAGCGCGTCCTGTATCAGTTCAGATTGACCATTTGGATTAGGAACCGTAAAACCGTTTGTTCTCCCTCCGTGATTGACCGCTGTCGCTTTAATCAGCGCATAAATATGATCTCCGTCCCTTACCGCTTCCGCCGCCGGCTTTAAAAGTACGGATCCCACTCCTTCTCCCGGTACATAACCGTCACCGCCCTCGCCGAATGTCCGGCATCGGCCATCACTTGCAAAGAAGCGGCTTTGATTTAACAATGTATATTTATTGGGATGAAGCGTAAGATTGACCCCGCCGGCAACAGCAAGTGTGCTTTCTCCTCTTCGTATACTTTCACAGGCTAAGTGAATGGCGTTAAGAGAGGATGAACACATTGTATCAACCGCCATACTCGGCCCCTTAAAGTTAAAGAAATACGATATTCTGTTTGCTATTGCAGAAAATGGAGACCCGACGGCCAGTTCATTTCCTTTAAGTGATTCTTCAACGCCGAAAAATTGATAGCTTCCATATGTGACGCCTGCAAATACTCCGACCTTTTTGCGGGTCAGATCTGAAGGTTTATAACCCGCATCCTCTATGGTATTGTACACTGTCTCTAAAAAGAGACGTTCCTGAGGATCAAGAAAAGCCGCTTCTTTCGGTGATATCCGGAAAAATAAAGGATCAAACCGGTCTGGATTTTTCAGAAAACCTCCCCACTTATAGCAGCTTCCCTCCAGCATTTCTTTCCGGTCATCGGGAATTTCGCTTACGCAATCCTGTCCATTCATCAGCACATTCTGGAACTCCCTGATGTTTTCCGCACCCGGGTATCTGCCGCTGACACCGATAATGGCTATATCAGCAGAAAGGGGATCGGCCGCCATGTGCTCTTTTGAACCTTCTCCTTCAGAGCGTACCGGCGCTTTTGTTTCCACTGGTTTTCTTTTTTGCTTTTTTTGATATGAAACAAGTTCAGATGTGCCGGCCGGGTTCAGCAGTTTCATCATTCGTTCGCTGTGATGACTCAGGAAATATTCGGCTAACTGCGATATTGAATGATATTCAAAAAATAATGTTTTCGACAATCTGCCGATACTTTGCTCCAGCTTTTTGGTCAGACGCATGATCATCACTGAATCAATGCCGTATTTCTCCAGATATTGTTTTTCATCTATGAGTGAGGCCGGTAATTTCAATTCCTCTGACATTATATTTTTCAGATAACTGATGATATTTTGTCTTAATTCATCGTTTTGCAAATCGGCATCTTCCTGCTGGTCTGAATGTAAGCTGATTGTGCCGGCACGCTTCAGCACATCCTCAATCTTTTCTTTACGGCCTTTCAGGGCAATCAGCTGTTCAGATGATTGACACAAGCTGTTCTCCAGAGCCTGTATTCCGTCACCGTCATCTAACGGGTCAAGACCGAGTTCCTGTTTCATGTAGGATATTCCTTCATCGTCAATATTCATCCCGCCGGAAGTCCATAGCGGCCAATTGACTGACACTACCCTTCCGGCAGACTCTTTTGCGGTCATAACTGCTGCATACTGATCCAAACAGGCATTGGCGAAAGCATAGTCACATTGGCCGGCTGAGCCGAAGACTGCCGATGTGGATGAAAACAAGACAAGTAATTCAACTTTCATTTTTTTGATTTCTTCCGCCAGCCACAGCGTGCCATAAACTTTTGAACCCGTGACTTGATTAATTTCTTCTTTTGTCTTTCTTAAGATAAAAGAGTCACGGAGTACGCCGGCACTGTGAAATACTCCATGTAAGGTGCCGAACTGCTCTTTTGCAAAAGCAAACATCCGTTCAGCATCACTTTGTTTTGAAACATCAGATCGGATATATTCAACTGTTGAACCTGAACTTCTTAAATATTCGATCTTTTTCTCCTGCTCTTCAGTTAAATCAGAGCGCCCTGTCAATATGAGATTCGCTTTCCATTGTTCCGACAGATGTTTTGCCAGAATATAACCGAGACCGCCCAGGCCTCCTGTAATCAGATAGTTCCCATGATGTTTCAGCGGCTGGGTTAAATCGAATGAGCCGGCTTTATTATAGCTTTTCGTAAAACGTCTCCCGTTTTCATAGCGCACTTCAAAATGGATATCCCGTTTTTCGTCACACTCTCTCTGATATATATCCGCTATCGCTGGAAGAGCGGCTCCCTCACCCTCTGATTGCGTGATATTGATAATCTGATAGTGAAAATTGGGGTGTTCCTGGTGAACGGTTTTCACCAATCCGCCGAGAGCATGATGCAGCGGCAGTTGTTCTTTATTCTCTGTTTGAAAAATATGCGTCAGCTTTATTATCTTTTTCCATTTTAGTTCAATCAGCGCCTGTGTAATATACAGAAGAGAAAACAATCCGTTTTCCAATTGTTTCTGTATACCTCCCTTACTCATGTCAGCCTGAGAATCAGACCACAAGTGAAGAATCTTTTCGTGCAGCTGATAATGATCATGAATGTATCGGAACAGCTTTAGATAATCGTCTTTTTTCACGTGGTTCATACAAATCGTATCATCATGTAAAACAGCAAATTCTTTTCCGCGGATGACAAACAAGAGAGTACAGTCCTTAAACAAACCGCTCAATTCTTGTATTTGCCGTTCATTTTCTGCAAAAATCAGGAGCAATCCCGTCAAGGGTACGCTCTTCTTACTCGGAATGAACGATTCTGTCCATTCCGGCTTGTAATATAAAAGCGGATGGTTCGATGCCCGTGATTTTTGATTCTGAATGGATGTCACACGGGCATAGCCTTCGTCAGCCGACATTTGTCCTGTTTGAATCAGATCAAGAATATCGCTGAGTTGTTCACGTTTTCCGTTCATCATTCTTCCCCCATTAATTGTTTCAATACAGCCTTCTGATCAATATCATTGGTTTCCAATTGACGCAGGAGACGAATGAGTTCGTCGTCCGTCTGAACAGTGTCTTTTTCATGACCATATCTGAATCTCACATCTCTGCACTCTGCCAGAATGCTTCCGTTTTTATCTGTAAACGTCATATGACACGTTACATCACGGCTGTTCTGCCGGTTCTCTTTTTGAGTATAGACATAAAAATTTTGAGCGAGAGGGTGATAGACATCCGCCGCTCCCATTCCGATCAATTCCGGGAAGGTTTCTCCGCTGACAAAAAACGCACTGGCTTGAATCGCGGACTCAAGCGCTTCAGGAGAGATCGTAAAATTCTCTCTTTTTGCATAAAGCTCATCCGGCAATGAATGAAGCGCCAGCATTCCGTCACTGTTTTTCGCTGATTCAATGACAAAAGGCGCTTCAGCCGGATGTTCAGTCATTTTTGATTTGACTTCAGCAATATCAAGCGCTTCAGGAAGCATACCGCTTTCAGGCTTAACAATATGCGCATTTCCCCTGGCAAGACGTACTTTATTCTCATCTTTTGTGTTTGCATATATGTCAAACCGCGCAAAGTCGCGCTCAGGCGTCAGCGTAATTATCAGTTCCCGTATATCAGTTATTCCGTTCATGCTTTCGGTCCACAATAAATCAGTCAATGTTTGAACTGGTTGTCCAAATGCCGCCGCTGCATTGACGATAGCCATTTCAGCCAAAGATGCATAAGGGAAAAAGGACACGTTTCCTTCAGACAGACTTAGTGCGAACGGATGATTACGGGTGATTTTTTTCGTGAAACTGAACTGATTAAAATCGGACGTGTTACTCCCCAAGAAAGGGTGACCCGGCTTACTCACATCCGCTGAAACAAGTGCTTCCCCTTTTTCCGCTATCCAATACCGCTGTTTGATCAGCGGTTGTCCCGGAATAGAAATCCTGCGGGCATTCCGATTCACCTCAAAAGTCTCCCAATCTATCTTTCTTCCATTTACCCATTTGGATGCGGCTTCGGCGTAATCTGAACAAACGTGAGGCATTTCATTGTGAACTTCTGATTCGAATGTATTACCGGTATAGCTTAAGCTGCTTTTTTCACCCCTGATATAAGCTGAAAGCTCTTCAGCAATGACCCGCCCGGAATCTGCCACTATCGCCAGCCGTTCTTCCATATGATCGCGTCCCGTCTGAAGTGTATAGGCAATATCCTGAAGACGCAGTTTATGATTGTTATCCTTCGATTCATTTTCTGATAGAAAATCAGCCATAACCTTTGCATATTTTATCAGCCGTTGTTTGTCTTGAGCCGATAAAACAAAGATCACTCGGCCGCTTTGATGATCAAAAGCTTTTGGCGGCTCATACGCTTCCAATATAAGATGCGCGTTTGTTCCTCCTGCCCCAAAAGCGCTTACCCCGGCTCTCAAAGGATGAACAGCATTGCTGTTTTGCGGAATATTCCATTCAGCCGCTTTCCGCTGCACTTGAAAAGGAACCTGATCAAAATCTATAAACGGATTAACAATATCGGAATGCAGAGAAGGAACAAGCTGCTTATTCTTCATTTGGAGAAGCACTTTCGTTACCGCAGCGATTCCTGCCGCAGATTCTAAATGTCCGATATTTGATTTCACCGAACCGATGGCGCAAGGATGGTTCAATTGATAGGAATCTTTCAGTCCTTGAATTTCAATCGGATCGCCTAATGACGTACCCGTTCCATGCGCTTCAATATAATTGACGGTATTCGGATCAATGTCAGCTTTACGAAGCGCTTCTGAAATGACCTCCGCCTGCGCATCCGGATTCGGTATGGAATACCCGCTCGTCTTCCCTCCATGGTTAACGGCGCTTCCCTTAATCACACCGTATATTTGATCTTGATCTTCTATTGCTTTTTTCAATGGTTTTAACAATACGGCCCCGACTCCCTCACCGGGAACATAACCGCTTCCGTCTTTTCCAAAACTCCGGCATCTGCCGTCACTTGATAGAAACTGTCCCATGCTGAGGAACTTATATTTATTCGGATGTATTGACAAATTCACTCCGCCGGCTAATGCCATATCGCTCTCTCCACAATGTATGCTTTGGCATGCGTAATGAATAGAGGTCAGTGATGAAGAGCACATTGTATCCAGAGCCAAACTCGGACCTTTTAAATGAAAATAATAAGACACCCGATTGGCAATTGAAGAATAGACGGACGCCGGCGAGAAAGCCACTCCATTTTCTTCTCCTTCAAATAGTTGATATTGGCCCCACATTGCACCGACAAATACACCGACTTTCATCTTTTCCAGCATGTTTCTCGGGTACCCTGAGTCTTCAAAACAATGTTTGGCCGTTTCTAAAAAGAGCCTTTCCTGGGGATCCATAAGTTCTGCTTCCCTTGGGGAAATATGAAAGAAAAGCGGATCAAATTGATCGGCTCCGCTGATAAAACCTCCCCACTTGCTGTAAGACTTCCCTTTCATATCTCTGTCTTCGCTGAAGAAATCATCCATATTCCAGCGGTCAGGCGGGATTTCTGTAATACAATCTTTTCCGCTCTTTAAATTCTCCCAAAATTCAGGTAAGTCTTCAGCCATCGGATACTTTCCGCTTAATCCGATAATGGCAATGTCCTCATGCCTTGTATCAGCTGTTTCATTTATTTGGATCTCACGGCTTTCATCCTCTATGAAGGTATCTTGAAGTGCAGATTCCAATTTTTCTTTGTCACCTTCAAACACGATCAGCTGTGATGCGTTCAGAGAGAGTGAATCTTGAAAAGCTTTGATCCCATTGGTTTTACTAAGAGGAACCATACCGATTTTTTGTTTCATCCATTTTTCAGTTTGTTTATCCACTTTCATGCCGCCGTCTTCCCATAGCGGCCAGCTGATGGCTACTGAGACGCCGGAGCGTTCTTTTTTCCGCCTCATTCCTTCACGCCACTCAGCGAAAAGATCGATGAACCGGTTGGCCAATGCGTAATCCGTCTGTCCGATATTCCCGTACATCGAGGTGCTTGATGAAAACATCACAAAGAAGTCCAAAGGTTCGGTTTGCAGCAAGCTGTCCAATAAGACCGTCCCATTTATTTTCGGAGCGATCACTTCCTGAATTTCATCTTTTGATTTTTGAATCAATAAAGCGTCGTGCGTCACACCGGCACTGTGTATCACACCGTTGATTTCTCCGAATTGCCTTTTAATGGTTTTTATGATTCGCTCTGCATCACGGCTATCTGAAAAATCACCTCTTATATATTGAACCGAAGAACCGCCTGCTTTCATTCGGCTGATTTTGTTCTTTTTGTCTTCCGTAAGTTCAGAACGGCCCGCTAAAATAATATTGGCTTTCGTTTGGGCTGCAATATGTTCTGCAAATATAAGGCCTAAGCCGCCGGCCCCTCCTGTAATCATGTATACTCCGTTTTCTTTAAAGGAGAAATCTGAGTTTGGAGCCGGTTCTGCTTCCCGTAAGGCACGGACCCAGCGCACATTTCCTTCATAATAAAGATCGGTTTCTCCCGGATGCGCTTCCGTAGATTCGACTCTGATGATTTCAGCTGTAAGTTCCGGCAACGATGACTTGTCTGAAACTGATATCCCGATTGTCTTAAGGGCCAGTTTCGGGTTCTCAAGCACAATAGACTGCCCTGCGCCATGGACTGAAGCGTAAAGCGGCTGATCATTTTTATGATCCGCCGGATAAAGGAAAAGCGATACAACCTTTTTTTCCGTCTTGCTGCGCATCAATGCCCGGCTGAAAAAGAATAGCGGGTAAGCCCCTTTAGAAAGCTGTTCACTTATTTTTTCCGGGCCGGCAAATGATCCTTCCGGCCACCCGTACACCACGGTGTCGGGCATTTGCCCCCTTTTTTTCAGATCAGCTGCAAGCCTGTCAAAGTGAGCTTCCTCCCTGTGATCTATCTCATAAACACCGTCTCCGTGATAGGAGAAACGATTCCCTGATAAAACGAGAATGATCTGTGTATTTTCGAACCCATTTTCAGCATTTTCCCGCATAAAATGAAAAAGCTCTCTGTCATATTGAAACAGCAGGCATGTTCTTTTCTTTTTATTGCTGCAATGCGGGTCCCAAGCGGCAGGCTTTTGTCTCCAATACGGCGTTAAATATGTCAGAGCCGTATGATTCTCTCCATGATGAAGAGGGAGGTCTTTGTCAACGAAAGTCTTTTCGCCGCTCTCTGCAAAATAATTTGCAAGTTTTTGAATCGTCGGATACTCAAACAATAAAGTAGGGTACAGTTCCCTGCCTGTTTTCTCCTCCAATGCTTTTACGGCTTGCATAAGTGTTACGGAATCGAGGCCTTGTTCATAAAAACCTTTTACAACAGAGAGTGTTTCAGGGGCAGTCCCTTTGATGTCTGCGATCAGCTGCTGAATGTCTCCTTCTGTTATAAGAGCGGAAAGATTTTCGTTCTTACTTTCTTTCATGTCAGGCTTTTCAGCCGGTTGATTTTGCGTTAAGAAATAACTGGACATTTTTTGATTTTCTTTAATATACGCGGCGAGTTCCCGGATCGTTTTCTGCTCAAACAGGAGTGTAGGATACAGCTGTTCCCCTGTTTTGTTTTCAAGTTCTTTGACAATGGCAAGCAAAGAAGCTGAATCCAGGCCTTGTTCATAAAAACCAATGTCTGTCCTTATGTCACGCAGATCTATATTTGAAACCCCGGATATTAATTCTTTAAGGTGTGTCTCGATGCTTTCGCTTCGATTTATGATTGAATCTTTTCTGATCAGGCTGTCTTTTGGCTGAGAAGCCGCTTCAGTTTCCAAACGAGTCTGCTTCAGGTTTTCAATTAAATCTTTTGAGCGAATATGTTTCACAGACAGCCGCGTAAAATAAGCGATCATCTCCCCGTATGCATCGTACAAACCGTAGCTTACTTGGATGACATCCCCTGAATCATGATTTTGGTCTTGCTTCTCTATGTACACATAACACCTGTCTTCCAGGCGCTTCGTCATACGGAAAGATTCAATATGAATGGGAATATACGTTTTCATCCGGCTTGCCGGAGATCCTTGTGTAAAATATTCGGGACATGCCTGATAAAGGATCGATATGATGGTAGACGCATCAAGAAAAGTGGGATGCAATTGAAAATAGCCGGTATATTGATTGGCAATTTGGCTGAGCGACAACTCTGCAAGTACAGAATGATCAGACGCATAAACCTTCCCCAGACTCTTCATAAATTCAAAATGCTCTATATCAACCTTTTTTAAATAGTCATAACATATCTCCATATCGGCTTCACGGACGGAGGCATGTTTGATTTCATCGATATGAATTGAACTCATGCTTTCCGGGAATTTCTGCATGAGCCTGCAGGTCATATTCTCATCCCAGCTTTCATCCAGGATGCGGTCATCTTTTACCTTTCTGCTCTTCGCCTGAATTTCCCATCCCTGTTCCAATCCCTGAAAACGGATGCGGATTTCTCTGTCAAAGGTATCCGATGTTGCTACAGGTTCCAAATACAAAATATTCTGACATTCGAGTTCTTCAATAGGCAAACCTTTGCTCAGCGCCATACGGTATATCATATCTAAAAATGTGACACCGGGTATAATCCGGGTGCCATGCACCCGGTGATCCCTGACAATATAGTCCGTATGTTTAATTGTTAATGTGAACTGATAGTTTTGATTACTGGCCACCTGTCTCATTCCTTTTCTTTTCTTTATAATTCTTTGAAATCAAGTAAAGGAATCAGCAATTCTGACTCTTCCTTTTCTGGAGTTTCTCCATTGTCGATCCAGCATTGTTCCTTATTGAATATAACCGGAGAAAGCGGGTGTCTTTTTGTCTCTCCATATCCTAATGTGAGATGGCTGTCGCTCAATATCATATGTGCGTTCGTGCCCCCGAATCCAAAAGAACTGATTCCGGCTCTCAAAACCCCTTTTCTGGGACGCCATTCTTTTAAAGACGTGTTCGGAAAGAATGGCGACTGATCAAATTTAAAACGCGGATTTGGCGTTTTACAATGTAATGTCGGCGGGAGCATCTGATTTTTTATGGATAAGGCAACCTTTATAATACTCGCTATCCCCGCTGCGCTCATTAAATGTCCGAAATTCGTTTTTACGCTGCCTACTCCGCAAAATTGCGTTTCTTCCGTAACCTCCCGGAACACTTCTGTCAGCGCTTTTAATTCAATCGGATCTCCTATCATCGTACCGGTGCCATGCGTCTCGACATAACTGAGAGTATCTGCATCAATTCCGCCTTTTTTCAGGGCTTTTTTTATCACTGCGCTTTGCGCTTTCGGATTAGGTGTTGTCATTCCCATTGTCTGTCCGTCATTATTAACCGCGGATGAGTCAATTACCGCGTAAATTCTGTCACCTTCGGCAAGGGCGTCATCAAGTCTTTTCAAAAGGACTGCGCCGCATCCCTCTCCCGGTACAAAGCCATCTGCCTTCTCATCAAATGTATGACATTTTCCTTCAGGTGAAAGCGCCCGAGCCTCACTCAGCATGACGTAAGGCTTTTGATCCAGCAAAATGTCAACTCCGCCCGCAATCGCCATATCTGACTCTTTTGACATCAGGCTTTGACAAGCGAGATGGACGCTGACCAATGAAGAAGAACAAGCCGTGTCTACAACCAGATTCGGTCCTTTCAGATTAAAAAAGTGTGAGATATGCGCGCCTATGAAATTTTGTCCTATACCCACGATCGTATTTTTTGAAGGGGAACCTATTTTGGACATAAACGTCCCGGTTCGCGAACCGATGAAGACGCCGACTTCTTTGTTTGATACTTCTTCTTTTGTATAGCCGCCGTCTCTCAATGTCTGGACACTGACCTCAAGGCATTTTTTGATTAACGGATCAAGCTCTGATGCCTCACTTTTGTTCATATTAAAAAACGCGGGATCGAAAGACTCAATATCTTGAAGAAATCCGCCCCACTTACTGATACTTTTTCCCTTTTCATAGGTGTCAGAGTAGTATGAAGAAATATCCCATCGCGACGCCGGGACTTCGCGGACACTATTTTGTCCTTTCTTCAAGTTTGTCCAGAACGTTTCTGTGTCCGGAGCATCCGGAAACTCACAGCCCATTCCGATAATAGCGATTTGGTTCAGACTGGTTTGTTGTATTTGAGATCCGCTGTCCCGTACTTCGGAAGCATTTTGATTTATATGTTGCTCTTTTTTCCGAACCTCAATGTTTTCTGAATCAATTTGAGGACTGATCCCCTCACTTGCAAATAATTCGTTTAAATAGACGCCCAGTTGTGAAAAACTCGGATACTCCAGAAAAGCTGATGGTTCAATTTTTATTTGAAATGCATCTTCCGCTTTTTTGACAAGCTGAACCAGTAAGATTGAATCAACTCCGTAATCCGCAAAAGACGTATCCTGATCTAAATTCCCGTAAGGTATTTTCAGCTCCGCAGAAAAAATCTCCATTAACTTCCTAATTATAGCTTCATTGTCTCCCTGACCAGAAATCACTTTTTCCTCAGCATCCGGGTTATTTTTAGCAGCTTGAATTCTTGTCTGGAGCAGCTGCTGCAGCATGAACTTCTCCGGATGTGTCTTTGCCGGTATAAGGCATGGGTATCCGTTTATCGTCATCATTTCATCCAGCATGGCAATACCTGTTTCTGTTGAGTGTGAAAGTAAACCAAGTGCCTGATATGATGGACTTGTCACCTCGCCCATCCCAATGTCCTTCCAGCTCGGCCAGTTAATTGATTGATAATATGTTCTGCCGGCTGCATGCTGATACGCCGCAAAGTAATCCATAAAAGCGTTCGCCGCGGCATAGTCACTTGTTCCGGCGCCTAATAAAGGAAAGGCGCTCGCAACAGATGAAAACAAAATGAAGAAATCAAGTTTGTCATCAATAAAAATGTCATGAAGTACCTGCATCCCCTGCACCTTTGGCTCAAATACTTCTCTTATTTCTTGATCAGATTTATGAATAAAAGCCGGATTCGAATGATTGGCTGCACCAGCGCAATGAATGACCCCGCCGATTTTGCCGAACTTCAGTCTCACCTCTGAAAAGAAGCGATGTAATGTTTCTTTTTCCGTGAGCGGCCCGGAATACACTTCCACCTGAACTCCCTTTTGATCCAACTCATGCAGCAGTTGTAATTTCGAATAAAGAGGTGACTTTTCATCGGTGTCTTTTAACATGCCGGCTATTTTATCAGATTCCGGAAGGTCGGTTACTCCCATCAACACAAGTTTTTTGACTCCCTTGCCGGCATAATGTCTGGCAAGTTCTGCTCCGATCCCTCTTGTTCCCCCTGTAATAATCAGGGTTTGATCCGTACGGCATACTGGCAGACCGGATAGTTTCCGGTTTATTTCCGCTGCATGTAATTTTTCGACGTATGGAATATAACGTTCACCGTTCCGGTAGCAGATTTCACTATACAGCCCGTCAGCGTAAGCTTCATCTGTGATTACCTGTCTCAATTCCGCCGCAGTCCCGACATGACCGTCTACATCTATTGTTTTTGATTTTATCTTTTGATACTCCGCACTCAGCATTTTATATAGTCCGGCTGTTTCGGCTCCGGCTAACGACGGCTTGTCATTCAGAAATGTCTGCAGCCCTCTGGTCACATGTAAAACGAAAAGCTGTTTACGTGTCTTTATGATTTCCTGCAGCAGTGTCAGCTTCCCGATTGTGCCGGTGCGTGCCCCGTTTTGATCACTCCGCAAATCTGACAGGTCAATCATGCCGATGATTTCCGGATTTTCTTCTATGACCGCTAGAGCCGTTTTTTTGGCTTCCCCATCCGAATGATCCCAGTTATCTGCACAAATGACAGCGGATTCAATCAGAGGATCTGAATCAAACAATTCGAATGCAAGCCGCTCACTTTCACTATTAGCCAGGATCATCACCTGTCCTTTCGTAAAAGCGGAAGGCGCAGCCTTTTGTTTTTTCCACGCTTTTTTTAATACATCAAATGATAAGTCAGTCGGTGCATGGGGCAGACTCTGCGGTACACCTGTTTTTTTCTGTTTCTGTGCAGCTTTTGCGGCAGGCACCCAATATCTGTTCCGTTCAAAAGGATATGCGGGAAGAGAGATAAGCTTCGGTAATTCCGCAGTGTACATCTCTTCCCATTGAACGTCTCCTCCGTTCACCCAGTGAATGGCCATTTCTCTTGCACTTTTAAAGTGGGCGGCTGACAGGGCATTCTTTTGACCAGCGCCTCGGCGGGCCTTTCCCCTATATAAACCGTTTAACTTATGATCTGACCGCAAATACATCATCAGCTTATTGCGAAGATCGTCAATGCTGCTAACCTCAACAGCGAGCCGCTCTTCCATAGCGTTTCTCCCGGTCTGCGAAGTGTACGCGGCATCAGCTAGTGACGTTTTTGGCTCCAGTTCATTTATATATGCATCAATTAAGAGTCTGAGCCGTTCTTCATTTTTGGCAGAAAGCAGAATAATTTGCGTCTTGTTGCTCTTTACCGTTTCCATCTTTTCTTCATTCTTATACTCTTCGATGATAATGTGGGCATTAGATCCTCCAGCGCCGAAAGAACTGATGCCTGACCTTCTGGCTTGATTTTGCGGCGTCTCCCAATCGGTCAGTTCAGACTGCACGTAAAACGGTGTTTCCTCAAAATCAATATTAGGATTTAAGTTATCGGAATGAAGGGAAGGAGCAAGCTGTTTATACTTCATTTGCATCAGCACTTTTGTAATAGAAGCAATTCCCGCCGCAGCCTCTAGGTGTCCGATATTTGACTTAACCGAACCAATTGCACAACGATAATCGCTTTTCGAGCTGTGCAAAGCTTTGGTTAAACCTGAAATTTCAATCGGGTCTCCCAAAGATGTCCCGGTGCCATGCGCTTCAATATAACTTATGCTGTCTGCATCAATCCCCGCCTTATCAAGAGTTTCACTGATGACGTTTGCCTGCTCGCCCGGATTTGGCACAGTGTATCCGTTTGTTTTTCCGCCGTGATTTACAGATGTTCCCTTAATCACACCGTAAATCCTGTCCCCGTCAGCCTTCGCGACAGAAAGCGATTTCAAAAGAACGGCCCCGACTCCTTCTCCCGGCACATATCCGTCTCCTCCCGCTCCAAAGCTTCTGCAGCGCCCATCGCTTGAAACAAAATGATTTTGTGAAAGTAAAGTATATTTATCCGGGTGTAAGGATAAATTCACGCCTCCGGCTATGGCGAGGGTGGATTCTCCTCTTTTTATACTTTCACATGCAAAATGAACAGCAGAAAGTGAAGAAGAACACATTGTATCAATTGCAAGGCTGGGTCCGTGCAGGTCAAAGAAATATGACACCCGGTTTGCGATAGACGAATAAGAAGACAGGAGCGCCTGACGTTCCTCATCATCTGAAGCACCGGCTGCAAATAACTGATAGTGGCTGTAGGTGACACCGACAAATACACCTGTCTTATGCCGTTTCAACTTTTTCTTTGTGTAACCCGCATCTTCAAACGTGTGCCATGCTGTCTCTAAAAATAACCGTTCCTGAGGATCAATTAACTCGGCATCACGAGGCGAAATTGAGAAGAACAGCGGATCGAATTTATCAGCGTCTTTTATAAAACCTCCCCATTTGCTGTCATGACGGGCATTGTCACCTGTGTGATAATATTTCCGAAAATCCCAGCGCTCTTTCGGTATTTCCGTTATACAATCTTTTCCGGAAGAAATATTTTCCCAAAACTCTTCCACATCCTTCGCCATCGGGTAGCGGCCGGCTATACCGATAATCGCAATATCTTCCTCGGAAGGTGCGGATGGTATGCGGGAAACGGAAAGCTTCTCCCGTTTCGCCGGAGCCGAATGATCAATTCGCTGTTCGGCTGCCGGTAAAAACGCCTTCTGCAACTCATGCTGATAGTGTTCAAGAAAATACTCTGACAGCTCTTCAACACTGCTGTATTCAAAGAAAAGAGTCTTAGACACTCTTCCAAAATATTTTTCCAGACGAGAGTTAAGACCTAAAATCGTTAGAGAATCAATTCCGTAACGGTCAAACGTATCCTCGGGTAAAATACTGTCCGCCGGTCTTCCCGTTTCCGCTCCGACGATCTCTGTCAAAAGACGGACCGTTTGCTTTTTCAGATCTTTTTCATGTAATTGCGGCAGGTTACTGTTGTTTTCAGGCACAGTCTCTATCTTTTTATGGTCAGTTGAGAGTAATTCACTTATTCTATCTTTGTCTCCGCTGATAACAGCCAGCTGAGAAGCAGAGCGGCTCATACTGTCCTGAAAAGCGGCAAGCCCTGCTTGGGCGGATAAAAGTGCCAGCCCTGCATGTCTTAAAGCCTGCAGCTCTCCCGGCCCGACTGTCATATTGCCCGCATCCCATAACGGCCAATTAATAGAAAGTGTTTTCCCGGGACGTCCTTTAATGCTTCGATACTGGGTGAATCCGTCCATACATCCGTTAGCGAAGGCGTAGTCGCTTTGACCCGCATTAGGCAGAACGGCCGAAAGGGATGAAAACATAACGAAGAAATCTAGAGGCTCTTCTTCAGCTGCTTTATCCAGCCAAACGGTTCCGAATACTTTAGGCGCTATAACTTCTTCTATGCTTTCTTTCGTTTTTTTTATGATAAATGCATCCTTAACAAGTCCGGCACTGTGCAAAATTCCGTTTAATTCTCCGAATGTCTGCTTAATGTGCTTAATCAAAGCGTCCGTCTCTTTTTCCTTTGAAATATCTGCCGGGACATATAAGGCTTCAGCGCCGAGATTTTCAAGAGCGCTTAATTTTTGCGCCGTTTCACGGGAGGCCGGGGAACGCCCGGTTAATATCAGCTTGACTTCTGCCTGTTTCGCCAGATATTCCGCAAACAGATACCCGAGACCGCCGGCTCCTCCCGTAATTAAATACACACCGTTCTTTTTTACACTGAAACTATGTTTCTCCCCAACTTCTTTTTTTACTCTTTGAAGCTGCCTTTTATAATAATGCCTCGGCTCATAGCAGGTAAAGTGGTCCGTCTTACATTGATTGTTCCATTCAAAAGAGATGACATCTGCAATATGCTGCTTTGTAAACGGCTCGTCAAACATTGATTTCAGCTCTGCAGCCTTACATGTGAAATTCGGATTTTCGGCCTGTACGGTCTTAAGAAAACTTTCAACCGCGTTATAAATCGGCTGAACCTCGCCCTCGGCATTTTCATACAGATACAAAATTTCTGCTTTCGGACAAAGTTTGTTCGCCATGAAGGCCTGAAACATTTGAAACAAGGAATACAGACTTTTATTGAGCTGCTTTCTCATTGCATCTTCTGTATTTTTGAAGAGCCCGGCAGCCAAAAAATGAATAATATGGCGGGGTCTTATATTTTGAGAACGCAGAACCCCGCATAACGCGTCATAATCCTCACCTTTTGCAAAGTTCATTGTAAAACGACCGTTCCGGCAATCTTCGAAACGCTCGCCGGAAGTCACGTAAATGAAAGGCGCCTCATAACCTTCAAGCTGTTTCTTCATTACGGTATACATGCTGTCGTCTTCGCAAAAAAATAAAATTGGCTCTTTCGTATGCGGGAATTTTTTACTGCCTTTAAATGCATGTCTATCCCATACCATTTCATATAGATGGGTTTTCCCCAAGCTCTTAATTAATTCCAGCCCTTCTTCAGGTGTCAGGCTGCATTCTTTCACCTTTTTCACGATTTGCTCAATTTGCATCGTTTTTTCATTCATGGAAAAGCAACTCCTCTATCAGCTCTGACGTCTCTTTCGTATTCATCTCACCTGTTTGTGCTTTTTCAAGAAGCGACATGATTTCTCCATCTGCTGTATCTTTATTTGAGTTGTGAAGCTCAGTGTTCGAGAAAGCCTCAGCTTTCTGCGCTTCATCTTTATTTAAATGAATCCAATGTCTGTTCTTGCTGAAAGGATAGAGAGGAAGAGACAGTTTAACCGGTTTGAGTTCCTCCTCATACAAGTCTTCCCAGCTGATTTCACAACCGATCGTCCACAACTGAGCCAGTTTGGCCGGCTTGTTTTGCTGAATCAGTGATTGTACATATGCATGACCTTCGGGGCCGCCGAATAAAGGAGCGTACAGACTATCAAAATCCGTTACATTTCCTTCATAAACACCTTGCAGCCTGCTCCCCTGAATGTAACCGTTTAATTTTTCAAGAAGATCTCCGGTATTCGAGCAAGTGATCGCAAGGCGGCATTCAAATGGTTCCCTTCCGGTTTGCAGCGTATATGCTATTTCTTCAAGACCGATTCCGGACTTTTCTCTAAAATTGCCGTTATACGGTTTATCAGCTGATCGATTCCGGATGCTGCTGATATAGCGGCACAGCTCGCTCAGTGTCTTTAATTCCTGAAATATGTCAAGTGATATTTCTGTGCCGTACATTTGGTTTATAAAAGAGATTAATTCAGAATAAGCCAACGGATCAAATCCGAATTCCGAAAGAGGTGTCTTTGCATCTATATCTGCGGTATCTAAACGCAGGATACCTGCTGCCGCTTCCCGAACCGCCTCTTGCAAATCACGTTCCTGCACCTCTTGCTGACTGAATTGAACTGATAGTTCTTCATGTAAAAACGTTGTTAACTCTTTGGCTTTAACCATCAGTCTTTCCTTTGTTTTGGCCGATAGAACAATGATTTGTTCCCGCTCGCCAGTTACTGCTTTATCTTGTCCGTATTCGAATTCTTCCACGATGACATGAGCATTTGCCCCGCCGAATCCAAAGGAACTGACTCCGGCGCGGCGCGGAATTTCATTTCCTTTTCGATCTTTTAATCTGGCCCACTTCATAGTTTTATTGACAATATGAAACGGTGTTCCGCTTAATTGAATGTAAGGGTTCAGTTCATTGACATGTAGTGTGGCAGGCAATGTTTTATACTTCATGGATAGTAATACTTTAATCAGCCCCGGCATTCCAGAGGCGGGCTCTAAATGACCGATATTCGTTTTTACTGAACCGATGCCGCAATATTGATCATGATTCTTTCCTGAATGCGGCTCAAAAGATCCAAACGCTTTTTTCAAGCCTTCAATCTCAATCGGATCTCCCAGTTCTGTCCCGGTTCCGTGTGCTTCAATGTAAGATATCGTATCAACAGGAATATCGGCATTTTTGTAAACAGACGTTAACAGTTCTGCCTGAGCTTCCGGGTTCGGAGCGGTCAATGAAGCAGATCTTCCTCCGTGATTTTCTCCGGTTCCTCTCAGAACTCCGTAAATATTGTCTCTGTCATTCATTGCCGCTTGCAATGGTTTCAATAACAGAACAGCTGCACCTTCACCGCGGACATAACCGTCGGCAAGTTTATCAAACGTCTTACACCGGCCGTCCCTAGACAAAATACCGAGTTTATCAGTATACATATGCGTGACTGGATCTAAGAGCAGCGAAACCCCGCCTGCTACCGCCAGCTCACTTTCACCATTTTGAATCGAGCGCACAGCTCTGTGGATTGCTACAAGACTGCTTGAGCAGGCTGTATCAATGGACTCACTCGGACCTCTGAAATTAAAATAATGGGATACACGATTGCTGATGAGCGCCTGGCTGTTTCCGGTTCCCGCAAACGCATGCGCCCCGTCCGAATGCCTCATCAGCAGCTGGCGGTAATCATTAAATTGAATGCCCGTAAACACCCCGATATTTTTGCCAGACAGCTTTGAAGCTTTGTAACCCGCATCTTCTATCGCTTTCCAGGTCTCCTGCAAATAAATTCTGTGCTGAGGATCCATGAGTTCTGCTTCCCGCGGATTAATATTGAAAAACGCCTCATCGAATTTATCGGCATCTGTGATAAAGCCGCCCCATTTCGAATGTACTTCGCTGCTTCCTTTGCCTTCGGCGTATTTTTTCCAATCCCAGCGATCCGGGGGAATTTCCTGAATCAAATCTTTTTCATTGATTAAATTGATCCAAAACTCATCTGCATTTTTTGCTCCCGGAAAAACACAACTCATCCCGATAATGGCAACTGGCTGCTTCTCTGGATGATGGTCAGCCTGTCTTGTTGTCTTTTTTTCAAACGGAAAACTTCGCGGCGGCTTCACGGTTTTCCCGGTGGTTTTCCCAGCGTGCACTACTTTCCTTTTTTCAGAAATGTTTTTTTCTGCATCTGTATTCCCTTTTGCAACAGTACGCAGTTCACTGTTTAGAAATTCTGAAAGAGACTTAATATGGCTGTAAGTAAAGAAAACGGCAGGTGTCAGCTTAAGTTTGTATTTTTTATTCAGTCGGACAGCTAATGTTTTCAAACTGATAGAATCAAAGCCGAGATTGCCGAAATTCTCTGCCGTATCCAGCTGTTCAATGTTAATTTTCAATAATTCCGACACCATTTGCTTCAGTTCTTCCAGGACATTGTCTGTATAAGCCGGTGCTGTATAAGAAATTTCCTCTTGACGAACCGGAAGCGTATTTACTTTTTGATGCGGCAGATCTTTTCTTGCTGGTGTCGTTTCGGCATCCCCGGTAACAACCGAAATTTGCGGACAGTCACTTGCCAAAATCGTCTCAAAAGCCGCTATCCCTTCTTCCGTTTCCAAATAATCAAACCCGGATGCGGAAAGATATGCTTCTTCCGCTTCTTTGTTTAAATGCATTCCGCCTTTACGCCACAACGGCCAGTTAATCGAAATGCTCTTGCCTTGTCTCTCTTGCCGGCGGCTCTGTTCGGATCTCCAATTTATATATTGATCTTGAAAATAATTGCCCAACGCATAGTTAACCTGTCCAAAATCTCCGAAGACCGAAGAAATAGAAGAAAATACGATAAAGAAATCAAGCGGCTCATCTTTCGTTAATTCATCTAAACATACCGTGCCTTCAATTTTAGCAGTCATGCCATCTGAAAAATCAGCCAGATTCATCTCTGTAAATAACCGATCATCGGCATGACCAGCTGAATGAATAACGCCTTGAATAGAGCCCCAAGTCCGTTTCGTTTCTTCTATGACCCGTCCCATCGTCTTTTGATCTGCGGCATCAGCTTGATAATATACCGCATCTCCTCCAAGCGCCTGCAGCCGGTCAATGTTATGGCGTTTATCAGCTGTTAACGGTGACCTTCCCGTCAATACTAATTTTGCTTGATATTGAGAGGCCAAATATTTTGCGAAAATCAGGCCCAGACCGCCCAAACCGCCCGTTATGAGGTAAATCCCTTCCTGTTTCAGCTGATGAGAGTGCTCTGTATGATTAAATACATAGTCCTTTAATGTCTTAACATACCTCTTGTCATTAATATATTTAACTTCTTCAGCCTGCCGTTCCACGCCTGAAACCATTTCGTTAAGACAAAATTCAGCCATTTTTTCAATTGATATACGTTCTGAAAAACCGATTGACTTCACATTCTCTGCGGATGGCACCAACATATTTGCCGTTTTTAAACAGCCTGCAAGAGCGCCCGTATACGGATCATTCACGCCTTCTTTAAAAGAGTGAACAAGAAGCAGAGAATGAAGATAAAGAGAGGCGTCACTGCGGGCGCTCAGAGCTTTTAATAAATAAAAAATTGATTCCAGGCCGCTGAGAAGGTGGTCACCCGCGTAAAATGTTTCTCCCGTGTGCAAGATGACATCAGGAGAAAACCCCTTTTTCTCTAATTCTTCAAATAAACGAATGTAATCTGATGTCACTTCCGGGTTTACACAGAATGTCAGCAGGTCCTGATCGATCTGCCGCTGATCCGGCGTGACGAGAATGACACGGCTGTCTGATTGATTTTTCAGAGCTCCAGCCAGTGCTTCATCTTTTGCAAAGACCAGAATTGTTTTTGGCTCCCTATCTTTGATTTCAATCAGAGGGTTTTTTTGATCCCACTTATGCTCATAAAAACGTACATTTTTATTAGGCTTTTCGCCAAAAACCAGCCCGCTCAGTTCCATCAAAATCCCGCCGGCATTGTCTAATACATACATATCATAAGCCGAATCGCTTTCTCCAGTTTGTTCTGCATATACATAAACGGGTTCAGTCTCATGATCAAAAATCGTACATTCTTTAATGTTTTCCGGGAGCTCTCCGGCATTTTCCCCCGCAAGGTATATGACGGCTTGATATACGCTCTCAATAACTTCCGGTTTGATTATGCACCCTTTCGGCCCGGCCTTTGCTTTTATTTTTAAAAGTACCTGTCCGTTCCTGCTGACGCAGTGCTCTGCCGCTTTCAGACTGTCACTGCAGCTGTATCCGAATTCGGCAAGCCGCTGATAAAACGCTTCGTACGGAATGGGGTCTGCGCGCTGAGACAGAAACGGCTCAAGATGAATATTTCCGTTCTCGTACGCCCCGCCTTCTAATTCGAGCCGCCCTGAGGAATAAATGGATGAGTCGCTCTGTTTTTCTATAGAATACGATGCACCCTGATTATCCGGGGTTAATACAATCCGGATCTGCTCATTGCTTCCGCTTTGTAACATCGGTTCTCTAAAGGAGAGCTCTGTTAATTTAATAATCGGATTCCCTGAAGCCATCGCTCCGGCAGCTCTCGCCATTTCAATCTGGCTGAGAAACGGAAACATTTCCTTGTCTTGATACTTTGTTTTTATATACAAACCGGTATCGCTTACATTGATAAGAAACTTCTGTGCTTTAAAATCAGATATATTGCATGAAATGTAAGGATGCAGATCGTTATTAACGTTCATCCGGCGGCTTCCCATATTTTGCGCATCTATTCTGCACAGCTCTTTGGCAAATGGATATCCGGGTGCTGATACCCGTCTCAGAGTGGCATCTTTATAAAGTGACGGCCAATCTACCCCGTTACCGCCAACCCAGTATTCAGCAATCTTCAAAAGATCTCTGTTTGCGGCTGCTTCTTCAATTTCAGCTTTATTCATCCTTTGAGCTTCTGTTGTGTCTTTGCCGCTTGTAAAAATATGATCCGTCGCGTTTCCGAGAGTATAGTCTGTCAGTCCTTTAAGCAATTCATCTCTTGTGGAGGCGATAACAGCCAATCTGTGCGGCATTTCTTCTCTGCCGGTTTGTAAAGTAAATGCTGTATTTCTAAGTGTTTCTAATGGATAATCTCTGGCTGCTATATGTTCTTTTGCGCGTTTTGCATATTCTGCCAGCCTGTCGGCATTTTTTGCAGAAAAAACAAATAAAAGCTGTTCAGGTTCTTCAGCCGCGAGAGGAGAGATAGCTTCATCCGCAAATTCTTCTAAAATAACATGGGCATTAGCTCCTCCTGCCCCGAAAGAACTGATTCCGGCACGCCTGGGAACGGATGACTCCCATTTTTCGGCACTGTCCGGTACATAAAAAGGTGTTTTTTGAAACGGTATATTTTCATTCAATTCAGCAGAATGAGTCAGTGACGGAACAATCGTTTTATGTTTCATTTGAAGAATAACTTTCGTAATGCCCGCTATGCCTGCAGCAGCCTCAAGATGTCCGATATTTGATTTAATCGATCCGATCGCGCATGTTTTCTTATCGCGTTCGGCATCTGAAAATGCTCTGGTCAGACCGGTGATTTCAATCGGATCTCCTAACGCGGTGCCTGTTCCGTGAGCTTCTATATAGCTGATGCTTTTTGGATCAATAAATCCTTTTTTTAAGGCTCTCGTAATGACCTCACTTTGAGCTTTGGGATTCGGCACGGTATATCCATTCGTCTTAGCACCGTGGTTGATGGCTGTTGCCTTAATAACTGAATAAATCTGATCACCGTCCGCAATAGCCTTTTTCACAGGTTTCAGCAGCACGGCACCTGTCCCTTCTCCCGGCACATAGCCGTCTCCTCCGGAACCGAAGCTTCTGCACCGGCCATCACTGGATAAAAATCCGCCTTGAGTCAGGAGTTCATATTTATGAGGATGAATGGATAAATTGACGCCTCCTGCAATTGCAATTTCACATTCATTCCTGATTAAACTTTCACAGGCAAAATGAACAGCCGTTAATGATGAGGAACACATCGTGTCCAAAGCAATACTTGGCCCGCTGAAATTAAAGTAGTACGATACCCGGTTGGCGATTGATGCATACGAGGAAGAAACGGCCGCTTCGTGACCAACGCTGTACAGCTGATATTGGCCGTACATAACCCCTGCAAAAACACCGACGTTTTTTCGTTCAAGCGTTTTCTTTGCGTACCCGGCATCTTCTATGGTGTGCCAAACCGTCTCTAAAAACAGTCTCTCCTGCGGATCAATTAATTCAGCTTCGGCAGGAGAAATATTAAAGAACAACGGATCAAAATGATACACATCGTCAATAAATCCCCCCCATTTGCTTTGGTTTTTTACTTCGTCGCCCGCCGCAGGCTGATAGTGCAGCCCCGAATCCCACCGATCCTCAGGTATCTCAGTTATACAGTCTTTACCGTTCAATAAGTTTTCCCACAGAGTATCAAGATCATTTGCCATCGGGTAACGTCCGCTGATACCGATAATCGCGATATCATTGTCATGATACTTCTCCTGCTGCACCTGATTTTTCATCTGGATTTTCTGTTTCCCGTTAACTTCGGCTGTCTGTTCATGATCTTTTTTCTTCTGAGATGGGGTGCTGCTCCCGTTTTCTCCTAACCGGAGTTTATGAAGAAGAGTATCCCTGTGCTCCTCAACGAAATACTGTGACAATTCTTCTGCAGTCTGATATTCGAATAACAGCGTTTTTGAGAGCGCGCCGAAATGTTTTTCAAGCTCATTCGTCATATTGATAATCATAACGGAATCAAGTCCGTATTTTTCCAATGCCTCTTCTGCATCTATTTTGTCCGCAGGCATCCTGAATTCTGCAGCAATCACTTTGATGATGAAATCAGATGTTTCAGCTTTCAGTTTCTCTGAATCAAATGATTCGATATTTCTCCCTGTTCCTTCATCTGCCTGAATATTGTCTTTTCGTTCATATAATTGCTGAACATGATTGTCAATTTGCTCATCTCCGTAAAATACAGTAAATTGCGAAAAACCGGAGGACAATGCGACTGCAAACGCTTCTTTACCTTCCTCTTTTTCTAAAGGATAAAAACCCGCCTTTTTCATTGTCTCTACCGTGCGCTCATCCACTTGCATGCCGACTTCTTTCCACAGCGGCCAGTTCAGAGAGAGAGAAATCGTATCAGAATTCCGGGCAGAACGCATATTCATGAAATGATCCATATAACTGTTTCCGAACGCGTAATCAGATTGCCCGACATTTCCCAACACTGCGGAAGTAGAGGAGAAGCAAATGAAAAAGTCAGGATTTTCTTTCTCAACAGCATCATTCAGCCACATCGTACCCAATACTTTCGGTCTGATTACCTGATCGAATTCCTCTCGTGACTTGTTAAGAAGGAAAGAGTCACGGATGATTCCCGCGCCCTGAATGACCCCGTTTACTTTTCCATAAGAAGTTTTGGCTTTTTTGACTACATATTCGGCTTCTTCCTTATTGGTAATATCAGCCTGAACATAAACAGCTGAAGAACCGGCATCCTCTAATCGTCTCAGCTGTTTTCTTATATGATCTGAAAGCGGAGATCTCCCCGTTAAAACAAGGCAGCATTTTGTTTGAAAAGCCAAATATTCTGCAAAGGTAAATCCTAATCCGCCCGCGCCTCCTGCGATAATATATACTCCATTTTCTCTCAGCGGCACATCTCCGCTTCGGGAATTTTTTTCGGGTTCATACGTTTTGAGCTGTTTGACATAACGCTGCATGTCTTTATAACGAATCTCTACATCTGAAGGCTGGAAATCACTCAGCTCATTGCGTATGATATCAGCTGCGTGAACAGCTGCTATTGACTGCTCCATCTCAATGCTTTTTGCTGAGATTAACGGATTTTCCAGCTGCAATGTCCGCAAAAATCCGCTTGCCGCCGCGTAAAGAGGCTGTTCTCCAGAAAGATGTGAAAAATATCCATATAACAGCTTGATCGGTTTGCGGCAGTTATTTTTGAAGAGCGCCTGTTGTAATAAAAACAAAGAATAGACTCCGCTGTCGCATTGTTCACGAATCGCTCTCTCTGTCTTTTCAAACGGCATGTCTGACCACAAATGCACCGCTTCCCGTATATCTGACTTCTCTTCTTCTATAAGCCATCCTAACAGGTTTATGTAATCTCTTTCAGAGCGGGGGTCGATTTCAAATACACCGTCCCCGGTTTTTCGAAACTCTTTCCCCGGCTTAACCAAGATAACCCTTGTATCATGCAATGCAGCAAGTTCTTTACTCACATCTTCATTTTTATCAAATAATAAAAGGCTGCCCTCACGTCGGCCGCCTTTTACATGAATGCTGAGATCTGTCCGCTGCCAGACCGTCTGATAATATATCGCCTGTCCGTTACCCCCTGCGGAATGAGAACCAAGCTGCTGTATCCGCTTTACTCCTTCTTCCAAAGAAATGATGCCGCTTTCTATGTCAGAAAGTACTTTTTTTCTAATATGACGGGCTTCTTTCATAAAAATCTTCATCCCCTTTACAAATGGCACTGCCGCAAAATGATAAACTAATCCTGCATACGCTCCAGCGCATAATCTGCTTCCTCCGCAGTCAGTTCGCCCGCTTTTAATTGTCTGAGGAGCTCTTTTACTCTCTCGTTCTTTCCATTGGAATCCGCTGTTGCACGAGTCTGTGCCTCCGCGGAAAACGTTTCTTTTTTACGAATGGTTACATCCTTCAAACCTGCAAGTCTTTCTCCTTGTTCATTAAGCAGCTGAATATCGTAAATAAGCTCGTATTGACCTTTTTGGCCTGTTTTACGCGCATAAGCCCAGCATTCTGCTGAAACCTTTTTCCGAACCGTAATCTCTCCTATTGAAAAAGGAACATAAACAGATGCCTCTTCTCTTCCGTCCGTAATTCCGAACAAAGATTGCAGAGCCCCATCAATTAAAGACGGATGCAATGTATAATGTTCAAGAGCATATGCGGCTTCTTTTGGCAGCAATAACTGTGCAACCGCTTCCGTTTTTCCGCCCCATAAACGTTGAATCGGCTGAAAAGCGCGCCCATACAGGAACCCGTTTTCCCGAAAATACTCGTAACATTCATCTTGTTCACGGACAAAAGCACTTCTGTTTATCATCTCTTGTCTGTCGATGTTCTCTATATCATCATCACTGTAATGATGATCATAATCTAATTCCCCCGTCACAAATCCAGTCCTTACAGCAGCATCCTCGTCAGGTGACATGTTAAATAATATGCTGCCGTCTTTTACGGAAATGTGAGTGTAAATGGTCAGGCTCTCTTTCAAAAGCATGGCCGGTCTGGCAAATATCACGTTTTTTAAACGAGTGACCTTTTTCTTTCGATATGACCGCATTCCCGCTGCGCATGCCATTTCAAGAAAAGCAGCTGCCGGGAGAATGCTCTTGTTTTTTACGATGTGGTCTTTTAACCAAATCTCTTTTTCTCTTAATGTCGTTTTAAAAAACTGCTGTTCCAGAGTAGATTCATTCGAATCCAGAAGCGGGTGCAGTGAAGACTGCCGCGGCAATATTTCCGGAAATACTGCACTTTGGTTTCGAGGCACCCAGTAAGACTCCTCAGCAAATGGATATAAAGGAAGCTTGACCTTTTGCGGGGTATATTCTTCATATAACTCTCTCCATTGAATATCAGCCCCGAAAGACCATAATTTTGCAAGAAGATTCAAGTCCTTTGTCTCCATCATCACCTCGAGGAATTTATCTTTCATCTTTTGATCATGAAAGATAAAGACTTTATCAAAATCTTTCGTAACATTCCCTTTGTATACGCCCTCCCCAATTGTTCCTTCAGTACAGAAAGTTCTCAGTTTCTCCTTTAGTTCCGGCAAATCGGAAGCTACAACAGCAAGTCTGTCTTCCATCGGTTCCCTGCATGTCTGCAATGTAAAAGCGATATCAGCTGCCGAGACCTTTGTCTCCCGCTCTGTGAATTGCAGAAGGCGCCGGGCGTATTCTTTCAGCCTGTCTTCATTTTTGGCAGAGAGAACTGCGGCAAACGGACCGCTTATTGTTTGTGTGTCCGCATGGTTTTGATATTCTTCCACAATGACATGGGCATTTGCTCCGCCCGCTCCGAACGAACTGATTGCTGCTCTCCTGTTGGAGGCGCCTGATTCTTTCCGCCACTCTTCTTCTTTCTGCTGAACGTAAAAAGGCGTCTTTTCAAATCGGATATTTTGGTTCAGCTGTTCCGAGTGAATGGATGGCGCCAATTTCTGATGCTTAAATTGTAAAAGAACTTTTGTAAGGGCTGCTATACCTGCAGCAGACTCCAGATGTCCGATATTAGACTTCACTGAACCTATGGCACAAAATTGTTTATCGTCCGTAAATTTCTCAAAAGCTTTTGTCAATCCTGCAATCTCAATCGGATCTCCGAGCGAGGTACCCGTTCCGTGTGCTTCCAAGTAGCTGACGGATCGCGGACTGATGCCCGATTTCTTGAAATTTTCAGCAATCAGCTCAGCTTGTGCATTCGGATTCGGAACCGTAAATCCATTGGTTTTTCCGCCATGATTTACAGATGTTCCTTTAATCACTCCGTATATATGATCCTGATCAGCAATTGCTTTTTCCAGAGGTTTCAACAGGACGGCTCCTGAACCTTCTCCCGGGACATAGCCGTCTCCGCCCTCTCCGAAACTTCTGCACAATCCTTCGGTGGAAACAAAATTACCTTGACTCAGCCAAAGGTATTTGCTGGGGTGTATGGACACATTAACGCCGCCCGCAAGCGCAATTTCACTTTCCCCTCTTTTAATGCTCTCACATGCCAAGTGAATGGCCGTCAGCGATGATGAACACATCGTATCCAGTGCAATGCTCGGGCCGGAGAGATTAAAAAAGTATGAAACCCTGTTCGCAATAGATGAAAAGAAGGAACTGAGCGCAATCGGATTGCCCCGCGCAGTTTCTTCTGCGCCGAATAATTGATATTGTCCGTACATGGCTCCGACAAACACACCGGCTTTCATACCGTCAAGCTTCTCTTTTGTATATCCTGAATCTTCAAACGTATGCCAGGAGGTTTCGAGAAAAATTCGCTCCTGAGGGTCCATCAGCTCAGCTTCTTTATGAGAAATGTGGAAAAACAGCGGATCGAATTGATCAACACCGCTGATAAAACCTCCCCACTTACTGTTGATTTTTCCCTTCTCCATTCTGTCAGGACTGTAATTCGATCTGAAATCCCAACGTTCCTCGGGGATTTCAATAATACAGTTTTTTCCTCCGGCAATGTTTTCCCAGAACTCCTCAAGAGTATCGGAATTCGGATATCTTCCGCTCACGCCGATAATGGCAATATCCTCACCCGGCGGAACCATGCTCGGTGCAGATGCAACCCTCTGCTGCCGGTGCTGTTTTTTACTCAGATTTTCTCTTTTCTTCGGCACTCTTGTTACCGGAGCTGCCCCTGCGGCCTTAAGCACTTTATCTTTAAAAGATGTTAGGAAGAAGTTTGAAAGCTCTTCAATGTTCTGATATTCAAAAAAGATTGTTTTTGGAAGATCCCCGAAAGTATCTTCAAGCTTTGAAATAAGTGACATGATCATAAGTGAGTTGATTCCGAATTTCTCAAAAGAGTCTTTCGCATTTATTTTATGAGCTTGGATTTTCAAGACACCGCTGATGATCTTGATTAAATAGTCATTGACTTTTTCTTTCGCAGCATATTCCTCTTCTTCATCGTGTTCCGCCGTGAGTGTATCTTGATCTGCTGCAGCTGTATTTCTTTGAATCGAAAGAGCTTTTATCATTTTATCCCGCTTTCCTTCTGCAGGCATTAAGCTGGTAAATGAAGACCGCAGCATTTTCAGAAACGCTTCCAAAACAGAGGAAGTTCGCATCGGAGTCATTCCGTATTTTTCTTTTATTTGGTTGATTCCATTGCTGTCGAGACTCATCCCGCCATCTTTCAATAACGGCCAATTGATTGATAGTGTTTTTCCGTTTCGGGAGAGCTGAGATCGAAGCACTGCAAAACTGTCCATAAAATGATTTGCGTACGCATAGTCACTTTGGCCGGCATTTCCGTAAGCGGAAAAAGAAGAAAAGAGAACAAAAAAATCAAGATCTTCGTCTTTTGTCAGCTCATCCAGCCAGATTGTCCCGTAAACTTTCGGTTTCAGTACGTCCGTAAAATCACTGAGACTTTTGTTTACAAGAAATGAGTCACGAAGGATGCCGGCAGCATGAATGATCCCGTTTATGCTGCCGTACCGCTGTTTAACGCCGAAAATGAATCGCTCTGCCTCTGTTCGATCTGTTATGTCCGTCCGCTGATATTCAACAATAGAGCCGCTCTCATTAAGCTTACTGATCCGTTCTTTTTGATCAGCGGTTAAAAAAGAACGGCCTGTAAGTATAATCACGGCTTGGTTTTCTTTAGCGATGTGTTCCGCAAACAGCAGCCCGAGTTTTCCCGCTCCTCCGGTAATGATATATATGCCGCCTTTTTGATACGTTACAGATCCGTTATCGTGTTCCGGATTATCAATATGCTGCAGCCCTTTCACATAACGGGTATATGAGTCTATTAAAATCTCACATTCATCCGTTTGAAAGCGCTGTATTTCACTGATTGCAGCATCCCACATCTCGGAAACCGGAGGATTTTTGTCAGAATCCTCATGGCGTATCTGTATGGTTTTCGCTTGAAGCTTGGAGCTTTCCATGTTTACCGTTTTCATGAACCCTCCGACAGCTTCATGAAACGGCTGATTCAGACCGCTTGTCCAATAAATATGCAATAACATAACAGGTTCGTTTCTTCGCATTAAAGCTTTTGATAATAAAAAGAGCGAGTTGATCCCTCTGCAAAGAGTTTCATTAACGGATTTTTCAGTGAATTCTCTGATTTCTCCGTTCCATAAATAAAGCACGACATCAGGTGTAAATCCGTTTTCAGCCAAATCAGACAGCAGCATTTCGACATGATTTTCATCAGAAGGATTGATTGTGCATCTATTCCGTTCAATTCTATAATCAGAATCGGGCGTTACGAGAATGACACGGTTATGATCTCCATTCATCATCTCGGCATGCTGAAACAGACGGTTATCCTGATCAAAAATCAGCATATTCCCCGGTGCCTGCTGATTCGGCATATCAATGTGATTTGTCCTTACCCAATCGTTCTTAAAAAAAATGGTTGGGGACGGAGCTTGTGATTCCGGCTCCGCCTTTTTTTCCATTTGTTCTTTTCTGTAAGTGCGAATTAGCTCCAGTCCTGCATCAGGAGACATTTGCTGTTCTTCAATTAAGGAAAGTATTTGTTTGATCTGCACTATTTTCCCTCCAGCAGCTGATAAACTTGGTCAGCAGAAAGTTCACCGTTTTTCAATTGTTCTAATAAGAAGAGAATTTCCTGATCTTCATTTTTACGTCCTGCGGTTAATTCTCCCCCGGTCACTTTTCTGACAGAAAAGTCTTTCATGCTCACGGCTATTTCGCCGCTCTCGTTAATAAAATCAATGTTATACGTATAAAAACCGGTTTCTCTCACCGAGACATGGCATCGGGCAGTAAGCGCCCTCTTAATGTGAAGCTCTCTAAGTGAATATGGAACAAATAAGCCGTCTTTCTCATTATCTCTTAACAAAAATGCCGCCGCTTGAAAACCGCCGTCAATTAATGAAGGATGAAGTGTAAAATGTGAAAACCCGTTCGCTAAATGAGCCGGAAGCTCCAATTCTGCCATTAACTCAATATCACCGCGGTATACGGCTTTCAACGTTTGAAAACTGCTATGATATGTCAGGCCCATACGACTGAAGCGGTGATAACACTCTTCCCGGCTTATGACAGCCTTACTGCTGCGTTTGAACTTATCAATATCGACATACTCAGGATTGCTGTTTATATCTCCGAATACTGTTTCACTTTGTGTGCAGATTTGCTGCACGCCATCCGGACCCTCTTTACATATCGTTACGTTCAACTTATCTTGTTTCATTTCCAAGTCGGTATAAATGTGCAGCGTTTTTCCTTTATATAATATAGGTCTGTTCCACATCACGTCTTTTATTTTATATACTTTACTTTCTCCGCTTATTTCCGCACAAACAAGAGCCATTTCAAGCGAAGCGGCTCCTGGCAGCACATAGTCTCCTGAAACAAGATGATCAGTGACGAAAAATTCAGTTCCGGAAATAACAGTTTTAAATGCTTGTTTCTTTAATGTTGAGACATTCTCGCTGATTAATGGGTGAAGACTTTTGCTATTAACCTCGCTTTTGTTCTTTTTCGGGGTGAACCAATAACTCTCTTTTGCAAACGGATAAGTTGGCAGCGGCACTCTATTCAATTTCTTATTGCCGATTGTCTTCCATTCAAACTCGGCTCCATTGGCCCACCATTGTGCGAGCAGCTCCTCTTTTCCGCTTTGAAGAGCCTCCTCAATCATATATTCAGAAACAGCTGTGGGCTCTTCAGTGTTTTCGCTTATAAATACGCCTTTTTGCACCTTGCTGTCATCAAGAAAGCTGACGTATTTATCTCTCAGCTCAGTCAGACTCGCTGCACATACGGCAATTCTTTCGTTCATTGCTTCCCGGCCGTTTTGCAATGTAAATTCCATGTCACTGGCATTAACGGTCATGTCACCGGCAATCACGCGATCCAAGTACTGAAGCATAAGCCGGATATACTCAAGTAATTGATCTTTGGTTTTCGCAGATAAAACAAAAATATGTGTGTTACCGTTGTTTTCCGGCACTTCTTTTTGAGGTTCCCTATATTCCTCTAAAACAATATGCGCGTTCACACCGCCGAATCCGAATGAGCTGACACCCGCTCTCCTCGGCAGATCGTTGTTCTCTTTATCTTTTATCGGATTCCACTTTTGAGCGGTTTCTGTGATATAAAATGGCGTATTTTCCAGTTTGATGTATGGATTGAGTTCTGAAAAATGGGCGAGTCCCGGAAGTTTGCGATATTTAAAAGCCAGTAACACTTTCAGCACTCCGGCTATTCCGGCAGCGGTTTCGAGATGGCCGATGTTTGTTTTCACAGACCCGATTCCGCAGCATTTCTGTTTCGCAAAAGGAATGTCCCATTCTTGATATAACGTTTTAAATGCCTTTATGATGCTGTTTACTTCAATCGGATCGCCAAGACTTGTCCCTGTGCCATGCGCTTCTATATATCCCGCAGTGGCAGGGCTGACCCCCGCCTTCCGCCAAGCTTCGGTTAATAAGTCCGCCTGTGCGTTCGGATTCGGAGCTGTCAAAGAATTGGCGCGGCCGCCGTGATTTACAGCTGACCCTTTAATCAAACCATATATATGATCACCGTCTGCCTGTGCTTTGCTGAGCGGCTTAAGCAATACTGCAGCCGCCCCTTCACTCCTTACATAGCCGTCAGCGCTTTTATCGAACGTTTTGCACTTTCCGTCTTTGGAAAGCATACCTGCTTTATCAAAAGCTATAAACAGAGTAGGGCTTGTCATAATATGCACTCCGCCTGCAATCGCCATTTCAAAATCGCCTCTTTGAATCCCCTCAGCCGCACGATGGAGTGCAACTAACGAACTTGAACAGGCAGTGTCAATCGGTTCGCTCGGACCCGTCAGGTTCAGCTGGTAAGAAATACGATTTGCCAATATACAATGATTTAAACCGGTTGCGGTCTGCGCCTGAACAGAGACACCATTTTCATTCAGACGTTCAGCATAATCCGTTGTGGCGACCCCTGCAAACACCGCGGTTTTCGTCCCTGCCAAATCAGACGGCTTATAGCCCGCATCTTCTATTGTTTTCCATACAGTCTCCATAAAAATTCTTTGCTGGGGATCCATTAATTCTGCTTCGGCGGGAGAAATCCCGAAAAACAACGGATCAAAACTGTCCGCGCCTTTGATAAATCCGCCTTTTTTTATTTTTGTTCTATTGACGTCCCTGATCGGATCGCCGTCAAACTCTTTCCAGTTCCAACGGTCTTCAGGAATGTCTGTAATCATATCCCGCCCTTTTTCAATTCCTTCCCAAAAGTCTTCCAGCGAATCTGTTTGGGGGAAACGGCCGCTTATTCCCACTATTGCAACCGGTTCATTCATATGTCTTTCCTCTTGCCTAGCTTTGTTTTCAGGCTCAGGGGAATGTTCATAAGATTCCGGCGGAGGCGTGCTGTACAATGTTTTTTCGTCAGCTGCAGAAAAAGATTCTGTCTCAGCAAAAAGGATTTCTCCGTATTGCTCGATTACATAATCAGTCATTTCAGCCAGTGAATTGCATTCAAAGAAAATGGACGGCAATAATTCCGTACCATATTGTTGATTGATTTCATTTCCGAGTCTGGTAAACGTAATAGAATCAAATCCGTACTCGCCGAATGAAGTCTCTTCTTCTATT
The DNA here is from genome assembly GCF_000746035.1 of Bacillus sp. UNC69MF. NCBI lineage: Bacteria > Bacillati > Bacillota > Bacilli > Caryophanales > Bacillaceae > Bacillus > Bacillus sp. UNC69MF. The sequence continues at coordinate 560,145 of NZ_KN050798.1, read as the reverse complement.
TCCTTTCTGTCAATCTTCAAAATACTTGACATCATCTTTGCGATGCCCTCAATCAGATTTTCTCTCCGGTCTTTCGCCGCAGATTCATCTGAAGAAAAAGAACCGCAGAGATGAAGCTCCTCGGAATACTCACTCTTTAAAAACTCAAGAAGTTCATTAAAATCAGTAAGACCGAAAAAATCTGACGGCATCATTGATATTCCTAAAGTTTCGTTTAATTCGTTGCCCAGCATTGTAAACATAATTGAATCAAATCCGTATTCACTTATCGGCAGTTCAAAATCAAATTCCCGTTCTTCAATTTTTAATACGCCGGTGATGATGCGCGTCAAAGTGCTTTTTAAAGATTCAGTTATTGACAGCTCTTTCGGTTCGTGATTTTCGTCGGCGATTGCCGGATCACTTTTTCCGCTGTCAATCGTTATCATTCGTTCCAGCTTTAATTCATTACCGCTAAATACCATTATTTGATGTTCACACCCTGTCATTGCTTGATCAAATGCTGCAAGGCCTTCCCGTTTTCCCAGAGGCAGCATTCCGAAACGGTCATAAAGGAACTTCTCTGAATGAATATCAATTTGCATACCGCCTTCTTTCCATAAAGGCCAATTAATCGAGACTGTTTTTCCAGGTTTATTTTCCGCCGCTCTCATTTCCGCAAAATAATCCATAAACCGGTTTGCATAAGCATAATCAGTTTGTCCGGCATTCCCGATTATTGCGCTGATAGATGAAAACATAACAAAAAAGTCCAGAGGTTCACTGTCTGTATACCGGTCAAGCCATATCGTTCCGTAAACCTTGCTGGCCAAAACTGAATCGAGATCCTCTTCACGCTTATTGATGAGTAATGAATCTTTTATCACACCGGCGCTGTGAATAATTCCTTTAACAGGACCTAATTTGTTTTTGACGAGTTTTATCAGGTTATTGACATTTTCCTTATCAGAAATATCGGTTCTTACATAAAAAACCTCTGATCCGTTTTTTTCGAGCTCTTTTACATTGCTTACGGCTTCCTCAGAAAGCTCTGACCTGCCGATAAGGACAAGTTTTATTCTCCCTTTTCGCACAAGATGTCTGGCGAAAATCAGTCCCAGACCGCCTGTTCCTCCTGTAATGAGGTAAACTCCCCCTTCTTTTACTTCCATCTTTTCGGGGGGCTCGGCACTTTCAATTTCTGCAGAGTGCTTTACCTGCCTGATTCCATCTCTGTATCTGATTTCTGAAGTATCATCGCTGATGATTGTTTCTTTCACAAGGTTTTTTAATTCAGGCAGACCGGTGTTCAGCTGTAACTGAATTTCGTCGCTGTGTATTTCAATATTTTTACCGGACAACATAGGATGTTCTAAATGAAGCGACCTAAAAAAGCCGCTGATTGCCATTTGATAAGGTAAGATTTGATTTTCCCTTGTGAAAAATACATGTGATATCAGGATTTTATGTCTTGGGATTGTTGCTAACAGAGCTTTCGTTACATTGAAAACCGGCAAAACAGCCTCTTCCAGCTTTTCACGAATGTTCTGCTCAATTCCCGTTTCAGGGCTCATCCCGATTAAAATGACGCGGTCAATTGTCACTTGTCTTTCTTTAAGAATCGCCAGCAATTTCTTATAGCCGTCAAGTTTGACGCTGTTCAATTCAAAGGAATCAGCTTCTTTTTCTTGAAAACTGCCGCCATGGCGGACAAAGATCATGTTCAGGCCGATATCTTTATATGCCTGGCGGATCAGCGGTTCTGATATATCCCGACGGAGTGAAATCACAAGGCAGCTGTTTAAACCGCTGGCTTCAGGCTGATGAAGCATAGGGGCCCGCTTCCACATATCTGTGTAATACTTAACTGAATGCCGCTCATCCTGAGTCTGCGGTGCAGCCCTTAATGCCTTCAACGCTAAGTTTTTTATTTTAAGACTTACAGATCCGTTTTCATCCATAAATAGTATATGAAACCTTTTGACATCATCATGTTGTCTTTCATCGGCAGCTGTAATGTAAGCAAAGCCGTTTGCCGAAGGTGCGTGAAGAATCTCCAGCTCACCTAATTCAAAAGGCAAATATGCGGTGTGATCGTCTTGCTGACTGGACGTAAACCCTGTTGTGGATTGAAAAATGCCATCCAATAAACACGGTTCCAGCAGCGTGCCGGATTTTTTATGAATGCTCTCAGGAAGTGATATTCGTGCAAGAACAGCATTTTCATGGATAAACAGCTGTTTTATTACCTGAAAACTGGTTCCATAGTCCAAACCGCTCTGCCGGAAATCCCTGTAACATTCAGCGCCGCTGATTAATCTTTTCTGTCCGGTTAACCAGCTGTCCAATTGAAAACGCTCTGTATGAGAGGCATCTTGATCTCCGCATGTGGTAATGTTTCCTTGGCAGTGAACTGCCGCTTCAGGTTGCATATCGGTTTTCACCACAAATCTGCCGTCTTTTTGATTCGGCAGCAGATCTATCATTATCGTCTTTTCTTTTTCAACGGTTATCGGAACCGCCCATACAACCTGACTCAGTTTTATGACTGATTTTCCGTACAGCCTCTCTCCCGCTTCTCTGGCCGCTTCGATGATTGCCGCTCCGGGCAGAACCGTTTTCCCATGCACAACATGGTCTTTTACATAATATTCAGAATCAGAAAGCGTTTTATAAAATCGGCACTCACCTGCTGAAAAATCAAATAAAGGAGCTGTACCGGCTGCTGATGTTGTTTGCGCCTTATTTGACACCCACAGTCTGTTTTTTAAGAAAGGGTAAGTCGGCAGGGCAATTTTTCTCGGTTTTCTGCCGGTGCGGAAATCTTCCCAGCTTAAATTGCCTCCTGATACCCAAAATTCAGCCATTTCGGTTAATGTGGTGCCGCCGGATTTGAGCGGAAGATCCGATTGCTGCTGTCTGCGTTTATGATTCGGTTTTTTCCCTCTAAATATTTCGTGATCGTCAATTCCATTATAAAAGTGATTTAATTTCAACATCAGATCATCGATATTATTTGAAATGACAGCAAGCCTTTCCGGCATGGCTTCACGCCCTTCAAGAAGGGTATACGCAATATCAGAAAGGTGAAGCGGCTTGTTTGTTCCCGCTTGCTGTAAAAACTCGCCCTGCTTATGACGGGCCTTTTGAAGATATTCCTCCAGCTGTTTTGCTGATTCCCGTAAACTCAGTGAATGCTTGGCTGAGAGTACGATAAGTTCCTCACTTTCCTCACGCCTCGTATGACAGTCAGCAGCAGACTCATACTCTTCCACAAGGATATGAGCATTTGCCCCGCCCGCTCCGAAAGAACTTAATCCCGCACGCCGCGGATATTTGCTGTCAGAATGTTTTTCATTCGCGGGTTTTATCCAGTCGGCGGTTTCCTGCTGGAGGCAAAAAGGTGTCTCTTCCAGATAAAGATCCGGATGCACCCGTTCAGCATGCAGTGTTGCGGCTATTTTTTTATACTTCATTTGTAAGATAATCTTTGTCAGGCCGGCAATACCCGCGGCCGCTTCCAGGTGGCCGATGTTAGATTTAATCGATCCGAGAGAGCAATATGAAACATCTTCGGTATAAGCTCTAAACGCCTTGGTCAGGCCTCGGACTTCAATCGGGTCACCCAGCGGCGTTCCCGTGCCGTGGGCTTCAATAAAGCTGACACTTCTGGCGCTCCAACCGGCCGCTTTAAGAGCTCCTTGAATTAAATCCGCCTGTGCGGCAGGATTAGGCACCGTATAGCCATTTGTCTTTCCGCCATGATTAATTGCCGTTCCTTTAATGACGGCGTACACAGTATCATTATCACGTATGGCATCTTTAAGCGGTTTAAGAATAACGGCCCCTACACCTTCCCCGGGCACGAAACCGTCGCCGCCTTCTCCAAAACTTCTGCATTTTCCCGATTTTGAAAGCATCCCCATCTGACATCGGTATAAATAGTCAGAAGGATGAAGATACAAATTTACTCCTCCCGCAACCGCAACCGAGCACTCACCCTTTGTTAAACTTTGGCAAGCCATGTGAATTGCCGTTAAGGATGAAGAACAAGCCGTATCTACAGGGACACTGGGACCTGTAAAGTCAAATGTGTAAGACACTCTGTTCGCGAGAGACCATGGGAACGAATTTGGAAGTACATCGTTTTTGTCCGTCGGTATTCTTTCGCCGAGCAGCTTGTAAGAATTGGTCGTCACTCCCGCAAATACACCGACATGTTTTTCGGTCTGCTTTCTCAACCCTTCAATGGTATATCCCGAATCTTCAAATGCTTTCCACACGGTTTCGAGAAATATTCGTTCCTGAGGATCCATCGCTTCTGCTTCTCTCGGCGATATTTGGAAAAACAAAGAATCAAATGATTCAGCATTCTTTAAAAATCCGCCCCATTTGCAATAAATTTTCCCCTCATGCGCTTTAGCGGGGTCTGGATCATAGTAGGTCTCATAATTCCATCGTTCTTTCGGAATTTCTGTGATTGCGGTTCTCTCTTTTGATAGAAGCTCCCACAATTCTTCGATATTTTCAGCCCCGGGATAACGGCCGCTGATACCGATTACCGCTATCCCGTCAAGATGTTCTTTTTCCTCCGCCGCAGGTGCAGTGATGTTTTGTTCCGGTCTGGCGGGGGTAATGCTCTGAATCTGTTTTCCTTTTTCCTCCCGTGAAAATAAACGCCCCAGCCGATCCGGATATTCCTTTACAAGATGATCTGCTAAATCTCTGATTGTATGAAATTCAAATAAAAGCGTTTTCGAAATTGCTCCCAGTGACTGCTCCAGCTTTGTGTTGCATTGATGAATCATAACCGAATCCATTCCATATTCAGCCAGATGCACATCTTGATCGATCTCTTCCCGTTCTGCACCGATCTCAGAGGAGATGATATTGGTTAAAAACAAAACTGTCTGATCCAAAATATCGCCTTGAGCCAAAGGAATGGCACTGCCTGTCTCTGTTTCGTCCGTCAAAAATCTCTGCCGCATAAATTGTTCAAAGCGCTCATGATCACCGCAGACTGCAATATTATGCAGCTGACCCGAAGTTACAATCCGCGAAAACCATTGCGTTCCGTCTTCAGCAGGAAGTTCTTCGAGCCCGGAACCATGAAAAAGAGACGTCCGCCCTTGACCTGACAGGTTCGCCCCCATTCCGATGTCTTGCCATAAAGGCCAATTGATTGTCAGCGTGCGGCCGCTGCGCAGAGAATTTTGCCGTTTCTGTTCCCGATATTCGGCAAAATGATCTAAAAAGCCGTTTGCATATGCATAATCACATTGGCCTTCGTTCCCTGCAATAGAGACGACTGAAGAAAAAACGGCGAAAAAATCCAATTCCAGCGACTTCGTTGCATGATCAAGATTCAATGCACCATGAACTTTCGGAGCAATCACCTCTGAAAGTTCATGCTTTGTTTTTCGAAAAAGCAGCGAGTCTCTGATAACTCCTGCACAATGAATGACGCCATGAAGACCTGCATGCTGATCGGTAATACCGTCAATCATTTTTTTTACCGCTTCTTTATCGGATATATTCGCCTGTATATAATAAACCTTTGCTTTAAAGCTGTTCAGGTATTCTAAATGTTTCTGCATATCTCCGTTTAAAACAGATCGCCCCGATAGGATAATGGTGGATCTTTCAGTTTTCGCGCAATATTCAGCGACTTTACTGCCAATCCCCCCGAATCCCCCTGTAATTAAATACACTTTATCTTTTTCAGGGTATTGAACGGTCTTTCTGTTTGTTTCTCTCTGCTTCACTAACATCCGTGCATATCTTACGCAGCCTCTGTAAGTGATATGAATATGCCGATCAGGCGCTGTGTTTATTTCTTTATAAAGAATGTCAGCCCTTTCTGAAAATGAAACGGATGCAGAATCATGTTCAAAGCAAACCGTCTTACAATGAAGCTGCGGGTATTCTTGTTTTACCGATTTTAAAAAACCGTTCACACCTTCAAAATACGGCAATTTTTCTTTTTGATCTGCGCTGAATGTATAAATGAACGTTACTTTGTTTATAAGGTTCTCGCTGATTAAAGCCTTAGTCAGATAAAACACGGAATAAATTCCTGATTCGAGTGTTTCTTCCAGTTCAGGCTGTTTTTCAGACCACGTATGCAAAATTGCATCAGGCGCTGCGCCTTTTTCCTTTAACAGACGAATGACACCTTGATAATCTTCGGGACGCTGCCTGTTGATCGTGAAAACACTGTCGCTTATCTGCTCTAAACGCTCACCGGGCATAATAAGATATGCGGACGTATTCTCTCTTTTTTTCAGCTCTTCAAAATAGTCTTTATTCTCGGAGAACAACAAAATAGTACAGGCTTGTCCGCTGCCCGCTTCATTCTCAAGTGCGGTTTCTTTCCATACCGGCGTATAAAGTGCCTGATTCTTCTTTTCTGAAAAAGCCGTGTCTGATTTTACCGGCTGAGGGTTTAAAGAAAATTGAGAGCGCTCAAACGGATAAGGCGGAAGCGGGGCTTTTCTTTTATGATCATCACCTAGTTTCGCCCATTCAATCTCTTCTCCTGAAAGCCACATTTGCATAAATGAATGATATAGAGCCTCATCGGCTGGTTTGTCCGCTTCAAAAGCAGCCGCTTTGTTTAGTTTTGCTGATGGAGGGAGCGATCCGAATTGAAAAACTGAAAAATCAGAAATATCCACATCCGGCTCCGTTCCCTTTTCTTCCGTGTGAAGCGGCATATGGTCAGCTATCTCCTGAGACACGGCATCCATTTGATTGTATTCTGTCATCAACGGAAAACGAGTTTTATCATAAAAACCTGCCGGCTGCTCATTAATACAAGCAACAGCCTGTGTAATTCCGTCTTGCTTTTTCAATAACATGCTCAGAAAAAGTTCTTTAGACAAGATTCCTTCATCCAGTAAATTTAATATTTCCAGAACATAATCATTATTAAAGAATCCATCATAATCTGTTAAATCCCATCTCTTATACAGTCTTCTCATAGAGGCAAGGATAGCCATGATCGCTGCTTCCTCATCAGCCGGCAATGCATTTCTTTTATCCGCCGTGCGATTCACAATATAAGATAAAATCTCGATTTCCTGAGTCTTTCCCGCTTTATCCCACTCTTCTAAAAAACCTTTAAACGTATATTGGTGCTCAAGAAGCAGCCGTGTTTTCCCGTACAGGCGGTCTGCAAAATCAGCCGGGAAGCTCAGACCGTTCAGCAGCATCCTTACATATTCTTCATTTAATCGAACCGGCGGGTACGTTTTTGAAGTGTACGGATTGACAAATGGAATGGACGGCGGCTCACAGGATATGTGCGAAGGTTTTTCAGCGCCTGTGATTACAGAAATGGCCTTTTCAATTTTGATGATATCCGCTGCTGCAAGAGCGACGTAATATCCGTCTCCGGCGCCTGTAATGAGGCTTGGCTTAAAACCGGATGCCAGGATACTTTTTATGATTTCCGTATTGATAACTAAAGAATACAAGCGGATTTTCTCAGGTGTCCATTTTCTTTTAAATGAACTGTGCAATGTTGGTATACCCTTCAGCACCGGCCTTACGTTCTTTTCTAAATCAGGGAACACCCGTTTCAAAACGGCAAATTGTTTATAACTTTCCCATTTGAAGTCACCGATGGCAAGCGCCCATTCAGAATCTTGTTTCCTCTGAAAACTCAATCCCTCTTTAAGCTGATTTTTAAATTCCTCCTTGCTGCCTGCCAATAAACCAGCCCTGTAATCAAACGATGTCCTTGTTAAAAGGGTGCTGCTGATCACTTCATTTGATATTTTGCAAAATTCCTCAGAATCGTCAGCAAAGGTTCTCCAATGATGTATCATTTGTTTCATGCTTTCTTCACTTTTAGCGGAAAAAAGGAAGGGTACCCTTCCTTTTCTGTCAGATTCGTCTTTTGTATGTATAAATTCTTCGATGATGACGTGAGAGTTGACACCTCCAAAACCGAAGGAGCTGATTCCCGCCCTGAGCGGAGCCCCGTCTGCCGCCTTCCAATCACTTGAATCAAGCGCCGGCCTAAACGGTGTTTTTTCAAACTGTATAATTGGGTTTACCGTATGTACATTCAGGCTTTTCGGCACCCTCCGGTGTTTCATCATCATTAGAACTTTTATCAATCCGGCCATTCCCGCCGCTGCTTCTGTATGACCGATATTTGTTTTCACACTTCCGATCCTGCAATATTGAGTATCCTCAGTATATTGCCGATACGCTTTTGTCAATGCTTCTATTTCTATCGGATCGCCCAGAGATGTACCTGTGCCATGTGCTTCTACATAAGAAACCGTCGCAGCATCGACAGCAGCATTGTGTAAAGCTTCTGAGATGACCCGGCACTGCGCTTCTGCTCTGGGAGCGGTTATGGAACGGGTTTTACCGCCATGATTAACAGCTGTCCCTTTTATGATCCCGTATATATGGTGACCGGCTTTTACTGCATCACCAAGGCGCTGCAGCAATACAACGCCTGCCCCTTCTCCGGGAACGTACCCGTTCGCTGCTGCGTCAAAGGTTTTACATTTGCCGTCAGGACTCAGCATTCTGGCTTTGGAAAAAGAAATATATTTTCCGGGTTGGAAATTCAAGTTTACTCCCGATGCGATTGCATAATCGCTTTCTTTTGTCCGCAATGACTTAACCGCTTCATGTAAAGCAACAAGCGATGATGCACAAGCGGCATTTACAGACATGCTTTTTCCGGTCAAACCGAATGTGTATGAAAGCCGGTTGGAAAGCATAGCTTCGAAACTTCCTAAGCAGGCATAACTGTCGATTTCCGATTCAGCATGACCTGTCTGCCGGTAGTCAGAATTCATAATACCCGCAAAAACAGAAGTGGTTTTACGCTGGAGATCCTGCAAAGAAACCCCGGAATCTTCGATGCACCGCCAAGTTTCTTCTAAAAGGATTCTTTGCTCAGGATCCATGTTTTTCGCTTCCCGGGGAGAGATATTAAAAAACTTATGGTCGAAATGGTCAGCTTTATGAATAAAACCTCCCCACTTGCTGATTGTTTTGTTCGGTATACTGATATCAGCTGAATAATAAAGTTCGGGATCCCACCGTTCAATCGGCACTTCCCGGATGGAATCTTTGCCGCTATTTATGTTTTCCCAGAATTCATGATAATGATCTGCATCGGGGAATCTGCAAGCAACCCCGATTATCGCGATATCCGCACTCTGTTTATTCAAATGAACCATTGGCCTCCACCCGCTCCTTCTTTAGTGTAGAAATAACGTATCCAATCTGCGCCTTAGCAGACTTTCGGTCTCATTCATCAATTTTTCACCAATGTCATCGACATGTCTGTTTCTCCATGATTCCAAATCCGTGCCCTTTACCCAATGATTAAAAGCGCCTAAAGACGGGCCGCAATGAACTTGGAAATTCACCTTTTGTTCTTCCTGCCCTTCCAAAGCAAGCAGACATCCTCTCTGCAAATACCACTTAAATAGTAACAGCATCTTATATTTTTGATTGCGCTCAGCTTTTTGGGCCAGGTTCGGCTGTTTTTCTATTAAGCTTTCGTAGATTTCATCAAAAGTCTTGTTAAAATAATCATTTTCGAGCTGAATCTTTGTCTTTTCATCTATCTCACTCAAAGACTCATATTGTTGGTAGATTTGAAATAATTTATTTGCCCTGACCGGAAACAGCGTGCCCTTTTTCAGCACCTGCACCTTTGTTCCGAACTCAAACAGAGTCTCCGAAGGCGCATAAGCAGTATCGCATATTCCTGTCTCACTCAGCATTTCTTTAACAAAACCGCTTGTTTCGGCTTCAACTGTACATTGATTAATGGATCCCGTCATAATAAAATCAGCGCCCATTAAAAAAGCAGACGCGGCAGACTCGGGAGTCCCGATTCCTCCCGCAGCCCCGATTCTTATCTTCCTTGCGTATTTGTGTGTTTCCATCATTTCATCCCGCAGCTTAACAAAAAACGGCAGCATCGCTGTCAATGAGCCCTGTTCGGTATTACTTCCGCAATCTGCTTCAATAATGATATCGTCTGCTGCCGGAATACGGCTGAGCCACTCCGCCTGCTCTTCCGTCAGCATACCGTGCTGACACATTCTCTTTACGATACTTTGAGGAGGCGGACTCAGAAATGCGGCCGCAACTTCCGGCCGTGAAACTTTGGCAATGATCCGATTATGAGGTATGACCCTGCCGCTTTTGTCTATCTTCAACTGATGCGCTTTGTAATAAATTAATGGCGCGCTGACGGAAAAATACGAAGACGCTTCTATTACTCGTACGTCATGCTTGATATATAAATCTATCAATTCCTTTTCTCTATCTTGATGATCCGGCTCAAATCGCAGATTCATTCCGTAGGGCTGGCCATTTTTGAGTGTCTTCTTAATAGAAATAAGGGCCTGTTCAATTTCCCTTATAGGTAAACCCGCTGTGCCAAAGAACCCCAGCATTCCTTTCTTCCCGAGGCGGATCAGCATTTCAGCGGAAGAGATCCCTCTATGCATCCCACCTGCCAAATACGCGTATGTCAAACCGTAATCTTCTTTGAAAGATTGATCACCCAATCGGGACACCGGTGAAGCTGCACCGCTCTCTATATTTTCGACCAAGAGGCTATGCTCTTTCCCGCTTTCCGAATTGTCCTTGTTCCCTTCAGAAAAAAAGAGACTGTCTTCCGGCGCACTAATATTAAGCGGTTCCTCATCTCTTTGTATGGTTTGAATTAATTTAGTCAGAATGTTGCCGGGACCGATCTCTTCAAACAGAGTGACGCCTTGTCCCATTAAGTACCTGATGCTTTCAGTCCATTTTACCGAGTTTGTTATTTGTTCAATTAAATTCCGTTTGATATCTTCTTGTTTATAAGGTCTTGCCGTATAGTTAGAGATGACTGGGAAATTCAATTCTGAAAAATGAACCCCCTCGATAAATTCCGCAAATTCACGCTTTGCACTTTCCATGAAACGAGAATGAAAAGCTCCGCCGACTTGCAATACGATATAAGCTTTCGCCCCTTCTTTTTCAAAAAAAGAGGCTGCCCGCTTTATCTCTTCTGCAGCTCCTGCTATCACAATTTGTGAAGATGTATTGTAATTGGCGATATCTATTTGGCCGAATTCATACTTTTGAAGTATTTTTTTTATGTGGTGCTCATCCAGTCCGATCACGGCAGCCATTCCGCCCTCGGGAGCCTCACTCATTAACTCGCCTCTTTTAGCAACCAGCCGGAGACCTGTTTCAAAATTAAAAACGCCGGCCGCAAAAAGCGCAGTATATTCACCCAGACTATGTCCTGCAACAGCATCAGGGCGGGTATGACCTTCTTTTAAACCCTTTAAATATTGCAGTGCGCTCACTGTATAAATTGCAGGTTGTGTATACTTCGTATCAGTCAGCCTCTCTTTTTCATCTGAAAGGCATAAATCCTTTATGGAGTATCCTAAAATATGATCTGCCTTTTTAATGAGCTCACTGAATTCATCGAATAATTCTCTGCCCATTCCTTTAAACTGCGCTCCCTGTCCGGGAAAGACGTAAGCAAGCATTTGTTTTCCTCCTGTTCCGTATTTCTGCCGTTTCTTTTCGTTCCGATTTTGATTAACGTTTTTCACTTCAATTTTAAAATTGTCGTTTACTCTCAGCACCCTTACTTAATAAGCATTACGAAGCAAAATAAAAAAACCTTTATGCCGGATAAAGGTTTAAAAGCAAAAAGCATGTACAAATATCATATTGCCGCAAATATAAATAGATAGAATTTTCTGATAATTAAAACCACATTTTCATTCTGTTTTCTATATATCAATATAATAAAAACATTCCAACGTGCCGAAACAACGATTGGTTTTATGTGAATATTTCCCTAAATAAATACTATACCATGATTTACTTGTTGTCAATGGGAAACACACGTATATACCAATTCTTCAGCCGCCTTTTTACAGGCAGCTGAACTCGGTTGTTATCAGTTCATCAGCCCATGCCGATATGCCTTCACTATACTATTTGCGGAATAATAGTTCTTTCTCTTTGTTGTAGTCTTTAGTAAATTGATTGAACTCATCTGCTTGTTTATGCACCTTTTCGTAAACTGAGTTTACTTTGCTGATTTGCTCTTCCAGCTGCGCTAATGTGAGCTTTTTATCTTTAATCAGTTTATAAAGGTCCTTATCAAGTGAAATGGCTTTTTCGTACTTTTTGTACAAAAGATCATAAGATGCATACCTTTTCCCCATTAAAGCGACAGCATGCCCGGCTTTTTCTTTTACTTTCTTATCCTTTATTTCTTGAGAAGTTTTTTTTGCGGATTCAAACGCTTTTTTTGAATCATCAATACTGTCTTTTTCTGCTTTCAGATGTTTTTTTCGCTGATTTGCATTGCTCAGAGCCTGATCAGACAGTGTGACAATTTTCTGGTAATCATCCATATTCAGTTTAACCGCGCTGTCGTATAGCTTATGCTCTTTTTTCTCCAATTTTTCTAATGTTTTCTGCTCTTTTTGAAACGGTTTTTCCGCTTGAACGGCTTTTTCCATCGAGTCATGAAGCGATTCAACCGGATCTTTTCCCCCGCAGCCGGCAAGCAGCATACTTGCGGCGCCGAGCGCTCCGATTCCTGCTAATACCTTTTTTTGAATGATATTCACTTAAAATCCCCCAATCTTGACAATTTCCACTATAGAAGCCCGAACGCTTTTTGACAATAGCTGAGCTGTAATTGGCATGACCGTGTAAAGACGCTTACGGTGCTTTCAAAGAATACTTGCGTAAAAAATTGAGAAAACAGGGCGGATGACCATACATCTTTTTGGCTTTTACATAGTTTATAGTAGACGCCGGCCCTGCTGACAGAGGGTCAGCGTAATTAAAAGAGGAGGTTTTTTTATGTACGGATATGGATTTGGCGGCGGATTTGGCGGCGGTTGTTGCGGCGGCGGATATGGTTATGGCGGCGGTTACGGTTACGGCTGCGGCGGCGGATACGGCCGCACATTCGCATTAATCGTCGTATTGTTTATCTTATTAATCATCGTCGGTGCCGCTTATTTAGGCTGCGGCTGCTGACCTTATACACCATGAACATCGGCCGGCCTGCTATGGCCGGCCAATTGTTTCGTTGCGCCGCGATAAAGAAATTCGCTATAATTTACATATTAAGCTTTAGGAGTGAAGTTTCTTGATTACTATGGAAAATATTGTACGCGACGGACATCCCGCGCTCAGAGAGATCGCTGAAGAGGTTCAGCTTCCCGCTTCTGACGAAGAAAAACAGCATCTTGCTGATATGATTGAGTTTGTGAAAAACAGCCAAGATCCTGAATTAGCCGAGAAATACAAGCTTCGTCCGGGCGTCGGTCTTGCCGCTCCCCAAACAGACGTAAAAAAACGGATGATCGCCGTCCATGCAGAAGATGCGAAAGGCACTTTATACAGCTATGCTCTTTTTAACCCTAAGATCGTCAGCCACTCAGTGGAAAAAAGCTACTTGACGAGCGGAGAAGGCTGCCTGTCGGTAGACGAACCCATTCCCGGCTATGTGCCGCGCTACGCCCGCATCCGCGTAAAGGCGGTGACGCTTGAAGGAGAACAGATTGACATCCGCCTCAAAGGTTTTCCGGCCATCGTGTTTCAGCACGAAATCGATCATCTGAACGGCGTGATGTTTTACGACCATATCGATAAAGAAAATCCGTTCAAAGAACCTGAAAACGCCATTGCCATTGACCGTTAAAAATAACCGGCACTTCCCAAAGTGCCGGTTTTCTTTATTTCAAAAGGCCCAGTTCTTTGACGGCCCAGCTGATTCCTTCCTCATCCACCGGCTTTGTGACGAAATCAGCGGCAGCTTTTAATTCCGGAACCGCATTTCCCATCGCCACCCCGGTGCCGACAAAACGGATCATCTCAAGATCATTTAGTCCGTCGCCGAATGCATAAGTGTCACTTACGCCGTACGGAAGCCGCTCAAGCACTCTTTTAATGCCTTCCGCTTTTGAACCGCCTTTCGGAAGCACATCCGTTGACAATTCATGCCAGCGGACGTAATCAAACTCCGGAAAAGCGGCATATGCTTTTTCTTCATGTCCGCGGCAGAATAAAAGCAGCTGATAAATTTCTTTTCCTTTATAAAATGTTTCATCAACTTCGGGATAAGGCGCTTTCAGACTGCCGATTCCTTCCGAGACGTGCGGATGTCCGGGGACGGTCGTTTTCATCGTGTCTTCCGCCATAAATACGACGGGGTGCTCCCCTTCTGCCGCCTGCTTTAATAAACGCGCAACCGCATCTTCAGGAAGCGGATTTTTATAAATGACCTCACCTTCAAAAACGACATACTGGCCGTTGTATGAAATAAATGATTCAATCTCCAGCTCTTCCAGAATCGGTTTTACCATAAACGGGGACCTTCCGCTGGCGATAAAAACGTGATGGCCAGCCTCTTTAAGCGCCTTCACGGCGTTTCTTGCGCTATCGGGAATATGTTTATCATGGTCATAGATCGTGCCGTCAATATCAAAAAAGATCAATTTTGGTTTCATGTCAATTTCTCCTTTTTCCCGTTTATCAGTCGTGTCTTTTTCAATATCATCATACAGAAAGTTTTTCTTCCGGAAAACCGCCTTGATGAAATTCCAGTTTTACCCACGAAAACAAATTCATTTTTTCCGCATACTACTGCTATAAAGGGCTTTAAAGGAGGTATACGATGCTGCGCCGATTACGGAAGAAACTCAGAAGACAGTGGGGCGGAATGCTCCGAAAAAAAGTCATCGCGTAGAAGGGATCTTTCGGTTTTTGAAAGTCCCTTTTTTGCTCGAGACTTTCCTTATAATCCGTTTTCGAATATAATAGAATAAGCGAGTCTAACATACGGCATTTAAGGAGAGATTTGGATGATTTATAAGGTATTTTATCAAGAGAAGGCTGACGAAGTACCTGTTCGGGAAAAAACAGATTCACTTTACATTGAGGGCGTTTCAGAACGGGACGTCAGAACGAAACTGAAAGATCAGAAATACAACATTGAATTTGTTCAGCCTGTGGACGGTGCTTTTTTAGAATATGAGAAGCAGAGCGAAAATTTTAAAGTATTGGAGTTATGAGCGGAATGAAATTTGTAAAAAATGACCAGACTGCCGTTTTCGCCCTCGGCGGATTGGGCGAGATCGGGAAAAATACGTACGGGGTGCAGTTTCAGGATGAAATTGTACTGATTGATGCGGGAATCAAGTTCCCGGAAGATGAACTTCTCGGCATTGATTACGTAATCCCCGATTACACGTATTTAGTAAAAAATGAAGATAAAATTAAAGGTCTGTTTATCACCCACGGTCACGAAGACCATATCGGCGGTATTCCGTACCTGCTCAGACAAGTAAATATTCCCGTTTACGGCGGTAAACTCGCGATCGGCTTACTTCGGAATAAACTTGAAGAGCACGGGCTGTTAAGACAGACCAAATTAAACATCATCGGTGAAGACGACATCGTGAAGTTCCGCAAGACGTCAGTATCCTTCTTCAGAACGACACACAGCATTCCGGATTCATACGGAATCGTCGTCAAAACACCGCCGGGCAATATCGTACATACCGGGGACTTTAAGTTCGATTTCACACCGGTAGGCGAACCGGCAAACTTGACAAAGATGGCTGAAATCGGGAAAGAAGGCGTTTTGTGCCTGCTTTCTGACAGTACAAACAGTGAGGTTCCTGATTTCACCATGTCAGAACGCCGCGTAGGCGAAAGCATTCACGATATTTTCCGAAAAGTGGACGGCAGAATTATATTTGCGACATTCGCTTCGAATATACACCGTCTTCAGCAGGTGATTGAAGCAGCCGTTTTAAACGGCAGAAAAGTTGCCGTATTCGGACGCAGTATGGAATCGGCTATTGAAATCGGACAAAATCTCGGTTACATTACTTGTCCTAAAAATACGTTTATTGAGCATAACGAAATCAATCGTTTGCCTGCCAATAAGGTAACGATTTTATGTACGGGAAGCCAAGGTGAACCGATGGCGGCGTTATCACGCATCGCTAACGGGACGCACCGGCAGATTTCCATTAATCCCGGAGATACGGTCGTCTTTTCTTCCTCTCCGATTCCCGGAAACACAATCAGCGTAAGCCGCACCATCAACCAGCTGTACCGTGCGGGCGCAGAAGTCATTCACGGTTCATTGAATGACATTCATACATCCGGACACGGCGGACAGGAAGAGCAGAAATTAATGCTCCGCCTGATCAAACCGAAGTTCTTTATGCCGATTCACGGTGAGTACAGAATGCAGAAAATGCACGTCAAACTCGCGACTGATTGCGGCATACCCGAAGAAAACTGCTTTATCATGGATAATGGCGAAGTGCTGGCCCTCAAAGGCGAAGAAGCCGCTGTGGCAGGCAAAATTCCGTCCGGCTCCGTTTACATTGACGGAAGCGGAATCGGTGATATCGGCAATATCGTGCTCCGCGACCGCCGCATTCTTTCAGAAGAAGGCCTTGTTATCGTTGTTGTCAGCATCAATATGGACGACTTTAAGGTTTCGGCGGGGCCTGATTTAATCTCAAGAGGTTTTGTATACATGAGAGAATCCGGTGATTTGATCAATGACGCGCAGCAGCTGATTTCGAACCATCTGGAGAAAGTAATGGATCGGAAAACAACGCAGTGGTCCGAAATTAAAAACGAAATTACCGATACGCTTGCTCCGTTCCTATACGAAAAAACAAAACGCCGCCCGATGATCCTTCCGATCATTATGGAGGTCTAAAAAAAACTGCACTCGTAATGAGTGCAGTTTTTTTATTGCAGCGGAATATGCTGAAAGGCTTTGACATCAAACAGACCGGCTGCTGTCATTTTAATATCCGGAATCACCGGAAGCGCTAAAAACGATAATGTGAGAAACGGATTGAAATCACCGGTGAATCCGAGCAGAGGAAGCTTTTCATGAAGCACGCCCAAGCTGTCATTGACCCATTCCGCCGACTTATCAGACAAAAGCCCGGCGATCGGAAGCGGAACGGAGTGAAGCAATTCTCCGTTTTTCACGGCTGTTAATCCTCCTCCGGTGTCACGGAGCCTGTTGATTGCTTTTGCCAAATCGGCATCGTTTGTACCGACGGCGATGATATTATGGGAATCGTGAGAAATGGTTGTGGCGATGGCGCCTTCTTTTAACCCGAACCCTTGTACAATCCCGAGTCCTATCATTTTTTCGCCGCTGTACCGCTCTGTGACGGCGATTTTTAATAAATCATTTTCTGTATCAGGACAAAACGCGTCAGCAGACGGTGCAGGCACTTCTTTTTTTCTCGTCTCCAAATGATTCGGTATCATTTCGATTACTTTCATTTTCCTGCCCTCATGAATCGGCATATAAAAATCAGATTCAGTCAGCGGCGATCTCAGCCGCACTGTATCCAACAGCGCCTGGTCCGGCGAATAGGAACCGGCAGACTGTTCATAAACCGTGCGTCCGTTCTCGGCAACGGTCCGGCCGGCGACCATGGTCTTCGTGACGGCAGCCTCCCGTACATCTGAAATGAACAGCAGATCTGCGTCAAAACCCGGCGCTACCGCCCCTTTTGTTTCAAGGCCGTAGCACTCAGCCGCATTTAAACTGGCGAGCTGATACGCAAGGAATGGATCAAGTCCCGCCTTTATCGCCATTTTGACTTGGTGGTTCACACTTCCTTCTGAAAGCAGATCATCTACATGCTTATCATCCGTGCAAAAGAAAAAGCGCCGCGCGTTTTTTTCA
The DNA here is from genome assembly GCF_000746035.1 of Bacillus sp. UNC69MF. NCBI lineage: Bacteria > Bacillati > Bacillota > Bacilli > Caryophanales > Bacillaceae > Bacillus > Bacillus sp. UNC69MF. The sequence continues at coordinate 542,402 of NZ_KN050798.1, read as the reverse complement.
TTCACCGCCGGCAGCACATTGAGCGTATTTTTTGCCACCGATCCTTCGCGCAGCATGACATACATTCCCCGTCTGATTCTGTCCAGCGCTTCTTCTTTTGTCGTCACTTCATGATCATTTGACACCATTGCGGTTCTGTATATATTGATGATATCTGAAGACAGTCCGGCTAAATGCCCGTCGATCCGTTTTCCGTGACGCTTGGCATCAAGCAGTTTCTGAAGCATATCCTCTTCACCTTCCGTAACAGACACATAATCCATTACTTCCGCAAGTCCGAGCACCTCTTTCTCCTGATAAAAAGGCTTTAAATCCTCGGCTTTTAATACGGCTCCTGAGCGTTCAAAGCTAGCGGCGGGAACACAGGAAGGAAGCATGAAACGGATGTTCAGCGGCGCCTTTTTCGCCTGCTCTATCATAAAAGAAATGCCTTTTGCTCCGGAAACGTTCGCAATTTCGTGAGGATCAGTAATGACAGTAGTCACTCCGTGTGGGAGGACGGCTTTAGCAAATTCAATCGGAGTAACCATAGAGGACTCGATATGAACATGTCCGTCAATAAAGCCCGGAACGATCATTTGACCTTCTGCATCAATGACTTCTTCCCCTTCATATTCGCCCAGCCCGACGATCACTCCGCCCGTAATGGCGATATCTGCAGAAATCCATTCCTGGTTAAATACATCCATGATTTTTCCGTTTTTAATGACGGTATCGGCTTTTTGTCTGCCGGCTGATGCATTCAGCCGTTCAGCCAGTGTTTCTTTGTTCAAAATGAGGCCTCCTCTTTTTCTTTATATGGTACAATATGCTATCGGATCGCCTGATCATAGTCAATAAAAATTGCAGAAAATACCGCTTACACGATAAATGTCTTTCTATTCTGACATAATAAAAGACCGTCCTTTTACGGACGGCTTTTCACTTTGTGTGAAGCACTCTTTTTTCAAATCGGGAAATGTCCGTAAGAGAGCCGATAACGATGAGAATATCTTCTTTTTGGATCATTTCAGTCGCCAGCGGAGATACGATCACTTCTTTTTCTCTCTTGATGGCCACGATATTAATGCCGTACTTCGCCCGGATGTCCAGATCAAGCAGTGTGTTGCCCGCAAGCCTGCTGTTGGCCACGATCTCCACAATGCTGTGTTCGTCGGACAGCTCCAAATAATCAAGCACATTATTTGATACGATGTTGTGGGCGATGCGTTTTGCCATGTCACGTTCAGGGTGGACGATGTGATCGGCCCCGATTTTCGCAAGCACTTTCTCATGATAATCGTTCTGCGCTTTAACCGTGATCGTGTTCACGCCGAGTTCCTTTAAGATCAGCGTCGTTAAAATGCTCGCCTGTATATTTTCGCCGATTGCCACAATGACGTGGTCAAAGTTGCGCAGCCCTAAGTTTTTCAGCACCGATTCATCGGTTGAATCGCCAATGACCGCGTGTGATGCGATTTTGGCGTATTCATTTACTTTATCTTCATCAATATCCATCGCCATGACCTCAAGGCCCTCTTCACTTAATGCTTTGCAAATACTTCCGCCGAAGCGTCCGAGACCGATAACGGCAAACTCTTTTCTCATAACAGTACTCCTTTAAACAATATCTCTAATAGGAATAGTATCACATTTTCGGCAACGAGTTCATATAGCGTTTAAGCTTTTCTGAAAAGGCGGGTGATAAATACAGGTCCGCTCCGCGTTCGATTTCTTCCTGATAGTGACCCGGAGGCGCAATTTCCTCAGCTTTATCAAGAACGAGAAACGTCAGGACGCCTCTGTATACACGGCCGCCGGCACACACTTCTATGAACGCTGGACGGTATGTGTGGTTATCAACACCTTCTCTTTTGTACAGATAGGTTGCCGCTTCAAACGGGAGCTTGTACAGCACGCCTTCAGTTCGTCCCCCGTCTTCAACAAGATCGGCTCTGGAACCGTCAGGACGCCTTAACGTGAATCTCGTCGAATACCCTTCAACAACCGCCCCTCCGACCGGCTCGGCAAAAAAGTGGTCGACCCCCGCCTGTTTAAACCGGGCATTGTCCATACAGGAGCCGTATGCGAAATAATAAACCGGACTGTCATCCTCCCGTTTCATAAAACGGTATTCTTTCCAGTCTCCGCTTTTGATACGGCTGAATGAGGCACACTGGTCGGGCTTTACGACATATGCGAAGGCGGTTTTATTCCCGGCATCCGTCGTCACGGCAACCTCTTTTCGATCAAAATCAGCATAATACGCATCCAGCTTACGGATCATCTGATGATCTGTTTCATACAATTCCCCGTACACAAAAGCTGTTTCTGCTAAAGACGCCGCAGGCTGACCTTTATCCGTTTCGTACAGCACGCCGTTTATCGCGGCCTGCTCGCACACACACGGAGCGCCTTTCAGCAGTTCATGGTTTTCTTCACGCTTCCGTAACAAACCGTATACAAAAAGAAGCAAGTTATTTTTCCTCCTTTTGGACAGCAGCCGCTTCTAACGGCAGAATCACCTGAAACGTACTGCCTTCTCCATTTTTGCTCTTAATGTTAAGTTTACCATTATGCTCCTTCAGAATTCGTAAACAAATCGGAAGCCCGAGACCCGTTCCCTGATCTTTTGTTGAGAAAAACGGTTTCCCGATGTTTTCAAGCTTTTCTTTCGACATGCCGTTTCCTTCATCCTGTATGCTGATCACCGCGTATTCTTCATCCCGTTTTGTATAAATATGAATATTCCCGCCGTCAGGCATCGCTTCAATCGCATTTTTAATAATATTGATAAATACCTGTTTCAGCTGGTTTTCGTCACCGTTGACCATACAGGACTCAGTCTGCCTGAAATCCTTCTCAATCACAGTGTTCGACAGCACCGCGTTCGTGTCAAGAAGCGTCGCCACCTGCCGTAAAATATGGTTGAGATGATGAGCGGTAAACGTTACGGTCTGCGGCTTGGCGAGCAGAAGCAGCTCCCCCAGCACAAGGTCAATCCTTTTAATCTCCGAAAAAATAATATCAAAATAATCCGTTCTTTCCGGATACTGGGCTTTCATCAGCTGGAGAAAGCCGCTGACTGACGTTAAAGGATTTCTTACTTCATGGGCGATTCCTGCCGCAAGCTCCCCGGCAATGGCCAGCTTTTGAGATTGCATGGCAAGGCGTTCGTTCGTTTCCAGAAGCTCGTCGACCGCTTTTTTCCGTTCACTGATATCAGACATCGTCCCCAGGCTTCCGACAAATTTCTGTCTGCGGTCATAATACAGCTTATAATGGACTTCTCCCCAAAAGATCGAGCCGTCTCTTTTAATATATTTGGCCGTAAACATTCCTGACGGGGACTGCTGCTTGATTTGGGAGATAATATAATCAATGATATGTTTTTCTTTTATAAAATAATCATTATACATCGTGCCCATACATTCGCTGATGGAGTGGCCCGTAATCGCCGTCCAGGCCTGATTCAAATATGTAATATTCCCTTGTGCATCCGTCTGAAAAACGATTTCCTGCAGATTGTCCATAATCCGGTTTTTCTCATCTGAAAGCGCCTTTGCTTTCTGCTCGCTGTCCTTCAGCTCCGCCAGCAGCTGCTTTTTATTATCCACATAATAAGCCAGCAGCCAGACGCTGATTAATGTGACGGCGGTAAAGGTGATGTCAACGGGCCAGTTAATCGGATTCCGTTCAATTATATAAAATAAATAATCCCAAAACATAATAAAAATCATTGCCAAGATTAAGGAAATGATACGCGCTTGATATTTTCCCATAGTCCCACCTGCCGCTAGCATTTCTACATATATTGTAACATTGTTGACTGCATTATTGACTAAAAAATGATAACTATTCCCAATTAATTGAGCAGGTTCGCTTACTTTTCCCGTGAGTTTTTGCACAAGTTCATAATAAAAGGACGGAATGATGCTCCGCCCTTTTTGCTGATTATGATCTATCTTTTAACGCTTCCTCGATTTCCTCAAGCAGCATTTTCGCTCCTTCAGGACTTAAAATAATTTTGCCGTTGCCGTACTCCTGATTTTCGGGAGTAATTTCCCCCGTCATTAAGCAAATGCCGTGCGGCTTGTATTTTTTCAAGACAATTTTGTCTCCGTCAACGAAAAATTCAATACTATCTTTAATAGCGATATCCAATGCTCTTCTCAATTCAATCGGCATGACAATACGCCCGAGTTCGTCTACTTTTCTTACTACACCAATTGATTTCATAGAAATCCCCTACTTCCTTTAATGTCTCTTCTTTATGTCCAAGGAAAATCCTTCATAAACGTAGACGAAAGGAACGGAGCAAAAGTTTCTCAGCATCCGGAACTGAATGTTTTTTTACAGAAGAAAATCCTTTTGAAATATGGGATACAGACTTTCCCTCCTTTTTTACAAAAACATTTCATTCCCGGCGGAAACCCCCAAAAATCGTGGTTTTTCTCAGAAACTTTAAATGTAGAATCAATTAAATCAGGATAGGGATTGGGTGAAAACATGTTTCAATCAACTGAGATCGGAATCGACTTAGGAACCGCTAATATACTTGTTTACAGTAAAAATAAAGGAATTATTTTAAACGAGCCTTCCGTTGTCGCTGTAGATACAACAACGAAAGCGGTGCTTGCCATCGGAACGGATGCCAAAAGCATGATCGGAAAGACGCCGGGGAAAATCGTCGCCGTTCGGCCGATGAAAGACGGTGTCATTGCTGATTATGATATGACAACTGACTTATTAAAACACATTATGAAAAAAGCCGGAAAAAAAATCGGAATGACTTTCCGCAAACCGAATGTCGTCGTCTGCACGCCTTCAGGCTCAACAGCCGTTGAACGACGCGCCATCAGTGACGCTGTCAAAAACTGCGGAGCGAAAAACGTTCACTTGATTGAAGAACCCGTAGCCGCTGCAATCGGGGCCGACCTCCCTGTTGACGAGCCGGTCGCAAACGTCGTCGTAGATATCGGCGGCGGTACGACTGAAGTCGCCATCATCTCATTCGGGGGCGTCGTATCCTGCCATTCGATCAGAATCGGCGGCGACCAGCTTGATGAAGATATCGCCTCGTTCGTCAGAAAAAAATACAACCTGCTGATCGGGGAACGTACGGCAGAACAAGTGAAAATGGAAATCGGTTTTGCATTGATCGAACATGTGCCGGAAACGATGGAAATCCGCGGGCGTGACCTTGTAACCGGTCTGCCGAAGACAATCAGACTGCAATCTAATGAAATTCAGCACGCGATGCGTGAGTCGCTCCTGCATATTCTTGAAGCGATCAGAGCGACACTTGAAGATTGTCCGCCGGAGCTCAGCGGTGATATCGTTGACCGCGGCGTCGTGTTAACCGGCGGAGGCTCCCTTTTAAACGGGATGAAAGAATGGCTGACAGATGAAATCGTCGTTCCCGTTCATTTGGCGGCAAATCCGCTTGAATCAGTGGCTATCGGCACGGGACGTTCATTAGACGTCATCGACAAGCTGCAAAAAGCGATTAAATAATAAGATTGTGCTTCTTTTTTCTCCGGCCGGCTCATATTGTGAGAACTGGAGAAACATTAAGGAGGAAGCATATGCTTAGAGATGTGGGAAGACGCGTAGCAGTAGCCGTCATTTTAAGCGGAATTATTTTGGGGGGTATGAGCATATCACTGGCCAATATGCCCCATTCTCCGGCCGGCGGCGCCGTAAAACTGAATCACCCGTAAAGACGCAGCAAAAGCTGTGTCTTTTTCGTTTGTGCTCCTTTCTTTCCTTTATGAGGCGATATTTGATATGATGAGAAAAACCGATGAGGAGGAATGAACGATGAGTTCGTTTACTGAAAAGTTACATACATATGCTCAGCTGGCGGTAGAAGTCGGCGTCAATGTCCAAAAAGGACAGCATGTCGTAATCAATGCCTCAACTGATGTCCGGGAACTTGTCAGACTGCTTGCCAAACATTCTTATGAAAAAGGCGCAAAAAACGTCACCGTAAATTGGCAGGACGATGAACTGTCCAGATTAAAATACGAGATGGCACCTTTTGAAGCGTTTGAAGAGTATCCTGAATGGGAAGCAAAAGGCAAAGAAGAGCTCGCGAAAAAAGGGGCTGCGTTTATTTCTGTCGTCTCATCCGACCCCGACCTGTTAAAAGGCACTGACGGCAAACGGATTGCAGCGTTCCAAAAAGCCGCCGGAAAAGCATTGCATACATACAGACAATATATTCAATCAGATAAGGTCAGCTGGACGGTGATCGGAGCGGCTTCAACAGGCTGGGCGAAAAAAGTGTTCCCGGATCAGCCGGAAGAAACAGCCGTTCAGCTTTTATGGGAAGAAATTTTCAAAACGACCCGCGTAAATGAAGAAAACCCTGTGGAAGCATGGAAAAAACATGATCAAAACCTTCATGAAAAAGTGGAACACTTAAACAAAAAACATTACAGCGCCCTGCATTATCAGGCTGAAGGAACAGACTTAACCATTGAACTGCCGAAAAAACATGTATGGGCAGGCGCGGGAAGCGTGAATGAGAGCGGGCACGAATTCATGGCCAACATGCCGACAGAAGAGGTTTTCACCCTCCCGCAGCGTGACGGGGTGAACGGCACCGTTTCCAGCACGAAACCGCTGAGCTACGGCGGCAACATTATTGATAACTTCACTCTTACCTTTGAAAACGGCCGCATTGTCGATGTGAAAGCTGAAAAAGGCGAGGAGATTTTAAAAGGCATCGTCGAAACCGATGAAGGCTCACACTATCTCGGTGAAGTGGCCTTAGTGCCGTACGATTCACCGATTTCACAATCAAATATTTTATTTTACAACACACTGTACGATGAAAACGCCTCTAACCACTTGGCGATCGGCAGTGCGTATGCCTTTAATATTGAGGGCGGCAAACAAATGACACGGGAAGAGCTTGTCAAAGAGGGCTTAAATGAAAGCATTACACACGTAGATTTTATGGTCGGTTCCAAAGATATGAATATCGACGGCATTACGGCGGACGGCAAAAGAGAACCGATCTTCAGAAACGGAAACTGGGCATTTTAATAAAAAAAGGAGGCGATCAGGCCTCCTTTTTTTATTTCGCTTCATACATTTGCAAGTTGGCGCAGACGGTTTCCAAAACAGGTGCATCAACTGACAAGCCTTTCGCTTTCTCAAGCAAAAATCCGTGTAAATGATCACCTTCCGTCACCCTGCCCTTTTCCATATCTCTCAGCATCGACGATTTCATATGGTAAGACATGCTTGTCAATGTGCGATAACTCTCTTCTTCCAGACCAGGATCTTTCGGGATGCCGGCAGCCTTGAAAATGGCGCCGATTTCAGCAAAGAGGCGCTTTGCCGTGTTGCGGCCGCCTTCTGTTTCTAAAATCGGTCCGACCGGCTGTTGAAACAGAGTGGTCACTCCCGCCTGCGCGGCAATAAACATATATTTTTTCCAAATGTCCTTTTCAATATCCCGGCTGATGATGACATCCGCTTTCACACCTGCAAATGCGTTTTCCAGCTCATTCATACGTTCCGTGCGTTCCCCGCTCCATTCACCGAAAACAAAGCGGTGGGCAGCGCTCGTATGAAGAATGTCCCCTTTGTCGTTAAGGGCGCTCTCAATAAAGCAGAGGCCGCCCAGCACCTGCCGTTTTGAAAAAGCTTCAAACAGCTGGTTATAGTGCCTGTATCCATTTAAAAAAGGAATAATGACCGACGAAGGTTTGACAAACGGTTTGACATCCCGAATGACGTCCTGCAAAGAATACGCTTTTGAAGCGATGATAACCGCGTCAAATGCTCCTTCTTCGCCCGCCATGATTAATTTCGGCTTGATTGAAACATCACCTTTTTCACTTTTGACGGTCAATCCCGTCTCTTGTAATTGTTCCGCCCGTTTCTTGCGGACGAGAAACGTCACGTCATTTCCCTTTTCTGCAAGACGCGCGCCGATATATCCGCCCACTCCTCCAGCTCCGACAACTAAAAACTTCATGATGCATTCCTCCGTCTCTTTTCAAGTTATGTATTCATTTATTGTAACGGGAAGTCAGAAGATTGAAAACTTTTTTCATAAATAAAAAAGCAGAGTCTCCCCTGCTTCTTTATTACGCGTATAGCTCTTCAAGTTTTTTCTGTACATCCGCGTTTTCAAGAAATTCGTCATAAGACATTTGTTTGTCAACAATGCCTTTAGGCGTTAATTCAATGATGCGGTTGGCAATTGTCTGTACAAACTGATGGTCATGAGATGAAAACAGCATAGCGCCTTTAAAGCTGATTAAGCCGTTGTTAAGCGCCGTAATGGATTCCAAATCTAAGTGGTTTGTCGGTTCATCCAGAATTAAAATGTTCGCGCCGGAAAGCATCGCTTTTGAAAGCATGCAGCGCACTTTTTCTCCTCCGGAAAGGACGTTTGATTTTTTGTTGACTTCTTCTCCTGAGAACAGCATGCGTCCTAAGAAACCGCGCAGAAAGCTTTCACTTTGGTCATGCGGCGAGTATTGGCGGAGCCAGTCAACAAGGTTCGCATCGCTGCCGTCAAAATATTCGCTGTTGTCTTTAGGGAAGTACGCCTGAGAAGTGGTCACGCCCCATTTAAATGTGCCGCTGTCAGCTTCCATTTCCCCGGAAATGATTTTAAACAATGTCGTAACGGCAAGTTCGTTGCGTCCCGTAAAAGCGATTTTATCTTCTCTGTTCATAATAAAGCTGACGTTATCAAGCACCTTAACCCCGTCAATCGTTTTTGTTAAGCCTTCAACCCGCAGCACGTCATTTCCGATCTCACGTTCCGGCGTGAAATTGACATAAGGATAACGGCGTGATGACGGTTTGATATCATCAAGCGTGATTTTATCAAGGAGTTTCTTTCTTGATGTCGCCTGCTTTGATTTAGAGGCGTTGGCGCTGAATCTGGCCACGAACTCCTGAAGCTGTTTAATCTGCTCTTCTTTTTTCTTGTTGGCTTCCTGAGAAAGCTTTAAAGCAAGCTGGCTTGATTCATACCAGAAATCATAGTTGCCGACGTACACTTGAATTTTATTAAAATCAAGATCGGCGATGTGCGTGCACACTTTATTTAAAAAGTGACGGTCATGGGATACGACGATGACTGTGTTCTCAAAGTTGATTAAAAACTCTTCCAGCCACTGAATCGCTTTCAGATCCAAGTGGTTGGTCGGTTCATCAAGCAGCAGAACGTCCGGCTTGCCGAACAGCGCCTGTGCCAAAAGCACTTTCACCTTTTCTGAACCGCCTAAGTCCGCCATTTTCTTCGTATGCAGGTCTTCAGAGATGCCCAGGCCCTTTAACAAAATAGCGGCTTCACTTTCAGCTTCCCATCCGTTTAATTCCGCAAACTCTCCTTCAAGCTCAGCGGCGCGGATGCCGTCTTCATCTGAAAAATCAGGCTTCATATAAATCGCGTCTTTTTCCTGCATGACTTCGTATAAACGTTTATGTCCCATAATGACGACTTTCAGCACTTCGAAGTCTTCATATTCAAAGTGGTTCTGCTTCAGAATGGCAAGACGTTCGCCCGGGCTCATATGGACATCGCCGGTCTGCGGCTCCAGCTCACCGGATAAAATTTTCAAAAATGTTGATTTTCCGGCACCGTTTGCGCCTATTAATCCGTAGCAGTTGCCCGGCGTAAATTTAATATTGACATCTTCAAATAACTTGCGATCCGCAAAACGCAAGCTCACATTATTTACAGCAATCATTTAGAATCCTCCATCGTGTCTATCATCATTAAAAGTATACCATGAATAAAGGGGAAGAGAAATGTTTCCCTGCGAATATACGGGTTTGAAAAGATGCAGGCAAACCCGGAGCCCTGTGATACAATAGATATATATACATATTCATCACGGAGGAACAAGTTGAAGCTTTTAACACTCACAGAATATTGTCTTATGATTTTCTTTACCGGGGTTTTTCTGGCCGTCACAGGCTTTACCGCACGTGACATCGGCTTGTACGTCGGAATCGCCCTCATTTATACGTTTTCGCATCTCTTTTCAAAACGGATGCTTGAAAAACGCGGCAAAGAGAAGCAGCAGGTGAATCTTTTTTTCAGCGTTCTGGCCATTGTCGGATCAGTGCTGGCCACGGTATTGTTCATCGCCGTCGCCGCCTCGTTTGCCAAATAAAAAACGCCTGCTGTCCAAATCGGGCAGCGCGGCGTTTTTATTTTGTCTGACGCATATCATGAAATGGGAAGAACACAAACTTCGAGGTGCCGACGATCCGGTTTTCGGCAATTAAACCGAGTCCGTTCCGGCTGTCCATTGAGTTCAGCCGATTGTCTCCCATGACGAAGTATTTGCCTTTCGGAACCTTTACGGGGCCGAAATCTCCCGTCAGGTTGACTCCCAGTTTTTTCGCTTCTTTTTTATTGCTCGCGAGGTACGGTTCTGCGATTTTTTTGCCGTTTATATAAAGCGTGTCATTTTTCATTTCCACCGTTTCTCCAGGTTTTCCGATGAGCCGCTTTACATAATGGACTTTCGATGTATCGCCGTTAATAATGACGATGTCTCCCCGCTCGATTTCTCCGATATAATTGACGCTTTTGTTGACAAACAGCCTTTCACCGTCATGTAATGTCGGGTACATTGATGATCCTTCCACTAAGTACGGTTCAAACAGGAAATGGCGGATTAACAGCGCAAGTGCAACCGCTATAATGATGGCCTTTCCCCATTCCCAATATGTGTTGGATTTTCTTTTTACCGATTTTTCAGAAGTAGGTTTTTGTTCTTCAGTCAACGTGGTTCCTCCTAGACGATCACTGTTTCAGTTCATGTACCATCTTTACTTTATCATAACTCATCATAAAATACATAACGCTTCTATGCGTACATGATTGAAAAAAGCGCCCGTAAAGGACGCTTTTTGCTTATTTCTCTACAACCGGTTTTTTGACGATTCCCAAGATAACCGCCGTTATAATCGCTCCGATCACGATGCTCATTAAGTAAAGCAGCGGATGGTTCGTAATGAATGCAACGAATATTCCTCCGTGCGGTGCAGGAAGCGTTACCCGGAAAAATTCTGTCAACCCGCCCGCTACCGCAGAACCGACAACGGCTGCAGGGATGACGCGAAGCGGATCAGCCGCTGCAAACGGGATGGCGCCTTCTGTAACGAAAGCTGCTCCCATGAAGTAGCACGTAATACCGGCTTCACGGTCACGTTTAGAGAATTTGTGTTTAAAGAATGTTGTCGCCAGTGCGATTCCAAGCGGCGGAGCCATTCCGCCCGCCATGATGGCCGCATGCGGCGCATAGTTTCCGGCATCGATCATCGCAATTCCAAAAGTGAACGCCGCTTTATTGAGCGGGCCGCCCATGTCGATAGCCATCATACCGCCTAAAATAATACCCATTAAAACAAGATTTCCAGTTCCAAGGCTTTCAAGCCAATTTGTTAAGAAATTCATAAACGCTGCGACAGGAGTGTTTATGACAAATTGCATCAGAACTCCTGTGATAAAAATACCGAGCAGCGGATAAATCAATACAGGTTTTAATCCATCAAGAGATTGAGGAATAAAGACAAACAGCTTTTTCAGCAGGATGACGACATAACCGGCTAAGAATCCGGCAATCAGTCCGCCTAAGAATCCGGCATTCGCCTGCGTAGCCATAAATCCGCCGACCATACCCGGCGCAAATCCCGGACGGTCCGCAATACTCATTGCGATGAATCCGGCAAGAACTGCAACAATCAGCTTTAACGCATTACCGTCACCAATAAAGTTCAGTGCTGCAGCAAACGTGTTGTATGTCGGGTCTTTCGGATCAGCTGAATGAATTCCCCAGAAGAATGAGATCGCAACGAGAATTCCGCCGCCGACGACAAATGGCAGCATGTTGCTGACACCGCTCATTAAGTGTTTATAGAAAGTACTTCCGATGCTTGTTCCTGATTTCTGTTTCGGGCCGTCCTCATTTGAAGCGGAAGATCCTCCGCCGCTGCCCTCGTAAATCGGCGCATCTTGGTTAACGGCTTTTTCAATCAGTTCCTGAGGACGTCTGATACCGGCCGTCACAGGCACTTGAAGAACATGTTTGCCTTTAAAGCGTTCCATTTCAACCTGTTTATCAGCCGCCACGATAATCGCAGGCGCGTCTTCAATTTCTTGAGCCGTCAGCTTATGTTTGATACCGCTTGAGCCGTTTGTCTCGACTTTAATGTCAACGCCGAGCTCTTTCGCTTTTTCCTTCAGTGCGTCAGCTGCCATAAACGTATGGGCGATACCTGTCGGACATGCCGTAACGGCAAGGATTTTGCCTTTTCCTGACGGCGCTGCCTGTTCTTCCTGCTCTTCTTCTTCCTCATCGTCATCTTTGTCATGCTGATTGATGATGTCAATGATCGCATCTTCTGATTCAGCTTCAAGAAGCTGTTTGCGGATTTCCTCACGCATGAGAAGCGTTGAAAGTCTTGATAATGCCTCAAGGTGCGTATTATTCGCTCCTTCGGTTGCCGCAATCATAAAGACCAGGTGTGCCGGCTGACCGTCTAATGATTCATAATCCACACCATCTTTTGAACGGCCGAATGCGATGGCCGGGTTAATGACGCTCGCCGTCTTCGCATGAGGAATGGCAATGCCTTCGCCGATTCCCGTCGAGCTTTGGCTTTCACGATTTAAAATGGCTGCTTTGTAAGCCTCTCTGTCATTTAATCTGCCGGCTTTGTCAAGCACTGTCACCATTTCATCGATAACGTTTTCTTTCTCTTTGCTTTCTATATTGAGATGAATTGTATCTCTTGTTAACAGCTCAGTTATCTTCACTTTTCTTTCCTCCTCTATAGACGTGTGACTTTAACTTCAGGAAGAAGCTGCTGTACAAACTCTTCAGTTCCGAGTTCTTCAGAAAATGCCGTCGCGCTTCCGGAAGCAACTCCTAAACGGAACGCATCTTCCAAAGGCAGCTGTTTTGAAATTCCCGCAAGGAATCCCGCGACGACGGAATCACCCGCGCCTACCGAATTGACAAGCTTTCCTTTAGGAACATTGGCGAGGAAAACCGCCTCTTTCGTAAATAAAAGCGCACCGTCGCCAGCCATCGAAACAATCGCATGTTCAGCGCCTTGTTCAATCAATTTTTTACCGTAAGGAACGGCAGCTTCGGCTGAATCAATGACCGTATTGAACATTTCCCCAAGCTCATGATGATTCGGTTTCATCAAAAACGGTTTCATTTCTGTCGCTTTCATCAGCGCTTCACCGGAGATGTCCACCACTACCCGGGCATTCTGCTTTCTGCATGCCTCAGCAATTTTTTCATACGTGTTATGCGGCAGGGAAGAAGGAATGCTTCCCGCTAAAACGACGATGTCTCCTTCTTCCAGAGCGGAGAACTGTTCTAAAAAGGCATTGAACACTTCGTCTGAAATCGTCGGGCCCTGTCCGTTAATTTCCGTTTCATCGCCCGTTTTCAGTTTTACATTTATACGCGTGTCTTCATCCACCTCAGAAAAAGCCGTTTCCAGACCTTCCTGCTGCAAAAATGACGTGATATAGTTTCCGGTAAATCCGCCGACAAATCCCAATGCTTTTGACGGCACATGGTGTCTTTTCAGTAATCTCGAAACGTTGATGCCTTTTCCGCCGGGATACTTCGTGTCATAGCTGGAACGGTTTAAACCGCCTACGGCAAAATCTTCAACGTGAACGATATAGTCAACAGACGGATTGAGGGTTACAGTGTAAATCATGGTTTCACTACCTTTACGACAGTTTTTTCTTGGTAATTATCGAATGCAAGTTCTTCAGCTTCAGTGGTAATGATAGCGGCATCGCCCAAGGCGGCGAACGCTGCGAAAGAAATCTCGCCGAATTTAGAAGGATCGGCTAAAACATACGCATTTTTCGCCTGTCTCACAGCCTTTGTCTTCAGAAGAGCCTCATCCGGATCGGGTGTTGTAAAGCCTGCTTCAATGTGCACGCCGTTCACCCCGAGGAAGCTTTTGTCAAAACGGTACTGGCTGACCGCCGTTAATGAGGCGCCGCCGATCATCGCACCTGTTCTATGCTTCACATATCCTCCGAGAAGATAAAAGGGGATCCCTTTCCTTATTAAAGCGTCGATATGCATAACTCCGTTTGTGACAACCACAATGTCCTTAGATGGATCTATAAAATCAATCATGTGCAATGTAGTTGTTCCCGCATCAAGATAAATACAGTCACCTTCTTCTAATAAAGATGCCGCTTCTTCTGCGATCTTCAGTTTATCCTGAAGGTTTTTGGAGGATTTTTCAAGCATATCGGGTTCTTGCCTGCTGTTGGAAAGTTTAGACGCCCCGCCGTGAACGCGCTTTAAAAATCCGCGCTCTTCAAGTGTTGATAAATCTCTTCTGATCGTTGATTCAGAAGCATTTGTCATGCTTATCAGCTCTTGAATCTTCACCACATCACGCTTTTCAATCTGATCAATAATCAGCTGATACCTTTCAGGAGTGAGCATATTCCGCCTCCTTTGGAAACGTATTCATTTCGGCTGCAAGATAATTGTAAACGCTTTTTTTACTTCTAGCAACTAAAATCACTCAAATTCATTCAATAACTATCAAAATCTTTCACATTTGTTCATATTAACGTATGTACATAGGGTTTGTAAACTGTAAATTCGACAAAAAGGGGGACAATTGTATGACATTTTCTTTTTATCATAAATGAAAAAAGTCTATTATATTCATTCAATCATTAAAACACAAAAAAACCCCATGCAGACTGCATGGGGCGCCGGTTATTCATACCGTAACGCTTCAATCGGATCTAAGCGTGATGCTTTGTTGGCGGGCAGCATGCCGAAAATGACACCGATCAGCATACTGAACAGCACACCGATACAAACCACCTGCCAGGAAACGAGCGACGGCCAGCCTGCGATAAGGGAAACGAGTGATGCTCCCCCGTAGCCGAGACAGATTCCGATTAAGCCGCCGATTAATGTAAGCACAACAGATTCAATTAAGAATTGTGTCAGAATCTGTCCTCTCGTGGCACCGAGCGATTTGCGGATGCCGATTTCTCTTGTCCGTTCCGTCACTGATACGAGCATAATATTCATGACCCCGATCCCGCCGACAACGAGAGAAATACCGGCGATCGAACCGATGATCGTCGTCATAACGGTCGTGACCTGGCCGATTCCCGCCGCTATTTCTTCCATATTCATGACTTGATAGGCCTCTTTTGTACCGTGATTGTCATTTAAGAGACGGGCCGCTTCTTTTCCTGTTGATTTGATTTGATCAGCGGACTCCGTCTGAACGGAAACGTTGCTGTAGTCGTTAGTACCGAAAGACGTTTTCAGCATGTTGAACGGCACATACATTTCACTGAGTCCTAACGATAAAAAGCCGCTCTCTTCTTTCAGTACGCCGATTACTTCAACGGGCTGTCCGCCGGCCCAGACGATTTTTCCGAGCGGAGACGTTTTCCCGAACAGCTTTTCAGCCATTTTTTTCGAGATGATTCCTGCTCTTTTCCCGGAAAGAAAATCATTGTCCGTAAATGTCCGTCCATCTTGAACGTCCAGCTTTTTTACGTCCATGTAGCCGCTGTTAATGCCGTTCAGCGTAATATCCGTGTCTTCTTCATGGTAACGGGCCGTCATGGATTTTACCGCGGAAGCGACAACCTGCTTTACGCCGTCCACTCCTTTTAATCCATTAATATCTTCTTCTGTAAAACTCGCTTGCTGTAAGGCGTTCGGATTGGCTGTTAATTCTTCATCACTGGGCATGTAAAACAATTCAATCGTATTGCCCGGCCCGCTGATGGATTGCTTCAGCATTTGCTCTCCGCCCTGGCCGACAGCCACAACAACAATTACTGAACCGACGCCGATAATGATTCCGAGCATTGTCAGAATCGATCTCAGCTTGTGAGCTCTTACGGAACTGAGGGCCATCCGGAGATTTTCTGACAGGCTCATTCCCCCACTCTCCTCTGCTCAGCATCGCGGGAAACGATCATGCCGTCACGGACGAAAATCACTCTGTTTGTACAGTCCGCCACTTCAGGCTCATGAGTCACAAGCACCACGGTCACGCCCTCTGCATTAAGCTCTGTGAACTGCTCCATAATGGAAATGCTTGTTTTCGTATCCAGCGCGCCGGTCGGTTCATCAGCTAAAATGAGCTTCGGTTCGTTCACAATGGCTCTTGCAATCGCGACACGCTGCTTCTGGCCGCCGGACAGCTCATTCGGCATGTGACGCATCCGATCCGCCAAACCGACTTTTTCCAGCGCATGCTCAGCCCGTTCCTCACGCTCTTTTTTGCCGATACCGGCGTAGATCATGGGGAGTTCGACATTTTTTCTTGCATTCAATCGCGGCAGCAGCTGAAATTGCTGAAAGACAAATCCGATTGATTTGTTCCGGACCGCCGCAAGCTCTTTTTCGGTGCATGAAGAAACATCTTCGCCCGCAAGCCTGTAACTGCCGGACGTCGGTCTGTCCAGACAGCCGATGATATTCATGATCGTAGATTTTCCCGATCCCGACGGTCCCATAATTGACACATATTCTCCTTCTTCAATCGTCAAGTCGATTGAACGGAGAACATCAAACGTCTCCTTGCCGATCTGATAGCTTTTTTTCACCTTTGAAAGCTGAATCATCTATGCTTTCACATCCGTTCCGTCAGTCAAACCGTCAGCCGGATTCAGAATGACTTTATCATCCTTTGAAAGCCCTTCTTTTATCTCCGTAAGCTGATTTGCGGTATCGCCGACTTTAACTTTCACGCGTTTGGCCTTCCCGTCTTTTACCGTAAAGACCCAGTGCTCATCTCCGTCTTTTTTGACCGCGGAGGACGGCAGCGTATCGGCTTTCCGTTTGTCTGTTTCAATGTTCATAATTAATTTAAACCCCGGCTTGCCCTCCGGAAGGTTTCCGATCAGCTTAACCTGGAACGGATACTGCACGGCCTGTTCCGTACTTTCCCCCGAAGCAGCGCTTGACTTTTGATCAGGAACGAGGCCGACAGCCGCCACTCTCCCTTTCCACGTTTTACCTGGAATGGCGTCTGAGGTAATTGTAACGCTTTGTCCCTTTTTCACTTTCAGCGTGTCGTATTCGGACAAATTGCCGGCAACGATCAGGTGTTCCGGGTCTCCTATATGTATAACCGGTTCTTGAATATCCGATTTTTTAGAAGCCGCTTCTTGATTTACCGAGATTACCGTCCCGTCCATCTCACTCTTAACATTGAGATTCGCCACCTGATTTTCAAGAGACTGCTTTTGCAAATCAGATTGCTTTAATTCGATTTCCGCCGTTTTTTGCTGAAGCTGCAGATCAGTCCGTTCGGATTCAATTTGTTTTTTGGCTTCCGCTTCTCCCACTTGTTTTGCCAGATCTTGTTCCTTGCTGTTTAATGCTCTGAGTTTTTCTTCAACTTGTTCGATTTGCATCCGTTTTGATTGTTCTGTCAACTCATTTTGTTCTTTATCAAGATTGAGCTGCTCATTTGTATACGTGACTAACGACGACCCTTTTTTTACTTTGTCGCCTTCTTTTACTTTCACTTTATCAAGAGTTCCTTTATCCGCTTCATAAAAAACATACTGTTCTTTAGAGAATTTAAGTGTTCCCGGAACCATAACCGTAGAGGAGATTTCTCTGTTTTCCATGGTTCCGGTTTCGATTTTTTTCCCGGCGCTGCCGCCCGCGGGAGCGGCAGACTTATAAATATTGATACCGATGAATACTGCAACAATTACGGCGATGCCGATTCCGATCCAAATTTTTTTCATGTTATACACCTGCTGTCACTGAACTTAACAGTCCTCCGACTGCCGAAACTAAAAGCATAATAACAAACAGGACAATCGCGGAAGTCCAGGCCGCTTTTTTCGAAATGCCGCCTGTATAGCGAAGTCCCAAAGCGAGCAGAATATAGCTCCAGATGCTGAAAATGTCGAACGCGCTTAAAAAGACCGCGACGCCGCCTCCGGCCGGTATGACACTCGCCAAAGATGTAACGGCATACAATGAGCCCGCACCGGTAAAATAAGTGACAAGACCGTTAATAACTAAGCCGATATTGGTAATAAATGCCGTAAACAGGCTGAGTGAGAGCATTTTTTTGTAAGTTGTTACGCCGCCTGAAATTTTAACGCACAGCCAGTAAATGAGCGGAACGATAAACAGAGCGATAATGCCCCCGAAGATTCCTCCGAACATCGAGCCGAATTTAGCAATGGTTTTGGTCATTTCAATCTGATCATCCGACAATCCGTCAAGAGATGAGCTGTTCAGCACTTCTTCATAATTCATCCCCAATCCGCGCAAAATACTGCCGGCCGCGATGAGAATGATGACAATCAGGAGAGGAATGCCGATGACCGGCTTCTCTTTTAATCTTTTAAACTGCACAACAGGACTTGTAATGACGCCGAAAATTGACGGCTTTTCCGTTACTGCCGTATTGCTTTTTTCCAGGTTTGGTTCCATATTGCTGATGCCTCCTATGTATTATTCTGTTTATACGTACGCTTTAGGCTGAGAGAAGTTTCAATTTTTTTGCCGTTTGCGTATTTATGCTAAATTGTAACACAAATTCTCAGCTTTACGTTCCATAATTATGTAAAAAAAAGCATTGTCAGACCGGTATGACGGGAGGTTCAAAGCCTTGTGAAGGCACTGTCTTCAGCCTATTCATGCAGTCAAAACCAGCTCAATCGCAAATCCCTTTAAATCCCATTTAGATATTCTCTGGAATTCAGCGCCTATATACAAAAAAGCCGGATGGCAATGATGCACATCCGGCTCTTTTTTCACCCTCCGCTTACAGGAGGGATAAAGGCAATGGTATCACCTTCTGTTACGATGCTGTTGTCTTTTACATATGTTTCATTGATTGCGATCATGGCATTGTCAATCGTCTGAAGGCCGTACCGTTCCTTTAGCAGCGTTTTTACAGCAGACGCCGCCGTCTCTTTTTCGTCAAGTTCAATGACCGGTGTTCCCGCCTGCTCCGCAAGCCCGGCAAACAATAATACTTTAATCATCGCGATTCCCCTTTATGCAAATCCGGTTTTCCGTTCGGATAGGGCGTTGTTTCCAGCTGATCGCCTATCCATTCTTCTCCGTCTTCCCAGATTTCTTTTTTCCATATCGGCACAATCTGTTTTATCCGTTCAATTGCATATTCATTCGCCTCATATGCCGCCTTTCTGTGCGGAGAAGACACGGCGATTACGACCGCTGCTTCTCCGATATCAAGGACGCCGACACGGTGAGTGATTGCAGCTTCGGCTCCTTCCCATTTCGCACTGATTTCATCGCCGATTTGAGAAAGCATTTGAACAGCCATCGGTTCATACGCTTCATATTCGAGACGCACCGTCCGCCGTCCGGCAGTCCACTCTCTGACCGTGCCGATAAACGTTGTGATGGCGCCGGCTTCACGCTTTTCAACTTTTTTTACGATATTTTCCGCAATGATAGGTTCCCTTGTAATTTGAAAACGTTCCATTTATGCAGATTCCCCTTTCAGCTGCGAAAGCACAAACATCATGGCAGCCGGATCGTCCGCATGGAAAACGGGCATGCCTGCATCTGCCGGCATATGCTCCGTATTTCTGCTGATAACCGCGATCACGCGCTCCAAATGCTTCAGCTTTTGCCAATCTTCGCTGTCTTTGATCATAATGATTTTCGGATGCGGCGCATGTTTAAATCCCTCTATGAGAAGACCGTCAATTCCCAGGCATTCATACAGACTGATCAAACCCGCCAGATCCCATTTTTTTCGCGCCGTAAGCTGCAGGACGCCATCCCCTTCTACTCCCGTAACCGCGGCCCCGGCTTTTGAAAAACGCTCCGAGTCTTTTCCGTCAGAAAAAGGTTCCGGTTCTCCGCCGTGTCCGTGATGTTTTAAACATCCAATATCGCACTCTTTCGGCGCCGCTTTCAGCACACGTTCAATAAACGTTGTTTTACCGCTGTTTTGAAAACCTACGATCTGGACGATCGGGAAAGAATTGACCACGGCCATTCACTTCCATTCTCATCACGGATGAGGAGCGCGTGAACCGTCCGGCCCGCTTCATACCCCCTCGTTCCTCCCGGCAGAAGGATAAACGCGTTTGCTTCGGCCAGAGATGTGACTGAGCTTGATTTGTCGAGACCGACCGGTGACGCCATCATCTTTCCGTCCTTATGATAAACAAACGCCCTCACAAATCTCGTAAACGGATTCGGCTTCGGAAAGTCGTTTGTTAACACGGCTTCCGCCCATCCGGAATGAGGTTTTTCATTCAGAAGCCACGTCTGAATCATCGGTTTGACAAACAGGGTGAATCCGACATAACATGCGGACGGATTGCCTGAAAGGCCGAACAGCAGCATGTCATCGGCCCGGGCGACAGTTGTCACGCTCCCCGGGCGCATTGCCACTTTGTTAAAAAGAACTTCCGCTCCGAGCTTATTATAAATGTCTGGGAGAAAATCAAAATCGCCGACTGACACGCCGCCGGTCGTGATGAGAAAATCAACTTTTTTCATAGCTTCCTTCACCGCATCATAGCTGTCATCAAAATCATCGGAAATTTTCCCTAAGTTCAGCGGCACCGCGCCCGCTTCAATGACCTGGGCATACACCATCGCAGCGTTGCTGTTGCGGATTTTCCCCGGCTCAAGCGGATCGCTGACATGAAGAAGCTCGGTTCCCGTTGCGATAATGCCGACAACCGGCTTTCTGACCACGGGAACGGAAGCATAGCCGAAGGTTGCTAAAAGAGCGGTTACGCCCGGCGTGATTTTCGTCCCTTTTTTTAATAGCGAGCTGCCCTTTTTCGCATCTTCTCCTTGATATGAAATATTATCGCCCGCATGGAAAGGGCGTTTCACTGACATGTAATTCGTCCCGTTTTCAGAAAACGTTTTTGTCAGCTCAAGCATCACTACGGCATCCGCGCCTTTTGGAATCTGCGCCCCCGTCATAATGCGGACCGCTTCATAAGGCCCGAGTTCTTTTTCTGACACGGCGCCGGCCCCGATATGGTCAATGACTTCAAAGGTGACGGCATTGTCACGGGAAGCCGTTTTTGAATCGCTCGCCCTGATGGCAAACCCGTCATACGGGGAACGGTTAAAGGCCGGCACATCATGATCCGCCTTAACATCCTCCGCCAAATAGCGGTGGAGACTGTCCTCAAGCGCCACCCATTCGGTATCCCCCTGTTTTTTATACCGGCTCACCCGGCGGACTGCTTCGTCCACCTGAATCGGCGTTCTTTTTTCAAGCATAGCAATATCTCCCCTTCCTACAGTCCGATCACCCTGGCCAGAACTGAATTTGCTTCTTTTATATCGTTTGTACCGTGAATCAAAGCCCGTCCGTCCTGAAAAATAACGATTCTGAAGCGCTCATACGCCATGTGCAGCAGAAATTCATTTGCTTCCACTTTACCGATCTGCTTCAGACGTTTGACAAGCTCTTCTTTATCCAGCCTCTTTAAGGCTTCCGATCTGATTTGAACGGTGTCTCTTCCGCACAGCACGCTTGCTTTCGGCCTGTTTTCAGGCTGCAGATACGGATATACGGGCTCCGCGCCGCAGGAAGGGCAATGATCCCGTTTGATCTGATCCACATTTATGCTCATATTGGTGTTATTCCACACGTCAAACGTGAAAAAGCGCCGATTTACCGCCGCATGATTTCCTGTCAGCAATTTCAGCGCCTCAGCCTGCTGATAAGCGGAGACGATATGAACCGCCGGAGGTATGATGCCTGCTGTATCACATGTCGCTCCGCCCACGGGCATTTGCTCAAACAGGCAGGATAAACACGGCGTAACCCCCGGAATAATCGTCATGCACATTCCCTGACTGCTGACACAGGCACCGTAAATCCAAGGTGTTTTCGTTTTCAGCGCCAGATCATTAATGACCATTCTCGTTTCAAAATTATCTGTCGCATCCACGATGCAATCCGCTTGTTCGATCAGCGGTTCGAGCGTTTCCGCCGTACCTTCCGCCGCGTAAGCATCGATATGTATATCACTGTTTACCGCCAAAAGACGCGCCTTGGCCGCCATTGCTTTCGGCAGGCGCTGTCTCGCGTCTTCTTCTGTATACAGCTGCTGTCTTTGTAAATTGCTCCATTCCACATAATCCCGGTCAATAATCGCCATACGGCCCGCTCCGGCTCTTGCCAAACCCTCTGCCGCGGCTGTTCCGAGGGCTCCGGCTCCGACAATCAGGACACTGCTGTCAGCCAGCGCCTGCTGCCCTTTTTCCCCTATCGGCTTAAATCTTGTCTGCCGCGAATAGCGCTCTTCCATCTGTGTTGTCCCCTTGCATTTTTATTTCCATCATACCATGTTTCTTCCCGATCAGTCTTGATTTGAAGACTCGACATGCGCCAAAAGTCTGGTGTAATCATCCTGTGTGTTGATATTAGCGAACTCCTCCGGCCCGGCGCCGATGTCTTCAGCCTGCACATAACAGACAGACAGCCGTTTCAGCGTGTCTGTCATTTTCAGTTTGTTTTGTGTCAGCTGATCAAAAAGCACATCCTGCACCCGTTTATGGTAAACCGCCAAGAGGGGATGCTCTCTGTTTTTACAAACCGGTATGACAGCGTCCAGATTTCCGGTCAGCTTCATTTCAAGCGCCGCCATCGTTTTTCTTGTCACGAGCGGCGTGTCACAGGATATGACCGTATATATTTCGCCTTCCGTTTGTTTCATTGCCGTATAGATGCCGGCAAGCGGGCCCATTCCCCGAAACCGCGGCTCATCGGCCAAAACATGCCGCTCCCTGTTTGATAAGAACTTTTTTATATGCTCAGGGCGGCTGATAATTACCGTTTCTCCGCCGCCGAAGGCTTTTTTCGCCTGTTCATAAAACATGCCGCCCTTCCACTTTGCAAAAGCTTTCGGTTCTCCGAATCTTCGGGAAGCTCCCCCCGCTAATATTACATTCACCCGTTTCATGTCATCTCTCTCCCATTCTATATAAAAGCATAGCAAACGCCTCAGCCGAAATACAATATTACGGTGCTTGTCTGTTTAATTAAGAGGAATAGCCGTTGATCCTTTCCCATATTGTAGTGTTAACATCATGAGGGAGATGGTTCTTATGAAAATATCCGGTCCGTTTTTCCACGACACTTCTCAAGAGAACCTTTACTTGAAATCTGAACTTTCCAGATGCAGAAAATTAATTTCAGAATTTGAAGCAAGCTACTTCCATCAGAAAAATAATAAGCTTCAGGAGGAAAACGCCAATATTAAAGAGCGGCTTCACAAGCTTTCTGACGAATTGGAAGCCATGGCTCAAAAACACAAACAGACAAGTGACACGGAACGTTCTTTGCATGAAATCAGAGCCGGGCTGCTCGATAAAATCGTCATTCTGCAAGAACTGCTTCAGCAGGAAACGTTTCGGCGGAAAAATGAGATGGAAGAAAAGCACCGTCTGCATCTTACAAATGTAAAATTTGAAGAAGAAAATAAAAACTTACATACCCGCATCCGCTCACTTGAGACCGCCATTCAAACTGAACGGACTTCTCACGAAGATATGAAACAGCGTTATCATGCCGCTGCAGACGAAAATACCCGGCTTCAAACACAAATGATAGAAAAAGAATACCAGCTCAAACATATTAAAATAGAAATTAATCATATGAGAGATCGAATACTAGAAACAAAAGAACGGCTTGTAGAAATAGAAAAAACGAAAGAAAAGTTATTTCAAGAAACCATTCTTTCGTATAAACGGCAGCTGGACGAAAGTGATGCTTGGATTGCCGGCCATTTTGCTGATATTGACAGCCGCACGGCGGAACCGGCGGAACAAGCTCTGGAAATCCCTTCTGTTTCCAAAGAGACTGTTCAGGCAGAAGACTTGCTTAAAGCCGTTACCGAACAAGTCATCTCCCTGCAAAAACAATTTGTACAATCAGAGTCCCGCGATCAGTCGTTTGATGAAAAACTGGATGCGTTGAAAGAACGTGCTGACGGCGAAAAACCTTTCCAAAAATATGTCGTCAAGCTTGAAAAAAAACCTGGAAAAGATGCGTCACTTCCGCAGAATAAGCGGGAAAGCGCAAAAAAACTGCTTGAGTAACGCAAGCAGTTTTTACTGTTTTATTCAGCAGCCGTATCATTTGCCGTTTCTGCTGTTTCCTGAGAAATTTCTCCCTCAAGAATATATTGGCCGCGGTATGGTTTTTTCACTTCCGGATACATTTTAATTAAGCTTTGCATAAATGTTGTCATATTAGGAATTTCAAGGCCGCTTTCCTTTTCAATTTCCTTTTGCAGTTCGGAACTTTTAATCGCTGCATTGTGGCGTTTCAATGTTTTAATCGCTGCTTCGCGCAGTTTTGCCGCTTTTGATCCCGGTCTCGCCGTCCCTCTTCTTCTTCTTGTAGAACCGTCTGGAATGCCGGCGGGAAGAGACGTAATAGACTGCATCTGCGGCTGGGAGGATTGAGGCTGTGTCTGCGGCTTTTGATAGCTTCTCATTTCCTGTGCTGCAAGCTCTGCAAGCACCGGGAGAGAGTCACTTTTTTTCTCCGGACGAAACTCTTTTTTTGTATCGGACAGGCTGCCTGTATTGTCTAATTCTCTCAGTTTTGCATATATTTTATCACGTTCTATTTGATATTCACGAATGACTTTTACCTCTGCTTCGTTCAATTGTTCTAAACGTAAGCGCAGCGCTTCTCTTTCATTAAACATGTGTAAAACCCCCTGTCAAAAATTTAAACGCTTTTATTAAGATATTAGATTACAAAAGTAATTTTATCAACTATTATTTTATCATTTTACTATTTTATTTACTCTATGAAAAATTGCTTATTTTCTGAAAATAGTACTTTATATACAAAAATCCCTTATCATATAGGGGATTCTGGACAAAGTTCCAATTTATTCAACCATTTCAAAATATAACTTGAAATTACTTGTTTAATGAAAATTAGCGTGATATCTACAATTTTCGACTATAATATGTAAAAGATAATGATATCGATAAAACAAGCGGTACAGCGTGTTTACGGCTGTTTCTCTTATTTTTTAAGCCACACATGCCATATTGGAATTTTTTATCCAATAGGCACAAAAAAACCCTGTTACCTAAACGGCAAAGGGTTTGCAGAACCGAGACAATAGTCCGACGGAGATTGTCCCGATTACTCAGAAGCCTGCTCCGTTTCTGAAAGTACTCGGCTGACACGTTTTTCAAGCATTTTCATCCCGCTTCCTCCCGCTTGAAAATGGCGGAGCTGTCCGGTTTTATCGAAAAGGTAATAAGCCGGCACATATTCATTTTCAAATGCTTCAGTCAGCGTATGATCGCTGTCGACGTAAATCGGCTGAGAGATATCGTGTTCAGCCGCTGTTTTCTTGATTTTCTCAAGATCAAGATCGTCTTCGGAACGGGGCATGTGAACGGCCACCACATTCAGCTGATCTTTATATTTAACACGAAATTCGTTCATCTCAGGCATCGCTTCTTTACACATGCGGCAGCTGGCGGACCAGAAGTGAATCAGTGCCGGCTTTCCGCCGACCAGCTGTTCCTTCGTGACTTCTCTGTTAATCCATGCTTTAGCGCCTGTCAATTCAGGCATTTGCTGACGTAATTTCATCTTATTTCCCTCCTTATGAAAAAGGTTTTTTGCCGGGGCTTTCAGTTCCGCCGGGCAACGTTCTCCTGTTTTCCCTCCAAAGGATATGATTTGGCTGAATCACCATGTTAAAATGAGTGTGGCGATTCCTTAGTTCATATCTTCACAAAAATGATGATATTGAAACCGGGCAATATGAACAAATCATAAATGAAATAACTGGTTTCTATTAAAAGGTTTATTTTTTTAAAAAACGGGTATATCACTTTTAGCTTTTTCTGCAATAGACTTGAAAGGAAGACATCACTATGATTGATTTAAAACACTTTGACTGGGCCGGGCTTCTCACATCTGCCGGGATTTTCATCATAAAGCTGGCTCTCATTATTTTAGCGTACTTTATTTTCCGGGCGGCAGGAAAAAAGCTGATCAAGCATCTGTTTCAGAAATTCGAGCAACAAAACAACCTCTCCACAGGCCGCGCTTATACTTTGCGAAGCCTCGCGCTTAATGTATATGGATACATCTTGATTTTCGTTTTTATCGTGATGATTTTGGATTTATTTCACTACAATCCGAGCGCTCTCATTGCCGGCGCCGGCGTGGTCGGTCTCGCAGTCGGCTTCGGGGCTCAGGGGCTTGTCAGTGACATCGTCACCGGATTTTTTATCCTTTTGGAAAAACAGATCGACGTCGGCGATTATATTACGGTTGCCGGCTACAGCGGCATTGTCGAGCAGGTCGGTCTCCGTACGACGCAAATCCGGAGCTTTGACGGCACGCTTCACTATCTTCCCAACCGGGGCATTACGAATGTGAGCAACCATTCCCGCGGAACGATGCAGGCGCTTGTCGATATTAAAGTGCCGCTTGAAAAAAATCTTGATGAAACCATTCAAATCCTGCAAACCGCGTGTGACAAAGCAGCCGCTGAGCTCCCGCAGATTAAGGAAGGGCCGGACGTCATCGGGGTTCAGGATTTAAGCACGTCAGAAATGGTGATCAGAATCATTGCCAAAACAGAAAATATGGAGCAATGGCGGGTTGAACGCGTACTGCGGAGAGAAATAAAAATCGCGCTCGACCGTTTTAAAAACGCCGCTTCCTCCGAATAGAAAAACCGAAGCGTAAGCTTCGGTTTTTTCTTTTTAATGAAATTTTTTTTCCACTTCGCTGCAGATTTCGTCGGCGGTCATTCCGGAAGCCGTAATGACGGGAGCCTGAGTTGACGTATCGGCAATTCCTTGGACATTGCTGTCAAGTCCGGTTACGACACAGCAGTCACAATTCTTCGCATCCTCAGGAGTCTTCATCATCACTACGTCATATCCTTTTTGTTTTAACGCCTGTTCTACATCCGATAAAGATTGTTCAATTCCAATTTTTTTCGTCATATTGAACACCTCCGTTATGTAGAATGCTCAATTTTTGTTAGATTATTCTTCTTTTCGGATTTAATTGGCATACTTTGAAAAATATCCGACCATGACATTGACCGCAGTTTCCATCGCATCTTCATCCGGGTTCAGCTTGGCGTGATGAAGCCCGTGGGATGAATCGGCCCCCAGCCAGAACATAAAGCCGGGATATTTTTTCAGCATATACCCGAAATCTTCTCCGGTCATCGCTTCTTTCGCCGTTCTCACGTCAGCAAGCTGATGATCGCTGACAAATTGCATAAATTCTTCGGTCAGGCCGCTTGTATTATAAACTTGATGATAAACGGACGGATACGTGACTTTTCCTTTGCATCGGAAGCCGATTTCAATTCCTTTGACAAGCTCTTCAATCCGCTTTTTCACCATACGCATTGATTCCTCGGAAAGCGTCCGGATGGTTCCCTCCAGATGAGCATGCTCTGCGATGATATTTTGCGCCGTGCCCCCGGTAATCGTTCCGACAGTTATCACAGCGCTGTCAAGCGGATCCGTATTTCTGGATATGACCGTTTGCAGCTGCGTGACAAGCGTGCTCGCGGCAACGACCATGTCGTCTGCTGTATGCGGATATGCCGCATGCCCGCCTTTCCCCTCAAGATCGATGACAAGCTCGCTCGTATTGGCAAACAGCAATCCGCTTTTGGTGGAAATTGTACCTACAGGAAGCTCAGGTGCTATATGGAGAGCGGTAATCAAATCCGGCGTCCATTTTTTCAGCACATCGCTTTCAAGCATCGGTTCCGCTCCGCCCGGTCCTTCTTCAGCCGGTTGGAATAAAAAGAGCAGATCATGTTTGACGGGATGATGGACAAAATGATCAATAATGCCGAACGCAATGGTCATGTGCATATCGTGGCCGCATGCGTGCATAAAACCGGGGTGTTCAGATGCAAACGGAAGCCCCGTCTGCTCTTCAATCGACAGAGCGTCTATATCCGCTCTGTAGGCGAGCATTTTTTCCGGAGCCGTGCCGTTGACTTTGACAAAGATGCCGGTTCTCCAAGTTTCGATTTCAATTCTTTCCTCTGGATATTGGTTCAATAGATTCAGCAGGTACTGTTGGGTTTTATATTCCTGAAAGCCGATCTCCGGAATGCGGTGCAGATCTCTTCGGATGGCAATGAGCCGCTCTTTTTCCATATGTATTCCTCCTTGAGATAAGAATAAGGCGTGGATTTTATCATCCACGCCCATTCTATCAAACCATTCCTTACAGCTGGCGTAATTCCTGTTTGATTTCTGTTTTGCCTTTTGTTTTTTCATCGATATCTTTGATTTTTTTCGCAGGTGTTCCCGCTACAACGGTATATGGCTCGACGTCATTTACAACGATGGCTCCGGCAGCGACAACCGCGCCTTTACCGATTGTTACGCCTTCAAGCACAACCGCATTTGCGCCGATCACAACGTCGTCTTCCACGACAACAGGCTTAGCGCTAGGCGGCTCAATAACGCCCGCTAATACAGAACCCGCTCCGATGTGGCAGTTTTTGCCGACAGTCGCGCGTCCGCCGAGAACAACGTTCATATCAATCATCGTACCTTCGCCGATGACTGAACCGATGTTAATAGACGCACCCATCATGATAACGGCATTGTCGCCGATTTCGACTTGGTCGCGGATAATAGCGCCGGGCTCGATTCTCGCTTTAACATCTTTTAAATCAAGCATCGGGATCGCAGAGTTGCGGCGGTCATTTTCAATGACGTAATCCTCAATTTTGTCTTTGTTTTCTTCGATTACGCTTTTAATTTCAGCCCACTCGCCAAAAACGACGCCGGATTGGCCGTTCAGGAATGTTTTAGCGGAATCGCCAAAGCTGATCCCTTCAAGATCGCCTTTTACATACACTTTTACAGGCGTTGATTTTGTACTATTTTGAATAAATGAAATAATTTCATTTGCATCCATCATTTTCATATGTATTGTCCTCCTCTGATTTTCTACCTCATTACTGTAACAAAGGAAGGATACAAAGACAAGAAAAAAAGGAACAAGCCTTTATTCTGCCGGCTGGCTGCACAGCGCGGCAAACTGTCTTCCGAATTCCCGGAGCTCTTCTTCCTCACTGCCCTCAGGGTTGTTTTCAATTTTGACCGACGGCAGCACCACCCGCCCGCCGCGGGCCGTGATTACTTTTTCCAATTCGTCAACCGCCCCGCAAAAAAACTCATAGGACGTATCTCCGGAACCGAACAAAGCAAATGTTTTTCCCGTAAACTCCAGGTTTTCCATATCTTCAGCAATATCGAGCATTTCATCAGGAAGATCCCCGTCTCCCCACGTATATGTGCCTAATAAAATATACTCGTAATCATTAAAAAGTTCGGCATGAATATCCATCGCTTCATATCTGTCTACGGATGCTTGTGCTTCGATCAGCCCTTTTTCAATTAAATCCGCCATCGTCTCGGTGTTTCCTGACATTGTGGCGTAAACAAGCAATACATTCCCCATCTTCGTCTCTCCTTTATGCATAAAAACTAATGTGCGAGCCGAACCGCCTCATACGGTCTGACAAACTTACTTTCGTAAAGGCCCGCGCAAAAAAAGTTTTCTTCCCGGTTGGCCACCCGCCATCCGTGACCGCGGATCGTATCAAACCACTTTAATTCACCGGCGGCGAGATCAGCTTGATAAATACGCGAAAATCCGTTTTCGTCCTGTGACGATGTGACATAAATAATCCCGTTATCCTCAGAAACGTCGAGAAATGATTTTTCCCGTACGGCGGGCCCGGCTGTAATGGCAAACTCCTCTTGCGTCCGCACGTTTCGGACGGCAACCTCGCCCCGTTCTCCCTTTGCCGCGCCCTTTGCTGCAATGAGCCAGTCATTCTGATACATCATCATTGAAGCCGTCATGCGCTGCCTTTCGCGGCTTATACGCCGGATGCGTTCTTTCTTCAGATCATACGCCCAAATGCCGCCATGATTCATATGAATCCGGGTGCCGATATAAATCGTCTGACCGTGTAAACAAAGCGAACGGATGACAGGCGGCTCCTTTAATTGTGAAAAGGGCTTAGCCACATGCCAAGTGACGCCGAAATCATCAGATAAGTAGAGGCAGTATGTGCCGTGCGCACAGACAAACCCGTCATTCCGCCCGGCAACGGCCCATACGGAGGCGCTGGTCGGAAACCGGGACGCCGTCCAAGTCTTTCCCTGATCGGCTGATCTGAGGACGGCGCCTTTTTCTCCAGCCGCGAATATGTAGGGCCCTATGTAAGTCAGCACATGAATTCTGCTTTTCACTCGGAACAGTCTTTTCCAGCCTTCTTCTGCGGAAAAATGAAAAATACCTTCGCCTTTCACTGCGACAAAAAATCCCGAAGATACTGATGCCATGACAGCCGTCGCGCCTTTATGAAACATGGCACCGGTCTCCGTGGTGAGCGGCCCATGCAAGAAAACCGCGGACAAATTCTTTGCAGCATTCTTGATCTTCAGCCGTCTCGGGCGCCAGCTCAATTTTCAGCGTTTCCGGATATAAATTGGCTCCGGCCTGTTCAAACGCATCGCAAAACAGCGTGACCGCTTCGCAAAACTTCGGGTAGGCGTGATCGCCTGAACCGAAACAGGCCGTTTTCAGTCCGTTGAGCTGGCTGTGCAGAATATCTTCGTAAAAATCTTCCGCTTCGTAAGGAAGATCACCGTCCCCCCATGTGTACGTGCCGACAAAAACATAATCATACGCTTCGAGAGAATCCGCATCTGCTTCGTCCATGTCGAGACAGTCAACTGCTATCTGATGCCCGCTCAGTGTTTCTTTTATAATGCCGGCAATATCCTCTGTATTCCCCGACATGCTTGCGTATATCATTAATGCTTTCTGCATATGATCACCTCGTAATTGATAATGATTTTCATTAACATATATAACACTTTAAATGATAATGATTTTCATTGTCAATAAAAAATAAAAAAAAGACAGCATGATTGCTGTCTTTCTAAAATGGGCGTTCCTGCTTCAGCATATCTTTAATGACAGAAACAAAAGCCTGCACTTGTTTTAATTCAAATGCCGGCTCATATCCGAGCAGCCATGTGTCACGGCCGATCGGATGGTCCTTTGTATCAAGCAGGGGCATTTTATTTACTTTATCTTCCTCTTCTAATGTGACTGACGGCAGAATGGCATAACCGATCCCGTGCAGCGCCATCTGCTTGCACGTTTCAATCTGATCGACAAGGATGGTCTGTTTCGGCGAGGTTTTGAATTTTTGATGCCACCAATGCTGAATTTCCTGAAAATATGTACTGTCACTTTTGAATTGGATGAACGGCCGGTCGGTATGGGCAATATCATCAATACAGGAAATTTCCGTATCGACCAAATATAAATGATCGGTCATTAAATAATCTTTCCGGCCTTTCCATTCCGGATTTCCCCGGATAATGCCGATATGTACCTGATCTTCATACAGACTTTTCAGCATTTCGCTGCTCCACCCTGTAATGAGAGAGACCTTTGCATTCGGATATCGTTCCACATATGTTTTTAACACTTTCGGAAGCCAGTGCTGCCCGATAATCGAAGCGACGGCAAGCTTTAGTGTGCCGTGAATCTCACCCTCAAGTTCATCAATGTTTTCTCTGATTCTTTCTTGCCGATCCGTGACGTCATTTGCAAATTGTATGATTTTTTCTCCTGCCGGCGTTACCGTAAGTCCTTTTTGAGATCTTAGAAAGATCTTTGTTCCCCAGGCTTTTTCAATGGTCTGCAATCGCTGGGACAGAGCCGGCTGTGACACAAATAACCGTTCGGCAGCCTTCCTCATGTTTAATTCCTCAGCTAAAATTACGAGCATATGAAGCTCTTGAAGCTGCATGTCGTCCTCCTTTTCAATGCCTTTTCGTATTTCTTATCTACCATTCTAATAAAATAAAGGCTGCCGAGGCAAGCGCCACTCATATGTATGCGTTTTCTTTTTCTGGCATGCAAAAGAACAAATAGGCTGATCGTGCGAGCCTACTTATTCAATGATCTGATATGACTGCTCAACTGCTTTAATACGACTCTTCTCGTGAAAATGCCTTCAAAGACGCCTTCATCATTTTCAACGCAGACAAAGCCGTTGTTAATGACCATGCTGAACCCTTTGATAATCGGATCATTGATGTGGAGACGGGGAATGTCTTTCAGCATGACTTCCTCAACCGTAATTTGATCCAGCTTCTCAAACTCGATCCGTTCAAGTCCGAAAATGCTGTTCATAATCATATTTGTCCCGATCAAACCGTGCAGACGGTACGAAGCGTCGAGGACGGGAATGGCGGTATAGCCGGTTTTCGTCAGCACTAAAAGAGCATGTTCAAGGTTGTTTCCGACTTGAACGTGCGCCACTTTATCCGCCTCGATCATAAATTGTCCGACTGTTGCATCAAGAAGCTGATCTGATTGTAAGCTAATCATGTCACTTCGACCCCTTTACATTTTTCATCAAAGCATGTATTCCCTATATTGCAATAATATAAACATTATCATTTTTTGTCGAAAAGTTTCCGTCAATAAAAAAGATACTCTTTGCAATCGAGTATCAATTTATAGGCCGCTGATTAATTTTCATTCCGAAAACGGTCATAGAGCGTTACGAGTTTTTTATAAGTGGTTCCATCAACGCTTTTTGACCCTGCTTCTATATCGTTGATTTCGCTGGTCAAAAGCTCAATGGCATATTCTTGATTGATCAGGATATTCAGCAGAAGTTTCTGTTCTTCTTCCGTAAATCGTTCACCGATAAGACTCATACGTAATCAGGCCCCCTATTTTTAACTGAATACCTCTGAAAGCAATGTGAAATTTGCTTTCAGCTCTACCGCTAGAATAAGTAAACAGAAAAAAATCGTCAACCGCATAATTCGACATTTTGCGGATTCTGTATGAAATATTATTTTGTGTAACGATTGGCATAACTGAATGCTGTGCAGGAATCGGGCTTGATTTTCGCTTCAATGCCCATCGAGGTAATGCGGCCGGTCATTTCTTGTATCAATTCTTTTGTCAGTCCTTTTTGACCGATATCCAGATGCACTTCAAATGAAAGATCCGCCCCTTCATCCGTAAAAGGCAAGAGCAAATCTGTCAGTTCCATAAGACGGCCGTCGAGGATATGCGCAGCCATCTCCTGGCTGAACGCGGTTTCCAGCGAAATTTTTTCGCGAAGGCTATGTATCGGTCTTGCAAGATCGTGATTTTTCAAACAGCCCCAAGCTCCCTTGCCTGTACGGTGCAAGTGTATAGCCGTAATAAACTTTGTGAAGTCGCGGTAAACTTGTGAATCAGTCCCTACAGACAGCACGTATGCTGAACGGGGGTCTTTATTGACAAAGCGTTTCAGCCGCTCCGTCACGTCTTGAAAGGTCATCTGTGCCTCAGAAAGATTATAAAACAGAAAAGAATCAGCCATGTACGGACACTCCTCTTTCCAGAGTCTACAACCAAACGAACAAGCACGTTCCTTTGCATAATTTAATAAAGCTCCGCTTGCGGAAGACCGGAAGCTTGGTCAGCCTGAAAAATCAAATCAAATTACTGAAGGAGCTCAAAAATTTCAATAGAAATCATGTCAATGTTATCAAACGGATATGTGTTAGGTTTTTCACCTTTTTGGAAAACCGTCAGTTCAAACGTTTGATTTTTTTCGAAATATTTAACACTGCAAATTTTTTCGCCGTTAACTTCAAAATAACGCTGCATCGGCTCGTTAGCCGCTTCCGCTGTTTCTTGCAGACTTTGCAGCCGCGTGATGATACCCATTAATTGTGACATTCTAAAAAAAGACTCCTTTCAAAAAACAACTTCAAATCAACAAGTATTTATTATAATACAAGTTCTACAGAGCATCATACCATAAAGTAGACCGGGATGGCATTTTCCCGCTGGATTTTCAAAAAGAAATAAACGGGAAAAACCGTGTTTTCGAATAGTTTGAAGCTTTTTTCGGAATGTCATACACCTTTCAAAAATAATTTTTCGCTTTTTGAGCCGCCATTATCAGATGTATGTAAGGAGAAGCCCTTTTATGAGGAGACAGCATAAAAAAACTTGGCGGGGGTAGCGCCAAGTTTTTTCGGATCTTGATCTGATAGAGGGGTTGGGGAACAGAGAGTAACTTCTCTCTATAACTAAATGATAATGATTATCAGTATCATTGTCAATCGTTTTTTAAAACTTTTTTCAAATGAACAAAAAAAGCGGCATACAGCAGCCGCTTTAAAGTAACCCGTCCTGTTCATATAAATAAGAGTAAGGCAGATCGATAAATAAATACATATTGTCATCCATCGGGTATGAAAAGGTTCTGATCATCTCACCTGTCTCAATATCACTGTACAGGTCACTGAAAAAACCTTTTCTTGAATTCCGCATCTTCATGATGTTTTCTAAAAAGTACGGACGCCAGCTCCAGTTTTTCTCCATGTATTCAGGCTGATAAAGCCATTCGCCGGACTGCTTGAACACATTTCCCGTCAGCTGATAGCCTTCTTCATCACACATATAAATTCTGAAACAGCAGTCCGTCAGGTTTTCCGCCAGTTTTTTAATAAACTCATCGTCCGCCTGATGGGTTTTCTTCAGTTCGGAAACTGCCTGATTGACCCGCTTATAAAAATTCTCAGAGTGTTCATATACCGTTTCCAGCTTCTTTTTTTCTCTCGTGATAAATTGCTGAAACTCCGTTTTCAAGCGTGCTTTTAACAGGCTCCGGTCTATAAAATCCCCGCTCGGCGCCTGCAGATAATAGCCTTGAAAAAATCGGCCTCCGTTTCTCCATGCGTACTGGAGCTGGAAATCAGCTTCTATATCTTCATACAGCAGCGCGGCGCCGATTTTTCTCGCCAGCAATGAAATGCTGTACAGCACATGCTCATATGATGGTGACGGCTGAGATACCTTCAGCGCCTGCAAATCTATTTTCAGAAGGTCCGGTGAAAGGAGCGCGATTCTGTCCAGGTTGCTGCTCTCCTTACCTATATTGTCCACCGCGATTTTAATGCCGTATGTACGATAGTAGGCAAGCATATGGTACAGCTGTTCAATGTCGCCTTCGAAATTGTGCTCGGTGATCTCAAGCACAATACGGTTCAATTCAATGCCCTGCTCTTCGTATTCTTTCAAAAGCTCAAGAAAGCTTTCGCCGTGGTCAAGCATCAATACATTCGCATCCTGATTGATAAAAATCAACAGATCACGGTCAGCTTCTTTAAACCGCTCCAGCGCCTGCCTGATGACTCTGTCATCGACCTCAAGCTTATATTCTTCCGGAATGCCGGAATCTAAGAAAAACGGCCCGAGGCTCTCAATCTCCGCATCTGCCAAAATCCGCCCAAGCACTTCGTAGCCTACGACTCTTTGTTCCTCAGCGTTAAAAATCGCTTGGTAATACGGAATGACATCATCAATATTCGTCAGTATATCAAGTGGGTCCAACATGTTATCACCTGCTTCTCTATCTTTGTCTGATTATACACAATTATATCAGCACCACAAATGTTTAGATTAGGGGAAAAGGAGGCAGTATGGCCGCAGCTTAAAATAAAAGGGGGACATTTTTAAGATCACTCTTCAGACCGGTTAATTAAGGACGTTATTCATTTGTTTCACAATCACAAATAAAAGGATAAATATAAGAGCATTATAACCGGCAGCTGTCCAAAAATAATGGCTCCAATCAGTGCTGTTAAATATCCAATCATCATCATGTTTCAACTGAAAGAAAGTTCCTTTTTTATCTAAAGTGCCAAATGTAAGAGTTGTTAACCCGCCAACACTCTCGGAAACGTCAACTCCATACATTGAACCGGCAGTATCAGTATGATTTATTGGCATATACGTGTAATCAGATAAAATTGTTTCCGCCAGCTTGGCTGGCAGAGACACATATAATACAGCCGATGTATCGCCTCCGAGCCCACTCAAATACTCCCTGGCTTTAATAAATTTCGTTTCATCAGGAAAATCGATGTGATATAGCTTTTCAAATCTGATTATTTCATCAGATGTAAGATTGGTATTTTGATAATACTCCGGAGTAAAAGCACAAATAATAAAGTACCAAATATTAAAGATGATAACGAAACTGCTTACAAATAGTACAACGAACCATTTTAATAATTTCTTCAATTAATCGCCCCTTAATCTTTCAAAATTATATCATAATTTTGAATAGAAAATAAAACAAGCGACGGCGGCTTTAACGTTCGCTTGTTTTGCAAAATAATCAATATATGAAAAATTAAAACGGATAAGGATTCAGCCATTGCCCCCCGTCCATTGTGATACAATCCCCGTTTATATAGGACGCTTCATCAGATAGCAAAAACGCTGCCAACGCGGCGATTTCTTCCGGTGTGCCCAGCCGGCCGAGCGGCACACTGTTCATCGTGCGGGACACCGCTTTTTCCGATTCAAACAGCTTCTCCGCACCGCCTGTCCGTTCAATCGGGCCGGGGGCTATCGCGTTTGTGCGGATGCCGTATTTGCTCCCCCATTCAACGGCCAGCGTTCTTGTCAGTGACAATACCCCCGCTTTGGCTGCAGCGGAATGAACGACACCCGCTCCCGCTCCCCATGCGTATGTAGCGGCCATATTTAAGATGACGCCCTTCTGCTCCTGCTCGATCCAATGCCTTGCCGCTGCTTGGCTGCAGAAAAATGTGCCGTTTAAAACAATCTCAATAACAGCTTTCCATCCATTGGGCGTCAGCTTCTCTGCCGGGCAAATAAAGTTGCCGGCCGCATTGTTAATCAGCGCATCAAGCCGGCCAAAGACTTTTTTCGCTTCTGAAATCATGTCTGAAGCGGCGGAATCAGAACGGACATCCATTTGAAAACAGGCGACCTGCCCCTCAAAGGTCTCAATTTCTTTTTTTGTTTCCTCAAGTGCTTCATGGTTCCTCCCTGTCACCATGACGTGCCATCCTAATTCAGCCTGTTTTTTCGCCATTGCTTTTCCCATGCCGCTTGATCCGCCTGTAATGATTACCGCTTTCTTATCCATAACAAACCCACCCCTTTTTATTGAATGAATAATCATTCATAATTTTATCACAGATGTCTATCCGCGTCATTACATGCTGAGAAGGGATTTTTCAGCCAAGCTGATGATATAATAGAACAACTCTGACAAAGGTTGGTTTTACATATGG
This sequence comes from Bacillus sp. UNC69MF, assembly GCF_000746035.1. NCBI lineage: Bacteria > Bacillati > Bacillota > Bacilli > Caryophanales > Bacillaceae > Bacillus > Bacillus sp. UNC69MF. Next base: position 505,203 of record NZ_KN050798.1, on the reverse strand, counting down.
AGAAAATGACCAGAAGAACATTTTTAAAAAGAGGATTCGGCATTTTGGGTGCAGCTCTCGCAATGGCTTGCGGAGGTTACGGCTATGCCCGGTATATTGAACCGCGCATGATTGAGATCACCCGGCATACAATCACCAGCCGCCTGATCCCCCGCGGCTTTGACAATTTTAAAATCGTTCAATTCAGCGATACACATCTCAGTGATGTGTTTACATCCGGTGACTTGAATAAAGCAGCGGAAAAGATCAATCAGCTGAAACCCGATCTGCTCATCTTTACAGGAGATTTAATTGATAAGCCGCATTTATTTAATGATCACCAGCATGCACTCGCCGTGCTGCAAAATCTTGAAGCTCCCTTCGGCAAACTTTGTGTTTACGGAAACCATGACCACGGAGGCTACGGTACGAACACGTACAAGGCTCTGATGGAAGCGGCTGATTTTCAAGTGCTTCGAAACGGCTACCGTCAGGTGCAGCTGACAGACGGAAGCCGGATTGAATTCGCGTTTTTGGATGATGTAATGCTCGGAAAACCCGATTATGAAGGCACCCTGTCACGCCTTTCCGAAGATGCGTTTTCCATTTTAATCGTCCACGAGCCTGATGCCGCTCTCAAGACAGGCGGATATCCCGTAAACCTCCAGCTGTCGGGACACACTCACGGCGGCCAGGTCCAGCTCCCGTTTTTCGGCCCTCTCATTACGCCTCCTTACGGAAAAACGTATACCGACGGCATGTATACACTGCATGACACAGCCGTTTACGTCAATCGCGGGCTCGGTACGACAAGACTGCCGTATCGATTTTTAGCCAGACCGGAAATCACGCTGTTCACATTGAAAACCGAGCAAAAATAAGACTTTTATCCTGATGCACAGACACCCCCTCCGTAATATGTATATGAAAAAGAGCAAAAAGGAGGGTGATGAAACTGCTGACATATCAAGTGAAACAAGGAGAAACCATCTCAAGCATTGCGCAAGACTTCAGAATAAGCACTGCTGCTCTCCTTCAGGCAAATCCCTCAATCCAATCGGTCATATACGCGGGACAGCATATTATCATACCGAATCTTCCCGACCCATCCACCATTCCCTACTCCATCATCGTGTATATCGGAGCGAAGAAACTGGAGTTATACCGCCTTGGCAGGCTCATCCGTACGTATCCCATCGCAGTCGGAAAAATATTGACGACCACGCCGACCGGAGAATTTTACATCGTGAACCGCCAGCCTAAGCCCGGCGGCCCGTTCGGCGCTTATTGGCTCAGCCTCTCTAAAATTCATTACGGCATTCACGGAACAAATAATCCTTCCTCCATCGGCAAAGCGGTATCAAAAGGATGCATCCGGATGTATAATCAGGACGTCACTGAACTTGCCGCTACCGTTCCTAATGGAACAAGGGTGACTATTATAAGATAGAAAGATCTTATTTGTTAATGGAACGAGCTGATGATAATATATTACAGTGGGACCTTTAGGGTAAGGAGCGTGTTTATGGATATATTTAAAAATCGCAATTTTGTCCGTCTCTTTTTCGCAGCACTCGCTTCTCAAATGGGAACGACTGTAGGTAATATGGCTTTCGCTTTTTACTTGCTGGACCATTTTTCAAACCAGCCGGCATACACGACTTTGGCTGAGCTGATGTATTCACTGCCGACAGTTTTCGTATTTCTGATTGTCGGTGTCGCAGCTGACCGGCTTGATAGGAAAAAGGTCGCAGAGAATTGTGACTGGATCAGAGCCGGACTGACGATCGTATTGTTTGCCGCATTATACACCGGGAGCATCCCTCTCGTGTTCTGTATTTTGTTCATCAGAAGCGCCGTGACCAAGTTCTTTTTCCCGGCGGAAGCCAGCCTTGTACAAGCTATTCTGCCTAAGGAGCATTACGCGAAAGCGGCGGGACTTAACCAGATCCTGTTCAGCATCTTCATGGTATTCGGCGTAGGTATAGGCGCGTTTATGTATAAAACGATCGGTATTCACGGAGCCATCATCCTTGATTTTGTCAGCTTTATTGTATCAGGCTTTCTGATCCGCGCGTGCCGCATTCCGAAAGAAGCCCGTCAGCCGAACGGCCCTTTTAAATGGGGAGATTCGTTTCTGAAAGACTCGGTCGCTGATTTTAAGGAAGGGATCGTATATATTGTTAAAAACAAATTGCTTGCTTCCCTTATTTTCGGCTTTTTTATCTTTGGTTTTGTCAACGGCGGCTTTGCCGTACTGCCGATGTTTACGATGAAATACGGACTTGCGCCTGATCATTACGAATCACATACTTCCATCTTCACCGTCGCACTCGGCTTCGGCCTGCTTGCAGGAAGTGTGATCGGAACGATGATCGCAAAAAAAGTCAAACCGCATCATTTGATGTCGATTCCTATTTTGGCAGCCGGACTGCTCATTTTTGTCCTCGGCTATACGGATAAGCTGTGGATTTATTATGCGGCGGCTTTCGTCCTCGGCATGTGCATCGGCCCTGTCAATATCGCCATCGGCGGCTGGATGCCGAAAATCGTTCATCCGAAAATAATGGGCCGGGTCAGCGGCTGGCAGGATCCTTTTATGATGTTTGCCCAATCGATTACACTCGGACTGGTTGCCCTGTTGTTTCCGAAATTCGTTACCAATATTGATTACCTTTATTACGGCATGGGAATCGTGATTTTAGCGGTATTTGTGTTCTATTTTATCGCTCTTCCGAAATACAGCGCCGAGGCAGCAGAGATCGATGTGCAGCAATCATTAAAGGCTGATTCTGAAAAACATGCGAATCCTGTCTAATAAAGGAAAAAAATGCGCCCTTTTCATCAGAAAAAGGCGTATTTTTATAATCAATATTTGCATTTCAACGCTAAAAAAGTATAATCTATATATGAACTTGATCAATGCAAAGGAGAGAAATAATGGACGACCACGCTTATTCGAAAGAGCTGCAGCCAACCATCGAGAATCTTTCAAAAGCTGTTTATACTGTGAACCGCCATGCAAAAACCGCCCCCAACCCTAAATACCTTTATCTGCTGAAAAAACGGGCATTACAAAAGCTTGTGAAAGAAGGCAAAGGGAAAAAAATAGGGCTTCACTTTTCAAATAATCCCAGGTTTAGCCAACAGCAGTCAGACGTACTTATCTCTATCGGAGACTACTATTTTCACATGCCTCCAACAAAAGAAGACTTCCAGCATCTTCCGCATTTAGGTACGTTAAATCAATCGTACCGCAATCCTAAAGCACAAATGTCTTTGACAAAAGCGAAAAACGTATTGCAAAAATATGTGGGCTTAAAGGAAAAACCGCTTGCCGCCAACAGGCAGCAGCCCGCTTATCATAAACCCGTATTTAAAAAACTTGGTGAGAGTTATTTTTAATTCCGCCGCAAAAAAAGCCGATGCGTCATGCATCGGCTTTTTTCTATTCAATCACGTACGTATCCACTTTTTTAATGAGCTCGCTGATTTCAGGCTTGCTGATCTGTTCATCCGCTCCGACGACTTCGCCCCGGTGGCGCAGGTCGTCCGTAATCAGGGACGAGAAAATCATAATCGGCACATCAGAGCTTTGCGGGTTATCCTTAAGGAGCTTTGTCAAACGATGCCCGTCCATTTTCGGCATCTCAATGTCACTGATAATCATATCAATATGGTCTGACAGGTTTGCTCCGTTATCCGTCAGTTCCACGACGTAATCATACGCTTCTTTTCCATTTTCAAACGTAACGATTTCACTGTATCCCGCCTCAGTCAGCTCATCCGTCAAAAGACGCATCAGAAGCGGCGAATCTTCAACGATGATCAGTTTTTTACCCGCCCGTCTTTCATCAAATCCTTCCTGATGGACATGATAAGTCTCAACTCCGGATGCCGATTCAATATCATAAATGATCTTTTCATAATCAGGCAGAAAGATCATCGTGTCTTCCAGTTTGATGATTCCCGTTAAATGCCGCTCCATGCCCTGGTTCAGGGAAGTCGGCTTTTCAATCGCCTCCCAGGACACCCTGTGGATTTGTGAAACGGAACCGACGTGAAAGACGATTTTCCGCTTGTTGAATTCCGTTACGATATATTTATCGTCTTTTGCTCCTTCGGCATCAACGCCGAAAAAGGTATACAGACTGATGACGGGAAGAATTTCGCCTCTCAGCTTAATCATCCCTTCTACGTCTTTATGAGACTGAGGCACAGATGTGACATCTACCGGCTGAATGATTTCCCGGACTTTCATCACATTTATGCCAAATGTATTGACACCTACTTCAAATTTGACGATTTCTAATTCGTTTGTGCCTGAATCCAATAAAATATCGTATTGTTGTAAAGACAATTCAATCCCTCGCTATCCGCATTCAGTATTGTACTGTATATATCGGCTGGAAACGGAAAAAGTGAATGTATTCGGGCCAACTGGCCATGAACTCTTTATAAAAAGATGCTTTTTTCTGATATCCCATTGACTTTTTGACATCGAGTGGTAAAATAGTCAAGGATTTTTCAGGAAGAAGGGTGTAATAAATGGGTACAGTAGTCATATTCGACCAAGATCAAATGACGGTGTTAGAAGATATCAGCAAAACGGCTTACCTGCAAATGAAAAAAGAGGCGAAAGAGCGTCCCGACAAGCCCGCTCCATACATCTTATGGCGGGAAGACGTCAGCTTTGAATACGGGTATTAATGACATTCGCCACATATCACAATAGATAGATCATGATACAATGAAGACAATCATTTCAGCTGGTTGTCTTATTTTTTTCTGAAAGAAGGTATGTTTTCACATATCGGACATATACTCGGGATAGTTCAATAAAAAGATGACAAATGCTCAGCTAGTGGTAAAATAGGAGAAACTCAATATATAGTATAAGGTGATGAATTATGGAACATTTGCTTAATCCGAATGTAAAAGAAATTGAAATTTCAGGAATTCGCAAATTCTCAAATCTTGTAGCTCAGCACGACAATGTCATTTCGCTTACGATCGGCCAGCCGGATTTCTTCACGCCGCACCATGTCAAAGCGGCTGCCAAAAAGGCAATCGACGAGAACGCAACGGCATATACTCCGAATGCGGGCGGCCTTGAGCTGAGACAGGCCGTACAGCTTTATATGAAGAAAAAAGCTGATTTGAATTATGAAGCTGAAACTGAAATCATCGTCACAACCGGGGCAAGCCAAGCGATTGACGCGTCTTTGCGGACGATTTTATCTCCGGGCGATGAAGTTATTCTCCCCGGACCGATATATCCGGGCTACGAACCGATCATCCGCATGTCGGGCGCCGTTCCGGTCCATGTGGATACGACGACACACGGATTTAAGCTGACGGCGCGGCTCATTGAAGAATCGCTGACACCAAAAACAAAATGCGTCATTCTTCCTTATCCGTCAAACCCGACCGGAGTGACATTGTCTGAGGAAGAGCTGCAAAACATCGCAGCCGTCCTGAAGGGCAGAAATGTTTTTGTCCTGTCTGATGAGATTTACAGCGAATTAACCTATGACAGACCGCATTATTCGATCGCGTCTTATTTGAGAGACCAGACGATCGTCATCAACGGCCTGTCAAAATCACACAGCATGACGGGCTGGAGAATCGGTTTCATTTTCGCACCGAAAGAAATTGCCAAGCACATCTTAAAAGTTCACCAATACAGTGTGACATGCGCGTCTTCAATCTCTCAGAAAGCGGCTCTTGAAGCGGTGACAAACGGTGTTGATGATGCGCTTATTATGAGAGAACAGTATAAAAAGCGGCTTGACTATGTATATGACCGTCTTGTTTCAATGGGGCTTGACGTCGTAAAGCCGTCAGGCGCATTTTATATCTTCCCTTCCATTAAGTCATTCGGAATGTCATCATTTGATTTTAGTATGGCTCTTTTAGAGGATGCAGGTGTGGCTCTTGTGCCCGGCAGCTCGTTTTCAAAGTTGGGTGAAGGGTATGTGAGGCTGTCATTCGCATATTCACTGGATACATTGAGAGAAGGCTTGGACCGGCTGGAAGCATTTATTTTAAAAACGAGAGAATCCATGCAGACTATTTAAACAACGGCATAACGCCGTTGTTTTTTATTGTTTCGGGAATGTAATATGAAAGGCCGTGCCTCTATCCGGTTTGCTGTCTACTTGGATAGCTCCCTGGTGGTTTTTAATAAGGTTGAATGTGACCATCAGCCCCAGGCCGGTTCCTTTTTCTTTCGTTGTCAAAAACGGTTCGCCTATTCGTTTCAGCACGTTTTCCGGTATCCCGTCACCCTCGTCTTTCACCGTCACATTAACGGAATACTCATCTTCTGTCATAAGAATGTGAACCGTTCCCCCATCCGGCATCGACTCAACGGCATTTTTAATCAGATTGATAAACACCTGTTTCAGCTGATTTTGATCACCGTTAATATACATGCTGTCATGTTCGTAATCCGTTTTGATAAAAATCCCTTTAAGATTTGCCTGCGTCTCTAAAAGAGCGGTCACTTCACTTATAATTTTCTTTAAGTTTACACGCTCTTTCACGGCGTTTTGCTGAGGTTTGGCAAGCATTAAAAGCTCACTTAAAATTAATTCGATTCTGCTCAGTTCAGAAAACACAATTTCAAAGTAATGTTCGTTTTCCTCCATCGTCGGCTTCATGAGCTGTAAAAATCCTTTGATCGCCGTCAGCGGATTGCGGATTTCGTGAGCGATCCCCGCCGCCAGCTGCCCTGCGATAGACAGCTTTTCCGACTTCAGCATTAATTCCTCCGTCTGCTTCCGCTCAGAAATGTCACGCAGAATGACCTGCACGGCCGTTTCTCCGAAAAACGTCGTCGGAATGCAGACCATTTCCGTGTAGATCAGCCGGTTTTTAAAAGTAAACCACGATTGTTTAATGATTTCTGACTCGGTCTTTCGGTTGATAATATTTTGGATCCGCTGTTTCACGCCGTCATGATCACAGGGATGAAGCTGATCATAGACGTTTTTCCCGATTAAATCTTCATATGTTTCAGCCTCAAACAGCGAAATGCCCGACTCATTCATGAATACCCATTTATCATTGTGAATCACAGCGATCGTATCAATTGAATTCTGAATGAGGAGCTGATAACGCTCTCTGCTTTTTTGCAGGATCGTTTGGAATTTTTTCCGTGAAGAAATATCAATCAGAAGCAGCAATTCCGCCCGCTGATTTTTATATGTCGTCGGTGCCGCCTTTACTTCTAAATGAACGGGTGTGCCGTCGAGCCTTCTCCACGTCTGTTCGATCATTCCGACTTCCATTCCTTTTTGCATCCGCACAATTCGGTTTTTCACAATGTCGTGGTACTCTTCTTCAATAAACTCATAAGAGCGCCTGCCGATTACCTCGTCTTTGCTTTCGGCTCCCAGCATGGCAAGCATCGCGTTGTTGGCGTAGGCGATTGTGCCGTTGATGCTGACATATAAAGGATTCGGCAGCATTTCGACAAGACGCTCGAATTCGCCGTTTCCAGCCGCATCTTCCGACTGTTGTTCTGCCTTTTGCTTCTTTTGTTCATACATATAAGGCCGGCGGGGCGTCTTCTCCTCAAGCACCTTGATTTTGAGGATGATTTCCCGATCCGTCCCCTCCATTTGCGGTGTGACAATTTCCACACCCGCTTCAAGCCATACGATGGTATGATCTTTTTTAATAAGACGAAAGGTGCAAGGCATCAAATGATGCTCATTATAGAAGTAACTTTCAACCAAAAATTGATCTTCTTCATGCAGGAACGTTTTGAGAAATGACCCAATCATCTCTTCCTGAGAATAACTGAAGTACGATTTGCAGTTTGCAGAAATATACATAATACGCCCGTTAGACGTCAAAACGGCATGAAGATCGGTTTTCGATTGAAACTGTTTGACATGCTGAGTATCCTGTTCCACAGAATCCCTCCTTTGCATTATACTCGCACTGCAGGCTGGACACGGACTGATATAAAAAGAAATTCCACTAGATTGATTCGCTAAAAAATGAGCATTCTCCTTCTATTCTTATTGTGAACGTCAATTTTCCTGAATGACAGAAAGGGCGCACGAGATGTTCGGCCGCCCTTTCATTGTTATTTTTTATTGTATTTCTTTTCAAGCTCTTTGTAAGCGTCAACTGCTCCCTTGGCAATGTTTTTACTGATATGATCTTTATCATCTCGAACAGACGGAACGACGACGCTGAATGCCACTCGTGGATGTTCTGACGGATAATAACCGACAAAGGTCAGGTTATACGTCTCTTGCCCCCACCAGTTTTTGTTCGTGCCGTAATAGTGCGTCTGCGCGGTTCCCGTTTTTCCGGAAACATCAGCGCCGGAACCTTGGAATGTTGAATAAGCCGTTCCTTGGGGTGAGCTTGTGACCAACTTCATTCCTTTATGAACTTGGTCAAAATCGCTCGGGCTGTTATTTACTTTGTTCAAAATTTTACTATCTCGCTGTTCAATCGCTTTTCCAATCTTGTTTTTGCTGTCCGGTTCATGAATGCTTGTGACGATCCGCGGCTGGACGCGATACCCGCCGTTTGCGATGGCTGAAATATATTGAGCCATTTGAAGCGGCGTGTACGTATCAAACTGTCCGATCGCAAAGTCAAGCAGCAATCCCCCGACCATTTGCGGATTTGACTGCATGCCCGCTGATTCCTGTGGAAGATCAATCCCGGTCTTCACACCCAAGCCAAATTGGGCGTAATAGTTGCGCATTTTCTTAATATCGTCTAATCCGGCCGGCAGCATGCCGTGCGGAACGTAGGTAATGCCCGCGATATGCATGGCCACATGAAACATATATATGTTTGAACTTCTTTGCAGCGCGGTCAGCTCAGTAATGGTCCCCATTTGTGTCCACGAGTGCTTTTCCGTTCCGTCTTTAAACTTAAGCGGTGCATCGACAAACGTTTTATAATGCGGGAGGCCGCTTTGGTAACCCGCGAGAACAGTCGCTCCTTTAACAGAAGAGCCCATCTCATATTGGGTCGTAAATGCTCCGATCGCAAAATCCTGTGTTTTATTCGTTTCGAGATCAATGCGTTTCCCCGCCATTGAGAGAATATCCCCGTTGTTCGGATCCATCATGACGGCAAATCCTCTGTCAACCATATAGTTGCCTGCAGCGCGGCTTCTTCTCAGCTCTTTTTCAATGACTTTTTCGACTTTCGACTGTAATTCCATATCGAGCGAGAGCTGAAGATCGTAGCCTCTGCTGCCTTCATCGACGGGCTTTTGGCTGACGACTTCACCTTTGCTGTTTTCCACATACTCTACTTTTTCTTTATGTGCGTTTAAATAGTCTTCATACTGATATTCAATGTAGCTTTTACCCACCCGGTCATTCAGTGAGTAGCCTCTTGTGACATAATAATCTTTCCGTTCGCCCAACAATCCCTGTTCCGGTGTCGTCACACCGCCGAACAGAGAGTACAGCGTTTTATCGTACGGATATTTCCGCGTCCAGTCATTGATCACGTCAATGCCGGGGAGCTCTTTCAGGTGCTCGGATACCACGGAAACTTCTTCATATGTCAGGTCGCTTTTTGGTTTTTGCTTGTTGTTTTCATGCTCGTCAAGCAGTGAACCGCTGTTTCCGTTTCCGTTCAGCTTATTCGGGTCCATTGATTTGACGACTTGCGGCTGATAGGCGTTGCCGCTTGAAAAACGCGTATAAATCGCCGCGATTTCCAGCTCTTTTTTATTTTTTTTGATCGCGTCAATCTCCTGCTTCGGAACGCGTTCAATCTGGCGTTTGTATACTTCTTGGGATTTCAGGCTGTTTTCTGAATCCTTCATAAGCTTTTCCGCCTTCTTCGGATGTGCGGCAAGCCAGTAATCAATGATATTTCGATCCTTCATAAATTCAGTATCAATATGAATCAGTGCGGCGAGATTTTTTGCCGTTTTCAATTTGTCCTTTGCCGAGGTTTTTGAGGTAGAAACGTATACAATTTCAGGCACAGCCTGGTTATCAACCGCCACTCTGTTCCGCTTGTCATACATCTTTCCCCGCGGTGTCGGATAATAGGCGGTTTTTGCATTTGCCTTCTCCGCATCCTGGCGGTGTTTATCCCCTTCGACAATCTGGACGATGCCGAGTTTAAAAATCAGTGCCGTAAAGAGAAGAAAAACAATCAAAAAATAGAGATTCATTCTCAGCGCTCTGTAACGTTTCGTTTTTTTCTTTGGTTCACGCGCGACTTCAGCCACTTTCTGTTACACCTCTCAAATCATTGAATATATTTACATAAACAGATTTTAATTGTAACATTTTTGTAAAAGTTGTTACAGCGAAAACGGGTAAAAAAAAACTGTCAAGATCAAATTATCTTAAAATATATCTAACACTTCAAATAATTTGAAGAGATGTAACGGATTTTAAAAAATAAATACAGATCGTTTTTCCTGATATAAAGCCATTTTTCTGTGCTCAATTACAATTATGACAAACGTTTGTTGTCAAAGGAAATGGCTGCCTGCATTATGACAAAAAAGCTGTGATAAGATTTTTCATGTAGAAAAAAACTTCTCTGGGAGGCTATTAACTATGAAAAAAGCATTTCTCTTATCTGCCGCCGCGGCAGTCAGTTTAATTACATTCGGAGGCATTCAGCAGGCATCTGCCAAAGAGCTGTCATGCCAGCACGTCGTTACCGTGAAAAAAGGAAACACTGTACAGCATCTGACTCTTCAAGAGGCTGTTGAAAAACTACATATGAAAACGAGCGTGAAAAAGCTGAACGTTAAAAATGAGAAAGAACTGAAACAGCAGCTGCAAAAACACGCAAAGAATTCTGATATGACAGTTAAAGACGTTCAAAAAGAAACACCGGCAAAAACGGCACCGGCAGCTGCCGAAAAACCGAAAGCCAATCAAAACCAGACGGCTGACAATGCAAAACAGACAGATAACACAAACAACAGCAGCGAGAAAACTCCTTCATCTGTCAGTGCGTACGAAAAGAAAGTCGTTGAATTGACAAACGCAGAGAGACAAAAGCAAGGCTTAAAACCTCTGCAGATTGATGATAAACTAAGCAAATCAGCTCACGCAAAATCACAAGATATGAAAGATCAAAACTATTTCGATCACCAAAGTCCTACTTACGGTTCACCTTTCGATATGATGAAGTCTTTCGGAATCACTTATAAAACTGCCGGTGAAAATATCGCCAAAGGACAGCCGACTCCTGAAGCTGTCGTTAAAGCTTGGATGAACAGTGAAGGCCACAGAAAGAACATCCTGAACCCCGAGTTCACTCAAATCGGTGTCGGTTATGTAGAATCAGGAAACATCTGGACACAGCAATTCATCGGAAAATAAACAAAAAAGTGGCTGAAACGGTGCAAAAAGTGCTCAAAACCCGTGAACCCGGTGACGGCAAAATCTTAATTTACGAAGTTCCCAATACAATCAGCATCCGTACGGGCGAAGAAGGGCCTGACACTTTATAAATTTATAAACATTTTAAGCTCCCGGCACATAAGTGCTGGGAGCTTTTTTGTAAAATCTTAAACGTGATGATTAAATTGGTTTTGTTAGCCTTTGCTTCTTTAGCAATACTTTATTTAATAAAAAGTAGAATTTACCTATTTTTTCTGTTGAATATTTTTTCAAAATTTAGTAATATATTGAATGGATTTCTAAATAAATGGAGAAAGGAAGTTTCAATTGAAAAAAATTGTAATGACACTATTCACAGTTGCTCTTTTGACATTCGGGGTTTTCTCAAACAGTTCAGAAGCGTTAGCCATGACTTCAAAAGGAGCAATTAAATTCCAAACAGATGCTAATACTTACTCAAAACACGCTACTTCTATTGTCGTAACAGGTACTGTGTCTACAAGATATGCTGAGGTAAACAGGGGTGTTACAGTTTTTCTTGTAAATAAAAAAGGAGATGTTGTCAAAGATATAGATGTTAATGGCCGTAACATTCGCAGTTTTAAAGTGAGCTTTTTGACAAAAAATATTCCAGCAGGCAAGTATGATGTGGTGGTAGCATTGCCTTGGGGAAATCAAACCCATAGAGGAGAACTGAAACACTATATTACTGTACAACATTAAAATTCATATTATTAACAAATGGGTTTAACGTTGATTTCATCTGGAATTCTCAAAAAACAGCATGTAATGATGAAATCTCTGAATCGAGGATGTTTTCGTAAATCTCTTGGATTTTTTACGATACATCCTCTTTTATTTTTCAGTTTTGCGAAGGCTAATCTGTAGAGTTTCAATTTCGGATGCCAAATTATTTGGTTTTAATTGCGGGAATACGAACTCGATTAATTGCTATGTACATTTGGGTTACTCGAATTCATAGTTGAATCAGTCATGATACATCCTACTTTTGGAAAGTTGTATTAATCCTAATCATTATTCGGAAATCCCCCTTTAGATTTATAATAGACAGTCTGCATCAAACAAACGAGGGGGATTTTCCAAATTATTCACAGTAGAGCATTATAAATGGATGCACGTTAATACATTATCCTGCCAAGTTCCTGTCTTCATTAAAGGCTCTAAGAATACAAGGTTTGCAGATCATTGTTTACAAAACACCATCAACAATACCGTAAAGCCATCGCTTCCTCAGCATCCATAAAATAGTCGCGTTCGGGCAATCTTTTTTATTTCACCCAAAGCTTATAAATACTTTGAGTTCCGCTGTTTTCTTCACCTTGCGCGGAAAGCTTGTCGTATAATGATTTGGCGAGCGCCAATCCGGGCATCTCTTCTCCCATGAGCTCCGCTTCTTCAAGGGCGATTCCCATGTCTTTAATAAAGTGTTTCACGTAGAATCCGGGCGCAAAATCGCCTTTCAGCATACGGGGAGCGAGATTTGACAGTGACCAGCTGCCAGCCGCTCCGGTTGTAATGCTTTTCAGCACTTGTTCCGGGTTCAGACCGGATTTTTCAGCGTAAGCCATCGCTTCAGCCACTCCGACCATTCCCGCTGCAATCGCGATCTGATTGCACATTTTCGTATGCTGGCCGCTGCCGGCCGGACCTTGATACTGAATGTTTTCCCCCATAACGGAGAAAAGCGGCAGGCATGCTTCAAATGCTTCTTTTTCTCCTCCGGCCATAATGGCAAGCGTTCCGTTCCTCGCGCCGATGTCTCCGCCGGAAACGGGTGCATCCAAGGCGTGAATGGACTTTTCTTTGGCTTTCTCCGCAATCTTTTTCGCCAGAGACGGTTTTGATGTCGTCATGTCAATGACAAACGCCCCTTCTTTTGCGTGCCGGAGAATGCCGTTTTCGCCGAGATAGATTTCCTCGACATCACTCGGATAGCCGACCATGGTAATAATAATGTCAGCTTTCTCTGAAAGGTCTTTGACCGTCTCCTGCCAGACCGCTCCCTTATTCAGAATCTCTTCCGCTTTTTGTTTCGTACGCGTGTAGACTAAAACAGGATAGCCCGCTTCTAAAATGTGCGATGCCATACTGTTTCCCATGACGCCCAAACCGATAAATCCGACCGTTTTGTTCACTGCGCTTTCCTCCCCTGATGCGATTCATAATATTATTCTTTCATGTCTATATTACCATATTATAGGCTGATAGAGACCGCATTACAAGGTGAATTTAGAAATGGCGCTGATCAGATCTTCGCTTGCGCTCTTTAACATATCAGTCGATTGCTTCACTTTTTCAAGCGTAACGAGCTGTTCATCAGTAGAAGCGTTCACTTCTTCCGCCGCTGCCGCAGATTCTTGAGAAATGGCGGAGATGCTTTGAATCGCTTCTTGAATCGCGGCTTGTTCTTCACTCATTTTTTGAATGTCATTGTAAATATGATCTATACCTTGAACGAGAGACTGCATTTCCGTCGTAATCAGATTGAGGACCTCACCCGTTTCATGAATGGCGCTGTTTTGTTCATCATTCATTCTGCTTGCCTCAATCATCGCGTGTGACGCTTCTTTTGTCTCTGATTGAATCAGACGGACCGTCTCACTGATATGGCCGGAAGAAAGAGCTGATTGTTCAGCAAGCTTGCGGACTTCTTCCGCGACGACGGCAAAGCCCCGGCCGCTTTCTCCCGCTCTTGCGGCTTCAATGCTCGCATTCAGCGCCAAGAGGTTCGTCTGGTCTGAAATGGCGGATATTGCCGTCACGACTTCTTCTATGTTTTTCGTTTGTTCTTCCAGGTCATTCAGCATTGCCTCTACTTTTTTCGTTTCTGAATTGGCTTCGTTTGACTTCATCAGCAGCTGCCCGAGCGCGTCCAGTCCTTTGTAGCTGGCATCCTCTGAAGATTTTGAGAGTTGTTTTATGCTGCCTGCGCGATCTGCGATTCCTTTTATTTTGACCGAGAGATTTTCTGATTTTTCATTGATCGTCTCAACCTCTGACGCTTGCTCTGTCGCTCCGGCGGCGACTTCCTCTATCGCTTTTGCGATTTGTCCGCTCGTTTCATTTGTTTCTTGTGAAATGACGGTTAGCTGGTCAGATGTATCAGACACATTTTCTGAGGAGGCCTTAACCTGTTCGACCATCTCTTTCATATTTTCAACCATTTGGTTAAAGTCTTTTGTTAACTCGCCTACTTCATCTTTTGATTTCGTCCGGGCGCGGACGGTTAAATCTCCCGCTGAGACCGAATTTGTTTTCGCGATCAGCTGCTGAATCGGCCCGGTTATCGTTTTTGCAAGGAAATAGCTGAGTCCGATCGTAATCACAAGGGCGATCATTGACATAAAAATGCTCACCGTGTTCATTTTGTCGGCTACTCCCATCAGCTGATCTTTTTCAAACTGCGTTCCGACTTTCCACCCTGTTTCTTTTACCGTTTGGTAGACGACCATGTTCCCCTGCAGCTCTTTGATGCCTTCTTTATCCGCAGTGATGTCTTTTAACGTCTGATCTTCCGAAATATTTTTTCCCTGTTTTTCCGGATGCGCCAGAAGAGAGCCGTTTTCATCCGCCAAAAACGCAAATCCTTTATACGGTACCTTTTGCTCGTTGACCATGCTCTGAATGGAGGACAGTTTCAGATCTAAGCTCGCCACTCCGACGACGGTTCCGCTGTTTTGAATGGCTTTTGACGCCGTCACGATCATGTCTCCCGTCACTGCATCTTTATAAGGGTCAGTCCAGACAACCTTATCGGGTTTTTCGGCCGCCATCTTATACCACGTTCTATTTGTCGGATCATAGTCTTTGGCAAAGTCGGCCTTTGGATATGTAAACATTTGTTTGTTTGCGGTTCCGACGTACGCAAGCGCGACATATTTGTCATTCTGTCCGATCTGTTTTAACTCATCGTTAAAAAGCCGCGCGGTTTCTTTGTTCCCATCTGATAAAAAAGACCGGGACAATTCACCGCCTGCTAATCTCATTAATACGGTCTCATCATTTTTCAGCTGAAGCTCAATGTTCTGACCGAGTGAATTGGTGACATTCTCTGTCGTACGTTTTGCTTCCTCCGTCATCATCGGCTTTAATGTCAAATATGAAGAAACCGTTAAAAAAACAACCGTTACGATAAGCATTGCCGATACAAACACAGCAATTTTGATGTGCATTTTTTTAAACATAACCATCCCCTCCTGAGAGTTATATCGGTCTTTCGGCCAAGAAAATGAATAAACCTTGAAATAAATATCAAAAATTTCCGCCATTTGGCGCAGCAAAAAAAGAGCCGTCGTACCGACAGCTCCGCCTTACGTAAAATATTCGATTTTCGCTTTCGGGAAATAGGTTTCGATATAAGATTCCAGTGTTTCCCTTAAAGCATGCTCTTCGTCTTTTTGGTATATATACTTGCCGATTCCGTAGCGACCCCATTTGTATCTGCGCTTTTCTTCATCAAGCTCAAGCTTTGTTTTCGGATAGTTCTTCTCAATCACCCGTTTGGCCGGTTTTGTAAAACGGTGCTGGATCAGTTCAAATGTGATGTCATGCCGAACGTCTTCATCAAGCGCCGCATCCAGTTTCTCAAACAGTTCCTTATAGCCTTCCTCCCAGCCATCGTGAATATAAATTGGCGCCACGATGAAACCGAGCGGATAGCCCGCTTTAGCGACTTTGACGGCGGCTTCTATCCGTTTGTCGAGCGGAGAAGTTCCCGGTTCAAAGTTTTTAATGACATAATCCGCATTGATGCTGAATCTGAACCTAGTCTTTCCGTTATGTTTTGCATCAAGCAAATGATCGACGTGGTGAAATTTAGTCACGAATCTGAGCTGTCCCAATTCGCTTTGTCCGAAATGTTCAATGGCTCTTTTTAATGTATGTGTCAGATGATCGATTCCTACGATATCAGACGTACAAGAGGCTTCAAATCTTGTAAATTCCGGCGCCCGTTCTTTCATATACTCATCAGCCTGATCCAGAATCTCTTCCACATTGACATATGTCCGGATGTAAGGCTTTGACCCCATCGTCGTCTGCAGGTAGCAATAGTGGCAATGCCCCATACAGCCCGTCGCAAATGGAATGGCATATTCGGCGGACGGCTTTGAAGAATCGAATTTCAGTGTTTTCCGGACGCCGATTACCAATGTTGATTTCGCGTTCCGGTATTGCTGCAAGTGATTTTTTCCCGGAATATTCCGGACTTGATTATGCGATGTCGTTTCTCTGATCTCAAGCCCCATGGTTTCAAACTTATTCTTCAGCTCTTGTCCTAACGGGTATTCGAGCGCTCTCGGTTCAATATAAACAAGCTGGGGCACAAACGGCTTCAGCATAGACAGACACTCCCTTTACATATTCTCATGTTGTTACTTTCCGTTTAAAAGAGAGTGAATATGCGTTGTAAACATTTCCTTTGATCAATGATACCGGTCTTCTTCAAAAAGCTCGCTGTAAAGTGCTTCCGCTTCCTCATATGTCGAAAAGACCGCGTCATCTTCGGCCAGCGGATGATAGGTTTCGTATAAAAACAGAGACAATTCTCCCTCATGATACGGGTGATGGACGATCTCCGCCTCTTTAATATGGGCAACATTGGCGGCATGCGGATTGCGGTAAATCACATAGACCGTATCCCCCGCTGCAAATGATTTTGTCATGATAATCCCTCCTGTTGAAAATTATTGTTCCCCTCTTTTTTCCGAATATGAAAAAAACCAGACGGCTTACACCGTCTGGCTTTTGTATTACTTATTGAATGTTTCTTTAACGAATGCGACAACCTCTTCTGTCGTGCTCATAGACAAGATTGTTTCTTTGAATGCTTCAGCTTCTTTTTTAGAAAGCTTGCTGATCTGCGTTCTTGCCGGAAGGATGGATGTAGCGCTCATCGAGAACTCATCTAAGCCTAAGCCGAGAAGAATCGGAATCGCAATTTCGTCTCCCGCCATTTCTCCGCACATGCCGACCCATTTGCCCTCTTTGTGAGCGGCTTCAATAACAAGGGTGATCAGACGGAGAATCGCCGGATTGTATGGCTGATACAGATAAGCTACGCGCTCGTTCATGCGGTCAGCAGCCATCGTGTATTGGATCAAGTCATTTGTTCCGATACTGAAGAAGTCAACTTCTGCGGCAAACTGATCTGCGATAACGGCTGTAGACGGAATCTCTACCATCATACCGACTTCAATATCGTCAGAAACCGCTACGCCGGCTTCGACGAGTTTTTCTTTTTCTTCGAGAAGAATCGCTTTCGCCTGTTTAAACTCGTTTACTGTCGCAATCATCGGGAACATGATTTTTAAGTTTCCGTATGTACTTGCACGAAGCAGCGCACGAAGCTGAGTTCTGAAGATTTCTTGCTCTTCAAGGCAAAGGCGGATGGCTCTGTAGCCTAAGAACGGGTTCATTTCTTTAGGGAGCTGCAGGTAAGGAAGCTCTTTGTCGCCGCCGATATCCAATGTCCGCACGACAACTGATTTTCCTTCCATACGCTCAAGAACCGTTTTATAAGCGTCAAACTGCTCGTCTTCTGTCGGAAGCTGGTCGCGTCCCATGTAAAGGAATTCCGTACGGTAAAGCCCTACAGCTTCTCCTCCGTTTTCAAGAACGCCTTTTACATCGTCAGGTGTGCCGATATTTGCGGCAAGCTCTACATGATGGCCGTCTTTAGAAACAGTCGGTTCATTGACGAGCTTCGCCCACTCAGCTTTTTGCGCCAGGTAAGCACTGTGCTTTTCTTCATATTTCTGTAACGTTTCACTGGAAGGATCGATGATCACATCACCATCGATGCCGTCTACGATTACCGTAACACCGTTTTCAATTGTCCCTGTAGCCGCTTTTGTGCCGACGACAGCCGGAATTTCAAGCGAACGGGCCATGATCGCGGAGTGTGAAGTGCGTCCGCCGATATCAGTTGTAAAACCTTTTACAAACTGGCGGTTTAATTGCGCCGTATCAGACGGTGTCAAATCTTCAGCCACGATAACAACCTCTTCTGAGATCATGCTCGGGTTCGGAATTTCCACGCCCAGCAGGTGCCCCGTCACACGTTTTGTTACGTCACGGATATCCGCCGCACGCTCTTTCATGTATTCGTTATCCATTGATTCAAACATAGTAACGAACATGGAAGCTGTTTCTTTCAAAGCGAATTCAGCATTGACTGAATCTGTGCTGATTTTCTCCTTTACCGGGTTCAACAGCTCAGGATCACTCAGAACTAAAAGGTGCGCGGAGAAAATGTCAGCTTTGTCTTGTCCCAGTTCTTTTAAAGCATGCTCTTTAATTTTTTCAAGCTCTTCTTTAGAACGTACAATCGCTTCATCAAAACGGCTTACTTCAGCCGCAGCATCAGCAATGTTTTTCTTTTCAACCGTTAAGTCCGGCTCTTCAAGCCGGTATGCTTTCGCAATCGCAATTCCGGCTGAAGCGCCTATTCCTTTTAATTCTTGCATTACTCGCCGAGTCCTTCGCTTTTCATTGTTTCTTCTAAAGCGTTAAGAGCATCGTTTTCGTCAGCGCCTGAAGCGGAAATTGTGATTTCAGCGCCTTTAGCGATACCTAGAGACATAACGCCCATGATTGACTTAAGGTTTACTGTTTTGCCGTTATATTCTAAGTTTACGTCAGCATCGTATTTGCTTGCAGTCTGTACAAGAACTGTCGCAGGACGAGCGTGGATTCCGGAATCTGCTGTTACTTTAAATGTTTTTTGTGCCATGATTATCATTCTCCTTTAAATTAAAGCTATTTTACTACACAATATTATATCATACAGCCGTACTTGTCATCTGACAAGCACGGCGTATTTATATGCTTATTTTCCGATTTTCACAATATCTTTTTGTTCCCGTTTTACGGTACCTTCGGCCGAAAGGGAAATCGCTTCACCCTCGGAAAGATTTGTAAAGACAATCGGTGTCATTAATGAAGGAACATGAGGTTTAACCGCTTCAAGATCAACTTCAAGCAGCTTTTGCCCCGGTTCAACCCGGTCACCCTCAGAAACAAAAGAAGTGAATCCTTCGCCTTTCAGACTGACTGTGTCGATTCCGAAATGAATCAGGATCTCTCTTCCGCCGTCAGACTGAAGGCCGATCGCATGTTTTGTCGGGAAAACATTCAGCACTTTTCCGCGGACAGGCGATACGACGATTCCTTCTTCAGGAAGAATCGCAAAACCGTCACCCATCATTTTTCCTGAGAACACCTGGTCAGGCACATCGGTAATCGGATGGATTTCGCCGGTGATCGGAGAAGCGAACACTTCTTCACCCTGCTCGTTTCGGAGCGGATCTGCGATAACCTCTTCAACCTGCTGGCTGACTTCTTCTTGCGCGGATACTTTCGGTTCAGGGCGCGGCGTGCGTCCGGCGATAATATCCTGCATCTGTGTTTTTAAACCGTCAGAACGCGGGCCGAAAATGGCCTGAATGTTGTTTCCGACTTCAAGAACGCCTGAGGCGCCAAGCTGTTTCAGACGGGCCTTATCCACTTTCTTCTGGTCGTTGACCGTAACGCGAAGTCTCGTGATACAAGCGTCAAGGTGCTTAATGTTTTCCTGATCACCCATTGCCTGCAGGATTTCATAAGGAAGGTCGCCGGCTTCGCCTGAGGCGCCCGCACCTTCATCCGCAGCCTCTTCTTCACGGCCCGGCGTTTTCAGATTGAACTTTCTGATCGCAAACCGGAAACCGAAGTAGTAAATGACGGCTAATCCTAAGCCGACCGGAATGACAAGCCACCAAGCCGTCCGGTTAGGCAGAATTCCGAACAGGAAGTAGTCAATCAGACCGCCTGAGAAGGTCATACCGATTTTTACATGCAGCAGCTGCATAACCATAAAGGAAAGTCCCGCGAATACGCAGTGAATCGCAAACAGGATAGGAGCCACAAACAAGAATGAGAATTCAAGCGGCTCGGTAATTCCCGTTAAGAAACTTGTCAGAGCGGCAGAACCCATGATTCCGGCTACAAGTTTTTTCTTTTCAGGCTTCGCTTCATGATAGATTGCAAGCGCTGCCGCCGGAAGACCGAACATCATAAACGGATATTTCCCCGTCATAAATGTTCCCGCCGTCAGCTGTACGCCGTCTTTGATCTGAGCCATGAAAATCCGCTGATCTCCGCGGATGATGTCTCCGGCCGCATCTTTATAGCTGAAAAATTCATACCAGAACGGCGAGTAGAAAATGTGATGAAGACCGAACGGAATCAATGACCGCTCAATCATCCCAAAAATAAAGGCCGCCAAGGTTGGATTCGCTTCCACAAGACCCGTGGAGAAGGAATTCAGACCGTGCTGGATCGGAGGCCAGATCACTAACATAATAAGACCGAGAATTAATGCGGAAATCGATGTGATAATCGGGACGAACCGCTTACCCGCAAAGAATCCCAGGTACTGCGGAAGTTCAATTTTATAAAACTTGTTAAACAATAACGCGGCCAGAACCCCGACGATAATACCGCCGAACACGCCCGTCGCCAAAGTGGGTATCCCCAGCATGTTAATATAGGCCGGATGGTTTTCCGCAAAAAACTTTGCCCGTTCAATTTTGTCAGACGGAATACTGCCGTTTGCCATAAGCACGGCGCTCATGGATACGTTCATGACCAAGTATCCGATAATAGCCGCGATTCCGGCAACACCGTCTCCGTTGGCAAGACCGATCGCAACCCCTACTGCAAAAAGAAGCGGCAGGTTGTCAAATACGATTTGGCCGGCGCTTTCCATGACATTCGCCACAAGCTGAACGTTATCATTGCTTAAGAAGTGCATGACTTGAATCATATCTTTGTTCTGCATGGCATTCCCTAACGCAAGCAAGATCCCCGCAGCCGGTAAAATCGCAACCGGAAGCATAAGAGCACGGCCGATTTTCTGGAGAACGCCGAATAATGCTTTAAACATAAAAGATGTACCTCCTCTGTTAGCTAGTGTGACCTTACAGCGAAAATTCATGACAACGAATTCACTGGCGCAAGTCTTCAGTTTAACCGTTTACATTTGCCCTTTTACACAACAAAAAAGGCATGAGTAAAAAGGGTGTGCAAAATAACGGGACCGTTCTTCCCGTTTTTTACCCTCAATCACTCATGCCTGATCGAATCAGTGACACGTTTTTAAGGTTTCAACTGAAATTATGAAATTTTATTGGTTAATCGGTACAAATGAAGCGTGAGATAAACCGCTTCCGCCTCATGAACTGGTTTTTTCAGTATTTGCTGCAAGATTTTTATCAGTTTCCAAGCAGTATTGTAGCATAGCGGGTATTCATTTTTCAATAATAACATTAACTTTTCTGGTTCTTTTGTCTGCTCTTCCCGATTAATCCTGTCTATGGTAAATCTGATATGCCGGATCAGCCGCAAATAGTGGACGCTTTCTTTATTCACTTTCATCTGGAAAGATTCCTCAATCACCTGAACGAGCCGGGACATCAGCTGTGAATGCTGATTGACCTCTGAAAGGGGCCGATTCGTCAGGGCGGAGTGGATATGCAGAGCGATAAAGCCGATCTCTCCTTCCGGAAGGCAGATTCCCGTCTTTTCATTAATCATGCCGACGACTTCACGGGCAATTTGGAATTCTTCCGGATAAAGCGTTTCGGTTTCCATGAGAAACGGGTTTTTAATGTCAAAACCCTGCTGCAGCCGCTTTACCGCAAAGGCGATATGGTCAGTCAGCGCAATATGGATATGCTCATTTAACGGTTGGCTTGTCCGCTTCTTGATATGATAAATGACGTCATTGGAGATGTCGACAAGTGTCTCGTCCACATAACCGAGGAGCTTTTTAAATTGTTTTTGTTCTTTTTCATCCTTTAAGATGAACATCTTGTCATACCCTTTATCTTCAATGACATCCGCTTGTTTTTTTCCAAAGCCGATCCCTTTTCCGATTAAGACGACCTCACTGTATCTATCATGTGTTGCGATGAGCACATTGTTATTTAATACCTTTTCAACTGTAAAGGACCCCTTCATGATCCTCAGCTCCTTTGTCATTCAATACCTCATATCGTACAAAACGAACGGAAAGCGCGTCAATTCTTTTTTTAGACGGTTGATCGTTCAATAAGGCGGTAATCAAGAACTTTCCTTGCCGGAGGCCCGCCGCTGATCCTGTTCTCAAGCATGTGAAAAGCCTGCTTTCCCATTTCTTTTGTTTGTATATCTATTGTGGAAATACCTAACATCTTGCTGATATCATGATTGTCGATGCTCAAAATCGCAAGCTCTTCCGGGATGCGCGTCCCGTTTGCCTTGGCTTCAAGGTAAAGACCTGCGGATACTTGATCATTCGCCGCAAACAGCGCAGTCGGTCTGTCATCCCAGCTCTTCCATCTATGAAAAAGGGCTTTCCCGTCAAGCAGCGTCAGCGCCTTTTCCACAACCAGCTCTTCCCTGTAAGGCTGCCCGACCTTCTTGAGCGCTTCTTTGTATGCGGCAATGCGTACTTGACTGTTTTTTCCCTTTTTTCTGGCCAGGCTGATCGCTATTTTCCGGTGTCCCTTTTCTATCAGATAATCCAGACCGTGCCGAAATGCTTCCCGATGCGGATTACTGATGGAGGAAAGCCCTGCCGCATCAGTGTACTGGCAGAGAATGAGCGGTTCTTTCACGGTAAGCAGATGTTCATCAGGAATTGCTTTGGAGCAGATAATCAGGCCGTCCACTTGGCGCTCCTGTAACTGTGATAAGGCAAAACGTTCTTTTTGCTGCTGATAATCTGTCTGGTATAAAGAAAGATGCACGCCTGACGCTTCGGCAGCCTCGGCAATACCTGCAACAAGGTCCGCAAAATACGGAAGATTCACTGACGGAAGCACAACGCCGATCATATCGGAAAAACCTTTGGATAAATGTACAGCATGAATGTTGCGCGAATATCCGAGCGATTGCATCGCTTTTTTCACTCTTTCTCTTTTGTCCTTACTTACATAAGGATGATCGTTTAATACTCTTGATACCGTTGTAACGGAAACCCCGGCAGCGCCGGCAATGTCTCTGATCGTAGCCATGGCGTCCCCCTTTCTTTTTTCCCTTGATCTGGAATGCGTTTCATACAGTAAGCTAGAAACAGAAACAGCCTATTCGTTTGAAAGGAGAAGAACAGCGATGGGGATTCTTTGCTTAATCGGTTTATGTCTCGCCATAGTCGGCGGCAGTTACCTTGCCATGCGGCCCCTGAATGAAAAGCATGACATCAAACCATTTCAGCATTTTGATGATTTTTTCATTTAAAAGGTGATAAAAAAGGACGCTGCGTTCCAGAACCGTCCTTTTTTATCACAAAGCTTTTTATTTCAGAATCGTTAATTCTTTCGGATACTGCGTTAATGCTTCGGCGCCGTCTTTTGTGACGAACACATCGTCTTCAATGCGCACGCCGCCGACATCCGGCACGTAAATCCCCGGTTCTATCGTGTATACCATGCCTTCTTTGAGGAGTGTGTCGTTCGCGCTGCTCATTGATGGATATTCGTGAACCGAAATCCCGAGTCCGTGGCCGAGGCGGTGCGGGAAATAGTCTCCGTATCCGGCTTTTTCAATAATGCCGCGGGCTTTTAAATCGAGATCGCCGATTCTGACGCCTGGTTTGCTTAATTGAAGCGCCGCCTGTTCAGCTTTAAGCACCGTTTCGTAAATCTCTTCCTGTTTCGGGCTGATTGATTGGTATGCGAATGTTCTCGTAATGTCTGAACAGTAGCCGTCAAGAATAACGCCCAGATCAAACAGAACGAAATCGCCTTTTTTCAACCGGTCTGCACCCGGATTCCCATGGGGCTGGCCTGATTTTTCCCCGAACAGCACCATCGTTGAAAATGACATGCCCTGCACGCCTTTTTTCTTCAGCTCAAACTCAATCTGCGCGAGTACTTCGGTTTCACTCACACCCTCTTTAAGCGCCGCGACACCGACTTCAACTCCGTAATCCGCGAGTTTTGCCGCTTCCCTGAGAATGCTGATTTCCTTCTCATCTTTCACGAGACGGAATTGGTTGAGCGTTTCTTCTGCCGAAACAAATGCCGCGCCCCCTGAAGCTTGTTTGAGCTGTTCTGAGCGGGAAAGAGAGATCGAATCCTTTTCAACCGCGATGGAATCAAGCGGCACATTTCGTTTTGTGAGCTCGGCTTTGATCAGCTCCCACGGGTCTTCGTGATCGCCGTAGCCGATAATATCATGCTCCCACCCGGCGCTGCGGGCTTGTCCGGCTTCCATTCCCGGACAAACGAAAAACGGCTCCTGTTCCTGAAACAGGAACAATCCCATTAACCGCTCATGCGGATCCGTGTAAAAATCAGTTAAATAAAATACGTTTTCCTTTGTATGTATAAACGCCGCATCATGTCCTTCTTTTTTCAGCCAAGATGAAACACGTTCTAATCTGTTCATTTTTTGCTTTTCCTCCTTACCAAAGTGACTCTTTATTCATTCTATCAGTTTTCCGGCGTTTATGCTGTGAACGAACATTAAAAAAACAGCCGCCCGTGTGCGGCTGTCATGTTTATTTTAATAATCTCAGTCCGTTCAGAATGACCAGAATCGTGCTCCCCTCATGCCCGATCACGCCAAACGGCAGTTCCATCACCTGAAGAAAGTTGGCGCAGATCAAAAGGCAGATGACCGAGAGCGAGAAAACAATATTCTGCTTAATAATCCGGTTCATTTTCCTTGAGAGTCTGCACATTTTCACAAGCTTGTGAAGATCATTTTTCATAAGGACTAAGTCAGCCGTTTCAAGGGCCACGTCCGTCCCCCCGCCCATCGCAATACCGACGTCAGCGGTTTTCAGAGCGGGCGCGTCATTAATGCCGTCCCCCACCATGGCGATTGTGCCGTACGTTTCTTTCAGCTTCTTCACTTCTTTTGCCTTTTGGTCCGGCAGACAATCGGCAACAACCGTCGTCATGCCCGCCTCTTTTGCAATGGCAGCCGCAGTTTCAGACTGATCGCCGGTGAGCATGGCTGTTTTAATGCCCAGTGATTCAAGCTCAGCCATCACGGCTTTGGCTTCAGGGCGGATTTGATCCTTTAAGGCAAAGCAGCCCGCAACCCGGTCATCTTTTTTAACAAAGACCAGTGTAAAACCTTTATCCTTTAATTCTTTTCCCGATGTTTGCAAAAAAGCATCTGCCGCATCTGCACCTGCAAACCCCGCTTTTCCGACCATCCATTTGACGCCTTCTATTTCAGCCTGAACACCGAATCCGGACGTCTCGTCAATCGATAGATGTCCTGCGGGCGCGGCGCCCCGGCTTTCGGCAAATTCAGCTATCGCTTTTGCAAGCGGGTGGCTTGATTGCTTTTCCATGGCATACACCGCCTGCATGATCTCATCTTCACTCACATGTTCCGCAGCTTGAAATGCCGCGACTGCCGGCTGTCCCTTAGTGACCGTGCCGGTTTTGTCAAATGCGATCATCCGTACGCTTCCCAGCTGCTCTAAAAACACACTTCCTTTAACCAATAATCCGTTGCGGGCCCCATTTGAGATAAGGGAAAGCGCAGCGGGCATAATAGAAGCGACAAGTGCGCACGGGGAGGCGACCACCATAAACACCATCGCCCTGTAAAAGGTTTCACTCCAGCTCCAGCCTAAAGCGAAATGAGGAATGAATAAAAGCAAAGCCACGGCTAACAGCACGCCTTTGACATAGACACTTTCGAACCGCTCAATAAATGCCTGAGCCGGTGACACGCTGTTTTGGGCTGATTCCACCAGCCGGATGATTTTTCTGAATAAAGACTGTTCATTTGTTTTCGTCACACGGACCGTTAAGGAGCCGTTTCCGTTTACCGTTCCTGTAAACACAGAATCTCCGGCTGTTTTTTCCGCCGGCATCGCTTCACCCGTAAGCGCCGATTCATCGAGGCTCGTCACGCCAGACTCAATGATCCCGTCTGCTGCTACGCGTTCGCCCGGCTTAATGACGATCATGTCACCGATCTTAAGTTCAGCAGCCGGCACCCGCTTTTCCCGTCCGTCCGCAAGCAGTGTCGCTTCCTCCGGTTCCAGTTTCATTAAAGATGTTAAATCACGGCTGCTTTTATTCATCGTATATGTTTCGAGCGCGCCGCTTAACGAAAAAATAAAGATAAGAACAGCGCCTTCAGCCCAATAACCGATCAGGGCGGAGCCGACAGCCGCAAAAATCATCAGCAGTTCCACATTTAACGCCTTCGTCTCAATGGTATCCTCAATTCCCTCTTTCGCTTTTGCAAATCCCCCGATCAGGAAGGCAAGGATATACAAAGTGACGGACAGGCCTTTTGTTTCGGTAAAAAACCAGGCCGCAAGAATAAGGACGCCGGATACGAGCGCCGCAATGAGTTCTGCATGCTGGAGCCACTTTTTTCCGGCCCGCTCTTCTTGTATGTGCTGTTGTGAATGGGTTTGTGTCATCACTTGTTCATTCATTATGAATTCTCCTCTCTAATTGAGAACGCAAATCATCTTCAATTCCCCGATAAAAGCAAAACAGCCGCCTGACAGGCAGCATTTTCACAGTGTTATCGCAGTGTTTCCTTTATTATAGCATGCCGGCGGAAGATTTCAATTATAATTGTTTTAATTTCTTTTTGATAATAATTATCATTAGTGTTTCTTCAGCTGTTCATTATATGCAAAAAAGGTGCGGGAGGAATTCCTCCCGCACCTTTTTATTTCTCTGACCATTCTTTTAATTGTGAGGCGGTCATCGGACCGACGATCTTTTTTTCGATTTCTCCTTTTTCATTCAGCAGAAATGACGTGGGAATCGTCATGACATCGTATTCCTTCATAAGCTCGCCTTTCGTGTCAAGAACAATCGGGAAAGTGAGATGGTGCTGACTGACAAAGTTTTGAACGGTATTTTTGTTTCGCTCGGCATTCATCAAATTTACCGTTACAAGGCTTACATCATCGGACTGATGCTGTTCATAATACGTTTGGAACTGAGGCAGTTCTTTTTTGCACGGCGGACACCACGATGTCCAAAAATGCAATATCGTTTTCTGCCCTTTATTCGGAATCGATATCTCGTCTCCTTCAATCGTCTTCATCAGAAACACGGCGGGAACTGCCTGTTTTTCTGATGAGGCTTTTGCTTCAGGCATCCAGACGGCGGCAGCTATCAAAAGGACTGCACATACAATTAGGCGGTTTTTATGCATATGATCTTCCTTTCACGCGTTTCGGATAGCTTGCCCTTCCTTATTGAAATGTATCAGCCTTTTCAGCTTTCGATCCGGGGCGCTGTTCTTCCGCCGCCCGTCAAAAACACGGAGACACCGAGGTCTTTGCAGATCGTCGCGTAATGTAAACTTGTCAGAAGAATCATGCCGGTATTCATGCCGAGTATAATGCCGAGCATTTGCAATTCCGGCATAGAACCGAGCACATACATCATCGAAAGCCCTACAATGCTGCTCCATACGTTATGATAAAACGCCGTTTTCACGTGGCCGATACCGATCAGACAGGCCTGAAGCGGCATCACAAACAGATGAAAAAGAAAAAACGGCCACAAAAGCTGCAAATAATACTGCGCTTCCGGAGACTGAAAAAACAAATGGGTCAGCGGGCCCGCGAACTGAAACATGACCCAGACTGCCGGAATGCCGTAGCCGAATGTAATAAAAATCGCTTGTCTCAGCCGTTTCAGCACAATATCATATTGGGACAGCGCATACGCTTCTGAAATGCTGGGAATCATGACGACCATCAGCGAATGGGCGATAAATGCGGGAAACGAACCGATTGTCATCGCAACACCGGCAAGCATGCCGTATTGATCAATCGCGGCTGTCCCGGCTGCCCCGGACGCCAGCAGCGCTCCTTTCACTAAAAAGGGTTCAATGGCGTTCGTCACCGCATGAAATATACGAAGTCCCGTTGTCGGGATGGATACGGCCAGGAGGCGTTTCCGCACGTCCTTGCCGCGCAGATGAATGTGCTGATGGCCGGAAAGCGCCCTCCGTGCCAAAATAAACTGCGTATACAAGTAAACGAACACCACGACATCGCTTGCGACCAGCACAAATAATGAAATGAGCACGGCCATATCAATTTCAAAAGAGTACCATTGAAAAAAGATAAACAGACAAAGCACTTGAATGATTTTTTTCATGACATTCGCAACCGCGATTTTTCCCATTTGCTGCACACCCATAAAATAACCTCTGGCGATGGATGTAAAAGCGACGACTGGAATCAGCCCGATGACAATCCCTTTAATAAACGGGTGATACGTATCGAATACAGGAATGAACGGCAGCGCGATGCTTGCGGCCGCGGTTGAAAACGCGGTAAAAACGGCGGTCATTCTGAAGGCATGCCGGAGCATGCTTTCATGCAGCTTCTGATTGGATTCCGCGATGAATTTTGAAATGGAGATCGGAAGCTCCAGACTGGCGATGACGATAATTAAAAAAATGGTGGGCAGAATGCTCATGTAAAGTCCCATCCCATGCTCGCCAAGCTCCCGCGCCAGTATCATATTCACGACAAATTCCAGACATTCCGCGAAAAAGGCGGCGATGGATAAAAGAATGATCCCTTTCACAAATCGATTCATGGTGTCTCTCCTTGTCTCTCGTTCTTCCATCATCATATGAGACAAGTTCTGAAAATATTTTCGATTTCTCAAAATTGAAAAAAGCATAGCCGGGATATTTTTGATCCCGCTATGCTTACATCGCAAATACGTGTCTGCCGATCCGTTCGATAATTTTTCGGGAACGGATCCAGTGGTCAGATGCCGTTTTCGGATTGTAGAAAAACAACGCGTTCGTTTCTCTGCCCGGATGGTCAAGCGCCTCATTTGCGGCGGCGATGGAATCCTTATCCGGCTTTTGATTAATGCTTCCGTTTGCTACCGGTTCAAATGCATTCCTTTGATAGATCACACCCCGAATGGTATCCGGGAAGCCGTTTTTTTCAGTGCGGTTCAGCACTACGCTGGCTACCGCAACCTTCCCTTTATAAGATTCACCTTTCGCTTCTGCGTGAACGAGACGTGACAGAAGTTGTCTGTCAGCGCGGGAATACGTTTTTTTCGGCGGCTGATAAGCCGTCTCTTCCGGTTTTGCCTTCTTCTCTTGGTGAGATGACAGCTTTATCGGTTGGATAGAATGCTTATGATCCGTTTTTGAAAGCTTCGGAACCGAGCTTTTTTTATTTAAATCAGCAACCAGTGTGCTGGGTTCTTGCTTTGGCTTCTTCGCAAAAGTAAACAGAGCTTCTGTATGTTCAATTTTTGATGCAGGCATAAAACATAGAAAAAAGACAGCCAAGGCAGCAAATTTTGTCGTCATACGATTTCCTCCTTAAATACTTCACTACCTTAACAAGAGCTGTGCGCAAATTCACGGTTAAAGATTTTCCAGTGCTCCCAATCAGCTTTTATGATGGAAGAAGTTCGTTAACAGCCTTGTTATTGGCAGGAAAACAGCCGTCATTTTCACAACATTAACCAAATAGCAGTAAAAGTATCCATCGGAGGGATTTTACATTTTGTTTACACGTGTTACAGCCAGATGAAATGAGAAACCAAGAAACAAAAAAAGACTCCTCATGTGCGAGGAGCCGTCAGCTTCTTGGCTGTTCTAAATACTGGAAAACAACATCTCCGCCCTGCTGTGCAATACCGCGGAAATGCTTAAAATCTTCCTGCTTCGATAAAACTGCTCGAAATGCAAGAAAATGTTCTTTCTGCACCCTGAATTCTTTGATTTCACCGGTGCGCATTTGGTTGATACATTCTGAAATTTCCTCAGGCAGCAACGAACACAGCCTCCTTTTCTCGGCTTTTTCCCGAAAATCAATATACCATCTTTCCCCCGCCGGGACAATGATTGAGCGGGCTGATACCCATATCGCTTTACTTCTTAAAGAAAATACTGCAAAATATTTTCAAACAGGATTTATGATAAAGGAGAGGAAGCTCGTGAAAATTGCTAAGGTTGGAAACGTCATTGAATTTAAAAACGGATTAACCGGTATTGTTGAAAAAGTAAATGAAAACTCCGTCATCGTTGATGTAACCATCATGGATAATTATCGTGACCTTGAATTAGATTCCCTCACTGTCGTCAACCATAAGAATTATAAAATCATCAGAGACTCCTATTAAACCCCCCGAACAATCCGAACCATTTACATATCCCGCACAAAAGCTGCCGCCCGGCAGCTTTTTCAAATGAATTCAGATCTCGGTCATTTCTACAAAAAAATCACCTGTCTCATCTTTATTGTAAAGATTAGTGACGGATGTATAGTAGTTGGTTATTTTACCGCGGAATTCAAGCCCACGCTCGGGCGCCTTGATGTCAAATGTTTTTTCATACAAAAGGACGGCAATATCATGATACGTTTCAGAGGTCACCTTCAATATAAATGAAATCATGCGGCCGTTTTCACCCGCACTTTCTTTACAATCATACATTTTCAGTCTTACACCGTTTAACTCTAACGGCTCCATAACGAACACTCCTTCTTTTTACAGGACATGCTATCATGCTGACCATTCCTTTACAATTGATCCGCTCCGAATGAGAAAAAACAGCGCAGGCCTTTACAAACATACGTTCCCTATTTTATAATGAAACAGACGAGCTGCCATCCAGCACCCGTCTTTTCATTAGAAAGCGGCGAGTGGAATTCCCCCCGGATTCGCTCGTCTTTTTTATGTAAAACCCCCTCATTTCTGAGGAGAAACTATATGGTCGATTATCAACAAGTCATGGTTCTCCACGTACCTTGGCGCCTTGAATTTCCCCATCCTTTAATGAGAGTGGTCAATCAATTCTCATCATGTTTTTTAGATAAACCAGCATCCATTCAGGATAGAGATTCATTGCAATTATCTTCGAATTTTGCTTTGAACTATAAATCATTATATATTTTTAAACACTGTATTCCAGACTGACGCATCCTCTTGTCCAAGACTCCAGCTGCCAAGACCTTTCAGATTATATTTTTGAGCGAGTTTTATTTTTGCTCTGAGTGACTGTTCATTTTCAAACCATAATGTATATGTTCCCGAAGGCAACAGCCCCTTGTTATCGTGATTGACAGTAAAAATAGCTTTTGGAGATTGACTCTTTGTGTCAAAAATAATTGTCCCGTTATGCCTTTTTACTAATGAGTCAACAAGGTAAAGGGGAATGGCTTGAGAGGCAGATTGGCCTTTCATCCAACAGCGGCCATAGAATGGCAATCCTAAAACTAGTTTTTTAGGAGAGATTTTTTGGGTCAGAGCATATTGAATGGACTTTTCCACCCATCCTACACTTGCAGTAGGTCCAGCAAGGTGGCTTTCATCGTAGGCCATAATCATAAGGTAATCTGCATATTTAGCTAAATACTCGTAATCATATGATCCGTGCCAGCCCTTCGTCCAGCCAAAAGGATTTGCCGCCACTGCAACTGATACTTCTTTATGTCTAGGAATACTTTTCCTTACCAATCTAACAAAATCTGTAAATAAATTCCGATCTTTTTCTGTAAGGTTTTCTATATCGATATTAACTCCGTCCAAATCCAGTTCTTCTATTGCATGAGAAATTTGTTTAGCTAAAAGAACTCGGTTCATTAATGAAAATCGCCCCAAATCCTGATCCCAATGATTGCTTAGAAAAGGAACTACTTTTAATTTTCTTCTATGAAGAGCTTTAATCACATCGGGATTAGCTGAACGGAGAAGTAATGATCCATCTTTTCTGATATAGAAAAAATCAGGAGACACAACATTTAATACTCCGTTCGTTTGATCAACGTGTTGAATAAAATCCCATCCTAATCCAGAATAGAAATAGCTCATTTGAAACATCTCATAACCCCTTCATCCCCAAAAATATCAAGTTCCCCACAAATAAAAAAATGAGGATTGTCATTTCAATTTGATTCGTTTCCGAAACCTCAAAGATTATCTTTCTCTTATCTTTATAATTTGTCCAGGATAAATTCTATCTGAAGAAAGCTTATTAAGATTTATAAGTTGTTGTACCGGGATATTGAAGGATTTAGAAATCGTCCATAATGTATCGCCGGATTCCACATGATATACTTCGTATGTCACGGGAAATTCCATATAACGAGGCGTTCTTTTTACTTTATTCGCTTGATTTCTTATTTTAGGTATTTTCCCCTTCATTCATATTACTCTCCTTTAGAAAAATTTGTTATCAATATTTCTAAACAGTTTCTCTCTAATCTTAATGATTTGTCCAGCATATATTTGATCTGATTTGAAATGATTAAGCTCCATGAGTTGCTGCAGGGAAACATTATACTTCCTGGCAATTATTGATAATGTTTCACCGGGAGTAACATGATGGATCACGTATTTTTCTTTGAGAACATCTACATAATGAATGGTTTCCCCTAAGTTTCTTATAATTCCTCTGCTTTTTAGCACCTCAAGCATTCTCTCGGCTCTATGCAGATAGGAATCATTCTTTACAGCCTTTTTACCGTTTATCTGAATCTTTTTTCTCTCGCTATCATGATTCAAATAGTATTTAACCTTTTCCAATGTTTCTTTTGGGGAGGAAGAAACGATGAGATCGCGGCCAGGTTTGAATTTACCTCGAACTGCTGGTGTATCCGATGTCAATAAAACCCCCCCGGAACCAAGAATCTCATAGGTGCGTTGCGTAAGTTGGCTTTCACAGTTTTGCAAACCGATAACGACTTTTGCTGAACTGTAGACTTTATATGCTTCAGTATAATCAAGGTATCCATGGATCCAATTGCGGGGAATTTCTCTTCCTATATATTTACTCATTTTTTCCCAGTTTCTCCCCCAAAAATCAATGCGAATACCCTTCCGTATAAGAGGACGAATAAGCGTTTTTAAAGAGGACGAACGGAACACTTCCGGATGTTCTTCAAGAAAATTAGGGTAAGCATTAGCCACCACTGCTATATCACAACTGTATTTTGCTAATGGTTTAATCTGGTGATGTATACTTTCGTGAAATGCAAAGTCTAAGTGAGCTGCTTTAATCCCCATGCTTTCATAAGTTTTACACAGAGAAGGCGTAACCGTGAAAACAAAATCTGGTTTCACCTTTTTAATTAACGGGATAGTAAAGTTTTGAGTGTGCAGCGGGTCTTCAGTTGCCCAATAAACGAGAGGGATATTCACCTTTTTAGTAGCGTTGCGAATCCAGGCCTGCTTTTCCCTTGAATGCTCTGGTGTCCATCCCATAGATACTATTAGATCTGGTTTAAATTCGTCTATCATTTCAGTGATATTTTCCCGACTTACAGGACCGGAAATCATTACGGTATGTCCTGCTTCCCTAAACCCATTTGGTAAACCATAGAGCCACATGGGATGACTCTCGAGGAAAAGAATTTTCACACATTTTCGCCCTCTCTTTCACTTTTTAATGTCTACTTTATTGGTATGTAGAAGAGAAATAATTTGTCGCGGTACCAGTCTATAAAAAATGTTCAAGTGCAAGATAACGTGATTGGATATGGATGCCCCACAAAAAAAGAAAGCAATCTACAACATATTTTCCTTTGATTTTGTTAGCCTTTCTGCCAAAATACTTTCGTTAATAAATTGTTTTTGTGCTTAAAAGAAAAAGACGTACACATTTGTACGTCTTACATTACCTCTGCAATAGCAATTTATTTGCATAAAAGTCATAATAGGCACGCTTTTATAGTGATTAACGATTATCAATCGTCTCCGGATACAAATCATGATTCATCATCCGATGTTCGGCCATTTTTTCATATTTTGTTCCCGGTCTGCCGTAGTTTGTATACGGGTCAATGGAGATTCCGCCTCTAGGCGTGAATTTGCCCCATACTTCAATGTAGCGGGGGTCCATAATGATGTTCATGCAGTCCTCGTGGAAGAAAAGGCAGGTCAAAGTCTTGTCCCATAAGTACTTGCTCTAGACATTAATCATGAAGTCACACCAATTTCACACCTTACCAAGGGGACTATTTGTAATCTCTGCGCAGTGAAATTATACCTGTGCTAGCCCGCCATCTACGAACAATTCAACACCCGTCAAGTAACTGCTTTCGTCTGAAGCAAGGAAAGATACAGCGTTTGCTACTTCTTCAGGTGTCCCAACTTTTCCAGCTGGAACAGTATTTCTGGTATTTTCCATTGCTCCTTCAAGTGCATCACCAAAAAGCTCATCGTATGCAGGTGTAAGAATAGCTCCTGGACTCACCACATTTACACGGATTTCAGTACCTTTTAGGTCAAGAATCCAGTTGCGAACCAGTGCTCTTAATGCTGCTTTAGATGCTCCATATACACTAAACGCTGGGTTGCCAATTGATCCAGCAGTAGAGCCCGTTACAATAATAGAACCTACTTTGTCCGGGAATAGTGATAACGCTTTTTGAACAGTAAAGATGGTTCCTTTAACGTTAATGTCGAACGTTCTATCAACCTGCTCTTCAGTAATTTCACCTAATGGAAGGAAGTTGCCGGTGCCTGCATTAGCAAAAAGAATGTCCAACTTACCTTTTTCCTGCTTTATCATGTCATATAGTTTGTCTAAGTCTTCTAGCTTAGAAATATCACCTTGAACACCGGTTACGTTCTTGCCAATTTGGTTAACAGCTTTATCAAGTTCGTTTTGTCTACGTCCCGTGATATAAACATATGCACCTTCGTTTACAAATTTTTGTGCTGTAGCAAGACCAATCCCACTTGTTCCACCCGTTACAAGCGCTATTTTACCTTCAAATTTACCCATACTTAACACTCCTTTAGAATTGATTTTATTTTATGTCTAGTACCTTTAAGTACTTGAAGAACAACCTACAAGATATAGTATCCTTCAGTAAGCACATTATCGGAAGTACCCACTTTTTTGTGATATAGTAACTAAAAAGTAATAAATGTGGAATGGAGAGCTTTAGACATGAAAAAATTTAGCTGTGGGTTTGAAGTGACAAAGGAAGTTATTGGCGGAAAATGGAAAGGCCTTGTATTATACTTTTTAATGAATGGACCAAAGAGAACGAGTGAATTAAAGCGCATGATCCCAAATATAACTCAGAAAATGCTGATTCAAACACTTAGAGAGCTTGAAGCCAGTGGACTTGTGAGCAGAAAGATGTATAATCAAGTACCGCCGAAGGTTGAATATTCATCCACTGAACTTGGAGAATCTCTTAAACCTATCTTGCAGGAGCTCTGTCAATGGGGAGGCCATTATGCGGAGCAAAAGTATGCAGAAGGTGAATATGAAATTGTACAACCAGAACAACTAAAGTTAGGATTGATGTAGCTGCTGAAGTAAATGCTAAACAACTTCAATACCATCACCTAACAGATGAAGAACAGTCAGAAATAAATGAGATATTCAATTTTGAAAGTGAAGTTCTAATAAGAAGTGTCATGGACTATATTCAGGAAAACTTTGATGAAATTCAAAAAAGAGCTGTTTCAAATGTTAAAGAGAAGGTTCAGAAACTTAGCCAAAAAATAAATGAAGATATTGATAATAATATTTAATGCCTATGATCTCTAGATAGGCATTTTTTCTTTCGGATAAAAAAGAAAAGACGTACAAATTGTACGCCTTAATCTGCTTCTGTACTATCAATTTTTCACTGCATAACAGTCACAGTTCAGGTTGCACCTCAGGTCACACTTTTATTGAGCTTAGTGCTGGTCACACTTCGCTGTGACTCGGTCACAATTCCGCTGAAAATCAGCACTGAATGTTCGGATTTTACTGTGACTCCACTTCGTTTCACACTCCGTATCACACAACGGAATAATTACCGATTATCAATCGTCTCCGGGTACATATCATGATTCATCATCCGATGTTCGGCCATTTTTTCATATTTTGTTCCCGGTCTGCCGTAGTTTGTATACGGGTCAATCGAGATTCCGCCTCTAGGCGTGAATTTGCCCCATACTTCAATGTAGCGGGGGTCCATTAATTCGATCAAATCATTCATGATGATGTTCATGCAGTCCTCGTGGAAATCTCCGTGGTTGCGGAAGCTGAAAAGATACAGCTTCAGCGATTTGCTTTCCACCATTTTTTCGTCCGGAATATAGCTGATGTAGATGGTTGCAAAATCCGGCTGTCCCGTTTTGGGGCAAAGCGACGTAAATTCCGGGCAGTTGAATTTAACGAAATAATCACGGTTCACGTGTTTATTCGGAAATGATTCCAAAACCTCCGGCGCATATTCAAATAAATAGTTTGTCCCTTGATTCCCCAGGAGCGTAACTCCTTCTAATTCTGATTCTTTTCTTGTCATATAAATCTCCCTTTCTATTAAACTCCCCGTTTATTGCCCCAAAGCAATGTATGCAGCTGAGGCAGGACTCTGACGAGATTCAGATCCGAATCGGCTGAAACCTTATCAACGAGTGTTTCGTATTTTCCGAGCAGATGTGCGATCAATGCCCGGTCGTCCGTCGTATGGACGTTATCGTTTCCGACCTGAAGATAAAACGGGATATTCGGATACCGCTTGTGCACGGTTTTCGCGAATTGCAGATCTTCATCATTAAAAATGACGACCTTTAAGCTGACCGCGTTAAGCCTTTCTGCCGCATCAAGCGAAGACACAATGTGATCGAGCTTTGCAAAATCGGTTGTCATCCCCGAACTTGGCGGCTTCGGTGAAATCGTCAGGTCGTTAATCATTGTGAACCAATCCTGATAGACCGTTCCCTGCGTTTCTAAAGCGGCGCGCACCCCGTGCTCTTTCAGCAGCAGAATCAGCGCGTCAAGCTGCTTTAACAGCGCCGGGTTTCCTCCTGAGATGGTGACATGGGAAAAGGCGTCTCCGCCGATTTCTCTCAGCTCGCGGTAAATGTCTTCCGCCGTCATCCAGCGGATATCTTTTTTGGCAGAGCCGTCCCATGTAAAAGCGGAGTCGCACCAGCTGCAAGAGTAGTCGCAGCCCGCCGTGCGGACGAACATGGTTTTCTGGCCGATAACCATGCCCTCCCCTTGTATCGTCGGTCCGAAAATTTCTAATACCGGAATTCCTTTAGCCATTCCTATCACCTTTTTTCGGGCGGTATACGCAATAGCTTGTCGGGGTTTCCCTGACAAAAATCTGCACGCAGACCGGCTGATTCTCCAGTGTTTCGAGGTAGGACTGCACCTTATCGTAAATCGTTTTGGCCACGACCTCGGTCGTCGGCAGTGAATATCTGTCATCATCAGAAAATTCCTCATGGTCATTCAGCAATGTATGGTCATAAGCGCCGTGCACCAATTTCTTCAACACGCTGAAATTCACGAGAAAGCCCGAATCGTCCAGTTCATCCCCCGCAACTGTAATATTTACTGTATACGTGTGCCCGTGGACTCTGCTGCACGCTCCGGCGCTTTCGCGGGGAATAAAGTGCGCGGCTGAGATGTGCATGTCCTTATTCAACTCAAACGAATAAGGATGCTGAACCTGCGGGTAAATTTGAGAAAGCAATTAGTTTCGCTCTCCTTTCATTTTCATATATTCATCATATCCTTTATTGCGGAGCAGGCATGCCGGGCATTCGCCGCATCCGTCCGCAATGATGCCGTTATAGCAAGTCAGTGTGTTATTCTTTACAAAATCAAGCGCGCCGAGCTCATCCGCAAGTTTCCACGTTTCCGCTTTGTTCAGCCACATAAGCGGCGTATGAATGACGAACGGCTTTTCCATCGCCAGGTTGACGGTGACATTGCAGGATTTGACGAACTCGTCACGGCAGTCCGGGTAGCCGCTGAAATCAGTCTCGCAAACACCGGTGATAATGTGGCGCGCGCCGATTTGATATGCAAGAATCGATGCAAAGGATAAAAATACAAGGTTGCGTCCCGGCACAAAGGTTGTCGGCAGTTCCCCGTCCTTCGCTTCAATTTCGATATCATCTCTTGTCAGCGCATTCGGCGCGAGCTGATTTAAAAGAGACATATCAAGCAAGTGATTTTTGACACCGAGCTTTTCGGCAATCGATTTTGCCACATCGATTTCTTCTTGGTGACGCTGATTATAATGGAATGTAACGGTTTCCACTTCTTCGAAATTTTGCAAAGCCCATAATAAACAAGTCGTGCTGTCTTGGCCTCCGCTGAACACCACAACTGCTTTTTCTTTTTTCATGTCTTTCTCTCCCTTATCTATCATTCCATAAAAAAAGCGCCTTTTTCGGAGAAGGCGCCCTAAAAAACATAAAAAAACCGTATCCAAGGATACAGCTCGTCCTTAGTTTTTTATAGAGGGTGTAGCTAGAACCTCTCCCGCATCAATACGGATTTTCTTCTTTTTTCACTTTTGCTATCATACCATAATGTTGTTTCCCGTGACAATAAAAAAACAGCCTGAACCCTGTGTCAGGCTGCAAAATCGGGTTTAAGCCCCGCGTTTTTTCCCCGGAAATACCATCAGCGCAATCCCGATCAGAACAAATAAAGCAGGCCAGAAAACAGAAACCGGAATGATCGGCTGATTCGTCATCATAAAGCAAAGTGCTGTCAAGGTCAGCACCGCAACCGGGATGAGCAGCGCCTTCTGTTTCCCGCCGAACAGCCACAGCTCAAATAAACCGAATGCCGTTGCCAACAGGTAAACAGGC
This sequence comes from Bacillus sp. UNC69MF, assembly GCF_000746035.1. Classification (NCBI taxonomy): domain Bacteria; kingdom Bacillati; phylum Bacillota; class Bacilli; order Caryophanales; family Bacillaceae; genus Bacillus; species Bacillus sp. UNC69MF. The sequence continues at coordinate 466,250 of NZ_KN050798.1, read as the reverse complement.
CATGTCACACCGGAGTAGGACCAATTGGTTGCCGTTTCAAAGACAAACAAGATCCCCGTAATCAATAAGATGCCGCCCGGTACGAGAAGTCCCGCGTTTTTGACAGGTTTCGGGCCGAAAATCGGAATGTGAAAAGCGGCGCCCAGCAAAAGAATGAGAGCGGGCCAGCCGCGTTCGCTGATGACTTCATTTGCATTGGTGAATATGCCGAAAATGCCCGCGGCGCACAGAACCGCCGCAGCAGTCAAAAGCCCTCTTTGCCTTCTGCCGAACAGCCAGGCTTCAAACAGGCCGAACGCAACGGCAAAGAGGTAGACAGGCGATGTCACATTTGCGTATGTCCAATCCGTCAGCGTTTCAAACCATAACAAGCCGCCCGTCACAAGCAAAATGCCGCCCGGAATAAGAAGGCCCGATCTTTTTTTCGGCTGCATAAAGGCAGCGGCGTGAAACAAAAGCGCGGCTGCGATGATCAAAAGCGGCCACAGCCCCGTCATCAGCATACCGGCAAAGCATAGTGCTCCCACGGCTGTCAGGATGAAAGCAGGAATCAATACACCTAACTTCCTCCCGCCGAAATACCACAGCTCAAACAGACCGAGAGCAGGCGCCCATATATAAACAGGCCACGTCACGCCTGAATACGTCCATCCCGTTGCCGTTTCAAAACAAAACAGGCAGCCCAGCACAAAAAACATACCGCCCGGAACGAGCAGTCCCGCCTGGTCAGGCGTTTTTTTCGCAAAAATAAATCCGGCGTGAAACCCTGCGGACATTATAATGAAAAGAAACGGCCACGCCGAACCTGCGGATATATGAATAACTCCCGCCCTCTGTAAAAAAAACGCAATGCCGATACAAATAAAAATAAATCCCAAGAATACACGTCGAGCTTTCATTTCTTACTCCTCCCCATCATTTCCCAATTCATTATACAGAAATGTCAGGAAAAAAGAAGGGGAATTCCCAAAAAATACAGACATTTTCCTTATATCCTTATTTTTCTTTCGGGATTTTTTTGCAAATCAATGCGCCGATGAAAGCGAGGCTCACATACCCAAACACCGGATAAACGGTGGAAATCAGCTGTCCGTAGCCGATTTGGCTGATAATGAAAGCAAACGCCAAAATGCCGCCGTAAATATATGTACTTTTTATATGAAGAAAACTGTTTAATTGTTTTTCCAATCCGTATAAATTACCGATGACCGACGTAAACACTTCCCCGAAAATAATAAACAAATAAATGATATGAAGTGAACGCGAATACGAATAGACGACTTGAGCCATCGGAATGTCAAACTCCAGCACATCCGGCAGCACCGATAATGATAAAAAGCTCGCGGCAAGCACCAGTGTCAACAGAACGCCGCCAAAATAAGCCCCCCTTCTGATCACCTTCTCTGAAGACATTTCATTCGCAAGCGGCACAAGGACGGCTTGGGCGAGCGATAAATTTAACGCGCCGTAAGAGACGGCGGACAAAAGCCAATTCCACTTGTCAGGCCAGACCCATTCGTCCGCGTTTCTCGTGCTTGTAAATACAAATGAATCTGCTGTCACGATAAAAGAGAAGGAAATTAAAAGCGGCACAACCAATATATTGACGCCGAACACACCTTTAACGCCGCTTGTCATGACGGCAAAGCTCAGTACGATCGTCAGAAGGATCCCCGCTTGTGCGGACCAGCCAAGCTGTTCATGAAACAGCGCTCCCGCTCCGGACAGCATGACAGAGGTCACTCCCAGCAATATAAACATCATAAACATGTTCACGGCGCGGCCGATGGACTGGCCGAATAAATATGTGTTCAATTCCTGATAAGATGCTGCATGAATCCGTTTGGAAATGATCATGATTTTGGCGCCTAAATATGTAAACATCAGACCGCTTACCACGATACCGAACAGACCGATCCAGCCAAACTTCAGAAAAAACTCAACGATTTCCCGTCCCGTGGCAAAACCGGCTCCTACAACCGTGCCTACGTATACAAATGCAAGCTGACTTGCAGAACCTTTTGTTTGTCCCATTTCACCCTCCGGCTAAGCGCAGATTTGTCCAGGCCTTTATATATGCTTATGAGACAAGTCGCCCGAAAAGACGAACAAATCGTCCTTCCCCGGAGAAAACAGATTCAGCTCTCTCCTCTAAGCAAAAATATTGAAAGAAAAAAAGGGCCGGCGTATACTCTTCATCAAGAAAGGTCAAAACATTTCATTTCCTTTCTGACTATATTGGTCAAAAATAATCAAACCTCACAAATATCACTTATCATGCTGTAAACATTTATTTTTCAGGGTTTGAAACAAAACACTTGAAAGTCAAAGAAGGTCAGAGTATACTATTAATCAAAGAAGGTCAAAGTTAAGACCTTATTTTCTAATCCATTTGGTCAAAGATGATCAAACATTTTTCGAGGAGGTTTTGGCAAATGCGTTGTCAACATTGTCAGAAAAACGAGGCGACGATTCGCCTGAACATGCAAGTCAATTCCATTCAAAAACAATTCGTTTTATGTGAAACATGTTATACAGAATTAACCCGAAAACCGTCTATGAGCATGGGGCCACAATCATTCGGATTCCCGTTTGAGCAAGGTTTCGCTCCCAATCAAAATAAACAGCAGGCCGGCTCTGAAAAAGGCCTGCTCGACGAGCTCGCTCAAAACGTCACAAACGGCGCAAAAGCAGGTCTGATTGACCCTGTGATCGGCCGCGATCATGAAGTGGCGCGCGTAATTGAAATTTTGAACCGCCGGAATAAAAACAATCCGGTGCTGATCGGTGAGCCGGGCGTCGGTAAAACGGCTATTGCAGAAGGCCTCGCGCTTAAAATCGCTGAAGGCGATGTGCCGAACAAATTGAAAAACAAAGAGCTTTACCTGCTTGACGTCGCTTCTCTCGTCGCCAATACAGGGATCAGAGGCCAGTTTGAAGAAAGAATGAAACAATTAATGAACGAATTAAAAGAACGGAAAAACGTCATCTTGTTCATTGACGAGATTCACCTTCTTGTAGGCGCCGGCTCTGCCGAGGGATCAATGGATGCCGGGAACATCCTGAAACCGGCGCTTGCCAGAGGCGAGCTGCAGGTCATCGGGGCGACAACGCTGAAAGAGTACCGCCAGATTGAAAAAGATGCGGCGCTTGAAAGACGCTTCCAGCCTGTCATGGTTCACGAGCCTACAATAGAACAAGCCATCAGCATTCTGGAAGGCATTAAAGATAAATATGAGAAATACCACGGCGTCACATTCAGCAATGAAGCGATAAACGCCTGTGTTACGCTTTCATCCCGTTACATTCAGGACCGCCACCTGCCGGATAAAGCGATCGACTTATTAGATGAAGCCGGCTCTAAGGCGAACCTGGAGCTTGATACCGTAAATGAAGAAGATGCGGCTGAGAGACTCAAAGCAATTGACGCGGAGAAAACAAAAGCGCTTCATGAAGAAAATTATGAGCTTGCCGCGAAACTGCGTGATGAAGAAGCGGCGTTGGAAAAGCAGCTGGCGCATGAAACACCGGCCTCTTCACCTGAAATCGGGGCGGAGCATATTCAAGCCATCATTGAACAGAAAACAGGCATTCCGGTCGGAAAACTCCAGGCTGATGAACAAGTCAAAATGAAGGAACTTGAAGAGCATCTTCATCAGCGCGTCATCGGTCAGGAAAAAGCCGTGAAAAAAGTGGCGAAAGCGGTCAGACGAAGCCGCGCCGGCTTAAAATCCAAAAACAGACCTGTCGGCTCCTTCCTCTTTGTCGGACCGACCGGAGTCGGAAAAACCGAGTTATCAAAGACACTCGCAGATGAACTGTTCGGTACAAAAGATTCCATTATCCGTCTCGATATGAGTGAATACATGGAAAAACACGCCGTATCAAAAATTATCGGTTCACCGCCGGGATATGTCGGACACGATGAAGCCGGTCAATTAACGGAAAAAGTGCGCCGCAATCCGTACAGCATCGTGCTGCTCGATGAGATTGAAAAAGCCCACCCTGATGTCCAGCATATGTTTCTGCAGATTATGGAGGACGGCCGTCTGACAGACAGCCAGGGCAGAACGGTCAGCTTCAAAGATACCGTTTTGATTATGACAAGCAACGCTGGAACCGGCGAAAAACAGGTGAAAGTCGGATTCCAATCTGAAGAGAGCGTCCTGGAGGAACAAACGCTGATTGATTCACTGAGCGCGTTCTTCAAACCGGAGTTTTTAAACCGGTTTGACAGCATCATTGAATTCCAATCCCTGAAAAAAGAACATCTCGTGAAAATCGTCAGCCTGCTTCTCACAGAGCTTGAAGACACATTAAAAGAGCGCGGCATCAGCCTGAGCGTAACGGACGAAGCGAAAGAAAAAATCGCTGAAATCGGCTACCACCCAGCTTTCGGAGCACGCCCGCTCAGAAGAACCATCCAAGAATTGATCGAGGACGAAATGACAGATCTCTTATTGGATGACAACGAAATAAAAGCCTTCCATGTCGTAATGGAAGAGGACGGCATCAAAGTCCGGGCACAATAAGAAAAAAGCGGTTCCCTCCTCGCGGGGAGCCGCTTTTTTGTTTCTTTCTCCATGCCGAAAGGGAGAAACTGTGAAGAATTCGGGAACAATTTCTCAATCACCCTAAAGTTCCATGCACTGCCACCGATATTAACCATAGAAAGCTAGTATAAAGGATTTGGTGAAAACTATGGATAAAACATCGATTATCGGTATCATCCTCGCCTTGATTGCTTTAAGCGTGGGCATGGTGCTGAAAGGGGTCAGCTTAAGCGCACTCGCTAACCCGGCAGCTATTCTGATTATTTTGTTCGGTACGATTTCTGCGGTGATCATCGCATTCCCCGGAAAAGAAATCAAAAAAGTGCCTGCCCTTTTTAAAGTGCTGTTTAAAGAAAACAAACAGCTGACAATTGCACAATTAATTCCTATGTTCTCTCAATGGGCGCAAATCGCCAGACGTGAAGGTCTGCTCGCATTGGAAGCAAGCATTGAAGACGTGGATGACGCATTTTTGAAAAACGGCCTGAGTATGGCGGTTGACGGACAAAGCGCAGAATTTATCAGAGATATTATGACTGAGGAAGTTGAAGCGATGGAAGACAGACACCAGGCCGGCGCAGCCATCTTTACACAAGCCGGCACATATGCGCCGACACTCGGCGTTTTGGGTGCGGTCATCGGCCTTATCGCGGCTCTTTCCAACATGAACAATACCGAGGCGCTCGGACATGCCATCAGTGCGGCTTTTGTCGCCACCCTTCTCGGGATTTTCACAGGATATGTACTATGGCATCCCTTCGCCAACAAACTGAAACGCAAATCAAAGCAGGAAGTCAAACTGCGTGAAATCATGATCGAAGGCGTTCTGTCAGTGCTTGAAGGACAGGCCCCGAAAGTGATCGAACAAAAACTTCTCATGTATCTTCCTGCGAATGAACGCGCAAAAGTCGCTGAACAAGAAGGAGAGGCAAACAATGGCGAGAAAAAAGAAGAAGAAGCATGATGACGAGCATGTGGATGAGTCTTGGCTGATCCCGTACGCGGATTTGCTCACCCTTCTTTTGGCTCTGTTCATTGTATTGTTCGCCATGAGCTCGGTCGATGCGGCGAAATTCCAAATGCTGTCTAAATCATTTAACGCCGTGTTTACCGGAGGCACGGGTGTTCTTGAATATTCAAGCGTCACCCCTCCTGAAAACGAAAAAGACGGCGTTGATCAGTTAAAAAAAGACAAGGAAAAAGATAAAGAACAGAAAAAGAAAGAAAGAGAAGCAGCCGACCGCGAAGAACTTGAAGGCGTGCAAAAGCAAGTCAATCAATTTATAAAAAATAAAAAGCTTGAAACTCAGCTGGAAACAAAGCTGACTAAAGAAGGACTCTTAATTACCATTAAAGACAGTATCTTTTTTGATTCCGGACGGGCGGATATCCGTCAGGAAGATATTCCGCTTGCCAAGGAAATCTCGAATCTCCTTGTGCTGAATCCGCCAAGGAACATTATTATCAGCGGACATACGGACAATGTACCGATTAAAAACTCACAATATCAATCTAACTGGCATTTAAGCGTCATGCGGGCCGTCAACTTCATGGCTATTCTCACGGAAAACCCGAAACTTGACGCAAAAGTATTCAGCGCCAAAGGTTTCGGAGAGTATAAACCGGCCGTGTCGAACAAAACCGCCGAAGGGCGCAGCAAAAACAGGCGCGTCGAGGTATTGATACAGCCTAGAAACGCCGCGACTGACCAAAATCAGTAATATAAATAAGGAAGCCTTTCAAATGGCTTCCTTTTTTATTTCTGTTGAAAATGTTTAGCGTTTAACCCCACTCTTTTCAGCATTTCCGTACACATTTCTATCTCTTCATCACTCAGCACACTGATCATTTCTTTAATTTCGTCAGCATGATCAGGGAAAATATCGTCCAAAAGACGGATTCCCTTTTCGGAAATCTGTGCGAAAGTCACTCTTCTGTCAGTCGGCGAGGCTTTTCTGATGAGAAGTTCTTTTTTCTCTAATTTGTCAACAACGTATGTAATACTTCCGCTCGCTAATAAAATTTTGTCGCCGATCTGCTGAAGCGGCTGGTTGCCTTTGTGGTACAGCAGCTCAAGCACCGCAAATTCCGTCGGGTTCAGGCCGTGCTTATGAATATGTTTATTCATATGGTCGTTAATAGATCGGTACGCACGTGACAGTACAATAAATAATTTCAATGAGTTTTCTGTTTTATCCGTCATACATTCAATCATCCTTTTACAAAAGAAACCGTTACAGAGAAACATTAATAAACAAAATGAAAAATGTCAACAAAAATGTTTCCAAAATTTCTCTTCTTTTTGTCTGACCTTAATAAAATAATTTGTTTTTCTATCATTTTGGTTATTTTTTCTTATTAAAGAAGTATAAAAATGATATAATACCTCTATTCAAGTGTAATGTTGGAGCGATGCAGAGTGAATACATTTAAAGGTGCCCGGGGAAAGATCAAGCTTTATCTCATATTGGTGATCATCCCGGCACTTATTATCAGCTTTTTCATTTATGAAAAAGAAAAGCAGAAAATAGCCGATAAACACATACAGGAAGCCAGTATGATGCTCAACCTTCACCGCAATAAGCTCAATTATTTAATCGGTGAAACAAAAGCCCGGATGACAACACTTGCGATCGCTGTCGATAAGCCTGTCAATGAAGAAAAGATCATTGACATTCTCGATCAGGCTTTTGAGGATGAACCCAGATTCAGCGGACTGTATATGCTGAATTCCAAAGGTGATGTCATCGCAAGCACGACTGATCTGAAATCAAAGGTGAATTTGGCCGACAGACCGTATTTTACGAAGGCGAAAAAGACGAAAAAAACGGTCATCACAAATGACTACTCCAGCAGAATTACAGGCCAGCGCATCTTCACGATCTGCGTGCCGGTGTTAGACGCAAAACGGGAAGTCACGGATTATTTAGTAGCCGCCATACAAGTCGATTATTTGAGAAATATGATCAATATGCTGAGCCCTGACGTTTATGTCAAGGCAACCAATCAGAATAAAGTGATATTTGCCAGCGGACGGGCTGATCAATCAGAAGGTGTGAAACCGGTCAGCGGGTATCTGGATGATATTAATTGGAATATCAATGTTTATCCGAAACCGGTTGAGCTGAATGAGCTGACCAAAAGCGTGCTGCTGCCGATGTCCAGTATTGCCGTGCTGCTGAATATTCTGTTCATCCTCGTTCAATATTATTTGCTTAAGCGCAAGACCCAGCTGGAGCGCGCTCAAAATGAAGCGCAGAAATTGGAGCTGATCGGAACGCTTGCCGCCAGCACCGCCCATGAAATCCGCAACCCGCTTACAGGGATCAGCGGCTTCATTCAGCTTTTGCAGAAAAAATACAAATCGGAGGAAGATCAGCTGTATTTCTCAATTATTGAGCAGGAGATTAAACGGATCAATCAGATTGTCAGTGAGTTTTTAGTGCTTGGAAAACCCACTGCTGAACGGTTGGAAGTGAACTCGCTGCAGGATATTCTTGATGAGATTATGCCGATTATTTATTCTGAAGGGAATCTGTACAATGTGGAAGTGAATGTGGAGATTCTCGTCAATCGGCCGCTCAAGGTCAACTGCACGAAAGACCATATTAAACAGGTGATTTTAAATGTCGCGAAAAACGCGCTGGAATCCATGCAGGAAGGCGGCCGGCTGTCCATCTATTTAGAAGCCCGCGATCATAAAGCAGTTATTAAGGTGGCCGACAACGGAATGGGCATTTCTGAAGATATGCTTGAGCACATTTTTCTTCCGTTTGTAACGTCAAAGGAAAAAGGCACCGGCCTCGGCCTTGTCGTATGTAAACGAATCATGCTGATGTACGGCGGTTCGATTGACATTCAAAGCGAAGTCGATAAGGGCACAGAGGTCACCATTACCCTCCCTGCCGCTTCTCGATGAAAAAAACACCCTGGATCGGGGTGTTTTTTATTTAAAGAAGAATATGTGTAAGAGGATATACGAGAGGAACGGCATCATAGCCGGCAGATAGTACGAGGCGCTTCGTGAGCCGTGCCAGCGGAAAAATGTGCTGACTGTACGCGGTCATCTTTCGGATGCGGCGCTTGATCAGGAAGCGCATTCAGTCTTCGTTATCTGTTTTATCATCAATCATTTGTTTGCTTCATATGCAGGCATGACGTCACCGCGGGAGAACAAGCCTATTTTCTTCACAAGGCCCTGTATTCCTTGGTGATGTGTACGATCACGGTTTACCAGCTGCTGATACGCGTTCATCAGACAGTCCAGTTCCTGGCTGTGCCTGATCGTGTCATATCCTGTAAACCCTTGCCTGTTAGCCGCATCTATCATCATTTTTCTTTTTTTATCAATAGATACAAGCAATTTTTCTTGTTCAGAATAACTGCCCATTCACTTCACCCCTCACCGCTAAAAGAATAGGAAACAAGTTTGATTGGGTTATTGAGCATTATTACAGATTATACTTTATTTGTAAACATTTTTTTACTAAATAACTTATTTTTTCATTTCATATTGGAATCTTTAGCATGAATACGAGAATAATACCCATTCGGGTAATGATATAAACAGAATGCGGCATATTCAAGATTTAAAAAACAGCCACAGCTGACTTTATATTACAATAAAAAACCTCTCATGCCGGTGGGTGCATGAGAGGTTCGGGCGTCTATCAGTTTTGCACACTTTCATTTTCGTAAATCGGCACCCAGCCCTCAGTCGTCACGAAGATTCGGATTGCGACGACCCGGCGGTCTTCCTGAAGCGTAAAGTAGTGGCGGATGTTCTCCGGAACTGAAATCAAATCTCCCGGATTTAAACGGACGTCGAAAAATGTGCCGTCTTTGCCTTGAATGACGAAGATGCCGTGTCCGCTGACGATAAAGCGGACTTCATCATCCGTGTGGTGATGTTCTCTTTGGAAATTTTTTAATAATTCATCAAGATTCGGCGTGGTGTCTGATAAAGAAATGACATCCTGAGACTGATATCCGCGCCGGGCTGAAATGTCCTGAATCTCCGTGTCAAACGCCGCGAGAATCCGTTCTTTTTCATCTTCGGTTAGATCGTATTTTTCCGAAAGCTCAGACGGAAGTTTTTCAATGTTCCATTGCTCATAGATCACCTCTTGTTCGTCTAAGAAGCGCGCTACTTCTTCCTGATGTTCAATGAGCGTATTTTTTTCGTCATGAATTCTGATGGTCGCCATTTTCTATTCCTCCTTTTATTTTACCAGCTGCGGCCGAAGTGACAGAAGCTTGAGGTGACAGCTGAATAAAAATTCATAGGCTTCCAGCACCCTTTTCGCTTCAAATGCGGTCCGCCCCCATGCCGTAATGCCGTGATTGCGGATTAACACCGCGCCTGAGCCGGCGGCCGCATGGTGCGCGAAGTTTTCGGCCAATGCCGGGATGTGCGCCGGATTGTCAATGATCGGAACGGTCACGGACGCGTTTTCCTCCCATAATCCGAGCGCCTTAATCATCTCCTGCCCCTGAAAAGTGATTTGTTTTTCATCCCCGTAAAGCTCTGAGATGACATTATTATTGACGGTATGGACATGCAGACAGCAGCCGGCGTCTGTCTTTTGGTATAAGTAAGTATGGAGAAGCGTTTCCGCTGAAGGTTTTAAAGAATGGCCGGTCTCAGCGGGCTTCCCGTACTCATCGATTAAGAGAAAATCTTCGTCTGTTTCTTTTCGTTTGTCTTTTCCGCTCGCCGTAACGAGAAAAGTCAGCGGCCCGTCGGATATTTTGATGGAAAGATTCCCGCTCGTTGCCGGGAACCAGTCTCTTTCGGCCAGCTCGCGTTTTACCTCGGCAAGTTCGCGCCAGCGTTCTTCTTTTGCAGCCATGCCTGCACCTCCCCGATGTTTTCAATGCCTGTTTTCACCTCATGAAAATCTTGAAAAGGCAGATGCCGGAGGCCGAGTTCTTTGCATTCAGTCAAAAGATAATCTCTCGCAAAGCACATATCGGACAACTTTGCAGCCTCGACATCCGTGACCGAATCACCGATCATAATGAGAAATTTCTGCTGATCGGATAGCTTACGGATGACTGACGGTTTGCAGCAGCCGCATTGATTGGTACAGTCTCCGTCACAGGCGTGCGGCCAGTCTATATGAATATATTCATTGTCAAAGGATGCATGATTGCAGAAAATCCGCTCCTTTTCTACGATCCCTTCCAAAAGCGGATGCACAAAAAAGTCCATTCCCCCGCTTACGATATAAAACGGGAGGCCGTTTGACCGGACAAACGAGACAAAATCCAAAAAGCCGTCCCGTATTTTCGCATCCTTCAGGATAAAGCCGGTCAGTTCTTCTTTTAAGCTGCTCGGCAGCAGTCCGAACATCCGTCCGACTCCTTCTTGGATTGATATGCTTTTAGACAGAACACCGTCTTTTAATTCAAGCCACTCAGGAGGCGCGAATTGTTTCATCATGCTGACAATGTTGTCGTTCATGGTGACCGTTCCGTCGAAATCACAAATAATCAGCGGTGTGCGGGTCATACGGCTTCCACCCTTCCCCATTTGTCTAATGCGAGCTGAAGATCTTTGCACGACGCGGCTTTTTCTTCAATCGGCTGCGCTTCAAGCACCGCATCAATGATGGCGCGGAACGCTTTTCCGCCGCCCTCGGCTCCTTTCGGGTGGCCGTGAATGCCTCCGCCGGCATTGATGATGTGATCGATGCCGAAATCGCGCATCAACAATGGCACCATACCGGGGTGAATGCCTGCTGACGGGACGGCAAACGACGGATGAAAGACATCGTCTTTTACACATTCATCATGGATTGCAAGCGCGGACTCCTTCGGAAGAGCAACGGATCCGTAAGGTGACGGAAATAAACTGAAATCAGCGCCGCAATAGCGGTTCAGCTTGCCGAGCAAAAGCGCATGCGACAAGCCGTAAACGGGAGATGATGTGAACGCGCCGCTGACTGCCGGATGCGCCATGATCGGAAGCGGGATTTCCCTGTCCTCAGCAAGGCTCTGCATCACATCTAAACCGTAAGCGAACACATTCAATAAAAGCGCGTCCGCCCCGAGTTCTGCCGCGCGCCTCGCTTTATCCCGCAATTCAGCGGTCCTTCCCGTAAGGTTTACGGCATACAGCGTTTTATGCCCCGTTTCCTCCCGGGTTTCCTTCAGGACTTGTTTTCCTTCGATAATGCGGGTTTCAAACGGAGCCAGTTCATTTTCAAAGAAAATTTCGTCATCTTTAATAAGATCCACGCCGCCGAGCGCCTGCTGTCTGAGCTGTTCTTTAATGTCGGCGAGATCCCGTCCGATCACGCCTTTAAATATGCTCATCAGAAGCGGTCTTTCAAATTCGCCCAGCAGTTTGCGGATGCCGTATATACCGAATTTCGGCCCGGGAAGGGAGCGTTTAAACCCTTCGGAAAATTCAAGATCAGTCAATTTTATTTTTCCGTCCAGTGACAGCTTTCCGAATACCGTCGTCAGGACGGCCGGAATATCTCTTGAAAAATTCGCCTCGGGATAGGCGATGGTGATGACGGATTGTGTTTCGTTTTCTGAGGTTCCTTCTTTCTCCTCAACTTTTACGACCCGCCCTTTATGTTTTCTGAGCTGTTCCTGCTTCACCAGGGGCAGGTCAGTCCAGGAGCCTACCGTCAGCCCCGCCGCAATCTGTTCCGCCCGCTTTTCACTGTCCGTTGTGTCTGTCAGAAGATATGTTGCCAATACTTCGCTCATGCGTGAACGCCTCTCTTTCTTTCGCAAAACATAAAAAAACCTCTTCCGTTTGAGCAGAAAGAGGCTTCGTGTTATGTCCGAATCTTATCTCTCAGCTCCTGCTGCAAGAATTAGCACCGTGCTTTATCAGTCGGTTGCCGGGCTTCATCGGGCTCGTCCCTCTGCCTGCTCTTGATAAGAATAATGATTTTATAAAGTATTTTGAATTATCGCATTGTTATTCTGATATGTCAATGCTTTTTCGGGTGAAAAGATTCAGTTTCCCGATCCGTTCCGCAGCTTCTTTAAGTCTTTCTTCACTTGTCAGAAGACCGACTCTTATATAGCCTTCCCCCCATTTTCCGAACCCGTTTCCGGCAGCGACCGCGACATCCGCTTTCTCGAGCAGCAGATCTGAAAACGACTGTGACGTATAACCGTCAGGCACAGGGAGCCATGCAAAAAAGGAGCCCGCCGGAGCCGTCACATCCCAGCCGATATTGCGGCAGGCTTTAATCCATGCATTGCGTCTTGATTCATATCTGTCATTTTGCGCCGCGACGCATGCCTGATCCGCTAAAAGTGCGGCTGCCGCCGCCTGCTGCGCCGCGGGAAACAGGCTGACAAACATATGATCCTGATAAAGGTTGATCGCTTCGATGACAGAAGCGTTTCCGACGGCAAATCCGACCCGCCAGCCCGCCATATTATACGTTTTGGACAAGGTATAGATTTCGATTCCCGTCTCTTTTGCGCCTTCGGTCTGCAAAAAGCTCAGCGGTTTATGCCCGTCAAAGCCGACGGCTCCGTACGCGAAATCATGAACGACACAAATGCCGTTTTGCTCCGCAAAACCGACCGTCTCCTCGAAAAACGCCTCTGTCGCCACAGCGCCGGTCGGATTATTCGGATAATTGAGATACAGCAGCTTCGCCTCGCTCCGCACCTTTTCAGGAATTACGCTGTAATCAGGGAGAAACCCTCTTTCTTCCGTCAGCGGCATCATTTCCATTCTCGCTTTTGCAAGGGCGACGCCTGACCAGTAATCAGGATATCCGGGATCAGGCACCAGAATGGTATCTCCCGGGTTTAAAAGACATTGCGGAAGCTCAACAAGTCCCGCCTTGCCTCCGAACAGCACGGCGACTTCCGTTTCCGGATCAAGCGTGACCCCGTACTCCCTTTCATAAAATGCAGCGGCCGCTTCTTTGAAGCTGTAAGCGCCCCGGAATGATGAGTATTTATGATTTTCCGGCCTTTCGACGGCGCGCTTCATTTCTTCAACGATATGCTGAGGCGTCGGCTGATCAGGGTTTCCCTGCCCTAAATTGATGACGTCTCTGCCTTCTTTCAGCTTTTGATTCACTTTTTGCACCAATGATGCGAAAAATTGTTCCGGCAGCTGTTTGAGTACATCTGAGATTTCAAAGTTCATATTTTCACCTTCTAAAAATGTCTTGAAATGATAGTCCATCATCATATATGGTTAAATAAAAAAAGTAAAGAGAAACTTGAGGTGTTAAAAAATGAAATGGACCGTTTCCTGTTTGCAATTTGATATTTCATACGGAAATCCTTCAGAAAACTTTAAAAAAGCAGAATCTTTGATTGAGCAAGAAAGCCGCCATGCGGATGTAATCGTGCTTCCTGAGTTGTGGACGACCGGCTATGATCTCACACGGCTAGACCAGCTGGCGGATGAAAACGGCAAAGTTTCGGAACAATGGCTTAAAGAAACGGCAAAAACATACAACGTACACCTCGTTGCCGGATCTTTTGCGGTCAAAGAAGGCGAAAATGTCTATAACACCATGTACATCGCCGATAACAGCGGACAGATCGTGAAGCGGTATCAGAAAGCCCATCTGTTTCAGCTGATGGATGAACACCTTTACTTGTCAGCAGGAAACAGCGACGGTTCCTTTGAGCTTGACGGTGTCAAGTGCGCCGGACTGATCTGCTATGATATCCGTTTCCCCGAATGGATCAGAAAGCATACGTCCCAGGGCGCGAATGTCCTGTTTATCTCTGCGGAATGGCCTCTGCCCCGCCTTGATCATTGGCGAAGCCTGCTTATCGCCAGAGCAATTGAAAACCAATGTTTTGTCGCAGCCTCTAACTGCACGGGGTCCAATCCCGATAATGAATTTGCCGGCCACAGCCTGATTATTGACCCGTGGGGCCGGATTTTAGCCGAAGGAGACCGGACGGAAGGCGCAGTCCGGGCGGAAATCGATGTGTCAGAAAGCGCGGCCGTGCGGGGAACCATTCCGGTTTTCCAAGACTTGCGGCGTGATTTATATTAATTTTCAAAAAAATGTTGACAAGAATATCCGGCACCTGCTAATATTTTCATCAACTGATTAATCCGAATTGTGATACAAATCAATATATTTTTCTCTTATCGAGAGTTGGGCGAGGGATTGGCCTTTTGACCCCAACAGCAACCGACCGTAATTCCATTGTGAAATGGGGCGCGTACATTTTGCGCCGAGACGATTGTCTCATAAGGCACGGTGCTAATTCCATCAGATGTTATCTGAGAGATAAGAGGCGGACTGCACTGTTTCAGCCTCCTTCTCTTTCAGAGAAGGAGGCTTTTTTTCGGGCGTATTCTCCGTCACGATCTCTTACTGCCACTACATAATTGGAGGGTAAATCCATGTCAGCAACTAAAATAAGTCTTTATGAACAATTAACAGAAAGCTCCGCCGCCGCGTTAGCCGTCAAGCTCGGCTTATTCCAAAGCAAAAGCACTCTGACATGCCGTGAAATCGGCGACGGCAATTTAAATTACGTCTTTCATGTTTACGATAAAGAAAACAAAAAAGGACTGATTATCAAACAGGCGATTCCTTACGCGAAAGTCGTCGGTGAAAGCTGGCCGCTTACAATTGACAGGGCGAGAATCGAAAGCAGCGCCCTCATCCGCCAGGGCGAACACGTGCCGCACCTCGTTCCGGCCGTTTACTATTCCGATACTGAAATGGCCGTCACGGTAATGGAAGACCTCTCGCATTTGCGGATTTCAAGAAAAGGGCTGCTGGAAGGGAAGCATTATCCCAACTTATCCGCCCATATCGGTGAATTTTTAGGGAAAACGCTGTTTTACTCATCCGATTATGCGCTTGATGCGAAAGTAAAGCAGCAGCTCGCAAAGCAGTTTACAAATCCTGAGCTTTGCAATATTACGGAAAGGCTTGTGTTTACAGAACCGTTTCTCGACCATGAGACAAACGATTTTGAAGAGGAGCTGCGCCCATACGCAGAAAAAGTTTGGAACAATTCCCGGCTGAAAGAAGGTGCTGACGAATTGAAAGCCATCTTTCTGAATTCCGCGGAAACATTGGTTCACGGCGATCTGCACACGGGAAGCATCTTCGCCGATGAACATGAAACAAAGGTGATTGATCCCGAGTTTGCTTTCTTCGGACCGATCGGGTTTGACATCGGCCAATTTATCGCCAATCTGCTGTTAAACGCCCTCAGCCGCGACGGTGACGACAGACAGCCGTTATATGATCATACTGCCGCCGTATGGGATACATTTGTGAAAACATTCAGTGAAGCATGGGAGAAAGACTGCTTGCCTTCCCGCAGACACCTGCTGGAAGACACACTGAAAAACGCGTTTGAGGAAGCGGTCGGTTTTGCGGGATGCGAACTGATCCGGCGCACGATCGGACTCGCCCATGTGGCTGACTTAGATGAAATCACTCCGTTTGACAAACGAATCGAACGGAAGAAGCTCGCGCTTGACATCGGCGCCTATTATATCGAAAACAGAAAAAAACTGAAGCATATCACCGAGGTTCTGGACCAATTTAAGCTCCGTGTAAAGGAATGATGCAGCATGACCAATGAATTTGCCATCCCCCGTTCTGTAGAATGGAAAGAAACCTACATCCGCATTTTAAATCAGCAAAAGCTTCCCGACGTCACTGAATATGCGGAACTTGAAACAAAGGAAGATGTATTCGACGCGATTGTCACGCTGAAAGTAAGGGGCGCCCCGGCCATCGGTATAACCGCGGCGTTCGGACTCGCGCTCTCCGCCAAGTCGTTTGAAGCCCGCGACCTTTCGGATTTCCGACGTCAGTTCGCGGATGTCAAAGCGTATTTAAACAGTTCGAGGCCCACTGCCGTCAACCTCGCGTGGGCGCTTGACAGACTGACGGATTCCATCAGGGATGCGATCTCAATCAATGAAGCGAAGACAACGCTCGTTCATGAAGCCATTCAAATTCAGATTGAGGATGAAGAAACATGCCGAATGATCGGCCAGAATGCGCTGCACCTTTTTAAAAAAGGCGACCAGATCATGACCATCTGCAATGCGGGCTCGATTGCCACAAGCCGATACGGTACGGCGCTTGCTCCCTTTTACTTAGCGAAACAAAAAGATCTCGGCCTTCATATCTACGCATGTGAAACAAGACCCGTTCTCCAAGGATCACGGCTGACGGCGTGGGAGCTAATGCAGGGCGGAATTGATGTCACGCTCATTACCGACAGCATGGCCGCCCATACAATGAAGGAAAAACATATTTCTGCAGTCATTGTCGGCGCTGACAGAATTGCAAAAAACGGTGATACGGCCAACAAAATCGGAACGTACGGCCTCGCTATTTTGGCAAACGCCTTTCAAATTCCGTTTTTTGTGGCCGCACCGCTTTCGACATTTGACTTGCAGATTGAAAACGGCTATCAGATTCCGATTGAAGAGAGAGATCCGGATGAAGTCAGACAGATCTCCGGCATACGCACCGCTCCCGAAGATGTGCCGGTCTTCAATCCGGCCTTTGACATCACACCGGGCAGCCTGATTTCCGGCATTATAACCGAGAAAGGAATTGTGACCGGCTCTTACACGGAAGAAATTGAACAATTATTCACTGACTGCCAGCTGAGCTGAAAAACCGCTGATGATATTGCCTCAGGCAATGTCAGCGGTTTTTTTGTCTGCACAATGTAATCACTTCATCTTTTTGGACGGCTGTAATGAGATGCATTTTAAAAAACAGCTCTGCATAACCGGCTATCTTTTGCGGACGGCTCATTTTCATCAGGCTTCGTCCTCCTTTTTCATCAGACCAACTTTTTTCACTTAATAAAATGATATGTCGGACGTGAAAAAACGGAACGTGCCATACGCTTTATTTTTCTTTATAGGATATTTGTTCGATGTTCAGCAGCACCGCTTTTACATCCGTCTTCGTGCCCGCGTATCCCGTTAAGGCGCTGTTTTTGCCGATTACCCGATGGCAAGGGATCAAAATCGGCAGCCGGTTTCGTTTATTGGCTTGTCCGATGGCGCGCACCGCTTTCGGTTTTCCGATCGCTTCAGCCATATCGCCGTAGCTTCGGGATTCCCCGTAAGGAATCATCGTCAGCGCGTTCCATACCCTTTCCTGAAAGGGTGTGCCTTTTTGTCTCAGAGGCAGAGAGAATTGCTTTCTTTCTCCTGAAAAATATGATGCCAGCTGCTGTTTCGCCTCCGACAGCAAAGCGGTTTCGCACGGCTTTACGCCGGGCGCGTCTTTCCGCCATTCCTCAAAATCTTCCCCGGTGAGAAACAGGCCGGTAATAAAGCTCTCTTCCTCTGTTATGATGACGGTTCCAAACGGCGCTCTCACACTTGTAAAACAGATCATTCCCCGCTCCTTCTTTCTTCGGTATTCTGCCGGATCGGAAGCGTCAAATGAAAAACGGTGCCCTTCCCTTCTTCACTTTCCACATGAATGCGTCCCTGATGTTCTTCGATGATTTTATAGCTGACCATGAGACCGAGGCCCGTTCCCCTGTCTTTTGTCGTGTAAAATGGTTCACCCAGACGTTTTAATTTGTCTTCGGAAATGCCTGTTCCTTCATCTTGAATAGAAATCAAAATGTGGTCTTGATCAGAAGACTGAATGGTCACGTAGATATTGCCGCCGCCCGGCATGACTTCAATGGCGTTTTTTAAAATATTGATAAACACCTGTTTTAATTGATTCGGTTCACAGTAAATCGGCGGGATGTTTCCGGTCAGGTTCAGATGGATCTGCACATTGACAAGATTGGCCTGGGCATTCAAAAGATCAGCCGTGTCTTTCATAATCTGCGTCACGTCTTTTTCTTCATATAATATCGCCTGGGGTTTCGCTAAAATTAAAAATTCAGTGATGATAGACTCGATTCGTTTTAATTCTGAGGTAATGACGTTAAAGTACAGAGAATATTCGCCTTCAATGCTTCCTTGAAGAAGCTGAATGAACCCTTTCAGCGCCGTCATCGGGTTTCTGATTTCGTGGGCGATGCCCGCCGCCAGCTCCCCTACAACATGAAGAGTGTCGGATTTCCGCAGCCTCTCTTCAAGCTCTTTGGCCTCTGTGACATCTTTAAAGATGGCCAGATTCATATTTTGAATGATATTTCTTTTGAAGGAGAATTCCAGTTTGCGGCTGTCGCTGCTGCTTAACAGGAAGGGGATTTCATTATCCATTCCTTCTAAATCAATCTTTCTGGCGGGAACACCCGCGTTTTCAATATCAAATAAAGAAAGAATATCCGGAACGGTGTACGCCCTCAGCTCCTCATCCGGCATACCGAGTATACGGCTTGCGAGAGGATTCGCGTCAATAATGCGGAATTGGTTGTCAAATAAGACCTTGCCGTCCATTGAGCCGTTGAATACTTTTCTGAATTTCAGCTCGCTTTCCCGCAATTCCTTTTCCATCCGCTTACGATCGCTGACATTTCTTAAAATGGTTAAATGCTGACCTTCAAGTATGGTTCGTTTTGATGTGAATTCCAGCTCTTTAAATTGGCCGTTTGCCATCTGAAACAGCATTTCTTCACGGATTTCCCCGTATTTTTCATATTTTTTCTTAATCTGTTTGTATTTTTTCTGCGGATCAACGATAAACGTACATAAATTCGTCTCCACCAGTTTATCCATCGGCAGTTCGAAAATGCGGCACGCCGATTCGTTTGCTTTGGCAATCTTTCCGTCATCAGACCAAATGACAATCGCGTCCATGGCGTTTTCAAAAATTTCGCGGAATCGCTCTTCGCTTTTGAAAAGTTTCAATTCCATCAACCGTTTCTCTGTTATGTCCCTCATAATGGACATGTAGAACCCGCTGATTAAGTTGGACGTAATCGTAAATTCAAACAGCTTCTCTTCGCCCGACCGAAGCTTGACGGGCAGTTCTCCTTTGGCGTTTCCTTTTCTGCGGAGGGTTTCCCAGATTTCTTTCAGATGCTTTTTGTTTTCTCCGTCGGTAAAATGGCGGAGCGACAGATGGGACAATTCATTCTGGCCGATCTCAAAGCTTTTGCAAAAAGAGAGGTTCGCATCAATAAACCCGCCGTCCTTATCAAACAGCACGATGCCGTCGACAGCCCTGTCAAACAAATCTTTAAACAGCTGCTCGTTCATGGAGAATTCGCGCTCTAATATTTTTTTAGAGGAGATGTCCCTCATCACCACAAAAAAATAATCCTCCCCAATTCCGTCTCTGGCGAGGAATTCAATGTATTTCGTCGCGCCGCTGTCAAGCTTAATCGGCACCTCTTTCCACAGATGGCCTTTTTTTAAAAACTTTTTCACGGCCTTATTCAGTTCTTCCTGAGGCACGGAATATAAAAAATCCAGGACGGAGCGGTTAATGAGGTTCTCTGCCTCAATCTGCATCATCCGGGCCGCAGCCTCGTTCGCCTGGACGATTTTCATTTCCTTACGGCATATAAAAATGGCATCAAGCGTGTTATTCATAATCACGTGATACCGGTTCAAATCACTCTTCAGGCGGTCATTTTCCTCTTTCATCCGCTTCAGCTGCTCTTTCAGCGACTCGTTTGTTTGCAAATCCAGAGTTTCAGCCATTCAGTACACTCCTTCTTCAAAAACCTATCCTTCAATATTTCTACAAAATACCTCATCTTCCTTCATTCGCCCTATACATTTCAGAAAATTTCAATGATATGACAAGTTAAAGTCTTTTTCTACGATCCTTACCTCCCCATTACATCATCCTAACAATCCCTTTTGTCCTCCTTCAATTTTTTGTTTTTTATTTTAAAATGAACACCAACAGGAAATAATCATGCAGTGGATGATTTTTGAAGAGAAGGTGATGCTATGACAAAATCGCGAGACAGTTACTTTGACAACGCCAAGTTTATCTTGATTTTTCTGGTGGTGTTCGGCCATATCCTCCGGTCATTTATTAACGGAAATGAGTTTATGCTCCATCTCTACAAATTCATTTATACTTTTCATATGCCGGCCTTTATCCTGGTTTCCGGCTATTTCGCAAAAAACTTTAAGCGGAAAGGTTATGTGAAGAAGCTGGCTGTGAAGCTGATTATTCCGTACCTGATTTTTCAGGGCATTTACTCAGTTTTTTACTATTTGATTCAGGATGAAAGCATGGCAAGCGTCAATCCGATTGATCCGCAGTGGTCTCTCTGGTTTTTAGTCAGCTTATTCTTTTGGAATCTGCTGCTTTACCCCTTTACGAAGCTGCCGAAAATGTGGGCGCTTGGGGCGAGCTGCGGGCTTGCCGTCATGATCGGGTATCTTGATTTTATCAGCAGCACGCTGAGTCTTTCACGGACGTTTGTTTTTCTTCCGATGTTTCTCGTCGGGTTTTATTTAAAGAAACAGCACTTTGATTTGCTTCGGGCTAAAAGAGGCAGGCAGATTGCCGCGGGCGTACTGGGGATTGTTTTCCTCTTATGCTGGTGTATTGATTTTGATTACTCGTGGCTGTTCGGATCGGAGCCTTATTCTACATTCGGCACAGTGTCGCTGTTGAGCGGTCTGTCGCGCATCGGCTGGTATGTTTTGGCCTTTGCCGCCACTTTCAGCTTTTTGGCGCTCGTTCCGCAAAAGCGTTATTTCTTTACGAAATGGGGTACGAGAACGTTTTACGTGTATCTGCTGCATGGATTCATTATAAAAACGCTGCGGCAGATCGGGCTTGAAGATCACTTGTCTGATTATCAGAATTTAGTCATGCTCTTAATTTTAACGGCCGCTCTTACGTCCATTCTCTCCAGCAATGCGGTGAAAACGGCCGCACAGCCGTTTATTGAGCTGCGGATCACCGGCTGGCTTGAAGCGGTGAAAGGAACAAGAAACAGTGCTTATTCGAAATAATGCAAAATACCTCTTAAGCGTTATCGCCTAAGAGGTATTTTTTATTGTTTGCCGTCTTCTTTTTTCTTTGGCTTCGTCTGTTCAAGCGTTTCAATCCATTTTCCGGCGTTATAATCACCGAGCTCGCTTGCAAACTCTTCTTCAAGCAATTTAGGGTCCATCGGCTTTTTATGGTTTTGCATGTCTTTGCTGTGGCGGTTTTTTTTCGTCATGTTACTCGCCTCCTTGTTTGCCGTGTTTTGATTTGCGGTTTGCGCCTCTCAGTCCGGGATCACCGTCATATTGTGTTTTGTATGCATCTTTGTCCATGCTCTCAGTCGGTGTGTTGTTGTTGGTCAAAGCTTCATTCTTTGCTGCTTTGCGTTTCATTTGATTTCCTCCTTCTGTCAGCAAATCTGTTTTGAATTCATCAAGCATTTTTTTCAAGTCGCGCACTGTCACGTTTTTGGCCTCATCAATGAGTTCATAGCCGATCTGTCCGTTCGGCTCAAGCAGCACATATTTAAAATCTTGAATGTCTCCGAGGCCTTCCTGCCTGATCCTCATTGACAGCTGAGCTTCGGTAAAACGCATTTTTTTTAGGTTTTCCGGGATGATTTTTCCGTTTCTGACAACGGCGACGGTTTTTCCTGAAAATAAAAACTCAAAAAAGCTTGATTTGATTTCTAAATATTCCATCAGGATTAATACCGCAATAAAAATCGCCGCCGCGAAAATGGTTTCCCATAAATTATGTTCAATAAACGGCTGAATAATAATCGAGCCGATCGAAATCATGATGACTGTCTGGGTCACCGACAGCTGGCTGATTGATTTCCGTCCGGCAATCCGCAATAAAAAGGTACCGACCGCTATCATAACTACCGACTTCCAAAATACGGCAAACAATGACGTCACCTCTTTACAAGTAGAATCTCCAAAGAAACTGTTTCCACTCATCCATTTTACGGCAATAAAAAACACCGCTTTCTGAAAAGCGGTGTCAGCCGATAATCATTCTTTCCTTCGGATAGTGATAATTTGCTTCGATTTCTTTTCGGCCGATCAAATAAAGGAACGTCAAAATGCCGATCCGGCCGATAAACATGACAATCATGATGACGCATTTTCCGATGTCGCTTAAATGCGGAGTAATCCCAAGCGACAGGCCGGTCGTTCCGAATGCGGAACACACTTCAAAAAGCAGTCCGAGCAGCGTCTGATTTGTCTCGGTCACGGCCAGAATCAGCGTCGATCCGAACACGAGCAGAATCGCCATCATCGTAACGACCAGCGACTTCATGACATCAGCCTGGTGAAGCTCGCGTTTAAAGACCTTGACCGCTTTATTCCCCCGGGCAAAATGAAACAGGGCAAGAAGGTTAAGCGCAAACGTCGTCGTACGGATTCCGCCGCCGACCGAGCTCGGTGATGCGCCGATGAACATGAGGGCGCAGATGAAAAATAATGTCGGCGCCGACAGCTGGCTGATATCAATTGTCGCAAGCCCGCCGCTTCGCGTAGCGGTTGATTGAAAGAGACATAAAAATAAAACATCATGCCAGCTTTTCCCCTTCATGACATGGCTTGCTTCAAGCGCGTAAATGCCCACGGCTCCGAACAAAACGAGCATTCCGAACGTAACGGTCGTAATTTTCGTAAACAGCGTGAATGAGTATCTGCGCTGTTTTGAAAACAAAAAGTCTTTTACTTCTACGAGCACCGGAAAACCGATCGCACCGAAAATAATCAGAAGCATCGTAATAAACTGCACGAAATAGTCATGCCTGAACGGGACGAGTGAATTTCCCGTAATATCAAAACCGCCGTTTGTCGTGGCGCTGACGCTCGCAAAGAATCCGTGCAAGTACGCCTGTTCAAACGAATCATAATACGTTAAAAAATATGTTCCTAAGATGATGCCGCCTAAAAACTCGATTAATAAAATCAAAAACAGCACTTGCTTCATCAGGTTGACGATACCGGAAAACTGCGATTGATTCTGATCCACCATGATGAGCTTCCGTTCCCGCAGACCGATCCGTTTGCCCATAATGAGCCAGACGAATGTTCCGAGCGTCATGATGCCGATTCCGCCGAATTGAAGCACGAAAGCCAAAATGACAATCCCGGCCGTGCTGAATGTATCAGCCGTGTTGACGACCGTTAAACCGGTGACACTGACTGAGCTGACAGCCGTAAACAGCGCGTCTATAAACGACCAGCTGGCCCCTTGTTTGTGGGCGGCCGGCAGACTTAGCAAAATAAATGCCACCGTCACAGCAAGAAAATAATATAATGCAATCAGCTGTGCAGGCGACAAGATCTGTATGAATTTCTTCAGTTTTAATTTCATAAGATAGTTCCTTCTGCCTCTCAAATGTAGTACGTAATTATTCTAATGATATTGGGAGAATTTTTAAAGGTCTTTTTAGAAAGATTTTTCATTACCTTATGTAATTTGCCGATCTTTAAACAAAAAACCTCTGAAACGATTGTCAGAGGTTTTGTTGATTATTTTGCTTCCAGCCTGCGGATGCGCTCATCGAGATCAGGGTGTGTGGAGAACAGTGACGAATGCTTTTTACCGTTAATTTTTAACGTCTGCACCGCCGTCTGGTCCTCTTCATTCACATGTCCTGTATAAGACTTCAGCGTACGCAGGGCGTGAATCATTTTATCCTTGCCGGCAAGGTCTGCACCGCCGCGATCAGCGTGAAACTCTCTGTGGCGCGAGTAGGCGAAGACGACAAGACTGCCGAGAATGGAAAAGATAATCTGAAACACGATCATCGCGATAAAATGAACGACCGGCGCAAGGTCTTCTTTGACAAAGCGGCTTGCAACCCATGCCGCGATTCGGGAAAGGAATACGACGAACGTATTGACGATTCCCTGCAGCAGCGTCATCGTGACCATATCACCGTTTGTGATATGTGCGACTTCATGGGCAAGAACCCCTTCCACCGCAGCATCATCCATCTGCTGCAATAAACCTGAAGAAACCGCGACAAGCGAACGGCGCTTAGAAGGTCCGGTCGCAAAAGCATTGACCTCCGGGGAATGATAAATGCCGACTTCAGGCATTTTCGTCATCCCTGCGGCACGGGACAATCTGTGCACGCGGTCAACCAATTGCTGTTCTTCATAGTTGAGCGACTGTTTCTTCGGATTTAACACCCGGACGCCCATCATCGTTTTGGCCATCCATCTGGACATTCCGAGTGAAATAAAAGAACCGACAAAACCGACGACAAGACTGAACACGAGCAATGCCATCAGATCAATGCGGCCATTTTGTATATACGAGCCGACACCGGTAACGCTTGTAATAATCGTAAGCACAATTCCGATTGTCGTAATGACCAAAAGGTTCGTTAAAATAAACAGAAATATTCTTTTCGCCATAATTACCTCCGTCTTTTTTAAGATCAAAAGAACTTATTTACTTAAATTATAAATGATCTGTTTGAAAATGCAACAATTTCGACGTATGATGTTAATGTAATTCTCAGTGATATTAAAAAGTGAACACGTAATCAATCAGAGGTGAACCATGAACACGTTTAAACTGACCCGAACTGATATGGTCCGGCTTCTTTACGCGCTAAAAGGCCAAGGAGACGCAACCCCTCTCCAAATCTTATTGCAATCAGCGGATATGACCTTGGATGAAGCGGAAAGCCGTCTGCATATCCCTGAATTTCTGACGAGATTCGAACGAAAAAAAGAGAAAAAGGAGTACGGGCTTTCAACTAACGAGATTGTCGAGCTGGGAAATCTGTGCGAGCTGACGTCTTTAAAATCAACCGCCGTCCAAAACTGGGTGAAGCGCGATATTAAAGATTTAATCGGCCACCCCTTACTCGGCAAAAAATATACAATTGAACAAGCTGTCATCCTTCTCATTGTACGTGATTTAAAATCAATTTATGACTTCGAACATATACGCGGCATATTAAAAATCGCTTTTAACACGATCACAGACAGATCAGACGACGTCATCAGCCCGATCAGCTACTATGAAAGCTGCGCCCAAGTGATTGATTATCTTCATCATAAGGCAAACCCGCCGATGAAGGAAACGAGCCTGCAGGAGCTCGTCGAAGAGCAGACGGACAAGCTCAAAGGCTGCTTTAAAGAACTCGGAAGCGGACAATGGAACAATATCAGATCCATAATCGCCGTCACGGTGCTCTCCGTTTTGACTTTCCATATTCAAGCCTCAGCCTACAAAATGACCAGCCATTTATTATAATTCATAACGCTTCTTCGCCCCGGTGTCTGCGCCGGGGTTTTTTTGCTGTACAACAATTGCCAGCATAATCAATACCGTTCCGTTTGAAACTAAAACGCGAAAACACATCTTGCCAGAGAAAAGGAGATGAAAAAGATGGCGAGCAGAAATAAACTCTTAGTTCCAGGGGCTGAGCAGGCACTTGACCAATTTAAATACGAAGTGGCTCAAGAATTCGGCGTGAACCTTAGCTCTGATACAGCAGCACGCGCAAACGGCTCTGTAGGCGGGGAAATGACAAAACGTCTTGTACAGCAGGCTCAATCACAATTAAACGGGAAAAATCAATAATGCAGCTTATTCGCCGGGACTTCTCGGCGAATTTTGATATTTATCGGCATTCTCCTTTCCGTGCCGGTAGCCGTTCGGATTCCTTCGGTCTGACGAATCTTCATGATGCCGATAGGATTCCCAATGTTCATTGCGATCATGATTCCAGTAATGATTGTAATACTTTTGCTTAGGCTCTTTGTCATTTCCGTTTTCCTGAGGATTTTGTGTTGGGGGCTGCTCTGTTTCCCCATCTTGTTCCTTCTGTGTGTTTTCCTCTGATCCGGAAGCTGCATTTTTTTCGGTTTGCTGATTGCCGTCCTGACTGTCCGGCTTCGCTTCTTCCGTACCGGGCGTTGTTTCATTGTTTCCCGGCTTCTCTGCTGCCTTTTCTTCATCAGGAGCTGTCTTTTCATCAGCCGCCGGCTTGTCTGTGTCCGGCTGCTCGCTTTGATCAGCGTCTGTTTCGGTATCTTTTTGATCTGTTTCATTGCCGTCGGTTTGCTTTTCAGGCTGTTTTTCTTCTGTTTTCTTTTCGTTTCTTCTTATGTAGCTGCCTGTTGACATCCCTTCCTGTTTTGCTTTTTCTCTTGTTTCCATATCAGATTCAAGCGATTGGACCTGGTAGGTGCCCTTATATTTTTCAGTCATGTCAGCCAGCTGTTTTTTAACGCCTTTTTTATATGTATTGTCATCTGTATTTTCATAAACCGTGGAAATTAAAATCTCTTTTGATTCCTTTACATATCCATGCTTGCTGCAATCGGTAATAATATTACTGATGACTTCCTTAAAATCGCTGCTTTTCCAATCTCCGATGTCACTGATGACCTGTTTGGCGTCATGGTTCAGCGGTGTCAGTTCAATGACTTCATATTTGCTGTTTAAAGCCATTTCAATGCTGGGATTAATGTCAAGCGTCATATACGCGTAAGCTTTGTTATCAGAAAAAACCGGGAGCAAAATTAAAATAAACAAAATAATAGCAGTCATCGTAAACACTCCCAATTTAAAAGGGCGCAGTTTCAGAAAATCAAAAAAGCTGGCCCTTCTTCCCATACGCGTTTCGCCTTCGAACGTAATTTCCTCTCCGATTTCACAAGTGCGGTGATCATTTTTTGTTTTTAAAAATTGTCCGTCAGGGGTTAGCAACGTGACGAATTTTTTATTTTTCTCTACTATGATCCCTCTTCTCATGAGTGCAACACCCCTTTAAGATAATCTTTTAAATAAATATAATCACCGGTAATAATAATACTCATGGCGATGATATATTTTCGGTTCCGTTCGATCGTTTTTCTGCTGACCGACACGAGCTGCTCCAGCTGCTTGACAGGAAGCTGTTTTTTCTGGTGCAAAATGGACGCCAGCTCTTCATTTTCAACAAGCGTGTAGGCTACCTTAATCGCATTCTGCCTCGCATCTGTATGCTTCGGCGATTGTTCCAGCAGCTCTTTAAAAGACAGGCCGTATTCTTTCAGCTGCTTCTGAAAAAAAAGAATTTCTTCCCGGCGCTGTTCCTGTTCTATCTGTTTGCGGTATTCATCAATGGAAAGCTCCGCTTCGATAAGGCTCTGCGAAGATTCCTGGTCGTCGCCTTCCTGCACATCCATATTGATATGCTGAGCGGTTCTTGCTTCTTTTCTGATATAATCTATCACTTTTCTTTTTATAATCAGCTCTGCAAATGCAAGCAGCGAATTACCTTTTTCAGCCGAATATTTTTCAATGGCTTCGTTAAACGCGATCAGCCCGATGCTGAATTCGTCGTCTTTTTCATCTATATATCGTTTACAAACGGATGAAACCGTCTTCGCGATAAAAGGCTTATATTGCTGTATTAAATCGTTCTGCAGATCTTTGTCGCCTTTTTGTATTTTTTCAACAGATGTTTCAAGCGTTTGCTTCTTTTTTCCCAATTTAAACAAAAGGCTAAGCACTGGTTTCACCTCAGTTCCTCCCTATAACTACTCATAATCATAGCTAATTTAGTAGGGATTCGCAAAGGAAGAAAAAGAGAAATCGATTTCATTTGTCTCAATTATGACAAGCCAATAAGACGTACTATACATGATTTCGTGCCCCCATGCAGAATTAAGGGGGTTTTCTCTGTGTTTTTTGTAACAATGCTGTTATAAAATTGTTATCATATGTCTTAAATGTAAGCGTTTCAAAAAAAAGGGAACCTGCTTTTTAAAAAGCCAGACTCCCTTTTTGATCATTTTACGCGTGTTCTCTTTTTTCCGATTCCGCGCCAGACTCTATTTGTTTTGCTCCTGACATAAACCATCCGCAAACCGCAATGGCAGCCAGAACCGCCCAGAAAATGATTTTCCAGGCCGCCGAATGGATGACATCTGCCGGAATTATACCGAGTTCCTCATGGGCCAATGTATAAAGAGCGAGCTTCACGCCTACCCATCCGACAATCACAAATGCCGCCGTTTCAAGGCCCGGCCTGGTTTTTAGTAAGGATACGAACATTGATGCAGCAAAACGCATAATGATTAAACCGATTACGCCGCCGGCTAAAATAACGAGAAACTGACCGCCGTCCAAGCCGCCAATGGCAGGAAGCTGAGTTCCCGGGAGCGTTACGGCAAGCGCGACCGCCGCTAAAATGGAATCAACGGCAAAAGCGATGTCCGCGAGCTCCACTTTCAAGACTGTCTGCCAAAACCCGCTTTCTTTCTGCATTTTCTGACCGGCGTTATCTTTAAATACATACCGCTTCAGCAAATGGCTGACCGCAATGTAAAACAGATATAAAGCGCCGACGGCCTGGACCTGCCAAACATTCACCAGAAAAGAAATGGCGAACAGCGACCCGAAACGCAAAATAAATGCGCCCGCCAATCCGTAAAATAAAGCCTTCTTCCTTTGTTTTTCAGGAAGATGCTTCACCATCACAGCCATCACCAGCGCGTTATCCGCCGCCAAAATCCCTTCCAGCCCGATTAAAACGAGAAGAACCCATCCATACTCCAATAATAATGCAAAGTCCAATCCATTCCCTCCGTTTCTTTTTTCTATCATCCGAGCTTATACCGGCGGTTTTTTACGCAAAAAAGACCTTTGCCGATATAAGGCAAAGGTCTTGCTAGACATGAATGATTGGCATGCCAACAAAGCCGATGGATATGATCCATGAATTGACGACTTTGTTTCCGGAATATCCGGACGCTACTCCCCTTTGGGATTTCAAGAAATATTTGTTTATACGCTCATGATAAAGCCTGTTTCATCATTTGTCAACGCTTAACTTTTTTAACAAATTGAGAAATTTTTTCTGTTTTGGCCCGCTGTTTTCTTCTCTTTAAAAACATCCAAAGAATGAGAAGCAACACAATGAATATACCGAGCGGCAGCATATATTGATCGAGAATGGAACCGACGCTTTTCCAATTTTCCCCGAGTTTCATTCCGAGGTATACGTAAGCAAATGTAATCGGCAGCATCGCTGCATATGTATATAGAGAGAACACCCAGACATTCATCTTCGCAATGCCGCACGGTAAAGAAATCAGCGTCCTGACCCCCGGTATAAAACGGCCGCTGAACGCGACCAAACCTCCGTGCTTCTGAAAGAAATCATCTGATTTCTGCAGGGATTCGGGTTTTATCCATATATACTTTCCATATTTCAGCAAAAACGGCCGACCGCCCAGCCTGCCGATTCCATATAAGACAAGCGGACCTGAAACACCGCCGAGCGAACCGGCAAACACGGTCCCGGCAAGCGTCATATCCCCTTTTGAGACCCAATAGCCCGCAAGCGGAAGAACAATTTCCGCCGGGATGAATTCTATACTGAGCGCCAAAAAAATTCCGGCGTAAGATAAGCTTTTAAACGCTTCAATTATTGATATGATGAAATCTTCGATGATCTATCACTCCCGGCTTACGTCTATATTCCGAAACTTAAGAATGATTTTAACACAAAACCTTGAGTCTGAAATATCTTTTAGACATGCCCGTTATAAATGTGAGTCGTTTCAGATCGGTATAGCGGGAGGGAATGACATGCGCAATACAACGTCCCGCCTGTCTCCTGATTGCTTGTCTGGCGGCGGTTATATCACTTAAGTTCTCCGGAAAAATTACCCTTCGCGGTAAGCGGCGGCTGACCGCGGATTCAGTTCATATGGGAGCGGGAAATTTTCTCAGTCACTACATGGGAATGCGGGGCATTTCCCGGGGAATGATTTTGTATAATCTTTTTGATTACCACTGATGGTTTTCAGAGACTTCAGCGCTTTAAAGAACTTACCGATTCACTGATTGCAAATAAAGAATTCATTTCCTTTTCAGCCGACCATTTCCGCCTGAGGAAATGGAACAGCCGCTCCATGAAGCGCCGCATCACCCATAAGTTGCTACACATGGAACGGACCCGTTTATCCACAATAAAGACAAAAAGGAGTTTTTATTCATGCACACGATGTGGAAGGGTTCGATCAGTTTCGGCCTCGTCAATATCCCGGTCAAGCTCTTCGCGGCCACTGAAGATAAAGATATAAAATTCCGCAGTCTTCATAAAGAAGACCATGCGCCGATTAAATACGAAAAAATCTGCACCGGATGTGAAAAAAGTCTGAAGCCTGATGAAATCGTGAAAGGCTATGAGTATGTAAAAGGGAAATACGTCATTATGACAGACGAAGACTTGAAAGACGTAAAACAGGAACATGAAGAAAAAGCGGTTGAGATTGTTGACTTTGTCCAGCTGCAGGAAATTGATCCGATTTATTTTAACCGGTCGTATTATGTCGGGCCGGGAGATAACGGCACAAAAGCCTATACACTTCTGCGGGAAGCGCTGAGGACGACGGGTAAAATCGGGATTGCCTCCATTACGATCCGCTCTAAACAGCAGCTTGCGATTCTTCGCGTGTATGACAACTGCATCGTGATGGAATCCATTCATTATCCGGATGAAGTCAGAAATGCCGGACATGTGCCGGGCGTTCCCGAGCAGACAGCCGTTAATGAAAAAGAGCTGCAGACGGCGATTACGTTAATTAATGAGCTGACAACCGAGTTTGACCCGGAACAATACGAAGATACGTACCGGAAAGCCCTTCTCGCTAAAATTAACGATAAGCTCGAACATGAAGAAGCGGGCGTGACACCGGCTGCTGCCGGCCCGCGCGAAGATGTCATCGATCTTGTCAGCGCGCTTCAGGCAAGCATTGACCGGACGAAGCGGCCGGATCGAGAACAGACTGCACCGGCGCGGACAAAAGACGCCGCGTCAGCAGGCGGCGGAGGCAAAAAGCAGAAGACGACCAGACAAAAAGCCGGAACGTCTTAATCATGGTGCTGACGATGCAGCCGATTTTGACCTCTGTACCGCCTGAAGGCAGTGAGTGGCGCTATGAGGTAAAGTATGACGGATTCCGCTGTCTTCTCCGCATAGACGAAAGCGGCGTTACATTAACCAGCAGAAACGGACAGACGCTGACGAATCAATTTCCGGAAATCACGGTTTTTGCGGCTCGGTGTTTTCAGCACATGAAAGACAGGTTCCCCATTACGCTTGACGGAGAGCTTGTCTATTTAATCAATCCGTACAGAGCGGACTTTGAGCATCTTCAAATCCGCGGACGTTTAAAACGGACGGAAGCAATTGAAAGCACCGCTGATAGACGGCCGTGCCGCTTTCTGGCATTTGATCTCCTCGTTCTGGAAGGCGCCGGCACCGTCTCATTACCGTATGTGAAACGGAAACGCGCCCTTTCCAAACTGCTTAAAGAAGCAAATCTTCCCGCCTGCCCTCATCACTTAGCGGAAGAAGCGATTCAATACATTCCGGAACACACTGACTTTGATGCGCTTTGGGACAAGGTCGTCCGCCATGACGGAGAAGGTATCGTAGCAAAAAGGGCTTCCAGCGGCTGGGCGGAAAATAAACGGTCTCCCGACTGGCAAAAGTATAAACATATGAAAACGGCACATGTGCTATTAACCGGGTTTAATCCGAAGAACGGGTATGTAACGGCCTCTGTTTTAAAAGACGGCACCGCCGTCCCGATCGCTTCCGTTTCCCACGGCATGCGGGCGGAAGAAAAAAACGCCGTCAGAACCATTATGGAGACCCACGGAAAAAAACAAAAAAGCGGCGAGTATACACTTGAGCCTTCTATCTGCATGACCGTGCAGTATTTAACCATATTGCAGGACACGCTGCGTGAAGTATCTTTTGTGTCTTTTCAGTTTGAAATGGATTGGACGGAATGCACGTATCAGCAGCTTATCCTCCGCTCTAAAACGCTGCCGCCGAAGCTGCAGTTCACAAGCCTGGATAAGATTGTTTTTAAAAAACGTGAAAAAACGAAAGCAGATTTCCTTAGTTATATGGTAAAAATGAGCGATTTTCTGATGCCCTTTCTTAAAGATCGGGCCGTCACGGTGATCCGTTATCCGCACGGCGCGCCTGGCGAATCTTTTTTTCAAAAAAACAAACCGGACTACACGCCGGACTTTGTCTCAAGCGTGTTTGACGGGAGCCATGAGCACATCGTATGCAGCAGCATACCGTCACTTTTATGGCTGGCTAATCAGCTGGCGCTTGAATTTCACGTTCCGTTTCAGACAGTGCATTCTGAAAGGCCCGCAGAGATTGTCATTGATCTTGATCCTCCGTCAAGGAATGATTTTCCTATGGCAGTGGAGGCTGCGCATGTGCTGAAACAGCTGTTTGACTCATTCAGCATTACGTCATTCCCGAAGCTCTCCGGAAATAAAGGCATTCAGCTCTACATCCCGCTTTCACCGGAAGCATTCACCTATGAAGAAACCCGTGCGTTCACAATGCTCATCGCCGATTATTGCGTCAGGACGCGGCCGGATCTTTTTACGACAGAGCGGTTTATCAAAAACCGAAACGGCAGGCTCTACCTAGATTACTTGCAGCATGCCGAAGGGAAAACCATTATCGCCCCCTATTCGACCCGGGGCAACGAATTGGGAACGGTTGCGGCTCCCCTTTATTGGAGCGAAGTCAACTCCTCTTTAACACCTGATGATTATACGATCGATACAGTAGTGAACCGCGTCAGGACAGAGGGAGATCCGTTTTATGATTTTTACCGGAATCCGCAGGACGGCCCGCTTTCAATCGTGCTTGAGCAAATCAAGAGAAAGAGCTGACGCTTTTTGTCAGCTCTTTTCAGTCTGATACGTGCACATCAATTTTTCTTTGGAAATAAATAAATAGCAGGAGTAAGGAATGTTTTTGAGGGTGAGCTGTTTTGCAGTAAAGTATAAAATCGGAATATGGGCCGCTTTCTTAAACAGCCTGTAGCAGCCGCTGGACGGTTTTATCACATCAAAACCGAGTCTCGCAGCTCCTTTATGAAGCATTGTAATGCCGACGACTCCCTTAATCTCGTCTTTCCGTTTATGCTGGTTAATATAATCCGCTAAATGAGGCATGGATTGATATACCTTCTGATATAGCATAATCCCCCTTCTGACCGCGCTTTCAATAGGCTGCAGCTCTTTCAGGAGTTTGACATTATGAAGATGAATCTTAACTAACACGTCGTTTTTTTTAATTCTGGTTCCGTCGCTCAGGATGACTTCTTTTCCTTTATATCTAGTCAAACGGACGCGGAATACATTCGATTGCCGTTTATCAATCAGCGTCAGCCGGGTAAAGAAGAAATAAAGCGGATCAAGTAAGTACCATATAGACAGCAGACAGCTTCTCACATGTTCACCTTCTTTATATTCAAAGCACCCTCATATTTTGGCATGGGGCATGTCACATTATGATTGGTAAATAATGATGCCGACCTGTATCAGCTTATGCAAAAACCGCTTCAGGCTCTACTGTCCGGAACAGAAAAAAACACTCTTCGTGAAGAAGAGTGTTTGTATCCGCTTTCTTTTAACGGAAAAGCAAATGCTGGCTGTGAATTCCCGCTTTTTTCAGTAAGGCTATCAGCTGTTCCTGTTCCTCAGGCATAAGTCCTGAAAACGCTCTCGCAATTCTCAATGAATGAATCGGATAAATTTTATCCAAATACTCGTTTCCTTTATCAGTTAAATGGGCGTAAACAGACCGTTTGTCCTTAGGGTCTTGTTCTCTGACCAAAAACCCGTTTCTTTCAAGCTTGTCGATGACATAGGTGACATTCCCGCTGACAAGCAAAAGACGCGACCCGATTTGCTGAAGCTTTTGCGGTCCTCTCGTATAGAGCAGCTCCAAAACGGCAAATTCAGTCGGATTAAAACCGTGTTCTTTACTGTCGCGGATGCTGTGTTCAGACACACTCTTGAAAGCCCTTGCAAAAACTTTGTACAAATTCATCGAACGCATCACTTCTTCTTCGTTAAATGATAATCTCATCATATCTACCCCGTATTTAAGATTTTTATAAAAAAATAATGTAAACCCTTACAATTCATAAGAGTCGTTCTTTGTTTTATATTCTATTCGTGCCGTTTTTCAGAATTCCTTCTTTTTTATATAAAAAAATACCCTTATACATCATTTAATTTGTATAAGGGTTCCGTTCTTTATAGGGAATGTTCCGAAAAAAATACGCGTATTCCTTTCTCAGCTCCGTAATTGTCATGGAATTGAGTATTTCTTTCGTATAGACTCCGATCTGCAGAAGCTTTTTGGAATAATGGTTT
The DNA here is from genome assembly GCF_000746035.1 of Bacillus sp. UNC69MF. Classification (NCBI taxonomy): domain Bacteria; kingdom Bacillati; phylum Bacillota; class Bacilli; order Caryophanales; family Bacillaceae; genus Bacillus; species Bacillus sp. UNC69MF. The sequence continues at coordinate 431,653 of NZ_KN050798.1, read as the reverse complement.
CTCTCTTTGTCCAATGCATTTTGAAGCAAACGACTCATAGCGGCCTCCTTTGTTTTCCGTTATTCTATGATCAGAATAACGCTTTTATATCAAAGACGTATAAAGCCATTGTAAAACTTCTGTAGATTATGATGTTTTTCGGTAAAGTCCGTTCTGGACGGCTCTGAGCAGCGGAAAAGCGTGTTCCCCGGCAAGCTGCATGAACGCCTCCAGCATTTCATCGCGTTTCATATCTAATTCAATGATTTCTTTTGCCAGCGAAACCGCTTTTTCTTTCTCCATTCCTATCCTTCCTCCTCATTGTGTCTGTACAGTAAGCATAAAACGGGGCACAGAACCATGCATTAACCTTGTCAATTTTTCTGCCGCTTTTTTTCTAAAATTTTCTATTCCGCGTCAGAAAACCTGACAAGCGTCAGGTTTTTTCTCTTTTTTTCTTATATAATATGAGTAAAAGACATCCAGGGGTGGAAAAATGACGACAGACGAACAATCTTACAAAGATAAAAAAGTAATCTCGATCGGCATTGTAAGCGAATTAACCGGATTGTCAGTCAGACAGATCAGATACTATGAAGAACGGAAATTAATCTATCCGCAGCGTTCATCACGGGGAACGAGAAAGTATTCCTTCGCGGACGTTGAGCGGCTGATGGATATTGCCAACAAGCGGGAAGACGGCGTGCAGACGGCTGAGATTTTAAAAGACATGCGAAAAAAAGAACAGGCTCTCAAAAACGACCCGCAGCTCCGCAAAAAAATGCTGGAAGGACAGCTTAATGCTCATTTTAAGTATAAAAACCGCTGATCAAAAAAGTCCGCCTCCTGTGAGACGGACTTTTTTTATAAAGCATGAAGAAATGCAGTTGCAATGCCGAAATAAATTAATAAGGACAAAATATCGTTCAGCGTCGTAATCAGCGGACCTGATGCAATCGCCGGGTCAATGTTCAATTTATGAAGAATAATAGGGACGATCGTTCCGGCCATCGTACCGATAATCAACGTTGCAAGCAGCGATGAACCGACGACAAAACCGAGCGTTAAGTCTTTCTGCCAGACGGTTGCGACAATCGTAATCGCGATCGCACAGACGATGCCGATATAGATACCGGTTCTTAATTCACGGAAAATCAGTTTAAAGATGGTTTTTTTATTCATTTCTTCTTTAGCCAGTCCTCTGATGACGACGGCGAGTGACTGTGTGCCTGTATTACCCGTCGTTCCCGCGATCATCGGCATGAAAAACGCGAGGGCGACGACTTTTTGCAATGTATCTTCAAAATAATTCAGAATGCTTCCGGAAATCAATCCGATAAACAAAAGCAGAATGAGCCACGGCAAACGGCGGTACGCCGCAACGTACGCTTTCGTATCAAATGTAATCGCCTTACCGGAGGCTGCGAATTTTTCGTAATCTTCATCGGCTTCTTTAATCACGACGTCAATAATATCATCGACAGTGACAATACCGACAAGCACATGATTTTCTTCCACGATCGGAATGGCTAAAAAGTCATACCGCTGGATCAGCCGGGCGACTTCTTCCTGGTCTTGGAGCACCCCGGCCGAGATGACACGCGTAAACATGAGATCCTGCACTTTATCCTCAGGCTCGCCGAGAATTAAATCTCTGTAAGAGAGCACTCCGACAAGCTGCTTGCTGTCATTAATCACGTACAAATAATTTATTGATTCTGCGATTTCTGCAAAGCTTTTCAGCTTCACAACCGCATCTTTTACTGTATAATGCTGCGGAATCCAGACGAAGCGGTTCGTCATCATCCGGCCCGCCGATTCTTGCGGATAGTTCATCAAAAGCTGTACGGCCTTTGATTCCTCAGCCTCCATGCTGGATAAAAGCTGTTCTTTCAGTTCTTCATCCATCTCTTCCAGCAATGCGGCGAGATCGTCGTTATCCATTTTATTCATTGCGAGAGTGGCTTTCGTTTTACCGACTTTATGCAAAACGGCAAGCTGAAATTCCCGCTCCAGCTCTCCGATCATGTCGGTGATGTCATCAACCGTCATATATGACAGATAGCGGGCCCGGTGCTTTTCCGGCATTTCTTTAAACAAAAATGCCATGTCATAGGGCTGAAGCTCATCTATCATGTTTCGGAATTCTTTTATTTTTCCGTCCCGCAATAAAATGATAATGCGTAATATGAGTTCGTCATAGGTCATGTTTTGGACCATCGGGACTCGTACCTCCTTTACGGAGACGCGCCGTCCGTCAAGGGAAGTGCGGCGGTTTGTCTCCTCATCATGTCGTCACTGGTTATCTGGCTGTATATGGGTACTTCTTCTGACATACTCGAATGGGGAGAATCCATACTCCGCACCTCCTTATCATGCTCAGTCGTGTACGTTTTGAGGCATAAAAAAAACCTTCTGATATGAAGGCGAAAACAAGCACGGCAAATAAACGTGCGGGGCCTCCAATCGTAGAGCTTTAGCACTGTATGGCATAGGACAGCCATCCAGCTGCGTTAAGAATCACCTTATGTCGATGATTCCTGTTGACCCATTGGCGTCTTTGGACATTTTTGGGCAGCAGCGTATCTCCATACAGGAGCCTCACCTAACGAAGTTCTTATTTGAATTGACACACTGAGATTACAGAAAAAAAAGGAATGTGTCAACCTTAAATTTGTGATTTCAGCATATGCCTATAAAATAAACGGAATAAAGGCATAAAGCCCTTATTCCGGCAAATCGCTTTCATCCTCTTCTGAAAGGAAATGATAGGATTCATGCAGCATGAGCGCGTACTCCCCTTCTTTTGTCGGATGCGGTACATACTCAGCCTCGTTGATATACTGCTCTTCCCTTTTCTTCATATGACAGACCTCCTGTTCAATTTTAGATTGTCCAAAAGAAGACCCGTTATCATAGGAAAAAAAATTACTTGCGGAGCGGGACATGCAGCTATATTTTTCGGATCGTGAAAAAGTTCCTAAGCAGCCACGGGCCCGGTTTGAAACCGAGCGTTAATTGCCACGCGCCGATCGCCTGCAGTCCGAACTCCCGGACGAGAACCATTTTTTCACTCATGCTCCGCACATCCTCAAACCACACTTCATGCGTTCTTCCATTTTCATCAGTATACCGGAAGTAAGGGGAACGCTCCTGCTGGGAATAACGGATCACTGATTGGTGCTTCATGGCCGTTTCCATGGCGCGCTGATTGGAGATGGCGGATCCGATCGTTCCGGGACGGTACGGAATCACCCAATCATACCCGTATAGCGGAACACCGAGAATCACTTTTCTTCTCGGCACCCTGCTGATGGCAAAATTGATCGTTTGCCTGACCTCTGTCAAAGGCGCCACGGGTCCCGGCTCACTGCCGGCGTGGTGCCAGTCGTACGCCATAATGAACATATAATCGACGACGGCTCCGATTCCGCCGTAATCATATCCCCTCAGCCACGGCACTGCATCACTTGTTTTCGCCGGAACCGATATCGTTAACGCGAGCTGATGCTCTGAAAGCCGGGTTTTTAACTGCCGGAGAAATCCTGTGAAGAGGTCCCTGTCAGCTTCTCTGACCCGTTCAAAATCAATATTTACACCGCCGTATCCCTTTCTTACGGTTAAGGAGACGATATTGTTGACGAGATTCGTTCTTGCCGTCGGATTTTGCAGCACTTGATGGGCTAATTCCGGACTGAATCCCCCTTCTGTCAGATTCGTAATGACGGCAAGCGGGCGCACTCTGTTCTGCCATGTGGTTTCTATTGCGGTTCTGTCGTTTAAATCGTTAATGATATCTCCATTCGGGCCAAAATGATATTCAAACAAAGAAATCGCCGAAGAATACGGCGCAAAATCATTAATTAGCTCTCTATCCGCTTCAGGCGTCCGAATGACATAAAATTGCAGGGTTCCCGCAAGATAGTTAGAGATATCAGGGATCTTCACTTTCATACCCGCCCGCAGCCGGTTCGGCGGAATATCCGGGTTTGCCTGCATCAGCTGCATCTGCGGCACATAAGCCTTACCTGCGATAACGGCATACGTATCATTCGGCTGAACCGTATATTCATTAAGAGGGATTAAAAGCGCCTGCCCCGGAACGATATTCGTTTCCTCAAGCCCATTGACGCTTCTGATGCTGTCAACAGGGTATCCGTACTTTCTGCTGATGGAAAATAACGAGTCACCAGACTGCACTGTATGAACAAACATAGATGTCCTCCGTTTCCTTTTGATCAAAAGGGCTCTACTTATCTTTATGAATGATCATCCGGTCCGATTCCAAACTCTGTTTGAAGAAAGGCTGTTTACAAATCAGACATGATCAACTATGATGATGTCATCATAAAAAACTGTATAGGAAACGCACTAGGGGTGCTGTTATCGGCTGAGATAAAACATGCGGCAGGCATGTTTTGATCCCTTATAACCCGATCTGGATAATACCAGCGTGGGGAAGTGCAGATTGACCGGAGCGCAGGGTTTTTCCCCATGCGTTTTCGTTCTGCTGCTGCATATTCCCTCGGATATGCAGTTTTTTATTTTTCATTAAAAAACGGGGGAGGACACCGCAATATGAAACTTACGATCAATCGTCTTTCGTAAAATCAACTCTTTCATACAAACAACTATCCGATAAGAAAGCAGGAGATCACAATGAAAAATTGGAAAATGAGAGAAATTGTCGTCATGTCCGTCATCAGTGTTGTATTTGCTGTCATTTATTTAGTATCAACTCATGCAAGCAATATAGCGGCAGGGTTTTTCGGCCGGATGAGCTATGAACCGATTTACGGTATCTGGTTTATCGTCTCGGTAATTGCCGCGTACATTATTCAAAAACCGGGAGCGGCTCTCGTTTCTGAAATCATCGCCGCTTTTGTGGAGTGCTTACTCGGAAATCCGTCAGGACCGATGGTGATTCTGATCGGGATCGCACAGGGAATCGGTGCGGAAGCGGTCTTTTTTGCGACACGCTGGCGGGTGTATACCCTGCCCGTGCTTCTTTTATCCGGTATGGGGTCTTCTGTGACGAGCTTCATTTATGACTTGTTCGTTTCCGGATACTCTGTTTTGAATCCGGGTTTATTAGCCGTCATGCTTCTCATCCGTCTGATCTCAGGTGCGCTTCTTGCCGGCCTTCTCGGCAAAGCAATCAGTGATGCGCTGGCTTACACAGGGGTGCTGAACGGCATGGCGCTCGGAAAACAATTCAAGAAGAAAAAGAAACAGGTGAACCAAGATGCAGGCATCTGAGCCCCTTCTATCGGCCGGCCGTCTTACCTTTTCTTATGATCAGGATGAAAAGCCGATTCTTCAAAACGTGTCCTTTCAGCTCCGGAAAGGAGAGCGGGCTTTATTGCTCGGGCCGAGCGGATGCGGCAAAAGCTCGCTCGCTCTCTGTTTAAACGGTCTGTACCCGGAAGCATGCGATGGGGTTCAATCGGGAACCGTTTCTTTATACGGAACACCTCTTTCACATCTGACAGAATCCGCCGCCAGATCCATCGGCGTCGTGTTTCAAGATCCGGACCAGCAGTTTTGCATGCTGACGGTTGAAGATGAAATCGCCTTCGGCCTGGAAAATTTGCAATATACAAAAGAAGATATGGACGCAATCATCGATGACGTTTTGGCAAAATTAGAGATCACTCATTTGAAAACGCGAACGATCGCTTCGCTGTCAGGCGGTTCAAAACAAAAAGTGGCGCTTGCCTGTATCATTGCGATGGAACCGGAACTCATTATTTTGGACGAACCGACGGCACAGCTTGATCCATATTCCGCACGTGAATTGGCGCGGCTGATCAAAGATCTTCAAGCAAAAAAAGGCTTCGGCCTTCTCGTTATCGAACATCAGCTTGATCATTGGGCGCCGTGGATGGACAGGACGATTGTCCTTGACGAAACGGGTCAGAAGGTGATGGACGGAGAGACGGACGTTATCTTTGAAACAAAGATTGAAGAGCTGATGCAGCTCGGCATTCCGATTCCGCGTGTGATCTCATTGCAGGAGCACGTCAGCATTCCTTTTACATTGTGTAAAGAAAAGCTGTTTCAAGAATCTGTACCGTCTCTGCCCGAACCCCGGCCCGCCGCGCTTTCGGCAGAAGACGCGCTGAGCGTTCACGAGCTGTCATTCTCAAGAGGGGCAGACGTCATTTTTCAGGATGTGAGCTTTTCCGTAAAAAAAGGTTCAATCACCGCGATTGCCGGCCCTAACGGAACAGGAAAATCCACGCTCCTTTCTGCCGCGGCCAAGCTCATCCGTCCGCTGGGCGGAGACATCAAAATAGACGGCAGACCGATTGATTCCTATTCTGAAAAAGAGCTGCGGCGGCTGATCGGATATGTTTTTCAAAATCCTGAACACCAATTTGTCACAGATTCCGCCATTCAAGAGCTGATGTTCGGTTTTGAAAGCAGCAGAGCCGCAAAGGAGAAAGCTCTTCAGCTGTTAACCCGATTCGGCCTGAGACGCCATGCCTCACAGCATCCGTTTTCTTTAAGCCAAGGACAAAAACGCCGGCTCAGCATCGCAACGATGCTTATGCACAATGTGAACGTTTTGATGCTTGATGAACCGACTTTCGGACAGGATGCCAAAACGGCGCGGGAGTGTATGCAAATGCTCCGTGAGATTCAAAAGGAAGGAACGGCTGTTTTGATGGTGACACACGATATGGAACTCGTCTCAGATTATGCCGACACGATCCTTGTGCTCTGCGGCACGAAACTGGTATTCCGGGGAACTCCCGACGCTTTATTTTCTGATAACACCGGGATCGCCGAGCAGGCGCATTTGGCTTTACCGCTGCGGTATGAATGGATGAAACACGACAGGAGGCGGAGAAATGAACTTGCGGCTGGAGGCTGTTAACCCGTCAATAAAGGCGGCGGCTGTATTGTTATGCGTCATTATGCTGTCGTTTATTTATAATCCGTACACCCCTGCTTTGTTTTATATCATCATTGCGGGAGGCGTCCTCTCGGCGGGGCGTGTGCCGCTGAAAAAATGGCTGCTGTTCACGATTCCGTTTGTCATTCTGGCCTTCGGTTCTTTATGGACAGCCGCCGTATTCGGAAACGTCCCGACAACCGGAAGCAACCTGCTGTTTAAGCTCGGGCCGATTGCCGTCAACAGTGATAACGCGGCGCTCGGGATTTCTATCGCGTTTCGTATTTTATGTTTTTCCGCTTTGTCGATGATGTTTCTTTTCACAACCGATCCGATTCTGTTCATGCTCAGTCTGATTCAGCAGTGTAAGCTGCCGCCCAAGCTTGCATACGGCGTTATCGCGGGGTTCCGGTTTCTCCCTCTTCTGAAAGATGAAATCCTGATCATCCGGCAGGCGCACAGAATCAGGGGCGCGGGGTCTGATTCCGGGCTGAAAGGAAAGCTCTCCGCCTTCAGGCGCTTCACCATTCCGCTATTGGCAGGCGCAATCAGAAAGGCGGAACGCACGGCGATCGCGATGGAATCTAAAGGCTTTACGGGGAGCCGAAACCGCACGTTTTACAGAACTGTTACCGTGCGCCGCGCCGACTGGTGCTTTTTCCTGCTCGTGCTTCTGTTATTCGGCGCAAGCTGGCTCATTTCATTGTTGTTTGTATAAAAACAGGCCGCCGGAGTGATTCGGCAGCCTGTTTTGTTATGTATGTTATTGATGATAATTGAGAGCCTGAGCGAGATTGGACTTGATCGTAATATCTGAGAAATTAATGCCGAGCTGTACGGCGGTTTGAGCGATTTCCGGCCTGATTCCGGATAAAGTGGACGTGACGCCGATCAATTTCAGCGCCTCAACTAATTTAAAAATCTGATGCGCCACCATCGTATCGACAACCACTACACCCGACAGGTCAATTAACAGATGTTCAATCAGCCGTTTTGCACATGTGCTCAGCGTATTTTCAAGAATGAATTTGGCGCGCTCCGTGTCAATATCGCCGACAAGCGGCAGCAGCGCCGTCCGTTTGCTCAGCGTGATAACCGGCGAGCTTAACTCCAAAATCATTTCTCTTTGCGCATTCAGCTGCATTTTTGAGTTATGCTCGGCATGATCGACAAACGTGTAAATCGTAAAATCAAATACTTGTACAATTAAATTCTCCCATTTCTTCCTTTCTCCCTGTGCAAACGAAGATTCATGTTTATCGGCAAACGCATCATAATAACTGATGTATAGTCTCCGGTTTCTCATGAATTCACGGACCACATACTGTACGGGAGTATCCAGATGCTTCTGGTCTTTCGCAAGCTCAATCACCCACTGCTCGAACTCTTCTAAAAATTCTTTTTTCGGCATGATATACATTTTATTAATATGCCGGTAAAATTCTTTATCCTGCTCCGTCAGTTCTTCTGTGATGACGGGATTTGTCAAAGAATAAATCGAATTCGGATCCGAATCTTCCATCGTTTCGATCCACTCTTTCGCAATTTGATCCACTTGTTCTGAAAAATAGTTGTATAATGCTTCACTTATCTTCATATCTCTTCTCCTTTCCCATTTCCAATTATACCGTCAGCGGATCATGAATGAAAATAAAAGCTGTTAAACTATCCATTTATTTGAAATTTTTTAGTGCGATAGATTACGCCTTTTTTATGAAAATGCTTCAAATGACTCTTTCCGGCCGGCATGCTCTGCCATAAAATAGTAGCAACACCCTTGTATCCACTCGCAAGCATAAAAAAGGAGGGCTTTTTTATGAATGGTGAAATGCATTTGATTCCTTATGTCACGGATGAACAGATCATGGAGGTGAACGAGCTTCCAGAGGGGATTAAAGTGATTAAGGCGCCAGAGTTGTGGGCAAAAGGGTTTAAAGGCAAGGATATTAAAATCGCGGTGCTTGACACAGGCTGCGACATCAATCATCCTGATTTGAAAGACCGGATTGTCGGCGGGAAAAACTTCACCGATGATGACGGAGGCAAAGAAGACGCGATTTCCGATTATAACGGACACGGGACACACGTTTCCGGAACGATTGCCGCCAATGATTCAAACGGCGGAATTTCGGGTGTCGCGCCGGAAGCAAGCCTTTTAATCGTTAAAGTTCTCGGCGGTCAAAATGGCAGCGGCAAATACGAATGGATCATTAACGGCATCAACTACGCCGTTGAACAAAAGGCCGATATCATTTCCATGTCACTCGGCGGGCCAAGCGATGTGCCTGAATTGAAAGAAGCCGTCACAAATGCGGTAAAAAGCGGTGTTCTGGTCGTTTGCGCGGCAGGAAACGAAGGCGACGGAGACGAGCGTACAGAGGAACTGTCGTATCCAGCCGCTTACAACGAGGTGATCGCAGTCGGATCAGTCTCAATCGCCCGTAAATCGTCTGAATTTTCAAACGCTAATAAAGAGATTGACCTGGTGGCTCCGGGAGAAAATATTCTCTCCACCCTTCCCAACCATAAATACGGGAAGCTGACGGGCACTTCAATGGCCGCCCCGCATGTGAGCGGAGCGCTTGCCTTAATAAAAGGGCTTGAACAGGACGCGTTTCAGCGGACGCTTTCTGAGGCTGAAGTCTACGCCCAGCTCGTGCGGCGGACCCTTCCTTTGGACATCGCCAAAACATTGGCCGGGAACGGATTCCTGTATTTAGACGCGCCTGAAGTGCTGATGGAAAGAGCCGAACAGGCACAGCTGCTGTCTTTCTGATATTTTTCTCATATAATGATTGATCAGCTTGTCATATCACTAATTTTTAAAATGTGAGATTTTCTATTGACAGTGATCTGAATAAACTGATAAGATAACCAACAAATGATGTAACTTTTCAAAAAAATTGAAATATTTTCTCTTATCGAGAGTTGGGCGAGGGATTGGCCTTTTGACCCCAACAGCAACCGACCGTAATTCCATTGTGAAATGGGGCGCGTGATTTTTGCGCCGAGACGACTGTCTCATAAGGCACGGTGCTAATTCCATCAGACGTGATCTGAGAGATAAGAGAGGCTTGCATTTTGAAGTTAAAGCCTCTTTCTCTCATGAGAAAGAGGCTTTTTTGTTACATCTCACTTAAAGGAGGAAACTTAATGACAACAATCAAAACTTCGAACCTCGGTTTTCCGAGAATCGGCTTGAACAGAGAATGGAAAAAAGCGCTTGAGGCTTATTGGAAAGGTAAAACTGATAAAGAAACGTTTCTTAAAGAGCTTGACGGTTTATTCTTATCAGCTGTCAAAACACAGCTTGACCAACATATCGATATCGTGCCGGTCTCTGATTTCACCCATTATGACCATGTGCTTGATACAGCCGTCAGCTTTAACTGGATTCCGGAAAGATTCCGCAGCATCACGGATCCCGTTGATACATACTTTGCGATTGCCCGCGGTGTAAAAGACGCCGTTTCCAGTGAAATGACGAAATGGTTTAATACCAACTACCATTACATCGTTCCTGAATATGACGAAAGCATTGAATTCCGTCTGACGAGAAACAAACAGCTTGACGACTACCGCCGGATCAAAGAAGAATTCGGAGCGGAAACAAAACCTGTCATCGTCGGTCCGTACACATTCGTCACACTTGCGAAAGGATACGAAGAATCAGAAGCGAAAGCGATTCAAAAGCGCCTTGTTCCTCTTTATGTTCAGCTGCTGAAAGAACTTGAAGCTGAAGGCGTAAAATGGGTTCAGATCGATGAGCCGGCCCTTGTGACAGCTTCTTCTGAAGACGTCCGTGCCGCAAAAGAACTCTATGAAGCGATCACAAAAGAGCTTTCAGGACTGAATGTCCTCCTGCAGACATACTTCGATTCGGTTGATGCATATGAAGAACTCGTTTCTTATCCTGTACAGGGAATCGGGCTTGACTTCGTACATGATAAAGGCAGAAACCTTGATCAGCTGAAAAAGCACGGCTTCCCGAAAGATAAAGTGCTGGCAGCCGGTGTGGTCGACGGCCGCAACATTTGGAAAATCGATGTTGAAGAACGCCTTGATGCAGCTCTGGATATCCTCAGCCACGCTGATGTTGAGGAGTTATGGATTCAGCCTTCAAGCAGCCTTCTGCACGTGCCGGTGGCGAAACACCCTGACGAGCATCTTGAAAAGGATTTGCTGAACGGCCTGTCATACGCTAAAGAAAAACTGGCGGAACTCGGCGTCTTAAAAGAAGGGCTTCTGTCCGGCAAAGCGGCCGTCAGTGAGCAGATCGAAGAATCAAAAGCGGCACTTAAGGCTTTAAAAGCATTCGCAACAGGAGCGAACTCAGCTCAAAAAGAAGAGCTGAATCAGCTGACGGAAAAAGATTTCTCCCGTCCGGCAAGCTTTGAAGAACGATTGGCGCTGCAGAATGAATCACTCGGTCTTCCCCTTCTGCCGACGACGACAATCGGAAGCTTCCCTCAATCTGCAGAGGTGCGGAGCGCACGGCAAAAATGGCGGAAAAAAGATTGGACGGATGAACAGTACCAAGCCTTTATTAATGCGGAAACGAAGCGCTGGGTTGACATTCAGGAAGAAATCGGCTTAGACGTGCTCGTTCACGGAGAATTCGAGCGGACGGACATGGTCGAATACTTCGGTGAAAAACTGGCCGGATTCGCCTTTACGAAATATGCATGGGTGCAGTCTTACGGTTCACGCTGCGTACGTCCGCCTGTCATTTTCGGAGATGTCGAATTTATCGAACCGATGACGGTAAAAGATACGGTCTACGCCCAATCGCTGACGGAAAAACACATGAAAGGCATGCTGACGGGACCTGTCACCATCTTAAACTGGTCATTCCCGCGTGTGGATATTTCAAGAAAAGAAATCGCCTTCCAGATCGGGCTTGCCCTCAGAAAAGAAGTAAAAGCGCTTGAAGATGCCGGTATTCAGATTATCCAAGTGGATGAACCCGCGCTCCGCGAAGGACTGCCGTTAAAAACGCAGGATTGGGATGAATATTTAACTTGGGCCGCAGAAGCATTCCGGTTAACGACGTCTTCTGTGCAAAATGAGACGCAGATTCATACGCATATGTGTTACAGCAACTTTGAAGATATCGTAGATACGATCAATGATCTTGACGCGGATGTCATTACAATTGAACACAGCAGAAGCCACGGAGGATTTTTAGAATACTTGAAAGAACATCCTTACGTGAAAGGCCTCGGACTCGGTGTATACGACATTCACAGCCCGCGTGTGCCGGCAACTGAAGAAATCTATCAAATTATTGATGACGCGCTTGAAGTGTGTCCGACTGACCGCTTCTGGGTAAACCCGGACTGCGGACTGAAAACAAGACAGCAGGAAGAAACCGTTGCGGCATTAAAAAATATGGTCGACGCCGCGAAACAGGCACGAAAAAAACAAGCTCAGCTTGTATAATGAAAACAGCCATCCGTAACTTACGGGTGGCTGTTTTTTCTGGGCGTGCTACTTATTCTTCGGCGCCTTCGCAAGTTCACTTAGTGAATCATGCTGCTTAATTTGATAGCCCCGCCCTTCTTTTTGCAAATACCCTTTTTGGCAGAATTGCGTCAGCACATGCAAGAGATGACGGTAAGATACACCTAAATAATCACAGACCGTTATGTGCTTCTCTTTATAAACCCCTTCATAAGCTGTCTGCAAAATAAAATCAGCCAGCCGGTTTTCAAGCGGGAACGCCAGACTTTGTGAATATTTCGAAGCCATAAGCGTTGCCTTAGCACTTAAAAACTTAGCCAACTCACGCAGGAATTTCGCATCCTGCAGCAATTGCACGCGGCAGCGGTAAATAGGCAGAGCAAAACAAACAGTCTTCGCTGAGGCTTGAATTCCTTTTGTGTAATACACTTCATGTAATAGTTCCATCTCTCCGATGTAATCATCTTTGTTGATAAAATTAATTAAAGAAACTTTCCCGTTTTGGTGGGTTACATATATTTTCGCTTTTCCTTCAATCACGTAAAACAGGAAGTCAGGCCTCCTGCCCTCTTGAATAATCCATTCGTCCCGCTCATATTCGCGCACTTCCATAAACTCTTCAGCGGGGAAAGAGAATAAATGCGCGATTGAGTGTTTTTTTAACTGATGCCGCTTTTTCTCGCCTTTATAAATTTCCATCGTCCACCCCAAAAATATGAGATATCTCATATTGTCTTTATGTCTTTACATGATAACATGCCAATTAAAGGAGGAACGGGAATGAAAGCATATCGCTGGATGAGTCTGCATTTTTTTAGTTTTTTTATGACATGGGGTGTTTTTCTGCCCTATTGGACGGGATGGATGGTGCATATAAAAGGGGTTTCCGTATCCGAAGCCAGTTTCATTATGAGCCTGGGCTTGGCGGCAAGAGGGATTTCCACATTATTATTCTTCCCTTATTTATCAGGAAAATTCAGCAGCAAAGCCTTATTAAACGGCGCCAGAATCGGGACGCTTCTCGCACTTTTATGTTATATTCCCGCTGATTCTTTTCAAAGCCTGCTTCTTGTCACATTAGTGCTGCATGTGTTTTACCCTGCTTTAATGCCTGCTTTAGACAGCGCTTGCGGCGTCCTTGTACAGCATAACGAATTAAAGGCCTATGGGACAAGCCGACAGTGGGGGTCCGCGGGTTTTGTTTCAGCCGGCGTCATCCTGTCCGTCTTTACAGGTATATTCGGAGATCAAGCGATTTTATGGGCACTGCTTTTGGGCACCCTGATATTCGCATGCCTCAGCTTTATGCATGCGCCAGCTGTTCTTTCAAAACGGCCGGAAACAGACCGCGCAAGAAAAGAGGGCATGTTTGCCTTATTCCGCATCAAATATTTCGGTCTGGTGCTCGCAATCGTTATCTTACTGCAGGCGGCACACGCGTCTTATTACAATTACGGTTATCTCTTTTTGCAGGAAATCGATGCCCCCGCATATGCCATCGGAATCATTATCAACATCGCCGTTATCGCGGAGATTATCTTCTTTGCAATCGCTGACCGATACTTTCATCAATTTACGGCAGGCTCTTTGCTCGCCTTGGCGGCGCTTGGTGCTACCGTACGCTGGATACTCGTATTTGCATTTCCGCATGTCATCATTTTCTGTATTGCGCAGACGCTGCATGCCTGTTCATTCGCGATGGGACACTATGCATTTATGAAATACTTAATTAAAAATATTTCACCCGCGCAAATCCCGAAAGCCCAAGGCATATATTCAGCGCTTGCTCTCAGCTGGAGCACTGCGGTATTTACTATTTTCGGAGGTTTTTTATATGAAATTGAACCCCGGTATGCCTTTATCGGAATGATTGTTTGTACGATCCCATCCATGCTTCTCGCCCTTTTATACAGAAAACTTGAAATGAAAAAGAGAGTTTTTGCAGGAAACGCACAAGATATATAGCCATCGCTTTATAGACGATCACATGTCCCGCTGTCATTTTGACCGATTTGCGAATGCTGTGCGATGTATTTTCTCTATATTTAAAGTATTTCCTTCATATATGATGAAATCAAAAACAGCGGTATAACCCGCTCAATTGGTTAATGAAGGGAATCCATTCAGAAACTTGGACAGAATCAGTGAATATACTGATACAGTACTGCTTACGCTCATTTCGGGGAACTTTGTTCGTAATAAAATGATTTTCAGCCAACTCATAAGGAGGGACATTGTGTCACAGCCTAATTTGCCCAATATCACCCCTGTCGTTACACTTTCCAGAGACGATACCATTAACCTTCTTCTTTCGTCAATTGCTATGGAAGAGCTGGGAATGGCACATATTCTGAATGCGGAAGGGGAAAAAATCCAATACGCGCTCGGAACGATTCCCGGATTAACAGGGCCCCCGTCAAGTCTTGCGGATATTCTTAACCTGAATGAGAGCGTCCGGGATACGCTTGACAGCTTAATGAAACAGGAGCTTCTTCTCGGTTCAAAATTGGACAGTATCTCAAATATCCCTACACTGGCGGGACCGACTGGTGCTACGGGGCCGACGGGACCGACGGGAGCAGTCGGACCGGCCGGAGCGACGGGGCCAACTGGATCGATCGGACCTACGGGGGTCACCGGTGCGGGCCTTCAAGGGATTGTTGCTTTTAATCCGCTGATTGCCCCCACTTACACAACCGGACAGGTTGTCTTGTATAACGGAAGCTCTTACGTCGCAAACGTAAACAGCCCGGCGGGAACCCCTGGAGCCTCAGCTGACTATACACTTTTAGCTGCGGCGGGAAGCACCGGTGCTACTGGCGGTACCGGGCCGACCGGAAGCACCGGCGTTACTGGCGGCACCGGACCGACCGGGAGTACCGGCGCTACTGGCGGCACCGGAACAAGTCTGACAGCAACTTCCGGCTATGCGAGCAATACGGGCGGCGGTGTTGTCGCAGTTATTGTCGGCGGCACGACCATTTCCTTACCGAATGAACAAAACCTTTCGGCAGATATTACGGCTAATGCCGCAAATACCATATTTACCGTTGCTCCGGCGGGACGGTACTATATTTCCTACCATATTAATTTAACGGCCGGCTTGCTTGTAAGTTCGCGTATTTTAATCAACGGCACTCCTCCTGCAAGTTCGATTATCGCCCCGGTCGCGTCTTTGGCAAACTTTAATAACTCCTTTATTGTGACTTTGCCAGCAGGCAGCACCATCCAGCTTCAGCTGTTCGGATTATTGGGTGCGGCCACATTGCTTGGAGGAAGCGTCGGTGCAGCTTTAAACATTATTCGATTATCTTAATGGAACATGCAAAAAAAGGATCAGGCGTTTGTCCGCTGATCCTTTTTTAATTGAGACAGAAGTTCTTTCGCGGGTTTAAATTGAGGATTGAACTTCACGGATTTTTTGGCGTAAGCGATGGCCGTCATATCATGGTTTAATGCAGCATGGCATTTCGCCATATAATAAAAGGCTCTGAAATCGGCGGCACCTTTTAAAATGAAGTGATCAGCATTTTCTCCTTCAACCTGCGTTCCGTTTTCAAATGCTTTGATTGCCGCTCTGTACTTTTCCAAATGATATAATACAAGGCCTTTATAATAGTGAAGATTGCTGTAATCAGGATATAGCTTGAGCACTTTTTCAATCCCTTGTTCGGCTTCTTCATACCGTTTGAGCTCAAGCAATATTGTATATTTCAAATAATACAGGAGAGACGGAGGCATTCGTTTTTCGCTTAAAAATTGAAAAATTGAGCCGTTGACAAGATGTAATGCTTTTTCATAGTCTTTGATTCTGTAGCATTCACTTGCCAAATGATAGACAAGCCACGGATCAGGATTTTCCTCTGAAAGCTCTTCATTTAAAATGCTGATATTCCGTTTATGTTTTTGCTTGATCTTTTCTTCCTGCTCCAAGTAGCCGTAGTGATGAATCACACATGGGAGCGTGAAAAAAGCATTGTTTTCTTCCTCATTGGAAGCCGAGATATTCTCGTGAATTCTGCCTTGATACAGAAGGCCTTTATGATTGCGGAACAGTCTCGGCTGCATGCTTTCAAACGCTTCGTTTTCATCGAGCTGCTTCCCCGTATAATTGATGATTTTCAAAAGGCCCCGGCTCGGTAATCCGTCATGAAGCAGCGAAGTTAAAAAACGGCCCGTCTCCTGATCGAGCTCTTCATCCGCGTCAAGCACTAAAATCCAATCTCCTTCGGCATGCTGCAGGGCGTAATTTCTGGCCTTTGCGAAATCATTCTCCCATTCGAAATCAAACACTCTTGCCTGAAAGCTTTTGCAGATATCTTTTGTATTATCTTGTGATCCGGTGTCTGCGATGACGATCTCATCAGCGATGTCTTGTACACTTGATAAACAACGGGAGATGTATCTCTCCTCGTTTTTCACAATCATGCAAAGAGTCAGTTTACATTCAGCATTTCCGCTCATTTTCTCACCTTTCCCGATTTTGGAGTTGTTGATTGAACCAAGGCCGTTCAGGAGTGCCGTTCATCGTGATGATGACAGGCCGCACCCATCTGACGGCAGGTTCGGCAGTTTCCGTATTCCATTCCTGAAGCTGCCTGACAGCCCGCTTCGTAATCGGATGCGCCCGGAATTCGCGCGGGCTTTCAGAAATGAATTTTTTCGTTCGTTCCGTAACTGTCTTCATTTCAAGAAAGTGCCGCTCATACATCTGCTTCTGCTCTTCTTCCAAGCTGATCATTAAAAACAGACGGCCGCCTGTTTCCATCTGCCAGCGGCACAATGCGGAGAACAGCCTGATTTCTTCTTTGTAATTTGAACCCCTTCTTTTATCCACGGTCACAGATAATATATGTAACAGCGCCATCGTGAGACAATGCAAGGCTTCAAAAGATGCCTGTTTCGCTTTTGAGATGCTTGGATACGGCATATGCTTCACCCGTCTCTTTTTTTATGAACGCTCCCCGCCTTTTTTCTTCCAACCGCAGTCCTCACAATCCCCACACTCACAGCAGCCAATGCGGCCGTAAAACAGGCCGTCACACGGATCTTCCGGATCACTGGGATCGTCTGGATTCCACGGGTCATCAGGATCGCCCGGATCACTCGGATTGCTCGGGTCGTCCGGATTCCACGGGTCATCAGGATCGCCCGGATCACTCGGATTGCTCGGGTCGTCCGGATTCCACGGGTCATCAGGATCGCCCGGATTACTCGGATTGCTTGGGTCGTCCGGGTCCATACAGACTTCAGAATCCTGTAAGAAGATAATGTCCTCAAGCTTCGTCTGCAAAAGGAGTTGTGATTTCATGACGGTGCGCAGGAGCCGTTCAGTGCTTCTATTGATTGATGACAATTCCTCCAAGGAGGGATCACCGGAAGCGCCGAGAAACATTTGAATCCTTTCCGCTTCCGCCTGCAGAATATGGGATAGTCCGATTTCTTCCATAGCCACGGATGAAAGAAGGAGGTTCAGGGTCTCACATCTGGAGAGTGTAATGTCGGGGGTGATGTTCGGTATGTTTGGAAGAGACATCGATTTCTCCCTCTTTTCTCTTGGTGTCATTATGCAAAAGTGCTATATCGTATTCTTATTCCGGGAGAGAAGAGATCATTACTGATGTTTTCGTTAATAAAATATCCCGGATATAAAATCCGGGATATTCGTTCGGTTATTTATTTTAATTCAAGTTTGACGTCTACATTTCCTCTTGTTGCTTTTGAATACGGACAGAACTCGTGAGCGGCGTGCACTAGCTTCTCCGCCGTTTCTTTGTCAAGATCTTTTGTATCAATGACGAGCGTTACGCCGATTTTGTAACCTCCGTCACTCTCATCTTTTAAAAGGCTGACCTGTCCTTCAATTTCAGAGGTCATGTCGATTTTTTGTTTTTGGGCGGCGAGCTCAAGCGCTCCCCCGAAGCAGGCAGCATATCCTGCCGCAAAGAGCTGTTCAGGGTTTGTGCCGGTTTCTCCGTCTTTTTTTGCATTCGGCATGATGATGTCAAAATCCAGCACCCCGTCTTCGGATTTAATATGTCCTGCTCGTCCGCCGACTGCGGTCGCTTTTGAAGTAAATAATGCCATTATTATCAGCCTCCTCATTGTACTTACTGTATATATTGCCCCTGCTCATATTTTTAAACATGATTGGAATAGGAAATGGGCCGTTTTTCGGCTACAATAGGGGTAACGTTAACAAACAAAGAGTTGGTGAAAGAAGTAATGGCAGAAAAAGATTTTGAACATATGAAACTGGAGAATCAGCTTTGTTTTTTGCTGTACGCAAGCTCAAGGGAAATGACGAAACGGTACAAACCGCTGCTTGATAAGCTCAACGTAACTTATCCCCAATATTTGGCGCTGCTTTTATTATGGGAGCACGAAGAACTGAATGTGAAACGGATGGGTGAGCTTTTGTACCTGGATTCCGGAACGCTGACACCGATGCTGAAACGGATGGAGCAGCACGGAATCATCATGAGAAAGCGGTCGGCTGAAGACGAGCGATCCGTGACGATCAGACTCACAGATGAAGGACGGGCCTTGCAGAAAACAGCGGCGGATATTCCCATTGCCATGCTGGAACAGACGGGACGGTCAAAAGAGGAATTAAAGCAGTTAAAGCAGTCGCTTTATGAGGTTTTGAATACGCTGCACGGCAAAAAATAAGGATGCCCCGAATGGGCATCCTTATTTTTATTCTGCTGCCAGAAGCTTCACTTCAATATTTCCCGCTGTCGCTTTTGAATACGGACAGACACCGTGCGCTTTTTGGATAAGGGCTTCAAGCTCCTGTTTATCAATGCCGGA
Source organism: Bacillus sp. UNC69MF (assembly GCF_000746035.1). Lineage (NCBI taxonomy): Bacteria > Bacillati > Bacillota > Bacilli > Caryophanales > Bacillaceae > Bacillus > Bacillus sp. UNC69MF. Next base: position 412,497 of record NZ_KN050798.1, on the reverse strand, counting down.
TGCTTTGACCTCAAGCGTAACGCCTAGTTTATATCCTTGGTCTGCTTCATCTTTCAGCAGACTGACATGCGCAGTGACCTCTGTTTCAATACTCAGACGCTCTTTTCTCGCTACGAGCTGAAGAGCGCTGTCAAAGCAGGCTGAATATCCTGCGGCAAACAGCTGTTCAGGGTTTGTAGCATGTTCGAGCTTTTTTGCTCTTGGCGTTCCCGGCATGGCAACATCAAGATTCAGCACTCCGTCAGAAGACGTGACTTTCCCTTCACGTCCGCCGGCGGCTGATACGGTTGCAGTAAATAATGGTTTTGTCATGTGAATTCACCTCTGTTATATTGTGTACAATTTAATTTTACACAATATAACAGAGACCGTCAATCTTTCCGCATAAAAAAAGCCTACCCTTTTTGAAGGATAAGCTTAAAAGATTATACGCGGATTTGTCCGTTTCCTTTGATGATGATTTTTGTAGATGTTAACGCCGGAAGCCCCATCGGCCCTCTCGCGTGAAGCTTTTGCGTGCTGATGCCGATTTCGGCTCCGTATCCGAATTCAAAACCGTCCGTAAACCGGGTTGAAGCATTATGATACACGGCGGCGGCGTCAACGGCGGTCTGGAAGTAAGCCGCATGCTCGGCGTTCTCCGTCAGAATGGCTTCTGAATGGTTTGTGCCGTACTGCTGAATGTGGCGGACCGCCTCCTGTACGTCCTGCACCGTTTTCACACTGAGAATCGGCGCCAGATACTCCGCTCCCCAATCGGCTTCTTCTGCTTGTTTCGCTTGAGGCTCCAGTCTGCAAATCACCTGGTCTCCTCGGAGCTCCACCCCTTTTTCTGTCAGCTGATTCAGCAGCTTTCGTCCGTGTTCTTCGGCCCATTTTTCATGAATCAAAAGAGATTCAATCGCGTTGCAGACCGAAGGACGCTGTGTTTTGGCATTGATGACGACCTCGCTTGCCATTTGAGGATCTGCTGACTCATCTATGTACACGTGGCAATTGCCCGCTCCGGTTTCTAAAACGGGTACGGTTGATTCCCTGACCACAAGATCAATTAAATTTTTACCGCCGCGCGGGATCAATACATCCAGCCCGTCATTTAATGTAAAGAGCTGTTTGGCGGTTTCTTTGCTTGTATCTTCTATGAGCTGAACGGCATCAATCGGAAGCTTTGACAGCCCCAGTGCGCGTTTCATCACACTGACAAGCGCTATGTTGCTGTGGATGGCGGAAGAACTTCCTCTGAGCACAACCGCGTTTCCGGTTTTCAGGCAGAGTGTGGCCGCGTCTACGGTAACGTTCGGTCTGGCCTCATAGATCATGCCCACTACTCCAAGGGGCACGCGGATTTTTTCAATGGATAATCCATTCTCTTTTTGAATGGTCTCCAGCGATTCACCGACGGGATCTTCAAGACCGATCAGCAGTTCCACGGCGTCCGCGATATCGAGCAGGCGTTTTTCATCAAGAGTCAGCCTGTCAATAATGTCAGGTGTCAGTCCTCTGTTCCGTCCCGCTTCAATATCTTTCTGATTCTCTGTTAAAATCAGCCGGCGTTCATTTCTGAGTCCGTCTGCAATACATTGGAGCGCTTCGTTTTTTTCAGCCGTCGTTTTCATGACCATTTCGGCAGCCGCTTCTTTTGCCAAGGCTGCTTTTTGCAATACTTCACTCATTTGTGTTCCCCCTCGTCAAATAAATTCACCCAATCATCTCTGTGAATCACTTCCACCTGCTTCGTTCCTGAAAGCTGGTCGCTCCGCTTCCCTTTGACTTCTAAAATTTCATCGGATGAGTACTGCGTCTGCCCTTTGCCGATAATGCCGCCGGGCCCTTTGACTTCCACTACGGCCCCTTTCGGAAAACTGCCGCAGACATCGGCGACGCCGGCCGGGAGGAGACTTGACCCGTTATGGATCATCGCCTGCTCCGCTCCTCCATCAATGATGATTTCCCCTGATATCGGAGAATGAAACATGATCCATTGCCGTGTATTATTCACTGAGGAAAGGTCTTTATCGCCGATATAAGTGCCGTCGCCTTTTCCGTCTAAAATCACCATCAGTTTTTCCCGTCCGGAGCCGGTTCCGATAAATACCTTCACCCCGAGCGACAATGCGGTCTGGGCGGCGAGAAGTTTTGACTTCATACCTCCGGTGCCGACCTTTGAGCCTGCTGATCCGGCATACCCGAGCAATTCTGGTGTGATGTCATTCAGATAGTCGAACCGCTTTGCGTCCGGGTTTTCATTCGGATTGGCATCGTACAGCCCGTTAATGTCTGTGAGAATCATTAATTGGTCTGCATGAATCAAACCGCTTACAAGCGCCGACAGCATGTCGTTATCACCGAACGTCAGCTCTTCGACTGATGTGGAATCATTTTCATTAATAATCGGCACGACTCCCCGCTCCAAAAGTTCCATTACAGTGGCATAGGCATTTCTGTACCGCTCTCTTTTTGAGAAATCATTTCTTGTTAATAAAATTTGTGCCGGCGTCAGACCGTATCTTTTTAAATGGTCCATATATTGCTGCATTAAAAGTGTCTGGCCGACTGCGGCAGCTGCCTGCTTTCCTTTTATCGTAACGGGTCGCGACGGATAGCCGAGAGCGGAAAAACCCGCTGCCACCGCGCCTGAGGTAATGAGGATCACTTCATGCCCGTTTTCTTTTAATAAAGAAATGGCTTCCGTATGTTCCTTGATTTTTGCTTCATCAATACTTCCGTTACTGTTGGTGAGCGAGCTGCTCCCGATTTTCACAACAATTCTTTGTTTTTTCATCGTTTCTCCTCCGTGGCAATCAATCCAAACCGGCTCTCGTCAATAAAAAAAGCCCATTCCGTCCTGAAAAATAAGGACGAAATGGGCTTTCCGTGGTACCACCTTGTTTGAACGCGTTTTTCACGCGTCCCGCTTTCCTGTAACGCCAGGTTATCGCGCCTGAGTTTTCCCCTCAGGACTCCAAGGCAGGTTCGGCAGGTTTCATGCGGCAAAATGTTTCAGCGGGCCATTTTGCTCTCTGTCACAGAAAGTTCTGCGTACTGATCCTCTTCAACGCTCAATGATTTTTTTATATTATGCAAAGAAAACAGGTTCTTGTCAAGACATTTTCATCCATAAAAAACAGTCCGCCTCCCCGGCGGACCGTCATTAATTAAATACGATCGTTTTGTTTCCGTGAACGATGACGCGGTCTTCCAGATGCCATTTTACGGCTCTTGCCAACACGCTCCGCTCAATCGTTCTGCCGATATTCTTCAGATCCTCTGCGTGATCTCTGTGATCGACGCGTTCAATATCCTGTTCAATAATCGGCCCTTCATCAAGATCGTCCGTCACATAGTGAGAGGTCGCGCCGATTAATTTCACTCCGCGCTCATAAGCCCGTTTATACGGGTTAGCGCCGATAAAGGCCGGCAGAAATGAATGGTGGATGTTAATAATCCGATTCGGATGGGCAGATACAAAATCAGACGTCAAAATCTGCATGTAGCGGGCAAGAACGATCACATCAATCTTATACCGCTCCAGCAGCTCAAGCTGGCGCCGCTCCACTTCGGCGCGGATGTCTTTGTTAGCTTTCATGTAATGGAACGGAATATTCAGCGGTTCGACCACTTCTTTGGCCTCTTCGTGGTTGCTGATGACGACCGCAATTTCGGCCATCATATTGCCGCTTTGCCATTCCCAAATCAGTTCATGAAGGCAGTGCAGCTCCTTCGATACAAAGATCGCCACCCGCTTCAGCTCACTTGCCAGAGACAGGCTCCATGTCATGCCGAATGTCTGGGCGATTGAGGCGAACGCCTGCTGTAAGTCCTCTTTTTTCTCACGAATGCCCTTGCAGTCGAATTCGATCCTAAGAAAAAACCGTCCGCCTTCAGGGTCAGTCGTGTATTGATTTGATTCAATAATGTTTGCGCCATGTTCAAACAAAAACGCCGACACTGCCGATACAATTCCCGGCTGGTCGGGGCAGCTGACAAGCAGGCGCCCTTTTTCCTCATTCCCGCGGCGGTATTCTTTCAGCCGCTGTGTCATATATGAATTCATCTGTTTTAATCCCTCGTATCTTCATAATTCGTAACTTACTAATAGATTATACTGAAGATTTGATAAAAATCAATTTACGAAAGAATTTTCAGCCCTACGGCAGCGCATAAAATAAGCGCAATGAAAAAGATGCGCTTCGCATCCTTCTGCTCGCCGTAGAAAAGAATGCCGGCTAATGCGCCGCCCGCCGTGCCGATACCGGTCCAGATCGCATAGGCCGTGCCCATCGCGATCGTCTCCATCGCATAAGAAAGCAGGGAAAAAGAAGCCGCAAATCCGGCGATAATGAAAAGAATCCATTTGACTTTCTTTTCTTTTTGAAATTGATTCATTAAAATGACCCCGAGCATTTCACAAAGACCCGCGGCTATCAGGCTGATCCAATGCATTACGCCTTCTCCTCCTTCGTCTCAGGCTTATCCTGTGTGACCAGCTTTAATCCGATGACACCGATCAGCAAAACGCCGATCAGCACGATTTTCACCGGATCGGCCTGCTCTTTGAAAAGCAGGATTTCACTGAGCACGGTGCCCGCTGTCCCGAGTCCGGTAAAGACCGCATATACCGTTCCTACGGGCAGGCTGTCTGTCGCCTTGATTAATAGATAAAAACTGATGATGATTCCCACAATCGTGCCGCTCCACGCCAGTGCCGAATCAGCATGTTTCAGGCCGGTGACCCATACCACTTCAAATACGGCCGCTATGACCACTAAACCCCATTTCATGTTCTTCACCCTTTCTGTATCCGGACAATACAAAAAAGCCCGGATAGTCGTCTCACATGAGATTGACTCTCCCGGGCTTTTTTCCCTCCGTGTGCATATGCGGGATATGTCCGCATATGTGTTTTCTCTCGGACCAGGCCATGTATAAACATGCGGAACCCTAGAAAACATGTCTGTTCGTATCATACTACATTTCGCCGAAACGTTCAACGTCAGATGTGATGTCAAAAACCGTCAGCTGCCTCTCCCATTTGGTAACGGTCTCACCGGGCACCATACCGATTTTTTCCGCGACACGGACGGAGGCAGCGTTTTCCGGATCAATCAGCGCCGCTATGCGTCCGTATTGCTGCGTATGAAAACCGTAGTCCAGACAGGCGTTCGCCGCCTCTGTCGCATAGCCGCAGCCCCAGCGGCGGCGGGCAAACATATAGCCGATTTCCATCAAAGTGTTTCCGTTTACCGTCTGCGGAACGATTCCGCATTGACCGAGAAATGCGCCCGTCTCTTTATCCTCTGCGATCCAAAGACTGACGCCGTATCCTGCGGCCAATCGTTTGTTCCAGGCAATCCATTCCTTCGTTTCCCGTCTGCTTTTAAGAGAAGGATAATATTTCATGACCTCTCTGTCGGTAAACAGCCCGTACAAATTTTCTTCATCGTCATCCCGCATAGTCCGCAGACGGATACGCCCGGTTGTCAGGATGGTGCCGGAAGACTTATGTTTCATCATGCACGCCACGTCTCCTTTCCCTGTAATAGATTATGGATCCGGCAGGAAAAGTCCTTTCTCAGCATAAAAAAACCGCTTTTTAAAAAAGCGGTTTGATGATTACCAAGGTTTATCTGTTCCGAGCGCCTCGGCCAGGGCCTTGCTGTGTTTTAAGCGGTTTTTTCGTTCTCCGGCGCGCTGAACGGCCGTATTGTGAAGCATGATTTCTTCCTCGGTTTCCGGCACGATCCGCGGAACGGGTACCGATTTCCCGTTTGAATCAAGCGCGACAAAGGTCAGAAACGACGTTGCCGCAAGCTCGCGTTCGCCCGTCATCAGATGTTCTTTAATGACTTTGACAAACACCTCCATAGACGATGTGCCGACCCATGTGACGTAAGATTCAAGGCATACGGAATCCTGTTGGCCGATGGGGCGCAAAAAATCTACAGAATCCATTGAGGCCGTGACTGTTTCACACCGGCAGTGGCGGGCCGCGGAAATTGAAGCGATATCATCAATGTAGCTCATCAGCTTTCCGCCAAACAGCGTATTGTGATTATTCGTATCAAGCGGAAAAACCCTGCTTGTTTTAACAACCCTTGTTTCTTTGCAAAATCTTGATTCTGGCAACTTCATATTATTTAAACTCCCCTTTGGTGTCTGGTCGTTTTGACTCATTCATCTGTACCCTATTAAACAATACTTTGACCGTTTTGTCTAAAATTTTAAATATTAAGTTGGTTAGATATTCTCTCATAAATGTTTCATTATTCATCACATCCGGGAATAATAAACGCACATTGAATACCGATAGGAGGATATCACATGGACGTATCCATTCCCAAATCCACGCGGAAACCGGCTTGCCGCAGTGAGTTTGATGCTTTGCAGACAGTCATCTTATGCCGGCCGGAACACATGGCCATCAAGGATATTATTAACGGAACGCAGAAACATTTCAAACAAGAAAATATTAACATACCCGTTGCCCTCAAACAGCATAGTGAGTTTATTGACATTTTAAGATCTCATCAGATTGAAGTCGTCCTGCTGCCTGCCGATCCCGCATTGCCTGAGCAGGTATTCACCCGGGATATCGGATTTGTCTTAGGCGAGACGGCGTTTATTTCAAACATGGCGGCTTCAGTCCGGCAGGGAGAAGAAAAAGTGTTTCAAAACCTGCTTGACAATAAGAAAATCCCCTATACGCGACTGAAAAAAGCGAACATTGAAGGCGGCGACATCTTGATCGCAGACGGCACCGTTTACGCCGGGCTGAGCGAGCGCACGGATAAAGCGGCTGTCCGGGAGCTGCGGGAGGCGCTGCCGGAGATGACGGTTGTGCCGATCCCTCTCAAGGAAGATTTCTTACATTTGGACTGTGTATTTAATATGATCTCGGAAACGGAGGCGCTATACTGCAAAAATGGCTTGCGGCAGGAAGAAATTGATCTTCTCGCCGAACGTTTTGAGATGATAGAAGTGCCTGAAGAAGAGCAATTCACGCTCGGTCCTAATATCCTGTCAATCGGCAATCAGACAATTATCAGCCTGCCGCAGCACCGTCATACGAACCGCGAGCTCAGAAAAAGAGGTTATACAGTCATTGAAACCGAGTTTTCCGAAATTATTAAATCAGGCGGTTCCTTCCGCTGCTGCACCTTGCCGCTTGTCAGAACATCTTAAACATTTACAAGGCAGTTTCCTTCAAGATACGTTAATATAGAGAAGACAAGACTCTAAAGGGGGAAACCGAATGGCTAAGTACATAGGATACGCGGGAACATATACAAAAGGCGGAAGCGAAGGCATTTATTGTTTTGAACTTGATACAGAAGCGAAACGGCTCAGCCGTCCGAAGCTGGCAGCAAAGCTCGGCAACCCGACATACGTCACTCCGAATTCTGATAACAGCATGCTGTATTCCATTGAAAAGGCAGACGGAAAAGGCGGCGTCGCAGCCTATCAGATTCATCAGAACAGCGGGGAATTAACTTTTGTGAACCACCAGCTGATTGAAGGCCCGTCTCCATGCCACGTCAGCATTGATGATAAACATGAATATGTGTTAACCGCTAATTACCACAGCGGAAAAGTGCACGCCTTTCCCGTCAATGAAGACGGAAGTCTGCGGGAGCCGGCTGCCGAAGCCGCTCATACGGGAACAGGTCCTCATGAAAGACAAGAGAAACCGCATACCCATTTCGCAGGCTATACACCTGAGCATAACTACATTGCAGCCGTCGATTTAGGGACGGATACGCTTTATACTTACCAAATGAAAAACGGTTCGCTCACAGAGGTGAAAACTCACTCTTTCGCACCGGGTTCAGGGCCGCGCCACATCGTTTTCCATCCGGCGGAAAAATACGCCTATGTCATGACGGAAATCAGTAATGAAGTCATCGCGCTTGAATACAACCCGACCTTAGGTGAATTCAGAGAGCTGCAGGTCATTTCCGCTTTGCCTGAAGGCTTTACGGACAAATCGCAAGGCAGCGCGATCCGCATATCTAAAGACGGCAGATTTCTTTATGCCGCCAACCGCGGACATGACAGCATCGCCATCTATAAGATCAACCAATATTCCGGCGAATTGTCTCTTCTTGAATGGGTGCCGACAGAAGGAAACTGGCCGCGTGATTTCGCGTTTGACCCTTCCGAGACATTCCTTGTCGCGTCAAACGAAGAAACGGGAAATCTGGTTTTGTTTGAACGTGATCCGGAAACAGGCAAATTGACTCTGCTTCAATCTGACATTCCGGTTCCGTATCCGGTCTGCGTGTCATTTCTGCATCAGGTTTAATTAAAAAAGAAAGCTGACTTTATATTGTCAGCTTTCTTTTTTGTATAAATGGCAGGCGACAAAACGCCCCGCCTTCACTTCTTCAAGCTCAGGCGTTATCTTACCGCAGAGCTCCATCGCTTCAGGACACCGCGTCCTGAATACACAGCCGCTCGGCGGGTTAAGGGGGCTCGGCAGCTCCCCTTTCAGAATAATGCGTTCACGCTTGTCCTCAAGAAGCGGATCAGGAATCGGGATTGAGGATAAAAGCGCCTTCGTATAAGGGTGAAGCGGTTCCCGGTAAAGCGCAGCGCTTTCTGTAATTTCCATCATGCGGCCCAAATACATCACGCCGATCCGGTCGCTGATATGCTTGACCATTGATAAATCGTGGGCGATAAATAAAAATGTCAGCCCTTTCTCTTTCTGTAGCCTTTTTAAAAGGTTGACGACCTGAGCCTGTACCGACACATCCAGCGCGGAAATCGGCTCATCCGCCACGATAAATTCGGGATGCAGAGAGAGCGCTCTGGCAATCCCGATTCTCTGCCTCTGTCCGCCGCTGAATTCGTGGGGATACCGGCTGCCGAAATCCGGATGGAGCCCGACAGCTTCAAGCAGTTCATCCGCCATCATCAGACGGGCTTTTCTTGTATTGTAAAGATTGTGTATTTCCATCGGCTCCATAATAATTTCCCTTACGGTCAGGCGCGGATTTAACGAGGCGTAAGGGTCTTGGAAAATCATCTGCAGCTTGCGGAAGAAGACCGACCGCTGTTCTGCCGCGGCACGGTGTATATCCGTCCCTTCATATGATACCGAACCGGACGTCGGGTCATACAGACGGAGAATAACCCTTCCGAGCGTCGATTTACCGCATCCCGATTCTCCGACAAGTCCGAATGTTTCCCCTCTGTTAATGTGAAAGCTGACACCGTCGACTGCTTTTACGGCTTTCTTTCTTCCTGCGTCAAAATGCATTTTCAGCCCGCTGACTTCAAGGAGCGGAGATGCCGTCATTTTCTATTCCCCCTTTTCGCTTATACAGCGGCGTACGGTGCATAATTCTTTTTCATAGACGGTTCCTTCCAAAGACAGCACTTCGATTGTTTTTCCCGTTTTCGGGGAGTGCAGCATTCGGCCGTCTCCCAGCGCCAAACCGACATGGTGGATCGCGCCTTTTCCTTCTTCATAGGCGAAAAACAAAAGGTCAGCCGGCAGGATATCGTTTACCGCCGCGCCGCATCCGGCTTTTGCTTGGTCCGTTGCATCACGGGGAAGGGTATAGCCGTTTGCTTTAAATATCGAATACATAAACCCGGAACAGTCAAACCCGAAACCGCTCAGTCCTCCCCATAAATACGGAAGCCCGAGAAACATCATGCCCGTTTCGATGACATCGGCCGCCCGTCCTTCCGTATGCCGGCACTCGTCTGCGTCAGCTTCATTTACGAACCTTTCTCCGAGCGGCGTCACCACCCGGAAAAAGCCTTTCTCACGTCCTGATGCCGGAAGACGCGTTAAGAAACTTACTTCCAAGTCCGGTTTGCCGTTTGTGTGATATAAAAAAGCTGTCGGTTTGGTAATCCATACGGCGGGGGAAGATGCATGAAAGCCGTCTTTTGAAAGCTGGCTTTTTTTCATCCACCCCGGATATCCGCGCACATCCTTGTTTGAAGGCTGGCCGGGAACGGCGACAAAAGCCCATTCCCCTTCCTCTTTGAGAATGATCACTTCTTCCCCGAAAAGCGCTTGCGTTTGGACAAGGTTGTCTGTGCATAATTGCAGCCGCTCTTCATATCCCATAGACGCTAACCATTTTCTGATCTGCGGCGGGTTTTCGAGCATCGGCGCATCATACGAACGGGGAGATGACGGCAGCGTCCATACGTTGGCTGCTGCCGCTGTAACGGCTGCTCTCATCTTTTCGCCCCCTCTTGTATCGACACACCGGTAATGCCGAGACCCGGTTCGTCGGGAATCGCAATCTGACTGCCGCTGTATGTGATGCCGCCTTGAATCAAATCATCTTTCAGCATAAGCGGCGCATCAAAATCAAACCTTGTCACATTCCGTTTGGCCGCGGCAAAATGAGCCGCGGCGGTGATGCCGAGCTTGGTCTCAATCATGCTGCCGACCATGCATTCCACGCCGCACGTTTCCGCCATCGCATTGATTGTTTCCGCCTGCTTTATGCCGCCCGCTTTCATCAGCTTAATATTAATTAAATCGGCGCTTCTCGTCTGCAGCACGTGAAAGGCCTGACGGGGGGTAAAGACGCTCTCATCCGCCATAATCGGCGTGTCTACGGCATCTGTGACCTGCTTCAGCCCGGCGATATCGTCTTTGTGAACAGGCTGCTCGACCAGCTCAATGCCGAGACCGGCGTCTTCCATCTTTCGGATCGCAGTTACGGCTTCTTTCGGCGTCCAGCCTTGGTTGGCGTCCAATCTCAGTTTGACGTTTCCGCCGACACGTGATCTGATCGCCTGAATCCGCGCAACATCGTCCGATATGTCACCTATGCCGACTTTTACCTTTAAAATATGAAATCCTTTGTTCACATAACGGTCTGCATCTCCCGCCATCTCCTCAGGAGAGTTAACGCTGACGGTAAAATCTGTTTCCAGTGTATTCCGATAGCCGCCGAGAAGCCGGTAAAGCGGCTGTCCGTGCATTTGCGCCCATCCGTCATATACAGCCATATCCACCGCGGCTTTTGCGCTTTGATTTCTTTCCAACAGCCGGCTGATATCAAACAAAACGGCTTCCATGCCGGAAAGGCCCCGCCCCAAGAGAGCGGGCTTCAGCACATCGTGGACGGCGCTTTCAATACCGGCCGCACTGTCGCCTGTAATGACAACCGTCGGCGGCGCCTCCCCCCAGCCGGTCAGACCGTTGTCAAAAGTGAGCTTCACAATGACCGATTCAGCATTGTAAACCGTGCGTAAAGCGGTCTTAAACGGCTTTTTCAGCGGCACGGACATCCGTCCCGTTTGAATATCTGTAATCCTCACGCCTGATCACTCCCTTCCGGAAACTCCCGATTCAATCGTTACCGCTTTGGCCGCCGTATCCATAACCGCGCGGGCTCCGATCGGAACGGCGAAGCTCGGTGAACAATGGCCGATTTTAAAGCCTTTGAGCGCGGGCTTCCCTGATTTGACAATGTAATCGTTCAGCACTTGCTCTAAAGTAAGCGACTTTTCTTTGTTTTTCGGTTCGCATTGGTGAAAATCACAGACCAGGATTCCGGCTGCGTCTGACAGTTTTCCGGCCATCTTTAATTGATTCAGCATTCTGTCGATTTGGTACGGCTCCTCATCAATATCCTCGATAAACAGCAATTTGTCTTTTGTATCAATTTCAAACGGCGTGCCGAGTGTGGACGTAATGAGCGACAGATTGCCGCCCGCAAGCTCTCCCTCGGCCCTTCCGCCTGTCAGCACCTCTAAGGGAGAAATGTCCTCCGTATAGGTAAATTCCGTTTCTGTAAAAAGCTGACGATACGACGCTTTTGTCAGGGGATCAGCATCTTCAAGCCCGACATCGGTGCTCAGCATCGGGCCGTGAAATGTGACGAGCCCCGTATTTTGATGAATGGCGGTATGTAAAAACGTGATATCACTGTATCCCCAGAAAATTTTCGGATTGCGGCGGATTAAGCCGAAATCGATGTCGGCGGCAATGCGGCCCGTGCCGAATCCTCCGCACGCGCATATCACCGCTTTGACATTCTGATCACTAAACATGTCATGGAGATCATCGAGACGCGCCCGGTCCTCTCCCGCCAAATAGCCGTGACGGGTCTTCAGCGCCCGGCCGAGTTTCACTTGAAGGCCAAGCTCATTCTCTAAAAACAGCAGCGCGGTTTGCAGTGTCCCGCTCTCAGGCGGGCTTGCGGGCGCAATCACACCGATCGTGTCGCCTTTTTGCAGTGCTTTCGGTTTATGGTTCATGACTTTTTCAATCTCCTTTCCGGATTGAAAAGTGAAACACGCCGCTCCTTTAACGGCAAAAGAGCGGCGTATGTTTCCGCTGTAAGATCAGGACTTTTCCGCCCACTTCAGATCAATGTAACCGACAGGGTGCCGGACAATGCCCTTCACGCCGCTGTTCTGCAGATGCACCTGATTGTAAAAGTAAATCGGAATGATCGGAGCCTCGTTCATGAGCAGTTTTTCCGCTTTATGCATGAGCGCAAAACGTTTTTTGGCATCGGCTTCCTGTTTTGCCTGCTTGATGTAGCCATCGTATGCCGCGCTGCCCCAGCCGGTGCGGTTCATGGAATTATCCGTCTGGAAAGCCTCTAGAAAACTGATCGGATCTGCGTAATCCGGTAAAAATGAGCTTTGAGAGAACTGGAACTTCAGTCCTTTCTGCTCTTCTAAAAAGACGTTCCATTCCATATTGGCGAGCTTAACGTCTATACCGAGCACACTTTTGAGCTTCTGCTGAATCGCTTCCGCTATTTTCTTATGCTCCGGTTTTGTGCTGTATGTCAATGTAACGGCGGGCAGCTTGTCATAATGCTCTTCTGCCATGCCTTTTTCCAGCAGTTTTTTGGCTTCTGATTCATCCGGATTTAATAAACTGCCGCCCGCTTCGCGGAAATCTTTCCCGTCAGGCTGAGTAAATCCCGGGGATACAAAGGCATGTGCCGGCTTTTCACTGTTTTTGGTCACATAATCCGTGATTTCTTTCTGATCAATCGCTGCCGCGAACGCTTTTCTGATCTTTTCATTTTGAAACGGCTCCATTTTTACGTTAAAACGATAGAAATAGAGTCCGGCCTGATCCCACGTGCGGACATTTTTTCCTCCCATCAGCTGCTCGCTCAGCTCTGCCGGCACAAAGGCGGTATCCAAATCCCCCGACTGGAACATCTGATAATCGGTATTCCGGTCACTGACCATCGCCCATGTGACTTTATCCAGTTTCACTGTCTTTTTATCCCAATACGTCTCGTTTTTGACCATCGTCATGCTGTCGTCATGCTTCCATTCCGTCAGTTTGAACGGCCCGTTGCCGACAAAGGTTTTTGCTTCAGTGAACCATTTCGCATCAGCCTTGGCGACCTTCTCATTAATCGGGAAATACGCCGGATTGGACACGACGCTCAGAAAATAATCCTGCGGTGCCGCCAATGTGACGACAAGCGTTTTTTTATCTTTTGCCGTGACTTTCACGTCTTCTTGTTTGCCTTTTCCGTTGTTAAATTCTTCTCCGCCTTTGATCATGTAGCCGAGAAAAGCGGAAGATGCGCCCGTTTTCGGATCGAGCATTCGTTTCCAGGCGTACACGAAGTCTTCCGCCGTAACGGGATCGCCATTTGTCCATTCGGCGTTATCCCGGATATTGAAGGTATATGTCAGCTTATCAGCGGACACCTTCCAGCTTTCCGCCATGGCCGGTTCGGGCTTATTATCTTTTCCGAGCCTCGTCAATCCTTCCATGATGTTATTCAGCGGCTGCCAGGAAACATTATTAAATCCGATCGGCGGATCAAGTGAGGTCGGCTCATTTTCGTTATTGAGCCGCAGCACCGTTTCACCCCCCTGTTCTTTTGCTTTGCCGGGTTCTGTCCCCGCCTGTTCATTGGCTGTACAGCCAATCAGAGCAAACGAAACAACAGCAATCACACCGATCGCCCATCTCTTTTTCATTTCAATCCCCCTTTTTCCTCTGCTGCCGTCAGCTGCTGCTTCAGCCGCTCTGCACGGTGATCCTGAAGCCAGCAATTGACGATATGGCTTTTGGATTTCACGGTTGTTGCCGGGTATACCTTTTCACAGACGATCATCCTGTCCGGGCAGCGGGCGGCAAACGGGCAGCCCGGCGGCGGATCGAATAAATCAGGCGGCGTCCCGTCAATCGGCGACAGCTCACTATCCTCCATATCCAGCCGCGGCACTGAACGAAGCAGCCCCTTTGTGTATGGATGAGCCGGACGGTAAAAAATATCATGCCTCGTGCCGATTTCGGCGATTTTCCCCGCATACATGACGGCGACTCTGTCGGCGGTCTGAGCGACGACGCCGAGATCGTGTGTGATCAGAATAATAGACACGCCTGTTTTTCTTTGAATCTTCTTAAATAATTCAAGGATTTGTGCTTGAATCGTCACATCAAGAGCCGTTGTCGGTTCATCGGCGATCATAATTTCCGGCTCGCAGATCAGAGCCATCGCAATCACGATCCGCTGCCGCATGCCCCCGCTTAATTGGTGGGGGTACTGCTTCAGGCGGGATTTCGAGTCCGGGATACCGACCAGATCCAGCATGGCGAGAACTTCGGATTCAGCTTGTTTTCTGGTCATGGCGCGGTGTTCCAACAGCGCTTCTGAGAGCTGATTCCCTATGGTCAAAGTCGGATTGAGCGCCGTCATCGGGTCCTGAAAGATCATAGAAATATCGCGCCCTCGGATTGCCCGCATTTCCCGATCCGACATTCGGCAAAGGTCTTTCTGTTTAAATTGTATGCTTCCAGATTCAATCTTTGCCGAATGTTTCGGAAGAAGGCCCATCACGGCTTGTGACGTCACGCTTTTTCCGCATCCCGATTCACCGACGATCGCAAACGTTTCACCTTTATATAAATCGAAGCTGACGCCTCGGACGGCTTTTACAGTGCCTCCGTATGTTGAAAAAGTAACATGCAGATTTTGAACGGAAAGAACTTGCTGCGCCATTTTTCCTACCTCCTCAGTTTCGGGTCTAACGCGTCCTGCAAGCCGTCTCCAAGTACGTTAAACGCGTACATCGTCAAGGAAATGAAAAAAGCGGGGAAAAACAGCCGCCACCAATGGCCTGATAAAATCGCCGGCAGCCCGTCGTTTGCCATGACTCCCCAGCTTGCAAACGGCGCCTGAATGCCGAGTCCGAGAAAACTTAAAAATGATTCCGCAAAAATCGCCGCCGGCACCGTAAGCGTCATTTGGACAATAATGGCTCCCATCGTATTCGGCAGCAGATTTTTCTTAATGATCCGAAATGTTTTCGCTCCAAACGTTTTCGAAGCCAATACGTGTTCATCATGCTTCATCCTCAGCACCTGCCCTCTCACAATCCGCGCCATGCCGACCCATCCCGTCACGGTCAGAGCGACGATAATGGAACTGAGCCCCGGCCCCATCAGCACCATTAACAAAATGACAACGAGCAGATACGGCAACCCGTAGAGAACCTCGATGATTCTCATCATGGCGCTGTCTGTCCGGCCCCCTTTGTAGCCGGCGACGCCTCCGTAGATGACGCCGATCAAAAAGTCGATCAGCGCCGCCATCACACCGACAAATAAAGAGATCCTCGCTCCGTACCACGTTCTTGTAAACACGTCCCGGCCAAGTTCATCGGTTCCGAACCAGTGTGAAAAAGACGGCGGAAGATTCTGCTCGGCGAGCGTCTGCCTTGTCACGCTGTGCGGTGATATCAGCGGACCGAACACAGCCGATAGAAACAGACAGCATAATATCACAAGGCCGGCCATCGCCAATTTATTCTTTTTAAGCCGCCGCCACGCATCCTGACTGTAAGACAGGCTCGGACGCTTGACCGACTCGGTTTCACCCTTTCTTTCCGCGCCCGGCTGAAACCAGTCATCAGGCACTTCTGTGTGTTTTACCGTTTCTTGCGGGAGATTCATCAGGATCACCCTTTCTTATGAAGTTTTATGCGCGGGTCTAACAGGCCGTATGCCAAATCAACCAGAAACAGCAGGACGATCAGAATCACACTGTAAAATACGGTCGTTCCCATGATGACCGGGTAATCTCGCTGATTGATGCTTTCTACGAAATATTTGCCCATTCCCGGTATGGCAAAAATTTTCTCGATGACGAAACTGCCCGTTAATATACTTGCGGCAAGCGTCCCGAGTACTGTCACAACAGGCATAAGAGCATTTTTCAATGCGTGTTTGATCACAATTTTGACGGGAGAAAGCCCCTTTGCTTTTGCCGTGCGGATGTAATCCTGAGTCAGCACTTCGGCCATGCTTGATCTTGTCAGCCTCGCGATAATGGCCATGGGACCGACGGCAAGCGCAACAGTCGGCAGGACCATGTGAACGGGACTCGTCCAGGTAGCTGCCGGAAACCATTTCAGATGAACCGCAAATTGCTGAATCAGCAGCGTAGCCATAATAAAATTCGGAATGGAAATCCCGAGCACCGCAAGGCTCATGGCCGCATAATCGAGAAAGCCGCCGCGCCTGAGAGCGGCCATTATGCCGAGCGCGAGTCCGGAAATAACAGCGATGATGATCGCCGTTATCCCAAGCTCAAATGAGACCGGAAACCCGCGTTCGAGCATAGCGTTTACACTGTCTGACGGTTTTTTAATTGAAGGACCGAAATCAAAGGTAAGAATGGATTTTAGATAGATGGCGTATTGAGTGATAAGAGGTTCGTTCAGATGGTAGTAGGATTCGAGATTTCGCTGGACCGCTTCGTTTGTGCCCCGCTCTTCGTTAAAAGGCGAGCCGGGTATCACTTTCATCATGACAAATGTCAGAGTGGTGATGACGAGGACGGTCATAATCATGGCGATAAAACGTTTGATAAAATACCGCAGCAATGCCGTTCACCCCTTTAACAGAATGTTGTTCTCATGGCGAGTTCTGTCATGACGAGCATGGCCTGATAGGCTTCCGGCATGTCTTTTGCCTGAAATTGAACGATTGTCGTTCCCGGGATGATTTCTGTGCCCGGCATTAAATGGGCCCATTCAGCCTGTCCGTAGTTGGCAAATTCAATGCCTAATACAGGTCTTTCAGGCGGAGTCAGCGGTTTGACCTTATCTTTATTTTTGAGCGCATAGGCTGTTTTTTCCGTCAGGAGCCGTCCGGCTTTTTGAGGGGACAGGCATTTGACCGCGGTTCTTGAAATGGTTTGTTTGACGGCGGCAGTCGTCACATTCGGGATCAGCTCCTCCGCTTCTTTTGCGGCGCAATCATCTCCGGCAGCCATGATGACCGGGACATCGTAAAATCCGGCGAGATAGGCATTTAACCCCAGTTCACCGACCGGCTTATCATTTATGTAAAAGTGGCGGACGCCGAATATCATGCTGTGCGACATAACGCCCGGCATCGACGCTCTCGCATGATAGCCGATAAACATCACGCCCGAATACGATTCATCAAGCCCCTGCATCATGGAAAACGGCTTGACATCCCCCGTAATCAGCTCTGCCTCAGGGTGAAGTTTTTCCGCGAGCAGATTATTCATCTTTGAGTGGCTGTCATTCACGGTCACTTCCGTGCATCCGTTATTAAACGCTTCTGCGATGCACCAGTTTGCTTCTTCGGTCATCAGAACCCTGCCGCGCTCATAATTGTGCATGCGGGAATTGACAAATGTTTCATCAGGCAGCCCGGAAATCCCTTCCATATCCACAGATAGATACAGTTTCATGTAATGCCTCCTTTTTTACTTAAAATTTCGATATTAAATTATGAATATTCTAACAAATTATATTAAAAAAGGATGAAACATGCAATATACCATTCTGCCATTATGGGAAAAAACAAACCCTTTTCACCGGGAAAAGGGTTTGCTGATAGAAAAAGTTACATACTGTTTTTGCTTATATGATGACGCTGAAACTGTCTGACCGCACTTCTGTATTCATGATCGGGAATGACCTGATGCCTGATCGGTTCAGGAGCCTGCGGCGAAGGCTGTTCAGCCGCCTGCTTACGGACGGCATGCGGTTTATGCGCCAGCTTATGTCCCATGCCGGTCGCATTCATGACAAATGATAAACACACTAAAAGCAAGCTTAAGATGAAAGCAATAAGAAACAAATCGCTGTATGTCCCCATCAGCAGATCATGCGGTGATTGCGTGCCGCGCGCGCGCCGAAGCGTGCCGGAAGCATCTCTTTTCGTAAAATACCCTATTAAAACAGGTGCGCCCATATAAATGAAAAGCCTCAAAAACTGAACTGCCGTCATGCGTTTCACCAGTTCCGGAAGCGGTCCGCCCAACGCGGCTCCCATCAGTCCGGCTGCCACAATAAGCCCTGTCCCGGCCGCCAGCATCACGAAAAGCCCCGCAAATAGAATAAGCGGTATATGATGATCCGCCGTCATCCATTGGAAATTCACGAACACCAGTATAACAGAGCCTGTTATGCCGAGCATGCCCGGACCGACTTTATCATATGCTAATGCACTGATGACAGCGGCGATGGCCACGCCTCCCAAAAGGCTCGTATAAAGGAATATCAGTTGAGTTTGTGACATATGATATGCGGTCTGAAGCTCCCCGTGAAATGCAGAAAGACTGACCGCTATGGAAATACTGCCCGCAGCGATCATGAAAACACCCAGAATCGGCTTTGGAATCAGCATAAGTTTAATCGAAATCAGCGCATGTTCGTTTCTGTACTGCATGATCAGCAAGATCAGAAGAATGACGATGCTTCCTCCAAATCCCGCCAATGTCTGCCATGATGAAAAGCCCCATTTCGGCAGATGAATAAATGTATAGGCGGTCAGCACGGCTGATACACCCGCTAACAGAAAACCGATGCCGTCAAATGGAGATTTTTCAGCATTTTTATGAGCGTCATCCCGCAGCCACATATAACTGAAAATGAGGCCGAAAAAAGACAGCAGGCCAAAAATGCCGAACAGCCAATGCCAATGGCCGGCGCTTGCCGCCGCCGTGCCTAAAACAGTCCCCATAATAACGGACCCGTAAAATCCGCCGATCAACACAAATAATGCGTAATTCCGGCGCTCAATCGGAAACGAAAGCACCAGCATCGGAATCATAATCATCAGCATAGTGCCCGCCGCAGCTCCCTGTAAAAAACGGCCCGCGGCGAGCGGATAAATATCATTTGTCACAGCAGCAAGGAGCGCTCCGATGACACCCGCGGCCATCGAAATCATATAGACAGGCCGGGAGCCGAATCTTTTTCTTAAATACGGCCCCGCCGGCACGAATAAGGCAAAAGCCATATTACCGATAATAATCGGATGAAAAGAGTCAAAGTTTTCCCCGCCGACCGTCTGCCGGACAAGGCTTTGGACAGCCGAAAGAGCGGTATTCGACATCAGCCCCGGCCCGACCGCCAATACAGCGAGCAGAGAAATGATCCAGTGATGTTTTTCTTTCATGTGACAGCTCCTTTCTGACTATTTGACAAAGTGAAAAAGCTAACAGATCTCCCCCATTAGCTTGACAGAATTTTCATATCTTTTCATGTGAAGGATTGAACATAATATCTCATTTATTATTTCAAATCCGATGGAAATTGTCAATATAAAGCGCCGCCGTCCGATTTCGTCTTTTTCACAATTTCCCACAATCTTTTCATTATTATCCCACACTTTTTGTTTAAGATGGAGTCAGTAATAATAGGCAAATCATGCTATGATGAAATAGAGAAACGGAGTGAACATGATGGATAACTATCGTGATGAAAATCGGACAGACCAAAAAGAACAGGAAGTCCTTTTAGTAAAAGAAAACCCGCAGACGGCCGGATATTCCGCGCCGGACGAGGACAAGAAAAAACGAAGCTTCGGCTGGTTCAGACCGCTTCTCGGCGGAGTGATCGGCGGAGGGCTCGCCCTCGGCATCTATACATTTACGCCGCTTGGAGACCATCAGACTCAAGATACTTCCAATCCGGCTCCCGCTCAGGAAACGTCATCGGTAACCGCCAAGCAGACATCTTCTGAATCAGACAGCGGCAAATCGGCAAACAGCTCATCGGCAAATTCAAGCAGCATTTCGAATATGGTGGAAGACATTTCACCGGCGATCGTCGGGATCACCAATCTGCAGAAGCAGCAAAGCAGTTCCGATTTATTCGGATTCGGATCAAGCTCAGATTCAAACTCAAATTCATCGGGTGAAGATGCGGAAACGGGATCGGGTTCAGGCGTTATTTTTAAGAAAGCAAACGGCAAAGCGTATATCATTACGAATAACCACGTGGTCGAAGGCGCCTCTTCCCTTAAAGTGTCATTATATGACGGCACCGATGTAACAGCTAAACTCGTCGGCAGCGACTCTCTGACAGACTTGGCCGTTTTAGAAATCAGTGATAAACACGTGACAAAAACGGCAAGTTTCGGCAGCTCATCCGCTCTCAGAACGGGTGAATCCGTCATCGCCATCGGTGATCCGCTCGGAAAAGACCTTTCCCGCACCGTCACACAAGGCATCGTGAGCGGCTTAAACAGAACCGTCTCGATCTCTACGTCAGCCGGTGAGTCAAGCATCAACGTCATCCAAACCGATGCCGCCATCAATCCCGGAAACAGCGGCGGACCGCTCTTGAATACAGACGGCAAAATCATCGGCATCAACAGCATGAAAATAAGCGAAAGTGATGTAGAAGGCATCGGCTTTGCCATCCCGAGCAACGATGTAAAACCGATCGCCGAAGAGCTTCTCACGAAAGGACAGGTGGAGCGCCCTTATATCGGCGTGAGCATGATCGACTTGGAACAAGTGCCGCAAAACTATCAGGAAGGCACACTCGGGCTTTTCGGCAAACAGCTGAATAAAGGCGTTTATATTCGCGAAGTGGCGCAGGGCTCACCTGCAGCCAAAGCCGGATTAAAAGCAGAAGACATCATTATCAGCTTAAAAGGGAAAGAAACCGGCACGGGCAGCGAACTCCGCAATATTCTCTACAAAAATACGAAAGTCGGCAGCACCGTTGACGTGAAGATTATCAGAAACGGCAAGGAAATGACGAAAAAAATGAAACTGACTCAAAAAGAAGAAACATCTTCTTAACAAAAATCCAAGGCAGCCGCCTTGGATTTTTTATGTACAGCGGAAACTTTAGGCCTGGATCAACCGTATGACTTAGTGTACAAAGGAGGATACTTACACATGAAACAAACAGGACTTTTGCTGGTCGTTACAGGCCTGATCTTGCTGCAGCTGAGCATTCAGCTTCCTCAGCAAAACGCTGCTTGAGGTATGACGCTGGGTGCAAGCATTTTACTGAACTTTCGGGAACCGGACTGATCATGCGCTCTCTGCACACGCAGACCGGCCGCAGATGAATGAAAAAAGCCGCGGGACATTCTGTCATCCCGCGGCTTTTATTTCACATAAAAGCACCCTGTCCGCTGGCCGGACAGGGTGTTTCGGTTAAGACATATGCTGGTCCCGATAAATCTTTTCGTTTTTCATGCCGTACGCTTTTTGCACGATATAGAGCGGACGGTCTTTTGCTTCGTCATAAATCCTTCCGATATATTCGCCGATCATTCCGAGCATTAATAGAACGATGCCGCTGAATAACAGCTGTATCACAATCAGAGAGGACCAGCCCGTAATGGTGCTGTTCGTAAACAGCTTCATGTATAAAACGATAAACATATAGAGAAAACCCGCTCCGGACATGATCATTCCCGCATAGCTTGCCGCCTTGAGCGGTTTATGAGAGAACGTTGTGATCCCGTCCATGGAAAGCTTCAGCATTTTTTTAAGCGGGTATTTCGTTTCCCCCGCAAGCCGCTCATCACGTTCATATTCTACAGCAGTCTGCTTAAAGCCGACCCAGCTGACGAGTCCTCTGACAAAAGGATTTTTTTCTTTTAATCTTTTCATCTCATCACAGACTTTTCTGTCCAGCAGGCGGAAATCTCCGGTGTCGAGCGGAATATCAATATCAGTCACGCTCCGCAGCAGCCGGTAAAACATAGAGGCCGTCTGTTTCTTGAAAAAGGTTTCTCCCTTTCGTTTCGTTCTGACGGCGTACACCACATCGTAGCCTTCTTTCCACTGCTCAATCATATCAAGGATTAATTCAGGAGGGTCCTGCAAATCGGCGTCAATGACGGCGATTGCATTCCCCTCTGCATAATCCATACCCGCCGTGATCGCGATCTGATGTCCGAAGTTTCTGGAAAAGTCAATAATTTTCACTCTCGGATCAATCAGACTTTGCTCTCTTAAAATCTCAATACTGCGGTCTTTGCTTCCATCATTGACAAAGATCAATTCATAATGCTCTTTTGTTTGATCCATGACTTCTTTCAGGCGCTGATAGGTTGTCTGAATGACGGGTTCCTCGTTATAAACCGGGACGACTATTGAATATTGAATATGTCTGCTCATGTTTTTTCCTCCTATTCATCAGATTGAAGTTCGTATAGTGAAGCTGATTGATTCATTCCGCCCGGCCCGCCGCTCATTCGGCTGTTTTTACCCGCGGCCTTGCTGCTTTTTGTATCAGCCGGATCACTATTTTTCGTTTTCTGATCTGTGCTTGATTGCCATTTATCTGAAGATACTTTCTTTCCGTTTTTCTCAACCCACTGCACAATATCGTTATTTCCGCCTTTGCCCATTCCGGATGTTAAGAAGTATTTTACTTTCCCTTCTTTTACGAGCTTTTTAAATTGAGTCAGCGTAATGGCCGGGTCAGACCCGCTGAATCCGCCGATCGCCATGACCGCTTTTTTCGTTTTAATAATGTAAGGCGCCGCCGTGTTGGAATCGGTTGCAGCAAATAGATAGTCCGCTCCGGCGTTGTGTTTCTCTAAATAGTTGATCAGTTTTGTATTGACAGATGCGTTATCCATTCCCATGCCTTTTCCGCTTGTTGAAGCGAGCTGAGGGCCTGTTTCAGGCAATGAGCTGTTGCCTCCGTACAGAAGCGGTGTGCTCGCCCAATAAATCGGCATGACCATCAAGACGAGAAGGGCTGCAAGTGAAACATAATAACTTAGCGGTTTTTGGCGCTGTTTGAATACGAACAGGGCGATTGCTGCCACTGCGCCGAGAACGCCTGCTCCGATGCTCCAGCCTGCGCCGATTTGATCATTGTAGTTTCTGAGGATAAACAGCTCAAATCCGGTTGTCACAAGAATAGCGGCCGGCAATAGCCAAGTTTTCCATCCCGCCTGCTTGCGGTACAGATGAACGAGGGCGACCCATCCCGCACCGACAAGTGCCGCGATCGGAGGCGCCAGCATAATGAGATAATAATGGTGGAAAAATTCCGCCACACTGAAGAATCCGGCAATCGGCACAAGCCACGCTGCCCAAAAGATCGTTTCCTTCTGTTCTGCTGATAATCGTCTTCTTTCTCTCGCCCCGGCGATCAATAAACCGGCCATTCCAAAAATCGCAAACGGCAGGAGCCAGCTGATCTGATCAGATAATTCCGTTTGGAAAAGGCGCAGCGGACCAGGAGTTCCCGTTCCGAACATTCCTGAACCTGATTGCATTTTCGAGCCGGTGCCTGCACCGCTTTTTCCTCCGCCACCGGGACCATCTCCGCCGCTTGGAGGACCTCCTTGACCGCCGCTTGGCATTTTCCCGTTAGATGGAGGTGCCGTCATACTGCCGTTTTGTGGTTTGTCTCCGCTTGCTGAACTGCTGCTTGAAGACTGGCCGGGCGGCGCTTGCATTTGTGAAGAACCGCCGGAAGAAGACATCTCTTTCGATGCGTTTCCGTCCGGCCCGCCCTGGCCGCCGCCGGAACTTTGCCCTGTCAGCCGCTGAATCCCGTTATATCCGAAAGCCAATTCCAATACGGAGTTTGTCTGGCTGCTTCCGACATATGGCCTTTTGCCGGCAGGAATATTATCAACAATGAGCGGCCATGACAATGAAACGGCTGCTAAAACGGCTAACGCGCTTACCAATGAAATGATTTTTTTCTTAATCGTGGTGTTTGCCGCAATCATATAGAACAGCAAGAAGGCCGGCAAAATCATATAAGCCTGAAGCATTTTTGTGTTAAAGCCTGCTCCGACGACAAAAAATGCCGCCAAAAGCCAGATCAGTCTGCCTTTTCTGATCGCTTTAAAGAGAAGCCATGTGGCGAACAAGAGGAAAAAGACCAGTAAAGCATCGACATTATTCGTCCGCGCGACCGCTACTGCGATCGGTGTACACGCCATGACAAATGAGGCGATGCGCGCCGCCGTTTTTCCGAACGTCGGCTTTATTAATAAGTACATGAATAGAACTGAACCTACACCCGCCAATGCCTGAGGCAGGATGACGCTCCACCCGTGCATACCGAATATCAGCGCGCTGATCGTTTGTATCTGGTATGTAACAGGCGGTTTATCTACCGTGATAAACCCGGCTGCGTCAAATGAAGCGTAAAAGAAATTATGAAAGCTTTGAAGCATACTCGTTACCGCTGCGGTGTAATAAGGATTCACCGTATCGTCATTCCAGATGTTGTACATATTCAAGAATGCGGAAGCGAGTAAAATGAGAATTAAGACTGCGTCTATCTCGCGTTTTTTCATTTTCACCTGTGTTTTCACTCCTTTTGTTTAACTTTGAACAAGTGTAACAACCAAATGTGAAAAATTTATTAATAAACAAAGACAATTATTTTGCCGTTTACAAATAGGTAAAAAGAATGACAAAACGGGTAAAAAAGCAAAAAAAAGATGCCCCCGTCAAGCCGGGAGGCATCTGTCATGATTTCTGATTTACTGTATCGGTTTCAGCCGTGCTTCTATTTCAGAACGGCGGTGTTCGAGATAAGGCGGGAGCGCAACCGTTTTGCCTAGCTCTTCAGGTTTTTCATCAACCATAAATCCCGGACCGTCCGTTGACAATTCGAACAGAATTCCGTTCGGCTCCCGGAAGTACAGCGCTTTGAAATAATAACGCTCTACAATGCCTGAGTTGCTGAAACCTTCCTTCGTAATGATGCGGTGCCATAAAGCAAGCTCCTCTTCATTCTGAACGCGGAAGGCCACATGGTGGACGCTGCCTTTTCCAGGACGCTCGCGCGGAAGATCGTTTCTTTCAATGAGATGGACTTCTGTGCGCGCGCCTCCGTTTCCGGATTCGAGCACCGTAACCGTGCCCCGGTCTTCATGCGTTTCTTTCCCGATTTCAGTGAAGCCCAGCACATCGGTTAACACACGCAGCGTCGGTTCTGCATACGGGACGGTCAATTCAACGGGACCAAGACCGCGGAAAGAATATTCTTCCGGTATGCCGCTTTGCTTCACCGCTTCACCGATGTCTTTTCCTTTTTCGTCAGCTGTCAGCACAAGCCGCTGTCCTTCATGATCCCAAAAAGCGAGTGTCTCTCTGCCCGCTATTGTCATGATGTCGCCATGAGCGACCTGATGCTCTTCAAATCGTTTTTTCCAATATTGCAGCGCTTGTGCATCCGGGACACGCAGGCCGATTGAAGAAATACTGTTTGTTCCCGCATGAAACGGCGCAATCCGCGGAATTTCGAAAAACGTCAATTCCGATCCCGGATTAGCTGCTTCATCACCGTAAAATAAGTGATACATCGTCGGTTCATCCTGGTTTACGGACTTTTTCACAAGCTTCAGTCCCAGGATGTTCCGATAAAAATCTAAATTTTTCTGCGCATCAGCCGTCAATGCTGATACATGGTGTATTCCATTAACTTTCATTATGTTATCCTCCAGTCAATTATCTCGATTTCGAGATATTTTATATATACAATTTATGTTATCCGGATCGCAAAGTCAACCCATCTGCTTCACAGACGGTCTGCAGACTGCCGCTCCCCAAATAACGAACTTTCGATATTAAAAAACCATTAATGTTCGCTTTTAAAACGGTATTTTTTCCTTCTCAAAAGCAGAAACCTTTATCTTTTAGGGAAAACAACAAAATCAGAAAATTTATTTTATTCGTGTTTCAGCAATTAGGGTTTACAATATGGAAAATAGTTTTTTCAGCATGACGATTTTACATCTGGAGGGATAGGATATGCAGATTGAAGAGAACGGACTTAAAAAAGAGATCGGCCTTACCATCGCCCTCTCACTTGTTATCGGCACCATCATCGGTTCCGGCGTATTTATGAAACCAGGCGCCGTGCTTGCCTACTCCGGTGATGCGAAAACCGCGCTTATCGCGTGGCTGTTAGGAGGCATTTTGACGCTTGCCGGCGGCTTGACCGTTGCGGAAATCGGCACTCAGATTCCGAAAACGGGCGGACTTTATACATATCTTGAAGAAGTGTACGGCGAATTTTGGGGCTTTTTGTGCGGATGGGTTCAAATTATCATTTACGGCCCCGCCATTATCGGAGCAATCGGCTTATATTTCGGCTCTTTGATGGCGCACTTGTTCAATTGGGATTCCGGCTGGTCTAAATTGATCGGGATTTCAGCCGTTTTGTTTTTAAGCATCATTAATATTATCGGAACGAAATATGGCGGCATCGTCCAGGGAATTACGACTGTCGGCAAATTGATTCCGATTATCTGCATGATCGTGTTCGGCCTTTGGAAAGGCGATCAGCATATTTTCACAGCCGTCACAAGCAGCATGTCGGACATGAATTTCGGCGCTGCCATACTGGCCACCTTGTTTGCTTATGACGGATGGATTCTGCTTGCGGCACTCGGCGGCGAAATGAAAAATCCGGAAAAGCTGCTCCCGAGAGCGATGACGGGCGGACTGCTGGTCGTCACCGCCATTTATCTTTTCATTAACTTTGCGCTGCTGCACATTCTTCCTGCGACCGACATCGTCAAACTCGGTGAAAATGCGACCGGCACCGCTGCCGGAATGCTGTTTGGCGACATCGGAGGAAAATTGATCAGCGTCGGAATCATCGTCAGCATCTTCGGCTGTTTAAACGGAAAGATTCTCGCTTTTCCGCGTGTCTCGTTTGCGATGGCGGAACGGAAACAGCTGCCGTTTGCCGGACAGATTTCGCGGGTGCACCCGACGTTCCGCACCCCGTGGATTGCCGTGTCATTTCAGATCGCGCTGGCCATTATTTTTATGATCGCCAGCAATCCCGATAAGCTGTCTGAAATCTCTATTTTCATGATTTATATTTTTTACGTCATGGCCTTTTTCGCCGTGTTTATCCTCAGAAAAAAAAGCGGCGGAAAACCGCGCGCCTACAGCGTGCCTTTGTATCCGATCATTCCTGTTTTGGCCATCGCGGGTTCACTGTTTGTGCTGATCAGCACGATCATTACAGATACACTGAGCTGCGCGCTGTCCCTCTTGATCGGCCTCGCCGGGCTGCCGCTTTATTTTTGGCTGAAAAACGGCAGAAAAAACTGACAAAAACGGTTCCTTTTACGGGAGCCGTTTTTTTTCTGGCAAAATCACGTGCAAAAGTTGACAGCAAATTCACATCTTTTGTTATACTTTTTAAGCAAGATGTCTGAATTCGAAGTATGTTACGTTTTTTTGGCGAAGTGGGTAACATAAGAAAAACAGGATGAGACACGTTTTTACGAAAAAATCAAGAGGCGTTTTTTTCGACTTTATCTGTTTTTTTTCGACAAAAGGCTATATAATAATTTGATGTGTGCATTGTCTCATTCAAACAATGGAGGGTTTTTAATGATAAAAAGAAAAAAAGATAAGTTCTCACTCCTTTTAACAGAAATCGCAAAAAACATAGACGAAACCGCAGAATACTTTGTCAACTTTAAAGTGACGAACCAGACGACTTTAAAGGAATTTGCCGATACGTTAAAAGAGTTTGAAACAAAAGGAGATAATCATGTTCATGTCATGATTAAAGAGCTGAACAAAGCTTTTATCACTCCCATTGAACGTGAAGACATCCTTGAGCTGACAAACAGCCTCGATGACGTGCTTGACGGAATCGAACATTTTTCAGCAATGATGGAGATTTTCTCGATCACTTCTTCCGATGAGCATATCGATAAGTTCAGCGGATACATCAGAGAGTGCGCGAAGGAAATTTTAATCACGATTGAGCTGCTTGCAGAAAACCGATTGAAGGACATTCACCCTCACGCCATTAAAATTAAGGAATACGAGCACAGCTGTGATAACCTGCACCGTAAATCATTAAAAAATCTGTTCGGCACAGAAACCGATCCGATTAAAGTGATTCAGTACCGCGAGATTTACGAAACGCTTGAGGAAATTGCCGACTCTTGTCAAAGCGTTGCCAATAACCTTGAAACCATTATTATGAAAAACGCGTAACGAGGGGTTATAATGGATACTCTATTACTTTTAACGATATTAATTGTCATATGCGCTTTGGTATTTGACTTCATTAACGGATTTCACGATACCGCAAACGCCATCGCCACCTCAGTTTCGACAAAAGCGCTGAAGCCGCGGCACGCAATCGTCATGGCTGCCATCATGAACTTTCTCGGAGCGATGACATTTACCGGTGTGGCGAAAACCATTACAAAGGACATTGTGAATCCTTATACATTAGACAACGGGTCAGTTGTCATTCTGGCGGCTCTACTCGCCGCAATCGCCTGGAACTTGATCACATGGTATTTCGGCATTCCGAGCAGCTCTTCACATGCGATTATCGGAGCGATCGCCGGAGCGGCCATTGCAGCGTCAGGTTTTGCAACGCTTAATTATAAAGGGTTCATTAAGATTCTCGAAGCACTTATTTTATCACCGATCATCGCCTTTGTTCTCGGCTTTATCGTATATTCGATCGTGAAGCTGATTTTTAAAGACAGCAATTTGGCGAAAACAAATAAACGTTTCCGCAGAGTGCAGATTTTGACGGCTGCCATTCAGTCCTATACACACGGAACGAACGACGCGCAAAAAGCGATGGGTATCATTACGATGGCGCTTATGACGGCCAATTTACATAAAAGTGATGCCATTCCTTTTTGGGTGCAGCTCTCTTGTGCCCTGGCAATGGGTCTCGGCACATCCATCGGCGGCTGGAAAATCATTAAAACCGTCGGCGGAAAAATTATGAAAATCCGTCCGGTAAACGGCGTATCTGCCGACTTAACCGGCGCAGCCATTATTTTCGGGGCCACGTTTATTCATCTCCCTGTCAGCACGACGCACGTCATTTCGTCTTCCATTCTCGGTGTGGGCGCTTCCCACCGCGTAAAAGGCGTAAACTGGGGAACGGCTAAACGGATGCTCATTACATGGGTCATCACCCTGCCGATTGCAGGTACACTCGGCGCCATCGCCTTTTTCATCCTAGATCTCTTTTTCTGATGACATCCGCTTCTTTACAGAAGCGGTTTTTTTGTGACAGGAAAATGATGTCATGACATAGAATGAACATAGCAGACCATTTTTCAAATTGTGAGGGATGCTCATGCTTTTGTTTTTTCAGATCATGGTGTGGACGATGGCGGCCGCACTCATTTTATATGTGTACGCATCCTGGCGGTATGAGGCAAAGGTAAAAGAAAAAATGTTTGCCATCCGTAAAACGTGGTATTTACTATTTGTACTGGGCTCCATGGTCTATTGGACATATGATCCCGAATCGCTCTTTGCCGCATGGAGACAATATTTGATTGTTGCCGTCTGCTTTGCCCTTATTGATGCGTTTATCTTTTTGAGCGCGTATATCAAAAAGCTCGCCGGCAATGAATTAGAGACGGATACGCGGGAAATTTTAGAAGAAAATAACGAAATGCTTCACTCCTATCTTGAAAAACTGAAAACCTATCAATATCTGTTGAAAAATGAACCGATCCATGTATATTATGGAAGTACAGAAGCTTATGCGGAAGGCATCAGCAGACTGCTGGCCGCTTATGCCGAAAAAATGAATGTCACGGCTTCCTTGTGCGACTATTCCGCACAATCGGATAAGGACCGCTTGACGGAGCATATGCCTGATGCGGCGGACGTTCAGTCCCGTCTTAACCGTAAAGACGTCTACTATGATCAAAAAGGCAGGCTTGTGCTTATTCCGTTTACAGTCCAGAACCGCCATTACGTGATCAAACTCACGTCGGAAAACCTGTTGACGGAATTCGATTATTTGCTTTTCACATCGCTAACGAGCATTTATGATTTAATGCTGCCAATAGAAGAGGAAGGTGACGGTTAAATGGAGCAGGCATTTCAAAACGGGCAGCCGGAACAAAGAGCGAAACCGTTCAAAATGTTTAAAAAACGTTCAATGACAAGTATCGCAAGTTACCAGGTCAGCCCTCATACCGCCAGAATTTTCAAAGAAAACGAGCGGCTGATTGACAAGTATAAACAAAAAAAAGCTTGATTACACTAAGGACAGGAGACACGGCTCTTGTCCTTATTCCTTTTTTCCATATCTTTCATATAATAAAACCAACAAAGAGATGCGACAGGTGATGATGTGAAGAAAATTGTCAGGCGCGTAAAGTTTGTGGATTACGGACGCTTCGGGCTTTCCGCTTATTCGCTGAGGATGCGGGCGAGGAATCTCAGGCTATTGAACCGGTTAAAAAAGAAGAAAGGCTGAATCCCGCAATGTGAACGGGACTCAGCTTTTTTGTTAAAGCTGCATCAGAATTTTCGCTTTTACAGCGGGGCCGTAGACGCCGTCAGACGTCAGTCCGTTTACAGATTGGAAGCGGGCCACGGCATCTGCGGTTTTCGGACCGTAGATACCGTCAATTCCGTTATTGACAGCTCCTTTTTCAGGATAGAAATAAAGCGCGGCGAGCGCGTTTTGCACCTGGTATACCTTTTCGCCGGACGTGTACGGCTCTGTCAGCTGAATCACCTCGTCCGGAAGAGAATACAGTGCTTCAACCGGCGGGCTGACGATCAGTACTTGTCCGACTTTAATCAGGTTCGGGTCAGCGATGTTATTCCATTTCTGCAGATCGGCCACGCTGACGCCGAATTTCCGCGCGATCGCCGACAGCGTATCTCCTTTTTGGACGGTATACGTCTGTCTTTCCCCAGAACCGATTCCCGCTTTAAACTCATCCCATGTATCCAACAGTCTTCTCGGACAAAGCTTTCCTGACCAATGCTTGTGCGCAACGACATTTGCAAGCGGGATGCCGTGCGAGGTCATTAATGTGCGGATGAGCCATTGGGCGTTTGCCACGGCCTGTGAAAAGTTGCCGTCTGCGTTTTCACAAATTTCAATACCGATGGATTTACGGTTGCCGTCCCCGTTTCCGTCACCCGCATGCCAGCCGTTTTCGTTCAGCGGAAGATGCTGATAAATTTCCGTATCATCGACTGTGAAATGCCAGCTTGTCGGTGTATCGGGATTTTTCACATAGCTTGCGTGACTTTTGGCGTTAGCTCCGACTGCGGTATTGGCTGTATTGTGCACCGTAATGTAAATCGGTGTCATTGCATAGCCTGGGCGGTTATTGTTTCCTGCCGGGATAAAATCCTGTGTGATTTTTACCATATTCTCATCTCTCCTATTTCGATAAATTGTTTATTTTTAATAAAGCCTGCTGTTTTTTCCCTTTTGCTGTAACGTAATTGTTTTTAAACCAGGCGGCGGCAGTCGTTATGATTGTAAAAACGGCCGACCCGGCGGCATACAGCGTATCTGCAAGCTGGCTGACCTGGTCCTCCTGAATATTCAGCGGCGATTTGCCGAACATCAGCAAAGTTTGATTCAATAAAGCAAGCAAAAGAAGCACCGTCCTGACGACCGTGCCTTTGTCCGCGAATTTCATATCGGTTTCCCCCTTACTTTTGCAGCAGATTGTACATGATGGCGATGGCTCCGCCAATGACGCCCGTGCAGATTGCTGTCACGATCGCTCCTGTAATGGTCCGCTTAATCCATGTTGTGTTTTCGTCAATTTTGTTCAGTTTTTCATTCAGCGTCATGATTTGCTGATCCTGCCGGTCGGATACCCGCTCTAATGCGGCTACCCGCTGTTCAAGCACCTTTTGTTCACCTTTGATGCCTGCGAATTCTTTTTGCACCGCTTGTTCATCCAGAAGCACTTCCGCTCCCCCCTCTTACATTGTTCTCACCTCCCTTCGGAAGCTTCATTCTTACGAAAATGC
The DNA here is from genome assembly GCF_000746035.1 of Bacillus sp. UNC69MF. Taxonomy (NCBI): domain Bacteria; kingdom Bacillati; phylum Bacillota; class Bacilli; order Caryophanales; family Bacillaceae; genus Bacillus; species Bacillus sp. UNC69MF. The sequence continues at coordinate 380,497 of NZ_KN050798.1, read as the reverse complement.
CGTGCCTTTGACAGAAAGGCTCCCGCCGGAAATGCTCTGGATTTCCATGACGATTTCCTTAAAGCCGGCAATATCAAATGACCACACTTCTTCTGTGCCTGACGTACCGGCGGCTGATGTCCCGTCATCAGACCTGATTCCTCTGATCGGCACATTTTTTCCCGAGATGGATCTCCCCCAAAACGCGACATGGCCCGACTCAGCCGTGCCGGTGATTTCGACGAGAAGTTTTTTCCAAGCGCCCGCCGAGAAGATGCTTCCCTCGCCCGCCTCTGCTGCATTTTCATGAAAAATCACGTCTGTATATGAAAACGCCATATCACCGCCCGTACCGACAGATTGGTATAAAACAAATTCGGACTGCTTTTGATTTCCATTTTCAAAACGGAACCGGTAATATCGTTTTGTCAGGCTGACCCACCCCGAAGCGGTCAGCACTCCGCCTTTGACTGCGACAGAATGTGAAGCCGTCCACGAATTGTTATCCTCACTCTCTTCGATAAAAAGAGTTCCGCTGCGGTCCGAATAAGCCCACCCCTGTACTCTGTCTATTAAGACGGCTCCTAAACGGTCTTGTCCGAATTGGCTGTATACTTCAATCGCTTCTAGCGGCGTATTGGTAAGAAGCTCTGCCATTCCGGACAAATCAGCAACAGGTGTGACATAATCGTTTTTGTTACCGCGATAAGCTTTTACGGCGCCGGGTCTGCCAAGTTGATCGGCGGGAAATTCAAATGAATGCTTTTTCATCGGCCGTCCTCCTTTTCTCATTTATTAAAAATGACAAATAAAAAAAGCCGTTTGGCTTATGACACAGCATTTTTATAATTTTCGTATGTTTCACCCGTTATTTCTTGAAATTCCTCAGGCGTGATATACTTCGCGGCCACACCTTCAGCCAGATCTTCGGCAGAGCAGTCATCATAGCCCATAGCTTGTTTTACCATTTCTATTGAGGCCCACTTATAAAACAAAGCGTAAACCCAAAAGTTAAGTCTCTTCATTTTTTCATTCTCCTTTTACGTTTAATAATTCTAATTTTAAAGACGCTATTTGTTCACCTAAAGCTTTATTCAACATCTCTGTTTTCTCCCTTGCTACCACTTCGGCAGACAATTGTACACCTAAAGCATTTTGAGCTTGTTCTGCTTGTTTTCTCGCTAGTTTTTCATCTGCCAGTTGCTGTCCGATTTCTTTCAACTGTTCCACAATGGGATCCGGCTCCACCACATCCTGATACTTGTTTTTTTGATTTTCCTTATATTCTTGATCAGCAGATTCGTTCCAAATTTTATTTACTTCATCAAACTGCGGTCTCCATAAGCCGTCCGGAGGTTTTATGGATGTTGAGTTTTGCGGCATTATACTTGATGTACTGTCTAAGATTTCAGGCCTTTGAAAATAAAAATTCTCATCATACAAAAAGACTTGCATATTCATCCCTCATTACAAAGTGAAATTATTATCTATTGAAATCCCTGTAATATTTTCCTCTATTTTTGCGAATTTTCCGCTAAATCTCAGTTCACCCGTTGGTTCGGCATAATATTTTGTTACCCCCGTTGTTCCAAAGAAAGTGGCAGCCATTGCTTTCTGTGTTGAAGGATGAGCTTCAGCAGGGAGTACAGCAAAAACACTATCGAAGTCTGGAGGAACCACTTCACCACGGGTGAATACTTGGTTGCCCCACACTGCATACTGAGGTTTTCTTCCGCCAACCTTATGTCCATTAATTAGCGTTAAATCATACCAAGTTATTTTATTAAAATCCTCTTCAGTAAATAGACGTTTCCACCCCTTAAAAACACCGTCTGTATGAACAGTTGCAATCCATACATTGTTATCGTAACTTCTCCAAGCTAAAATCGACTTCCTCCCTGACTCCCCCTCAACCACATCATAGTTAAACCAGGAATTATCATTTTCAACCGGATTGTTTTTCAGCTGAGCACCCATTCCACAATAAAACCCCGTGCTCAGCGCCAGTATGTCTGATCCGTTTTCTAATCGTGTCCGTCTCCCATCATCCTTTGTCAACTTCGCCAACTGGCCGCCGTTCCATTTGTCTCTTTCGATAGGACTTATATGAATTGATGAATCTATCGCATGTGCATCGACCTTTGACTGCGCTCCAGCTATGGATTCAATTGGATACCAATTGATTGCTGTTTGATTAGTGTTATAATAAAACCACCATGCATTACCCTTCACGTCTACAGCATAACCATTACCTATTCCCGGCTGCCCCACTAACTGCATACCTCGCAGACTCGTATTTGACGGGTTGTCTGTTACTGCATTGGTTCCGTAAAAAGTTACAGAACCTACATCTTTTAACGAGTCATAAAACGAGCCGGAAGTTAAATTGATTTTTTGCGTGCCGTTATCAGCGGTGATTTTAAACAGCTGCCCTGCATTCCATGTATCCTTCTCAGCTTTCGTTACATGGATATCAGTCTGATTTGTGTGGGCATCGACTTTTTTTTGGGCGCCTTCCGAAGTTTCTAACTGAACCCAATCAGTCCAGCCGGAAGCTTTAAGGGTTTTTCTCCATGTGCCTCCTTCATAATCCATTGCCAGAGCCTCACCATAAGACTTGAATCCGATATATAAGCCTCTGGTGGAAAGCGGAGGAGTATGAACTCCCGTGTTATTTGTGTAAAAGAAAAAAGATTGATTAAGCTGGTCTACAATTTGATGAAAATCCAAGCCATCTTGTATACTTATTAAATATTTCCCTGAATCATCCGTCAGCTTTGTTAACTGCCCGTTATTCCACTTCTGGCGCTCTTCCTTCGTCACATGCCGGTCCAGATCTTGATGGTGCTGATCAAAATCTTTCTTTGCTGCCTGCTGGACATTATCCACGTTTCCGAGACCGATTTGCGCCTTTGTCGTTTTGTGCGGGTTGTTCATGTCGTTTTTATGGGCCGCCAGATCCGTGTGTGCGTCATTTATGCCTTTTTCCCAGCGGTTGACGTCATCTTCGTTAATCGGATCGTCCGGAAGCCAGTCTGTTTTTTCTTCGTAAGCCATCGTTACACCACCTCAAAGGTAAATCTTAAATCAAGCGTTCTGTTATTACTGAGATCTAAATTTGTTTTTCGTTCTGTGATGACGCTTCCTGTTTCGTCAAGCATCTGCACGGTTTCAATGTGTTTGACGTCTTCTTCCCTGCGTGTGAGAACGGTGACTGCGGCATCTTTTACGGAAATGTCCGCAATTGGAGTTTCTTTTCCGTTTAACAGCACTTTTGTGATCCTGTTTTTCAGATCGGCTGCGGCACGCTGTCTGTAAGCGGCTGATATCATGGTAAGACCACCTCGTTATTGTTGAGTGTGACGGAATAACCGACCTTCAGTTCACTGACTTTTCGGTATCTCCGATTGTTGAGAATGACCCGGTCTTTGATTTCCAGTGTTTCGTTTAATGCGGCTCTCAGTGTATACGCCAAATGAGCGGGTTTGATTTTTTCAAGCGTTTCAATCAGCTCGTTCATGTGCTGCAGGTCATCAAGCCCGATATCGGCATAAAAACGATACTGCCCCGGAAACATCCGAACGTAAGCTGACGGATGTTTTAAAAAACGGTTTAGCGCCTGCTCGATCGCTTGATGTGTGATGGGCGGAATATTCGACATCTTTGAAATCAGCCTGAGCCGTCTCATATCCTCCGTGTCACCTGATTCCCGCGGTATTTTTAATATTTTTTCCCAGCGGTCAAGCCCCCACGTCGCCGTCGTGATAAAGAGCTGATCTGTCAAATCGAAAATATCGTTATTCTGCCGCTCAAACTCAGGAGCTTCCGCCTCAAGCAGTTGTGCCATCTCCTTTAATCGGGTTAAAAACGGCGGGAGGTACGCCGTCATCTCATCGAGTCTGCTCAAGGATTATCACCTCTTTGAGTTTAGGAATTTCCACGTCACTGAGCACGAGGTTTTCCGCCGCACCGTTCATTTTGATATCGGCGTAGTCACTGACGGATGCCGAGTTATAAACGATGTTGTTTATTTGTGATAAACGGACGGTGTTTTCTTCGAAGGCCATTTTCTTAAATAAATTCAGGACGCCTTTTTCAATCTCCGCTTTCACGTCATCGATCGAGCTGTTCAGCTCAGGCAGCACGGAAGCGGAGATTTCGATTTCCTTCCATACGGCGCTTTCCACCGTTACTGCCGCTCCGATCGGCGCCTGTCCTTCTCCCTGCCCTTCGTCCGGATCAATATAATCCTTTACTTTCTTGATCAGAATATCTGATGCCGGTTCCAAATTCGCATTTGTGATGACAACCTTCACCGTTCCGGCTCCGTTCCAAAGCGGAAAGATTTTCGCCCTGCCGACGCCGTCAACCTCTTCGGCCCATTGTTTATAATGCTGTTTATTTGCGCTGACTGCCTCCCGGCGGACACGGGTAAAATAGCGCGTCCTTAAGCTGCTGTCATCTTCTTCTTCACGGCCGGGAATTAATATATCGCCCATGACCGCTTTCTCAAGCCCGGGAATCGTATCAAGCGGCAGCAGATTTTGACCTGTAATGCCGGCATTGCCCGCTTCTCCGGCCGTTTCACACTCGAGCGTTCCATCCTCCGTATATTGAAAATACAGGTTATCAACGAAGAAACGGGAGCCTGGCGGAATGGTGATGCCCGCTGTGAATTCTCCGGCTCTGACCGCTTTTGTGGCAGGTGTTCGTTCAATTCCCGCTTCAGCAGCCCGCCTGTCCAGAAATTCTCCCTGAGCCGTATCGGAAAACACGAGCTCCAGCACGGTATCCAGCCAAATATAAGACTTTGCGAGCTCAGCGGCCGCAGGCGCGAGCGCATTGTAAATGACGCTGCCTTCTCTCGTATCAATATCTGCCGTAATGCGCGCCAGCATTCTGTCCATAATGTCGTCAAACGTCTGAGCTTCAAACATCCTCACCCAGCACCTCCTCTATCTCAAGCATGCCCTCATCAGTTTCAACGGTAAAAGAGACGGTGAAGGCATCATCTTTTTTCTCAATCTCAAAATTGGTAACAGCCAAAATACGGTCATCATACAGCAAGGCTTCTTCTATCAGTCTTGGAATCTCCATTTTTTTATAAGCATCCGTCGTGTTCTGATCTGAAAGCACTTCCTGAAGTTCGTTTCCAATATCATGGCTGAAAACCGAATATGAATACCGTTCTGTGTGAAGAGCGATATAGACGAATTGTCTGATTGCGTCCAGTCCGTTTATCAGTTCATTGGTAATCCGGTTGTTTTCAAAATCAATTCGGTAGGTTTGTGAAGTCTCAACGGCCTCACTCGCATCCTCCAAATCTTCAAATTCGATTTCCGGTGTCAGGGCCATTGCACCCGCTCCTTTTAGATTTGATCATGTAAAAAAGCCCTCTTCGGATGATGAAGCGGCTTTAATAGGCTGATATTCTGGTACAGTTCCGTCCGAATGCCGGTTAAATTTTGTCCAGTACAAAGAAAGACTGTCCTCCTGTTAAAGCGGCGGTCATCACCCGATCTCCCGCCTGGAGCTGATCATCTTCTCCGGATCTCAGCCGCTTCGGCACAATGAGTGCATCAGACGGAATCAAAAGTTTGTCGTGATCTTTCAGTTTCAGCTCGAGCGGCGAAACGGAGGTCACTTCGGCCGGCATCAGCTCCACCGGCGCTTCGGCGTCAACCGCTCCGACGGCTAAATGTTTAATGGCATCACTTAATCTCATCAGGATGTCCCCTCCGGAAGTGAATTTTTCTCCGTGACGTCAATCGTCATGGTATGTTTTGTTCCTTGGAATTCATGGCGGTCCGTATCTACATAATAGGTTTTCTTCAGCCCGATTTCCGGAATTGAGATATAGACAGGCAATCCGCTTTCCAACCCAGGAATACCGATCGCCTGTATATTTTTCAGCTCTTTCTTAACGCCTTTTTTCTCAGCCTGCTTCACTTTTGCGCGCTGTTTCAGCTGGGCTTCATTAATGTCGTCAGAAACCGTTTCGGTATACTGCAAAACGCCGAATGTTTTCATGCCCGCGCTGTCTGACGCGGAAGCCTTTATCGTTTTATTGTCTTTTTGCAGCCGCATGACGACACGGGTTGCGGTGTCATCAATTGAGGTGCTGTATTGATACCCTGTGATATTAACTCCTGTTTCCAGCACCCATATGTCAGACGGCTCCGGCCATTCACGCAAGCCGAGCCTGCCTTTTTCTGAATAGAGCTGATAATTGCGCCCCGTCTGGCTTTTTGTCTGCTTTAACGCTTTTAGCATCATATCGTAAAGGCTTGTATCATTTTTAAAAACGAGTGATTTAATGGTATGGCCTGTGTTGGCAATGGATGTGACGGGAATTTGAAAATCGCTGGCGATCCTTTTCAATATTTGATCGGCGCGCTTGTTGGAAAACACGTAAACGTCCTGGTTTTTCACAAGGTATTGAAGCATATCGTATGCGGTGAAGGCGATGGTTTGCTCATCGGGCGTTCTTGCAAAGACAATGCCGCGGAATAGTTCTTTTCCGTTCCATTTGAACAAAACCGTATCCCCCTCTGATACACCGTAATACGTCTGGCTGCCCTGCTTTACGACAATCGTCGCTTCGATGGAGCGGGGCGCCTGATATCTGTGTCCTTCCAGCGTTACGCTTTCTGTGACAAGCTCGAGCCACTCCGTTTCTTTTATGACAAATAGTTCAATCATCTTTTCACCCGTTTCATTGCGGTATCTTCAGCTTCTGCCCCGGGAAGATCCAATGCCCCGGCTGCCGGATATTCCGTTTGCTGCGCTTAATCATGGCGGTTTTATTCGCGTTCCAGATTTTCCGCCACTCCGTGTGTTTTCCGTAAAACTTACCGGCGATGTCCCAAAGCGTATCCCCTTTTTTGACGGTATATGTTTTGGGTGAAGCTTTGGACGGGCGCTTCGCTTTCGTTTTTTTCTTTTGTTTGATTTTTCTTGGCGAAGCGGTTTTATATTCTTTCAGTACGATATCAAAATTCCGGTCGCCGATTTCATTGTCACCTTCGCTGTAATTGAAGCTTTCAATGCTGCATGTGACATTAACTTTTGTTCCTGTAATCAAAAACTGAACGGGTTTTTTCGCTTTCATCCATGCTTCAATGGCTGAAATGGCTTTTTCCGGCGAAGGGATGCTTTGATATTCGGCAATCGGGCTGTACCGTTTCGGAAAAAAAGAAGAGAACGAAATTTCTTTCGCTCCCGGTTCTTCGATAAACGTCACCTCTCCAAGTCCGGTGACTTTCACGGAATCATTCTGCACGCTGTTTGCGATATCAATCGCTTCAGGGAGAACGGGAAGCCGGAGCTTGTCCTTCCCCTGAGACAGCCAAAATTCGTAAACAGATTTAGTCAAAAGCAACGGCCCCCTTTGCTCCGGTATAAATGTCTTTTTGCAGTTCATCAATCAGCGCCTGTTTGATTTTGGCGGCGAGGCTGTCGGCGTCCTGTCCGTTATGGAAATGCTGATCGCCGCTGAATTCGATTTTAATTTCTTTTGTTCCCGTTTTTTGAACGGTTTGTCCGCCGCCTTTAACGGCTGCGGAAACCGTGCCGGCTGAAAGCGCCGCCGGTTCCGTCTGGGACGGATCGGACACTTCCATGCCGAGCGCTTGAGCGGCTTTTTGCAGCAGATAACGGCCGCGGATGCCCCGCTCTTCAGGAATGATCCACTCCCGTTTGTTCCCTTCGCCGACACGGGCGATCTGCTCCTTGGTAATCAGACCCCCATTGGCATAACCGACGTAAGGGCCTCCATGAGCCATACTTTTAATCCCGGGGACATTGCTGATCGAGCCGTATCGGCTTTTAATATAGCCGATAGCGGCAGCGGCGTTGTGAATTGGATTTCTGATATCATTCATGCCCGGCGCTTTGTGATCTTCAAAGGTGCTCGGAATCGTCTGCATAAGCCCCTGTGACGGGTGTCCGGCTTTGGCGTTGCTGTCCCATAGATTAATGGAATTAGGGTTGCCGCCTGACTCATACTGTGCGATCGTCATTAATCCCGGAAGCCAGCTGATCGGCGTATTGGTTGCTTTCATTGCGGCCAAAAGCCACTCTTTGACGCTTCCTCCCGCTGCACCCATGCCGGAAAAGGCTGCTGCAAGCGAGCCTGCCTGTTTTTCGGCGTATTTTTTCACGTCAACTGAGCCGAGCCCTTTGACGACGCCGACTGAAGCAAAGCGCCCGAGACTCATCATGACACGGGAAGGAGAGTGAATATCAAGCTCTTCCCTGAATGCGTCCTCGACTTTTTTGGCCATATCTTTGGCCGCCTGTTTGACTTCGCTTCCTTTTGCAGTCATCCCTGATACGAAGTGTCCGATCAGGCCTGACCCCCAGCCGTTCGCGGAATCTCTTGATTGCACAAACGGTTTATTGATATGTGTGCTTACGTATTGCGACGTTCCCGTATCTTTTGCATTCTGTCCGGCCGAATATCCTTTCACCGTTGCGGCGCCCCATGATGACGATTGATTAACCGCCGATTGATAAGGTGTTTTCACCTTTGTTTTTAAAAATGAATCGGTGCCCGTCGGCGAAGTATTCTGACCTTTGGCATAGCCCGCAACGACTTGCTTTCCGTAACCGGTTGAAGACGAAATGAGGGCATTGAACGGCGTTCCGATGTTTTTTTCCTTCCAGCCGTCCATATCCACCGATTTATTGCTGATTCCGCTGTCAAAGCCTTCAGTAAACTGTTTGCCGAGTGATGAAGCCGTCCCGCCAAGTCCGGATGCCTCTACAGACGCTGCGGCCGATACAGATGCAGAAGAAGAAACACCGCCCGCTCCCGCCGGAACAGCAGAAGACTGAGCCGAAGCCGCGCCCATATCATCGACAACACGCATGCCGAGCTTAGACGCAGCTTGTGAAAGCAGCATCTTTCCGCGTCCGCGATTGTTGTCAACGGGAATGACAAATTCTTTACCGGCTTCACCGATCCAGGAAATGGTCGGCTTTGTAATGTAGCCGCCCGTGGCGTTTTTGTCCGTTTTTTTCTTTTTATCTCCGCCGCCTCCTGTGACAAAGTTCATTATGCCTGAAATCATTTTGCCGCCGGTTTTATCCCAAATCTTTTTCACCCAGTCGAATGCTGCAGAAAAAGCATCTGATATGGCTGTTCCCACTTTTACAAGAGGTTCTTTTATATGTTTCTCAAACCATCCGCTTAACCCTTTCCATATATCCTTTACCGTATCTAAAGCAGTCTGGAAAGCATCTGATATTCCTTTACCGACATTTTTCACCATGTCTTTCACCGGATTCCAGACAGTATCCATGAACCAGCCGGAAACCGTACTGAAAACAGATTTAATTTTATCCCAAGCTCCTGTGATTTTACTCCAAATGGACGTCGCCACTCCGACGACAGCCGATTTTACGGGCCCCCACACCGTGCTCATAAACCAGCCGGATACTGTGCTGAAGACACCTTGAATCGTCGTCCACGCATTCACGATATTTGACCAGATGCTGGTTGCCACTCCGACGACAGCCGATGAAACCGGCGTCCATACATTTTCCATGAACCAGGATGACACCGTGCTGAAAATCCCTTGAATCGTCGTCCACGCATTCACGATATTTGACCAGATGCTTGTCGCCACTCCGACGACAGCCGATGAAACCGGCGTCCATACATTTTCCATGAACCAGGATGAAACGCTTCCCCAAGTATCTTGTATTGTTGTCCAAGCACTTTGCGCCGCTTTGGAAATATCATTCCACGTGTCTTTCAAAGCTCCTGAATCAAAGGCCTCTCCCAAGCTGGAACCGCCTAAACTGCCGGCGATGCCGCCTACCGCGCCGCCGATTAATGTGCCCACTCCGGGAACAACGCTGCCGATTGCCGCTCCGGCCGCGGCTCCGGCAAGACCGCCGCCTGCTGAGCCGACCTTCTCTCCTGCATTATCTTTATTGATGCCGGCTAAATCAGTAAGTGATAACAATTCACCTATGCCGGGAATTCCTTTAGCGGCACCTTTTAACCCTTTCATACCGCCTTTTAGCGCCTTTGAATCTCCCAAGCCTTTCAAAAGCGCGCCGATGCCTTTACCTGCCCCTTTTGTTTTCGGCGTGTTTACGGATGCCTGTTTGCTTTCCTTTACGGAGGAACCTTTTTTCGAGGATTTATTTCGCCCTTCGACTTTACTGCTTTTGCCCCTCGTCACTCCGGTACAGCAGCAGCAGCCCCCCAAAGCCCCGCCAGTTTTTTTTGCTGACTTTCCTGAAGATTTTGGCGCTGTTACCGTGCGCTGTGAACCCTTTGTCAGATCAGGACGCTTCGGGCCGTTGGAGCCGCCGGCAGTAAGGCCGCCCTTACTCTTTTCTTTTTTCGTGCCGCCTCCTAATAATCCGCCGATATTGAGTTTGCCTAATTTTTCAGCGATTCCTGATAATATTTTTTCTATTAATTCCCCGGCTTTTTCGATGATTTTGTCCGGGCTGAATTTCTCAAATTTCTTGGCAATCTTGCTGACAATTTTATCAACAAATGCCTCGGCTTTTTCGATGATCGCATCAGGACTGAATTTGCCGAACTTTTTATCAATGCCTCCGAACAGTGAGGATGTAAACTGCTCCACTTTTTCCAAAATCTTATCCGGATTGAGAAAATCGAATTTCTCAGAAATTCGGTCAATCGTGTCATTTACAAATTGTTCGGCGCGGTCGATTAGCTTATCAGGACTGAATTTACCGACAACGTCGTCGACTTTCTTCATAAACGAATCAGTAAAATGATCCAGCTCTTTCAATATGGTCTCCGGACTGAATTTACTGACAACGTCATCTATCTTTTTCATAAATGAATCAGTGAATTTATCCAGTTCTTTCAATATGGCTTCCGGACTGAATTTACTCACGACCCCGTCTACTTTTTTCATAAACGAATCAGCGAATTTGTCCAGCTCTGCTAAAAGTGTCTCCGGGCTGAATTTGCTCGCGATTTCGTCCACTTTTCCCATGAATGAGGTCGTGAACTTGTCCAGTTCGGCTAATATCGTTGCCGGGCTGAATTTGCTTGCGATCTC
>NZ_KN050798.1:0-369167 GCF_000746035.1 Bacillus sp. UNC69MF | reverse complement strand
AATTTGCTCGCGATTTCGTCTACTTTTCCCATGAATGAGGTCGTGAACTTGTCCAGTTCGGCTAATATCGTCTCCGGGCTGAATTTGCTTGCGATTTCGTCCACTTTTCCCATGAATGAGGTCGTGAATTTGTCCAGCTCTGCTAAAATCGTCTCCGGGCTGAATTTGCTCGCGATTTCGTCTACTTTTCCCATGAATGACGTTGTGAACTTGTCCAGTTCGGCTAATATCGTCTCCGGGCTGAATTTGCTTGCGATTTCGTCCGCTTTCTTCATAAAGCTTGCAGCGAATTTATCCAGTTCCGCTATGATTGTTTCCGGATAAAATTTGGATGCGATGTCATTGACTTTTTTCATGAAGGTGTCTGCAATGGAGTCAAGCATTGAAAAATCGTTTTTCGGCGAAGCAGGAGCAGCAGATGCAGAAGCTTTTCCGACGTCCGGCATATTCTTTTGCATTGCAGCCAGCTGTGCTGTCACCTTTTCGTTTAACGATAATTGAATAACATTGTTTTTTCCCGTCAGCGAATCAATGCCCGCTGAAATTCGGCCGACTGTTTTCATGACGTGATCTATGACGCGTATAGTGACAGAGTACCCGTTCTTTAACGCAGATTGCATATAGCGTTTGATACGTTCCATGGCAGGGGTCACTTCGTCTGACGCATACAGTGAAACGGTAAATCCTTTAAAACCGGCAGCCAGATCCCGCAATCTCTCAAATGCCGCTGTCGCGCTGTCTTTTGCTCCTATTTTAATGGTTAAAGACGCAGGCAGACCCGCTAATTGGGCTTGCACCTTTTGAATGACGGCACTGGCTCCGTCTTCAGCTGAAATAGAGATCATTTGTGCGCCCAGCTTTCTTTTCATAGAGCGCTGGATGCGGTCAATTGTTCTTAAAACAGATTTACTCTCTTTGCGTATATCAATTTCACTTTGGCGTTTTGTCATTTTCCTGTATTTCTCAAGCGCTCTGAAGCCATTTTGGATTTTCCTTATTTTCTTTGAAACCCGATCTTCCAATTCAAAACGGGCGGTCAGCTTTGCCATGATGTCGCTCCCCCTTTCTTCGCTTGTTTTTCAAGAATGTCCAGCTTGTAACCGATTAAACCGTACAACAGCGCCTTAAAATGTCTCGGTGCTTCATATAACTCTTTCAGTTCTGATGGAGAATAATGAAGCTCATGCATCGCGTAATAGAGATACACGGCTTCCTTATTCCCATCTTTTATCAGTTTTTTGCTTCTTGCTCCAGATCTTCTAATTCATCTTCAAAACCATTGATCTCAATCGCTTTATTCAGCCAATTTGCATACTCACCGCCGACTGAAAGCACGCGTTTTGCCACCTCGACCGGATCTGCCGTTTTGTAAGCGTCGCGGAGCTCCTTAGACCGGAAATCAGGGTAAATCGTAGATTCAACCGCGATCCGCGCATAGAAGCGCTGGCTGTCTAAGTCTTTTACGCGGCCTCTGCCCTTCACATTTTTATATGTCGTGCTTTCCTTCTCCAGTTCATCAATGCGCTCAGTCGTAATGGCTTTAAAAATAAAAGGCACGATGTTTCCTTTTTTATCGACAAAACGCTTTGAAAGCGGAACCCGAATCTCCTCAGCCTCGACTGTTTTACCTGGCATAAAGAATGATAGATCATATACTTGTTCGTTTTTTTCGCTCATGATGAAAACTCCCTTACTCTATTTTTTATAAAAAACAGGCCTGTAAAAAGGCCTGTTTCACTCATACCGATCTTAATTAAAACGTTTCAGAAAGCTTTTCCGGCACATCGAAATCTTCAAAGGTAAACGGCACTTCTTCTTCGAGTGCTTCTGAGTCTACGTCCAGTCCGGCGATTTTTGCAGAATCAAAGTTGACGTCATACAGAGTGACGCGTTCTGTTCCGCGGCCCGATGATTTGTCATCAAGAACGGCTTGCAGCGTAAAATACGGGTCGCTGCCTTTTTTGACGTAATCCATCATAAGGACGGCGAATTTGGATGTGACCTTATAGAATGTTGCCGTGCCCGTTCCGTTGGCGCCTGTTGTTTTATGTCCCGTCATGCGGCGGCCCATGATGTTTACTTCTGATTTGTTTTTTTCCACGTTTGCTTCAAACGTTTTAATATGCGCCATCTCTTCTCCGTCGAGAAATAAACGGCCTTCTTTTCCTGAAATTGTGTTTTGCGCTTTTAATGCCATCTTAGTTTACCTCCACGTTAAAGTAGAATTTTTCTGCCGCATCCACAGGCTGTACAGCGAGATCGATTAAAAAGCCGTCGCGGTCTTCATTCAGCCCGATTATAATGTCTTTGTCTGAATCAAAGTTGGCGATGCCGCCCGCATCCTGAAGCGTAGTCAAATATTGAATGATCATCGTTTTGACGAATTGAAGGCCGTCATTTGTCGCAGGAAGATCGCTGCCCGTGCCTTTTTTCGATTTAATTAAGGCTTTCAGTTCACGTGTCAAATCGTTATTCACCGCATCAAGCACACGGACGATTTTGTTTTTCGCGAACTTTTTGTTTTTCTCTGCCGTAAATGTCACCAATGAGTTGATATCTTTTTCAACGCTGACTGACTTATCACGGGCATCATAAGAGAAAAGGAATTCACCTTTGGAAAGACGTTCGATCACTTCATCATGGGTCAGGCGGTGCAGCACATCGACGGCGCCTTCGTATTCAACGAATGTTAAGGATTGATTAAATGCGGCGCTGGCACTTGCGCCTGCCACCCAGGCGGTCGCATCTTCAGCTTTAATCTCGGTTCCGTCTTCCAGCAGCACACCTTCAGTAACATTGATAATGCCTTCATAATCCCCGCTGTAATGGGCGGTCACCCCTTGCACTTTCTGTCCCTGCGCATCGCGAAGGCGTTTAATGAATGCGGCAAATGTCGCTTTCAGCTGATCGTTTTCCGCGACAGGAAGAGCGATGACATCGAAATTCTCCGTTTCAGCAGCAGCTAAAAAATCCGTATAGTCTGAGTTGACCGGTGCTTTATCAGTTCCGCCCGCGAGACGGATGCCTGCCTGCGGGTTTAACGTTTCCCCGGATTCTTCCTCAGTGCCTGTCAGCGGGATGGAAGCCGACAGTTCGCCCGTTCCCGTGAATGTGACATAGCCGTTTGCTTTTAATTCTTCGGCTTTTTTCACCGTTTGTTTGTCAACTTCCGCTTCATCCATGTAAGTGGTCACATCGAAAGCGGTCTGATCAAGGACGTTTTCACTGATGCGGATGATGATGTCATTTCCTTTTGAACCGCCGTACAAAGCGGTTGCTTTAACACCTTGTGAAAGATCGGCGCTCGCTCTGATTCCCTCTGTCAGACGGTACATCAAAACGGTTTTTGCTTTCTTTTTCGCCTCACGAAGCAGAATCAGTGACGGATCTTCAATACTGAGCCCCACTTTTTTATTCAAATCTTCAATGCTTGAAATGGAAACGAATGTTTTCGCTTCCCCCCAGCCGGATGCGACAGGAAGGGCGACAATCCCGCGTTCACCGATCGATACCCGCTCCTGGGCGGTTGTTTTAAAGTTAAAATAGATCCCGGCACGTTCTTTTTCTTTTCCTTGCGTAAATGTTCCGCCGTTCATTATTGCATGACCTCCTTGGTTAAAAATGCTTCAATGTAAGACTTGGCTTGCGCTTTTGTCATTTGTTTTTGCTTCACGCCGAATAAAGCCCCCTGGAGAATCTCAGGTTTTACGCCGAAAAGCTCCTTCGCGTGCTTTGTTAAATCCGCCGTGTCATAAAGAACCGCTCGTTCCGCCGCTGCGGCATTTTTCTTTTTATGTTGTTTCACTTTTCTTTCACCCCGCTGTTAATGTCCACATCCCGCAGTGCGGGAGATGTTTGTTTCTGATAGTAGTAGCGGCTCGTCCAGCGGATTGTGATCACTGCCTCGCCTTTGTCTCCGACTCTTGTTTCGATACGGCTGATGCGGACGAAATCACCGGTATCCTCCCCTGATTCCGTAAGCAGCGGAATCAGCTGTCTTGATTCTCTCACCGCATCAGCGATCCGGTCGGCTGTATAGAGCGCCTGCACCGAGTCGGCATGGAACAGCTTCACATTCAGACTGTACGTTTTCTTATAAGTGGAGACTGTATCATTTTCGTCAAAAACAAATGGGGGCGGAATGTATAGTGACGGCACCTGAAATTGTTCAGGCAGTTCATTTTCATATACGGGCACGCCGCACTGCTGATACAAAAAAGCGGCGATTGAACCGGTTTCGCGATTCATCCGATATCTCCCCCCAACGTGTTAAGCCACTGATTGAAACGCTTGTCCAGCGATTCGGCGAAGAGTGTTTCATACAAAAGAAGGGCTTTGTCCCAAAACCCATTCCCGCTGATCCACTGTTTTTTGAGCGCCATTCCCGTTGAAGCTGACGGATCATAGATGAACCGGGAGCCTTGAAAATACCCGGGCACCCATCTGACATTTTCATCTGAGACGGTCCAATGTCCGTCATTTATGAATGAGGCATACTCTACATTGGTGCCGATTTCAAGGGTCAGTCCCCCGTTTTCAATGATCCATACATGATCCTGCGCTCCTTTTCGGAAAGAAGACAGCAGGTTTTCTGTTTCAATTCCTCCCGAATGAACAAGCTCCTCCCTTACCATGTCGAGAAAATCCTCTCCTGACTGTTCCAGCCATTCGCCTGCCTGACGGGCAAATTCTCCGGATGATGCCTTTTGCAGCGACCGATTCCATTGCTCAAGGTTTTTTATGCTCATAGTCTGTCATCTCTCACAGCGATAACCTCCCAATGGTGCTGTCTTGCTTTCTTCGGCATTTCCAGAATATACGCCTGTCCTTCCCAAATGATTTTGTCATTGACACGCACAGCGGCCTCTTTCGGAAAATGAACGAGAAACCGCTGATATACCTTATGATCAGGCGCAAGCTGAATAAGCTGCTGCTGTTTTTCAACAAACAGACACGGCACGTCTTCAGCGTCGGGCACTTCCGGATAAGAAAAGACAGGCTGGAGCTTTTCGGCGGGAATCCCGAAGCGTCCGGCCTTCGGAACTGACACCGTCTCATGATAAATATCGCATCTGTCAGTGAGCAGCCGTTCGTAGCTCATAAAGGTCTCACCTTTGCGTTTGCAGAAACCGGGGAATAACCCGGCGTGATATATTCACAGAGCAGATGGTGAACCGCCGGTTTTCTGATTCCGCCTTCACCTGCCACCGTATACGAGTAGTCGCCTATCTTTTCAGATTGATAGGCGGAAGCGGCTGCTTCATTCTGGTTGATCAGCGCAAAATATTGAGAAAGCTTTAATAACGCAAGCTTAATCTTTTCGGGAAGCGGTGAGTAAATAGGGTCAGTGAACGAATGCCCCGCCATTCTGGCCGCTTCCGCCTCCGCCTCCAGAATGTCCTGTATTAGAAGCGGCTCCGGCCTGTTTTTGACTTGATCATAAACTGAATATGAAACAACGTCAGACGGCTGAATTAACATAACTGCCACCCCCGTCTTATTCTTTAACGTTTACGATTTTGGCGCTTGCATCTTCTTCTTCAAATTTGCTGTCAAGTTTAGCCGTCAGTACGATAATAAATTTGCGGCTGCGAATATCTTTATCTACTTCGATTCGGATATTCCGTGAAAAACCGAGAATGATATTTTTCGGGTGAGTCAAAATGATGTCAGACGCATCGTACTGGGAATCACCTTCTCCAACCGAGTACGGCTGCAGATTGGACACTCCTTTGACCGGAACGCCGAATGCTGAAGACAAACCGCCCTGCACCGCAAGATCCCCCAGATTGGTCTGACGGTCAGCCACACGGTCTTTCCATTCAATCTCCATGCCTTGAGATGTGTAAAATCTGAATTCCTGAGGCAGGCGCAAATATTTTGCCGGAATGGCTTTTAAGCCTTTTTTAAATGTGGCTCTGGACAGTTCTTCCCCGTTTCCGTCAATGACGTGAGATACAGTCTGCTTACGGATTCCGTCAAGCTGTGCCAAGTACGGATCAGAAGAAGATGTATCGCCGTTTACGACAAGCTCCTCAATATCGACTGCCGCCCGCTCCGCCAAAATCTGCATGATCGTCTGCTGCAGACCGTCTTTTTCAATATTATTTTCAAGCGTGTCATAGGTGATATTAATTTCCGCAATGACTTCTTTCGTATTCAGCTGCACCGTACTTGTTGCCGGAACGGTCAGCTGATCGTCAGTTAAGGCTTTTCCTTCCTCAGCGGCACGCAGAATACGCTGGCCGAAACCGATTTTTTCAAATTTCTGCGAGTCATTTTCCATTTGAATCACACGCGATTCGCTGAAAATAGTCGGCGTGTTCTGCACCATGCGGATAAATGCTGAAGCTTGTGCGGGGTTCATTAAACCGCCGCTTTTTAAAGCGGAAAGTGACATTTCCGCCTTTCTGATGATATCTTGATTTCTCACTCTACAGTTCCTCCTTCTGACTGGGCTTAAAGCAGTCCGCTCCAAATGGATTTTTTAACAGGCTCTTGGCCGCCCGTCTCTTCTTCCGGCTGCTTTGATGCGCCTCTTACTTTTTCAAGCGCTTCAATGCGTTTAATAATCGGCGCGAGCATGTCCTCAACAAGCGTTTTCAGCTTTTCTTCATCAGACGGCGCAGCCGCCCCGTCTTTGTCTTCCGTGTTTTGGTCCAAGCTGTCAAGCCGCTTTAAAAGCGGGTGCAGCGCGTGTTCAATCGATTCTCTTACGTCTTCTTTTCTCATCTTGTTCAAGTCCTCTCCCTTGCGGTTTCTTGATTTGCGGTCACGGTCGAGAAATTGCTTGACCGCGCCGAATAAGCCGGCTTGCTTTTCTGCCGGCTCTTCGTAAACGTCAGCGGTTCCCGCCATGCTGTAGCCCGTAATGATACCGGCTTTAATCTGATCCCATACTTCATCGGAAGCTTTGGTGACAAGCACCCAAGATCCTTTCCGGATCACAGCATTCCCGATTTCAAAGTCATCCGGGGCGACGTACGACTCCACCACCTCGCCGGTCCCGCCTTCAAAATTATGATTTGTATCGATGTTGCGGGCGTCCGCCAAAAAACCGTGAGCAGCCTTTTCAATCTCTTCAGCCGTCATATAATCGCCATGGGCATCCGGGACATCCGGCTCGTAAACGATGCCGTAAACAAGCTTCTGCTCATCCGATTCGCTTTTTGTAAACACCTGCACCTTTTTTTCAAATGACGGAAGGCCTCCGGCTGATTTTGTAAAAAAGAATTCCGTTTGGTTCGCCGCCTTATCGACATAGCTCACAAAACTGATGACGGCATTTCTCAATTCTCTCGGCACGAGATGTTTTCACCCCCTTTCAGGATTGCTCCTTTTTCCCTTTCAGCACCGGCCGGCTGTAGTACTCTTCAGGCCATTCCTCAAGCGTCTTGCCGAGCACTCTTCCGGCCAGATCACGGAGGTCATTAGGAGAGACCGCGCCGGCGGAAATAAATGGTGTAAGCACCTTCGCAATTTCAAGCGGATCGCGAAAATCAGGCCCTTTTAATGTAAGCTGTACATCGTGGAGACCCAGTTCAGGCAAAAATAACGTGTTGAGCTTATTAATCAGCGTTTTCCGCTCCGGCTGAAACACCTGCTCCTCCGTTATTTTCCGTGCCGTATCGGCGGTGGCTTTGTTGTATTCCTGCGCCTCGCCCGTATAAAGCGGCGGGAGACGGAAAGCGGAGCGGAGTTTATTTCTGCTTTTGTCGTCATATTCAAGAAACAGCGCATCATCCTGCAGAATTTCCGCAAGTGATTTAATTTCCACAGACACGGGCGTAATGTCTTCGCCTCCGTGAAGGTCTTTTTCCTTCGCAATGCCTTCCGCCTCAATCAGCAGAAATTTGTGGGCATTTTCCACCCCTTCCAGGTCATTCATATAATCCTGGAGTTCTTTGTACGATGCTTCTGACAGCATGCCGTTTTCAACCGTAATGGCGGCCGGCACGTGACGGCCCTGCTTGAAATACATAAAATTCAGTTCTTCCGCTTTCCGGGCGCCGTACAGATTGACGATATTGCCGACCCAGCGCGGAATTCCGTAAGTGCCGCTGCCGATTTTTAAGTGAATGGCTTCATTTGCCCGGTATTCTTCAGACAGGGTCTTTACGTATTCGCCGGTTCTCATGTCCATCATGCGGGGATCGCCGTATTCCTTAAAAAACACTTTCCGACCGTTCAGCATCTGAACATATTTACGGAACCGTTTTTGCCTTTTAATCGTTTTGGATGCGCCGTTTTCTTCATATGAAAATGTAACTTCAACGGGATCAGTCACACCGCAGACGCGCATATGTTTCACATCCAGATATTCAATCCCCGCTGGTTTTCCCGCCCCGTCCCGAAGCACTTCGAGAAAACCGTTGCCCGTTTTTTCACGGTCTTCTATCGCATATCCGAGGATCGTCTCGGCCGATTCATCAAAATGAAGACATTTGTAAAAGCTCTCCAGCTTCATCCAGTTTTTTTCGGCCCGGGCCTTTTTTGACGGGGAGCAATCTGGGCTATTTACATCAAAGGTGTATTCCACATCAAACCCAAAACCCGTAATATTGACCCGATACGCGTCAATGCACTGCTGAAGAATCGTCGAGTATTCGGCGATTGTTTTCAGTTCAATGAGATTATAGGGCGGTGAAATGATGTCTTCGCCGTACAGATCGGCAAATTGATCTTCGTTCATCTGCCTTGCCTGCGGCGCGGCCATTTTTGATTTAAAGACGGTGGCTCTAACGTTTTGATAGTTCGGCAACGCCTACCTCCTCCTTTCCCGATTCGGACGTCTCCGTTTTTGTGATGCATCTTTCAGATCCGCCGCGTCATAGTCATCCAGCGCATACCAAATGGCTGAAAGTGTGTGGGGATCAATTGAAAACTCATCTTCCGACAGAGCGCCGTTTTTGTTTTTTGCGTACGTTAAGTTCTGCAATTCGCGGATCGTATGTTGACAGCTGTCTGAGCAATAGATGTGTTTGAACCGTTTCAGTTTTTTTGTATACTGAAGTCTTGAGCCCGGAAACTTTTTGGCCGCAACCATGCAAAAGCCCTGCCTGCGAAAATATTGGATGCTTTTCGGCTCAGCCGAATCCGCTTTGATCAGCTCTTTTTGATCCGCCAATTCCTGAAGCTCCTCAGCTGTCTGATCATCGGTCATTTTGTTTTTGTAATACTCCCAGAAAATATAAAGCTCTTTTTGATCCGGATCGACGGCAAGCCGGATGACCGCATTGTATGACTCTTCAAAACCGAAATCCATGCCGGTCCGAAACAGGGGGCGCCTGATGGAAGCAATCCGCTCCGTTACTTCGTTGTGCTCCATGACCTGAAACTGCGGAAACACGCGGATGCCATTGATGCCGAACTGTCCTTTGCGGGCGATCCGGTATAAATCGGGATCGTAATGCCGTAAACTGTCCAGCTGCTTAATATAGCTTTTCGGCAAAAACAGATTATCGCACGCTGTGGAGTGGTGGTAATACGTATCCCCCTTAACGACGGTGCCTTTTTCATACAGCGTCTGATCATCCAATACGAAGCGTTTTTTTTGCTCATCACGAAAAAAATGCCGGTACGTCCAATTGGAGGTGCCGACGGGATTTGTGGTGCATATCATATGAAGCGAAAGCTCGGGATGGCGCAGACGCCCGATCAGCTCCTTAAAGCCTTCATACTTCACTTCAGAGCATTCTTCAATCCAAATCAGTGAAATATGATGAATGGATTTCAATTTGGCCGGGTTGTCCATCCCTTTAAACATAATCCGGCTTCCGTTTGAAAATCTCAGCTGCATCGGTGAAGACACGGCTTTTACGGCATGTCCCAGCTCAAGCTCCCCGATAATATCTTCAAACAAGGCAAACGTAGAATCTCTGTGCGTATCGAAAACTTCCCGCACGACAAGCGCCGTCCGCTTTTCACGAAGCAGCTTCAGGATGATTTTCAGCGCGGTATGATAGCTTTTTGACGAGCCGTAGCCTCCGACGAGAAATTGGTACGTTTCATTCCAATTGAACAAATAATCTTCAAAGCGCGGGTTGACCGCTTTTTCAATCATGACCGTTCCTCTTTCCGCGTAATGACAATGTCAATCGGCTTTTGGCTGTCTTCTGTTTTTTCCATCTTCTGCTGTGCCAGCTTTAATTTTTCATTTTCGATTTTTTGTTTAAATTGATCAGGGAAAAGGTCAAAGTACAAGGACAGCTTTTCAAGAGCCTTCATCTTGTCGGCAAGCTTTATTGCAATGCCCTCTTTTCCGAGTTTTGCTTCTGTGACGATGGTTCCGTCCAGAAGGTGCGAATCTTTAACGTCAACGTAGCTGATTTCCTGCATAATCGGCTTATCATTTTCGTCAAAGAGCGGCCCTGATTTTCCGAAGGCCTGAACCTCTTTTTTTCCGAAGGTTACATAATCGGTAATGTCGGCGAAAGCGATTTTCACATAGACTTGAAGAACGTCCATCGCTTCGACAAACACTTTATTGACCATTTCCTTTTTCATGCGGCTGATTTCTTTGGCGACTTTTTCGTTTTTTAACAGCCTGCTTCCCGTCACATGCGCGCTTTCCGGTGAATACCCGGCTTTTATCGCAGATTGGGTGGCGTTAAAGCTTTTCACATAATAAAGACAAAACAGCCGCTGGCGTTCGTTTAACTCATCACCTTCGCCCGGGTTATTTTTTCCGCCGCTTTCCGCGTTCTTATGAAGCGCCTCGTCCCAGCGCCCTTCTTTTTTCCATCTGCCGATCGTTCTTGCGGATACGCCTGATTTGCCGGCAAGGGCGCGATTTGTGATGCGGCCTTTATGAGACTGATAGATTGTAAATGCCTGTTTTCTTTTTGCGTTTTTCATGCTACGGCATCACCGCCACCTCCGACATGATTGTCTATAATAAAAAGCGGCTTCTAATCGGGCCGCTTTTTGTGATCGTCTGTTCACTTCTAGGTGGCAAACGTATGACAACTTATGAAGCAGGCGATTGATTTCTTTGTTCCTGCTGTTTTTGTATTTTTAGAAGCGCCCGTTTGACCGTCGTCTGTACGGTTGATTTCTTTACATTCAGCAAGGCGGCGATCCGTTCATATGAAAAGCATTCCGCTTTGTGGAGCAGCAGCATTTCTTTTTCTCTATCCGTTAAAACGGCTAATGCGTCCCGCAGTCTGATTCTGTCTTCTTCAGTCACATTCCCGGAAGGTTCAAACATCAGCGCCTGCGAATAGGTTTCTATGATTCTCGGATCTTTAATCAGCATTCTCTGATAAGCGTCTCTGCGGTCTATCGCTCTTCTTATGCCGGGCTGCCGGCCTTTTTCAAGCCATTCGATGACATATTCCACATCTGTAATGATCGTTCTGATGATTTTTTTATCTTTCAGTTCTTCTGAAGTAAGCACCGTTTCATCGGCTTCCTCCAGCTGCTTGTACCACTTTTTCGTCTCTTTCAGCGTGCGTTTATATTCAAATAGTAAGTCTTCCATGCAGATCCTCCTCTTTTTCGGAACAAAAAAAGGACACCAACCAATGCGCAGCATGTACGCGATTGATCAGTGTCCGCAGGCTTTCCGTCTTGGACGTATTCTGTTTTTTTCGATTAATTCAATTTAAAGCCGATTTCATATTCGACCCGGGCCAGATCCCCTTTTCGCGTTTCGACAAGCGTTTTGCCGTGCTCCGGCGCTTCGGCGAGCCATGCTTCCTTCTTCAGTCCGTCTATAATAATCACCCGAACCTTGCCTTCTTCCAGCTGGCTTTGTAATGTTGTATGTTCAATGTCAGTCAGTTTTTTAGGATTCATGTTTTACGTCCTCCGTTTTTTTCAGGATGTTTACTTCATGTATGAGACTTCCGAGCTCATTTATGAACGCTTCTTTTTCTTCAGAACTTTCTCCCCGGAGCAGGCGGAGAGCCGTTTCGGCCGCCTCAAAAAGTTCCGGAGCCTTTGCCATCAATGCCGCGTTGATCTGCTGAGAGTATGAACTTAAGTTGAAAACGGCCGCGATGAGCCTTCCGTTTGAATAAGGGAACTTCTCTTTATCCGCTTCGCTGTAAGCGGAATAAATGTAAATGGGTTTTTCTTCTCCGCTGTGTACGGCCCGCCATGGAGCGGGGCTGTGTTTTTCTTGCAATGGTTATCCTCACTTTCCATCAGCCTCATGCCATGCTTCAATTTGCTTTTCTATCCGTTTCGCCCTGAACAGCAGGCAAAAAAGCCATTTAATATATTTATACACGTGCATCAAGCCTCGCTTTTGCGTCTTGAACCATTCGCTCAAGACGTTTAATGACCGGCGTTAAATCAGTGCCTGTTTTGCAGTTCGGGCAAGGGTGAAAGACAGCGCCGAAACCCGTTTCCGTCACAATGACCTTCTTCGGCCCGCACAGCTTACACATTATCTCGCCCCCTCTAATCTGTGGTTTACGTCAAATGAATTGCCATTAATGATGACTAAATAATCGCTGCACATCTCATAAATTCTTGTGCCCAAGGCTTCATCAACCTGCACCAGTCCGTCACAGGCCAGCTCGCTCGAGATAAGAACCGGCTTATGATTTAAATAGCGGTAATTCACGACGGCGTACATTTGTTCAATCTGCCAATCGGTCGCCCGGGGTTTTCCGTTCAGCGGTTTGAACAGATCGTCAATAAAAAGCACATCCGCCTGTTTCATACGGCCAAGCTTTGCATCAAGCAGATCAAAATCATTTTTTAAATCCGTAAATCCCTCCACAAAAGGAAAATACAGCACGGGTGTCTGCTTCTGTCTCATGACATAATTGCTGAGAGCGGTCAAAAGATGGGTTTTTCCCGACCCCGGACGCCCTAAAAGGGCAATGCTGTTTTTCCGGCAGTTTTTAATCTTGTCGAAGTTTTCAACATATTCAAGGGCGCACTCATATGCGTCGACGACTGCCTGAGGCTTGCCCCGCGTGATAAATCCTTTGAAATCCAGCTTCCGAAAGGCGCCTGTAATCTCACTTGCGCTGAGGATGCGCTCTGCTTTTCGTTCGGCGGCGCAGCGGCACTTAACCCACACATCCATTCCCAGCTGGTTTTTGAGATAACCGCCCTGATCTTTACAGAGCGGACAGTCAAAGCGGCTTTCGTCTGATTCTTCCGGTCTGTCCGCCAGTAATGGACGTTTTCCGTTTTTCAGGTCGGCCAGTATCTGCTCGATCGTTCGTTTTGTCATGTATCGTATTCCTCTCTTTTTTTGTTGTGATTGTCCTTCCCGCAATTCGTGCATTCAAGCGGTCTTCCATATACTTGGCGCAATAGCTGAAAGCCTTGATCGTTTCAGCTGAAGATGTGCGCCGCTGTTCAAAAGCGGTAAAGCATTCGCCGAGCCATTTGATTGCTTCTTGTGCTGACGCACCGAGGGAAACAATACGGGCGATGGCCTGATAATCCCGGGGCGACGGGTATACGCTCCGCCCCTCCTGTGCAGACCTTAATCTGATAAAATGGGCGGCAATGTCGTTAATCGTTTCTTCAGCAGTATGATTTTTTGTTATATCTATTTCTCTCCGGACATTTTTGTCCCGGTGATCCGCCGATATTGTCCGGTCAGTTGCTTCCGGGCGGGTCAATGTCTTTTTCGGCGTGAATCTTTTCGAGTGCTTTACGGAGACGATGAGTCCGTAAGGGGCGCGGACGGTTTTGATATATTCATGCTGTTCCAAAACCTCAAGCCACCGTCTGACGGTTTTTTCGCTGACGGCAAATACATCGGCCATCTCTCTTGCTTTTACGGGCTTATGACCAAGGACGATCCCCCACTTTACACCGTCTTTTACGTGTTCCTTTGTCGTTGAGCTGATGAACCATAAAAACAGCCAAATGGCGGACCCTATTTTGTCATAATGTTCTGAATTCAGTAATCCGGAATAGATGAAAAACGGGTAGCTTTTACGATTCATAAGGGACGTCTCCGTTTGTCTTCAGACCTATATAGCGTTCATACTGCAATCGGTTATCAAATCGGAATACCGGAAGTCCGCAAGCGGTAAAAGATATCGAACCGCCTGCTTTTCCTAAACATCTCTGGTCAGCCGGATTGCTGCTGAAACGGATGATTATCGGCTGCATCTCTCACCCTCCTGATCAATTTTTTATCGTATATTGATACATTTTGTATCCTTATGATGTTGATTATATACGATACATTTCGTATCATCAAGACCTTTTTGATACTTTTTTTATCATCTCTTTATTTTGATACATTTTGTATCTATAATCATAAGTAACTTAGGGTGTTGAAAAAAGAGAGGTCATTCGGATGATAGGCGGAAGATTAAAGAGTCTCAGAGGAAAGAAAACGCAGGAAGAAGTCGCAAATCATATCGGTGTCTCGCGCGCCAGATATTCTCATTATGAAAACGGCCGATCTGAACCCGATTACGACACGCTGCAAAAGCTTGCGGATTATTTCAAAGTGTCGACTGATTATTTGTTAACCGGAAAAGAACCTTCAGATGAAGACATGTTTGCCGATCCCGACCTGCAGATCGCATATCGGGACATGCAGGACTTTTCCCCGGAGAGCAAACAGCAGGCCATTGAATTCATTAATTATTTAAAAGAAAAAGAGAAAAACCGCAGGCCGAAACATAAATAATCCGCTCTTTTCCTTTAAACTGCTTAACGTTCAGCCGATATAAAAGCTGAATGTTTATTTTTAAAAGAAAAGGGAATTGATTCAAAGTCCGATCAGGGCTTTTCTTTCTCGCTTAAAAAAAGAACATATGTTCGAAAGGGTGTATTCAATTGGGCGATTTTTTAACACATCTTGAGGAATACGTCAAAAACTTATATTGCCGCATGGGAATGACCGCCCCTCTCCATATTGATATGCAGATGATTGCCAAGGAGCTTGACATTTGGATTCATTTTGAAGATACGCACAGTATGATGCTGAAGCGGGACGGCATGTACAGCATCGTCCTGAATCAAAAAAAGTCACCCGAAGAGCAATGGCAGGATTTTGCGCACGAACTGTGCCATGTGCTGAAACATACCGGCAACCATTTTCATATGAACAAGCTGTTCAGGGAACTGCAGGAATTTCAGGCCAACCATTTTATGTACCACTTCTGTGTGCCGACCTTTATGCTGTTAAACATGGAGCTTCCCCAGCGAAGGAGCCATGCCGTTATTTTAATCGCAGCCGCTTTCCGGGTGACGGCATCATTTGCGGAAAAAAGGCTGGAGCTGTTTGAACGGCGTAAAGCAGGTATTCAATTTCAGAAGCGGCTCGCTTGTCTGTTATCCGACAAGCGGCCGAATGTGTATTATGAAAGCGGACAGACACACTTGCATGCCGCTGAAGAAAAAACGCCGTATTTTATTGAAAATTAGCGATACTCTGCCGCCAGAGTGTCGGCATTTTAAATCGCAGGAAAGGTTTTTTGCATCATGACGCTGTTCTCACCGTGCTGCCCGCCAAGCACTTCTTGCACCGTATAGCTCCAGTAAATATAAGAACGGGCCCCCTGTTCATTTATCATAAAAACCGGCCTTCACGGCTTCTACATACCGAAAAAACAGATCGGTTGGCGTATATTTTTCTCCCCGGCAGCCAAAATTACTGAACAGCGCGTGTCTCTGCGCCGTGCTCACTTCCAATTGCAGCCCCATTTTCCTTTTTGTCCGATTGACAATGTTGCCGGGATTTACACCTGCCAGCCGATCATTCTTCTCTGTCAGCTCGGCATCAAACCCCGCTTCACGCAGCAGATCACAAATCAGTCTTGCTTTTTCCAGATCCGCGCCCCCGACGAGTGTATTTGCCTTTTTCAGATCATGATACCCATGAAAAGCCAATCCGTAATGATGGGCGGTCACTTTTTCTAAAGCCAGGGGTTCGTCAAAACGTGTGCTTGTCAAATGGAGAGAACGGTTATCGCACCGCTTCGTTCCTTCAAATAAATAAATTGAGCTTTGGTCAGAAAATGCCCGCACCAGCTCACTGACACCCGGCTCAATCCTGCCGCCGTGGGGAGCGAGGACGATACATTTACTTCCCTCTTTTTCTTCATAAATAATTCTGTATTCCGATTCAGCAGCAGATAGGGCTGCGAAATTATCATATCTATCTTTCATGTGTAACATGCTCTCCTTTTCCAGTCAGCACCAGTTTACTCTACTCACCTGGGAATGGAAACCTTTTTATAGTATGATTTGATAGAATACGTATCAGGGGGGGATATATCATGGGGTTCATCAATGGATTGCTGGGCAATGCGTCGACAATATCGACGGCTGAAGCAAAAGCAGAACTGGCTCGTATTCTGCTGGAAGGTGAGAATGTCAACGCCGCATTTAAGCTTGTCCGAGATATCATTGTCTTTACGGATAAGCGTCTTATTCTTGTTGATAAACAGGGACTCACAGGGAAGAAAACGGAGATTCAATCCATTCCGTACAAGAGCATTTCCAGATTCAGCGTAGAAACTGCCGGCCGCTTTGACCTTGATTCAGAGCTGAAAATTTGGATTTCAGGCGCGGAGCTTCCCGCTGTCTCAAAGCAGTTTAAAAAAGATGAAAGCATTTATGATATTCAAAAGGCCCTTGCAGCAGTTTGTATGTAAGAAGAAACGGAAGCCCGGGGGGCTTCCGTTTTATTGATTACAGTTTTTCTTCAATTTTCGCCTTCGTTTTCGGGCCGTAAATTCCGTCTGCCGTTAATCCGCTGACGGATTGAAAACGTTTTACGGCATTTGCCGTTTTCGGACCGTAAACGCCGTCCGCCCCATGATTTTTTGCTCCTTTATCGGGATAAAAATAAAGAGCGGATAAAGCGTTTTGCACTTGTTTTACGTTTGTCCCTTTCGTCAGCGGTTTCGTCACTTTGATCACACCGGATGGAAGCGGATAGGAAGACACAGCCTGACTTTTTGAAGAAGAACCCGTCTGAGCGAGCTTGATCACTTGTCCGACTGTAATGTGATTCGGATCGGTGATATGGTTGATGCTTTGCAGCGATTTTACGCTGACACCGTGCGATGCGGCGATTTCCGATAAGGTGTCGCCTTTTTTCACATGGTATTCAGACGCGGAAGAAGCAATAGAGGCTTTTTTCGCCGGCATACTCCCGCTTAATTTTTTTTCAATCTTCGCCTTCACTTCATCCCAGCGGCCTTCAGACAAAATGCGGTGCGGGCAGTACTTTCCGTTCCAGTCCTGATGCTTTCTGATTCTGTCAATCCCCCAGCCCCGTTCTTTCAAAAGCTGCGCCGCGAACGCAATCGCCAGTTCTTCTGCGGCTCTGTACCGTTCGCCGCCTGACTTGCTGTAACAGATTTCTATAGCAATCGACTTTCGGTTTCCGGTACCGTTCGTGCCGTCTCCCGAATGCCAGGCATTCCGGTCCAACGGAATTCCCTGGATCACTTCTTTGTCATCAACCGCAAAATGATAGCTCGTTGATTCGCTGTTTCCCGTCATATAGCTGATTTCATTAGCGGCGGATGCGTCGTTTGCCGTGTTATGAATGGTAATATACTCCGGCGTCATCGGATTCGGACATTTTAACGCATATTTATCAGCCGATACGAGCCGTTTTTTCACTTCAATCCCCACTCTTCATCTCTCCTTATGCCTTTTTCATCAATAGGTGGCATTCGTAGGACAGATAACTTGAGCATATAGACCCTGCGTTCGGATAAAAATGGAATGGATACGCACGCAAAAAATAAGACCCTTCCACAGAAGGGTCTTTATGTTATGTTTGGTTGCGCGCGGCAATATGGAATGTGCCGTCCGCTTGGTTTTCCAAATGGCTTTCATGGCCGATCACCTGTGTAAAGCTGAACCCGACAGCAACAAGCAGCAATCCTGACAACAGTTTAGATTTCATATAGACAATCTCCTCTCTGGATTTGTTTTTGGGCGTGCACCATTTTTTCATAAAACGTGAGCGCTTTTTCAGGCTGTCCGTGTTTCATGTAAAATTTGGCAGCGTCATGCGCCAATTCTTCCACATACGGATACAGCATGTGTTCTTCCAGAAAATCAAACGTGTGCCTGACGGATGCGTTATCCATTTCCTTGCCGTATAACGCATGTAAAAATTGGAACAGATTCACAAACAATTCATCATTGTATTCGCGGGCGATACTGAGCCCGAGGCGGTATTGCTTCTCTGCTTCGGCTGTAGTGTTCTGTTTATAAAGAACCTGTGTTAATGAGTAAATAGAATGCGGAAGATTATCGAACTTTTCTGACCTGCAAATGGAAACGGATGTCTCAAAATATTCGGCTGCTTTAGAGAGGTCTCCCATTTTTTCGTAACAGTTTCCGAGATTATATAAGGCTGAACTGATAAGACGGGGATTGCCTTCTTGTTTTGCAAGATCTAAAGCAAGTTCTAAGTGGGGCAATGCTCTTTCTGGATACTGCATGTCATCATAATTCCCTGCAATAACGAATTCACATTGGATTCTGCGGACGTTGTACGTCTCATACGATTGGTACGTTTCAAGGGCTTGAACGGCATAACTCATGGAGACGTAGGTTTGTTTCAGGTTGTAAAATATCTCGGCCATTTTAAAAGCAAACTCAGCTTTCTCGATGTCATCAGAAACGAGTGCAAGGTTTTTTTCAGCCCGTTTGTAATACATCATGGCGTTTAGGAACATTTTCTGTTTAAATTCGTACATTCCTCGAAAAAAATTAAAGTAGTAATCAAGCAGTCCTGTCAGTTTATACTGGTTGCCTTCAATGTCTTCCAATAATTCTGAAAACTCAGGCTGAGAAGGGTCCTCTTTTAAGGGCTTGATGTAATCCAGCATGACACGGTGTCTGAATTCCATTAATGAATAATACAGCAGCAGATCCTGATCTTCTTCCATATCCTCGATCTCTCTCTCTACTTCACGTTTGACGCGCTCCGCCTCAAGGACGTGAAACTGCCGGATATGGGTATACCATTCATTAATTTTGAGCCCGACAAAAGAGGACGGAATAGTCTGCTTCATCCTCAATAAATCCCCCCTTTTGGAATGACCGAGATATGTCATATTTTATCATATTTGCTAGAAAAAGAAGAACGCAAAAAGACCGCAATTGTCGAATTTCGGATATCCGCAACGATTTATCTCCGTCACAAGCTTATTGCTTGTTTCTTCCGTGCCGTTGATATAGCATATCCTTGCAGCTTTTTATTCTGTATTAAATGGGGGTTTTCACATGACAGCACAAAATCAATTGGTCAGCCACTTTCTGTCACATCGAAACGTGACGATTGAGCTGGCGGAAAAAATCAGCCGCGAACATTACGATTACAAGCCGGCAGAGACATCAATGTCCGCTCAGGAACTTGTAAAACACATGGTTTATTCTTTTCTTATGTTTGCAAACGTCATTAACGACGGAAACGCATCAGCCATCCAGAACAAACCGAAAGAAGAAGCAGAAACAGACCTCGTCAAACTGGCTGAAACGTGTACTGAAAAAACGACAGACATCCTGTCACAGCTGACAGAAGAGCAGCTGAACCGCGAAATTGACCTGACCGCCTCTTTCGGCAGAAAAGTGACCGGCGCGGCTCTCCTTCAGCTTGCCATGGAGCATGAAATTCATCATAAAGGCAATCTTTTCGTGTATGTCAGAGAAATGGGCCACACGGAACTTCCGTTTTATCAGCAAAAATCATAATCCGGCCATCCGCCGGTC
This sequence comes from Bacillus sp. UNC69MF, assembly GCF_000746035.1. Taxonomy (NCBI): domain Bacteria; kingdom Bacillati; phylum Bacillota; class Bacilli; order Caryophanales; family Bacillaceae; genus Bacillus; species Bacillus sp. UNC69MF. Next base: position 349,490 of record NZ_KN050798.1, on the reverse strand, counting down.
TGCGACATAACAGCAGGCTGGCGGATTTTTTGTTCTGTATAAAATTTTCCGAAAATTTAATTGATTACCGCCTCTTAATCATATATAATCTGATAAAAATAGTAGGATTATTCAGGAGGCACACAGATGACAGTAAGCATTGTGTTTATGGGTTTCTTTGTCGGAACGCTTGTCGGATTGACGGGTGTGGGAGGAGCGGCGCTTTTGACTCCTTTACTGATCGTTTTGGGGATCAACCCCTCAATCGCCGTCGGCACTGACCTTTTATATAACTCCATCACCAAACTGTTCGGTGTCGTTTCTCATTGGAAGCAGCGCACCGTTCAATTTAAACTTGTCGGTTACTTGGCGCTCGGAAGCATTCCCAGCGCAACAGCCGCCATCGGTGTTCTTCACTTGTTTCCCGCTTTTCACCAGCATCAGGAGCAGATTATCAAACAGGCGCTCGGCTACGTACTGACCCTTGTCGCCATTTCCATTATCGCCCGCCTTTTTTTCGATAAAAAACTGCGGCCGAACCGCTGGCAGCAAAAAACGCTTGAAGAAAAGCGGACACTCATGATATTGATCGGCGTCATTTTCGGCTTCATCGTCGGCCTGACATCTATTGGGTCCGGCTCGTTATTTGCGATCGCCATGCTATACCTGTTCAGAATGAAAACGGCAGAAGTGGTGGGAACGGATATCGCACATGCCTTTCTGCTCGTAACTGCTGCCGGTCTGTTAAACGCAAGCTTCGGAAGCGTCGATTACCTGCTTGTATTGAATCTGTTGATCGGCTCTGTGCCGGGTGTGCTTCTCGGCAGCTTCTTTTCGCCGAAATTCTCACCGCGCCCCCTGCAGTTTGTGATGGCGGCGATTATTTTAATCAGCGGAATAAAATTAATATAAAAAAGCGTCCTTTACAGGATCGCTTTTTCATTTGGGAAATCCCCTTAATCCAAAGCCAGCGGGGTGGGAATTTCTTTATCAATTAATCTCAAGAGTGCAAATAGTTGTCCGGTTTTCCCTAACATCATACCAAGTCCCGAATGATCATTTCTTATTCCATTTTGCCAGCCATTTTTCAATAGGGTTTCTTTAAAATGGTTAACCCATATATTAATTGTATTCTCAATCTCTTGCTTGCGATTTTTAAAGAGAGATAAATCCTTAATAGCGTGAAGTACATCTATATTCCCCATCGTTCCATGGCATAATGAGTAGCCCTGACGGTGGGAATTTCCATTCAGCAATGTGTCATCTAAAGACTCATTAATATACCCGACGTGAATACGCCCGTCTACATTTTCATATATCCTGCTTCTTCCAAGAAGAATACCGCAAGACCCATGACACCACATTGCGGAAGAATAATCCGACTCATTTTTTCTGTTATCTCTCCATTTATTTATTTTAATATCAAAAAATCTATCTTCGTATTTGAGAGCTGATTCAATCAGTCTGAGTACTTCTTCAGATGCCTCAATATGCGCATAATATTCAGATAGTGCATAACAAATCCCAGTAATACCGTGAGAAAAACCTGCTAAAACAATATTCTTATCCGCGTCAGATTTCCAAAATGCTTCATTTCTATTTTGAATCGCTCTTTTGCAAATTTCTTTACAAACTGCCCTTGCCGTATCTTCCATTAATTCAGTCCGATAATACTTGCCAAGCTGAATCACAACCTTTAATATACCTGCGAGTCCGCCTATAAAATCAGTATGTGTTATTTGCGCGGTTTCCTGACGAAGTTTCTCTAAGTATGCTTTACACATACTATTCACTTCATTTTCCGAAAAAAGTCCGGTATCTCTCATTTTATTGACAAAATAGATATAAGAACTTGACCCGTAAAAAGCGGAGAAATTTGTTTTATAAATGCTGTGCTCATATATTTGATTAATTGAATTTACTATTTTACAAAGAATCGGCTTGACTTTTTCATCATTATAAATAAAATCATAAGCTGAAAAATAATGCCCTACTCCAGCTAACCCATCGTACAGCCCAAAACTCAGCGGGCCTACGGATAAAGTGCCATTGGGAGCCGAGACTATTGATACCCATTGAAGATATTTCTCCGATTCGATTGCTTGTTTTAATATACAATCTGTTTCTATTTGAATCAGCTCTTTGATTTGTATGTCATTTTTAAAATATCCAGGTGCAAAATCATCAATTTGATTTTTGCAAATGATATCCAAATTAGCCGCTGTAGAGCTTAAGGACATATTTATTAAGCTCACTTGCTGGTGCATGTCTTCTTCTGACATATTCTCTAAGCGAGTTAAAACTTCTTGTTTAGCGCTTTGTTTCATAATTCCTGTATCCGCCACGTATATTGAATTTGAATAAACCCTTTTTTCACTAATAGGAGCATTAAAATAGGGTATATCACCGATCATCATATCATTGATCTCAAATGGACTGATAGAATCAAATACATCATATTTTGTATAAGCATCCTTAATAAAAGATAAAACCCTTATCCTTTCTCCATAATCTTTTAAATACATAGGATGGAGGAGGGTTTCAAGAAATGAAGCGTAAACATATGTAGGTCTGACAATAATTCTAATGGGGGCATAATTTAAATCGCTTATAAGGTTCCGTATATATAAATCTTCTTTCAAAATAAAGTATATTCTTTTGAAACCTTCAATAAACTCTCTTTCAAATTCAAAGCATTCTGCTACATTATTTTTGTAAACAGGAAGGTTCCTTCCCCTTTTAAAGAGATATTGTTTCTTTCTCATAGAAATTTTATCTGTTTTTATATGAAGCACTTCTTCTTTTTCACCTTTTTGATTTTCTGTATTTATCAAGCCTCCTATATTAGTCAAACCGTTATCTTCCGGAAAACTCATATAGTTAAAAAGTGCAGATTTTAATATTGTTTTATTTACCTGTGCTGATGCCATTAAATTAACATTTTCCTTGTTCTCCTCAGAAAAAAAGAGGCTGCTTTGAAACAGAGTCTCAAGATCAACCAACACCGGTTTATCACGACATGCTATGATATTTTCAAAATGAAAATCTGACCCTTGAAAAGCATAAATAAATCCTAAATGCATTCCAAATTGGTAATAATAATTTCTTACCTGTTCAATATTATCGCACGGTTCAGCCTGTATATACTCTTGCCACCCGTACTCACCTTGATCCAAGGATAAAGGTGTTTTTAAATTAGTTTGATAATACTGATTGACATAATCAATGACCTTTTCATAAAAAACATCAATTTCCAGTGAACGGGGTTTATAAACGAGTTTGTTATTTTCAAATTCAATAATAACAACACTTTTACCGCCATTATGAACATCCCCTGCATTCATATTAATCTTTCTCATTTTTCCGAACGAAAGATTGAATTTTTGTTGGATGTTTTTATAGTCATTAATCCAATGTTTAATGATAGATATAGTGAAGCGTATAAAATCAGAAGTGGATCTGGAGATTAAATCTTGCAATACAGGATAATTATTGAGTATTTCTTCAACAAATGCGGAGTTTTTCAGCCTTTCTGAGAATATATCATAATTTTTAGATTCATTTTTTTCATCAAACTCGTCAAAAGTTTGATGAAACTCATGGATAAGTGTTTTCCCCGCCAAATAGTATATTTTTTTCTTATAATTAATTAATATCGATTCAACAAGACATCCCTTATCCAGCAGACTTTCGGATGGTATTCTATCTATTTCTTTAACAATCTGAGCTTTAAAAATACTTATATAATACTGCGCAAAACCTTCGAAATAATCCTCTTCTTTAAAAATATTTAACATAGAGTTTTCATAAACATAGTTATCCGAATTCTGTGTTTTGTTCACATTTATCACTTCCTTATATATTCTTGACTGTCTTTGACAAAAGAAAAAGAATATGTACGCATATACATATTCTTTTTCGGATATGTTTAGTCGTTACATGGACTGACAATGGACGCACACTTTGTCGTCGGACAGCCTGCTAAAGAGATTGGTATTGTGATGGTTGTCGGCGTTACGGTCATCGGGGTTGCATCTGATCCCCCTGCAAGGTTTTTTAATTCTTCTTCAGTCATTGGAGTCAGTGCTTGAAAATCTTTTTTCATGTTAATTCCTCCTATTGTTTGAGTTTTTTATAAATTTCAGTCGTTACATGGACTGACAATAGACGCACATTTAGTTGTAGGACAGCCTGCTAAAGAGATTGGTATTGTGATAGTTGTCGGTGTTACGGTCATTGGAGTTGCTTCCGATCCCCCCGCCAATTCTTTTAATTCTTCCTCAGTCATTAGTTCCAATGCTAAAAATTCTTTTTTCATTAAAAATCCCCCCGATTTGTTTTTTATACTTGCCTTTGCGGACATGCGCAGCCTACTGTGATAGTTGGACAAATATGATTTGTGATTGGATATGTTGTTATTGATACTGAGTTTTGCCCTCCAACAAGCTCTTTTAATTCTTGTTCTGATGTTTCATACAACGCGCTGAAGTTCTTTTTCATATTTCATATCTCACCTCCTTTCAAGTTAATAAGTCTGCTGCAGCTGCGATTCATATTTGGCCTTAATGGTCTTTAAGTTTCCATTTTCAATCTCGTAGACAGATTCGGAAAATTCGAGCCATTCGGTTCTATGAGTAATAGAAATTACAGTGATATCCTTTTTGTAAATGTTATTTAATATTTTTAATTCTGTATCCTTATCCAAATTGCTTGTTCCTTCATCTATAAAAAGAATTTGCGGATTTTTCGCTAATACTCTGGCTATTGAAATTCTCTGCCGCTGTCCACCTGATAAAGTAATACCGTTTTCTCCAATCATGGTATGATAACCCATGGGCATTTTTATAATATCCTCATGAATACATGCTTCTTTTGCAGCTTGTACAACTTCTTCCATTGTTATTTTTTCATTGAAATATTTTATGTTATTTATAATAGTGTCATTAAACAGATTGACATCTTGAACAATATAACCTAACGTTTCTCTCAGCTTAACCATATTAACGTCCTCTATTTTGAATTCACCGTAGCAAATTTCTCCTGCTGTTTTTTGATAAAGGCCGGCAATGATTTTAATCAAAGTAGACTTTCCGCTTCCGGTTTTTCCGATTAATGTGATTTTTTCTTTCGGCCGGATCATTAAATTTATATTATTCAAAATATAATCGTTTCCGTTGTAGCTGAAATCAATATTTTTCAAGCTGATATTATGAGCGGCCGGGTTAAATAGTTCATTGCTTTTATCATTGACTTCCTCATCTTTTTCATCCAGTACAGCCTCAACCCTGTCTACCATTTCTTCAACTAATTTAATAGACTCTAAACTGCCGATAATTGATCCCAACGGAGACATAAACCGTCCGGCAATGTTAGAAAAGGCAATTACCGCGCCTAGCGTAAGGCCTATAGATGCTGCTGACCAGGTACCCACAATTAAAATAAGTAATGGCAAAGATAGATTGATTGCATTGGAGACCGCACCCAGTAAGGATGAATAATTCATTCTTTTTGAGAAATAATCTAGTTGATGATTAAAGTTATAATTTAATTGGCTTTCAATATTCCTTGTCTCTCCTATTGTTTTTATAAACGTCATGGATCTTAAAATTTCAATTAGCTGGCTCTGAAAATTTGATTGACTATTTACTTCCTGTTTTGTGAACATTTCAATTTTCGGAAGTAAAATTTTAGTACTCATCACCTGTATACCTGCTCCCAATAAAACTATAAAAGCTAAAATCGGGGAATAAACAAACATGACTATGAAAAATACAAATATAAGACTGATATCTAATATCAAAGTAGACGCTAACCTGGAAATGACTTCACGAATCACAGCAATGTTATGGATTCTAGTTGAAATATCCCCAGCGGTATTCGCCTCAAAAAACTTTAATGGAAGACTGAATATTTTATGAATTATTTTATCAGTCATACTCTTATTAATTTTTAATTGCAGTTTGATAATAAATTTCATTCTGATTAAGGACAGACTAAAGAATAATACAATTGAAACAATAACAATCATAAAAAGCATTGGTATGGGAAGACTTTTCTCATTCCCGTCAATAAATGAATCAATAATATATTGAGTCAAAAAAGGGGTCATTAAGTTTAATGCTTGAAAAATAAAAGTGAAACTTATAATAAACCCCAATATTTTTTTATCTTTCAAAAGATATTTTCCGATCTTTCTAAATGAAGACACATCTTTTAATGACGAAGCAGACTTATCCTTTCTCTCTCGTTCGTTCTTTCTGATTAACATAATAGAAATGCCATTATAGAAGGTTTTGAACTCTTCTAATGTGATTGTCAGTCTGCCGGACGAAGGGTCTATAATTTTAACGCTATCTGTGCCAAATGCGTCGACAACTACAAAATGATTATGATTCCAATGAACAATTAGCGGATGGTTTTTATTTAACTCTTTAAGCTGCGTTATATTGTCTGTGCTGAATGCTTTAAATTCATAATCGAATGTTTCAGAAATCTTTTTCATTTCAATTAAATCAGTGCCGTCTCTTCCGATAATTTCTTTATTTAATTTTAATTTGTTAGGATTGATTTTTATTCCCTCTGCCCTGCTCAAAACCATGGCTAAACAAGTAATACCGCAATCAAATTGATTTCTTTGAAGAATAACCGGAAGTTTTCTTTTTCTAATTTTCATAAAAGTCTCCTAATGTATCCACACATCCTATTTCAAGATTAAGAATATTCGGCAATTTCACGTCTGCTGCATACAGCATTCCATATACGATTCCCGCCAAACCAAGCATTAAATTAGGCGTTTCAACATCCCTTCCCACTCCGCATTGGTAGAAACCTATATTTTTGTCTTGTACACTTTCCAAAATCAAGTTTTTTCCGATATTTACAAATTGACTTTCGCCAGTCTTTTTTCCATACTCGATCAATATTAAAGCATTCCCCATGTCCCCGTGACAAAGGCTTTGCTCTCGGCCAAAACCGTCATAAAAAATGTTAGAAACGGCTTTATTCAGATCTTTTTTGGCCTCTTCGGCAATATCAGGGTGTTTTGAATCTTTCAATTCTAATCTGCTTAATAGAATTCCAGGGGATCCATGGCACCATGCAGATGTTGCAGCTTCATTTACCGGTTTTCTCAGATCAAGCCAGTTACCGTTTACTTTTTTTGAATTTTCAAAAGCAAGTCCTTTTCGAATGTACATACTTATATCTTGATGTTTTGAATGTTTCTCGAGTAATTGAAGGGCATATATCATTCCAGCGTTTCCATGAGAAAAACCCGTTAAAGGCTTATTTGCAATACCTTCCCAAGTGACAAGATTCCCATCAAGAAAGGTCGCTTGTTTCATTAAGAATGAACCGCATTGTTCAGCCAATGATAAAAAGAATGTATCATTCTCTATTTCAAACGAACGTACCATTACAATAAGAGCCCCCGCTGTGCCCCCGATTATATCCAATTCTTTATCATAAGGAAGCAAAGATGGAATAAGCTGAGCGATTTGTTTTGCATCCTGTTTATATTTTTCGCGTTTAGTATACATATAGAAATTCATTAAAGTATATACAATTGAAGACACTCCGGAAAAAGCACCTACAGACATAGTGCTGTCTTCGTCCGGTTTCATCTCAATATCAATAAAACGAGAGATGACATCTTTCATAATTTTTTCGGCTATGTCCAGATATTTTTCTTTTTTCGTGACACGCCATAAAGCCAAGTAGGTAAAAGCCATCCCGGAAAGCCCGTCGTAAAAGGTATCACCCATAACAGACAAGTTCCATTGAATTTCATCGACTCCAATAGGAGTAGCGTTAAGCCAAGAATACGAACTTCCTTTATCTGTGTGTGCTTTGTAAGATTGATTATAAATATAAGCGGCCAATTCCTCTGCTTTTTCTATTAAGATACTTTCTTGGTTACTACTGAAAACATTTACATATTGTCCTGGTTCTTTTGTTATAAATTCTTTCAAAACAATTTGCCGGTCATCCTCCGAAGCAAGCATGGACAGTTCGATAACATAGAGCTGAAACTTTAAATCGTCTTTTGATAAATTTAAAATTCTTTCTTTTACACTTTGAGCTGGTGTTTTCGGAAAGTAATTTTCAATTTTCTTATTTTTTGAGCTTAGTAAGTCTTTCTCATTCAATTTCACTTTGAAATAAGGTATATCATTATTGATTAAATCGTTGAACTCATATTTAACAATGGATTGATATTCATCTTCTGGCTTTGGTCTCTCCCATATTTTTGATAAGAAAATTTCTCTATCAATAGAGTTGTGTAAAAATCTAGGATGAAAACTTAATTCTAATAAAGCAGAATACTTTATTGTCGGTTTTGATATAAACCGAACATATATCTTATTTTCGCTCTTTTCTATTATGCGGATCAGTTCCGAAGCATGTTTTAATATAGTCATATATGCTTTTGAAAAACCTTGCTTCAGTTCTTCGACATAATCTTTTGCATATACAAATTTATTCTCAAGCATAGGGTGATTATTAGCTGTATCAATTTCGACATAGTCTCGTTTGACCGACATTTCTGCTGTCTTTAAATTGATAAGCTGAGGAACTTTAATGATCGACTTTGCTTTCCCTTTCCGGCCTATTCCGCTGATGTCGGCTTTGCCCCCAAAGAAGAAAGGAAGCAGTCCTAATGCTCTGACAGATTCATGAAGCTGCGTTTCAGCTTTTTCATAAGCGTCCATCCCATCCTTTTTTTTCTGGTATGCAGGATGAAATAAGGATTCCAAATCAATGAGAACTGGATAGCTCCCGTTGGCAATGAGATTTTCCGAATGAAAATCAACGGCTTTCAATGCATATAACAAACCGATTTGAGCTCCTGTACGCTGATAAAAGTTTTGAATATCTTTTAGACAATTGCAAGCTTTAAAAGATATAAATTCAGTCCATCCATATCCGTCTCTGCTAAGCACATTCGGAGTACTCAATTTTATATCATGATCTCTAATTTTCTCATTCAAAAATTCAATTATCTTTTTATATAATAGATCAATTTCTAAACTTCTCGGCTTATAAATAAGCTTGCCTTCATTTAATGTTATTTTAGTAACCTTTCTACCATCAGAATGAGAATCACCCATTCCTACTTCAATATCCCTTAATTTGACTTGTTCTGAAAAACCAAATAAAGAGAGCAGTTCAGGCTGGTCCTTTTCAAAACGCGAGATAAATTCCAATATGAATTTTTTAAATTTTCTCAGTTCGTTTCCGATCACTCTTAATAAGACTGGATATTGTTGAAAAAAGCTTTTAAGATACTCCGGACTGCACAAAAGAGTTTTATTATAATAACCATATTTTTCTTTAGGAGTCTCCCCTGCCAAAAAACCTTTTTCCCGATTCATATTCATATCCAATACAAGTGTTCTATAGGATACTTTTAAAATAATTTTTTCTAATTGATTTGAAATACTATGATGAAAAAGAGCCGGTTGTTCCAGCAGATAGTCATAAGAAGGAAACTTTGATTTTTTAAGTAGATCATTGAAGTAAGAGGACACTTTTAACGCAAAAACGTGAAACATGATTTCTTCATTTACGTCTTCTTTTTTAATAGCTTGGTGAGCGATCCCTTTTTTTAGGTTTTCGAAAACATGAACTGTAAAAGCGGATTTATGTAGGGGGGTTTGATATAAGTTTTTCACTTTATCAATTGATTGAATGGATAACACATTATGAATGCTTTCCTGGGCCATTTGAATATCATTCTTATAGATTAATTCTAAGTTTTGATCAAACAGATTCTCATTTTCATCAAATTGAGAGACAGCAGCTTTTTTTTCTTTACTTAATAGAATATTAGTTAGCGAATTCATTTAATATTCATCTCCTTTTAAAAAAGAGGGAGACAGCTGGATCTCCCAGAGCATTGGAAATCTATTTTCTTATTTTCGGATTTGTTTTAACACCAGCAAGTGTGAGTAGGACAAAGACCGCATTCCCAAGTTAACGTACAAAGCTTACCATCATTTCCTTGAGAAATCCCCCGCTGTTCTGCGCCTCCTCCTCCGCTGATTTCATTTAAAGAAATTTCCTCAAGTTCTTCTCTTAAATCACCGGCAAAACGATACATTTTCTCATTCATTAATATTCCTCCCCTTGAGTTTTTGAAATATATTGGATTTGAATCCATATATTTCTATAAATCTATGATAAACGATCTTTTACCTATAGGCACCGAAAAGTCATATTCGGAAAAGCGCTTTTTTTTTGCGCGTTTCCGAAGTATAAGTTATAAAGAAAATCGGGATTAACTGTTCCGTTAATCCCGATTCACTTACTCATATATAGTTTTCATAGAAATTAATGAATATCGATTTGCTTTGATCAGTGCCTCTGTTCTGGATTTTACTCCGAGCTTGTTGTACACACCAGTAAGAATGTATTCAACCGCTCTTTGACTGATCAACAGCTTTGCTGATAATTCCCGGTTTGTCATTCCCTCCGCTACGCCCGCTAAGATATCTTGTTCTCTTTCATTTAAAGTAATATCTCTTATTCTATCTTCAAGCTTATCAATGTTGAACGTATTTGCTTCTGTTCTTCTTAATTGTTTAAAGAGATGAGTAGGAATAATGGTATCTCCCTCAATGACACTTTCAATTACTTTTATCATATGCTCTTCTGTTGAAGACTTACTTATGAACCCGGAAACACCAACTTCAACCAAAAGATTGAAATGGACAGAGATATCAAAACCAGTATAAATTATAATTTTTTGATCGGGACTCTCTCTAAGAATCATTTTTGACAATTCCATTCCATTTAACTCCGGCATATATAAATCAAGTAAAAGTAAGTCATACTCGTAATGCTTAAGGTGATTAAGTACTTCTTTACAGCAAGACAATATTGTTACTCCCATTTTATTGCTTTTTTCAAGAATGGCTTTTGTCCCTTGAGCAACACCAATATGATCATCAATTAATAGAATCTTTATCATGTCAGCGCTCCCTATTCATTTTTCGTACTTATTTCAAACCTTAACAGCAATCCTTCATTTACGCCTGAAGATATATTATGAATTCCATTCATACAATTTATACGCTCTTTGATCCCTGTCAGCCCAAAACTGTTTGTTTTTGAATTTACTTTATTCCAATCAATGCCGATTCCATTATCTTCGTAAACAAACATAAGACTTGTTTGTTTTTGAATCATCGTCAAAACAATATAACTGGCTTTTGAGTGTTTTACAGCATTAGTAAGCAATTCTTGAACAATCCGGTAAATGTTTATTGTGATATCTTCTGTAAAAATAGAATCATCTTTTACATCTACAAAGAATTCAATATCAAGCTGATAGTTGCTTTTATGTTTATCAATCAGGACTTGAATGCTTCGCAGAAGTCCCATCTCCATTAAAAAAGGTGGTCTTAAATCAAAACATTTTTCTCTTATATACTGGATATTGCCCAGCAAAATTTCTCTTATGTAATAAATATCCTTGTATTTCTCAACATGATACTCTAATTCTCTGCATACAAATATCAGCTCTTGAATGATAGAGTCATGAATATCCTGTGCAAGCTTGGTTCTCTCTATTTCTGAAATAGAAAATAAAACCTTAGAAAGTACAGCCGACTTACATTTATGTTGATTGTCTATGATAATTTCATCAATTTTTTTTTGAATTAATAATTTGTTCTGAAGTGCAGATGCTGTGCAGAATGCCAGCATTCGCAGCCAATCTGCTTCGTTTTCACGAATCTTTATAGGGTGTCCTTTATGTGATAAATGAATAAAAACAAATGTATCACACTTCTCCCCGATAAACAGAATTGATCCGCTGGCGGTTTCACGTATTTCTCCTATTTTAAAATTTGAAATGTTTATGTTAGGAACCTGAATGTGATTTCCTTTCAATTTTAATGTTTTTTTGTCAAAGTTTATAAGAGCAATCTGCTTTCCTGAAAACACACTTTGTATTTCATTGGTTAGTTCTTTTATCAATTGATCTGCATCGGATCCCTCTTGGCATAATTCTGAAAAACGGAACAGGCTGCGAAGATATGTCTTATTTCTGTCATCATAGGTAAAGCATAAACAACTACTGCCGAATATACTTAGAACAAAAAATAGACTATACTGTTTAAACTGTAATTGGCTGTCTGTTATAAGCAAAAGCATAAATAACAATAATAAGGAGAAAACAAAAGCCCTTGCAAACTGCTCCATATTAAGCTTCACCCAATTATCTTTCATTTGTATCCAAGCCCCTTACTAAGGAAAATAAGGGAATCCCTTTGAATCCCCTTAAAATGAAAAAGTTACTTTACACTTATTAAAATATAAACAGCAAAGGCAACAATGTATACCAGAAATGATCCAGTCATAAATTTTACAGGTTTTCTTGAAAAGTTTAGTACTCCTCTTAATCCGTCATTCAAAATCATTCCGAAAAAGGTAACCAGTGTAACTCCTAAAGCGAGCATTGAAATCACAAAAATAACTTGCTCCATTTATACTCATCCTCCATTTACATTCTGTTTTTTTTCGAATATACGTATAATCCTGATAAGGACACCAAAACATACAGCCCCATAATCAGTAATCCCCAAACTAAAAGAATTGAATCGGAATATCCCATATTACTTTCAAAAATTTGAATACTGAAACGATAAATAAAAGAAAAAGGAAAGACTATTGAGACATCACTTGCTAACAGTATCGTCATTATTAAAAAGGAAGCTACACCGGTTATCATGACAACCACTATATTTTTACTTAAGAAAGCAATTAAAGCTGCAATCGGAATGGTTAGCAGGCTCAAAGTAGTAGAAGTAAAAGATGTCGCTATTAATCTTAATAAGTCGCTTGCTGAGACATCTTCCCGAAAAAAGAAAAACAAGGTGGATAAGTGAATAATATGATTAACAGCTGAAATTAAAAACAAAAATAGAAAAGCTGCAGCTAGCTTTGATAATATCAATTTGAATTTATGATACGGATATGACATCCAATTCAGCATTGTCCTGTTTTTAAATTCTAAATAAAAATAAAAACCTGAAAAAATAAAAATAACAGTTGGAAAAAGGATCGAATACTGATTAAAAACAAACATATAAAATTTGTTCCAATCTGTATTTTCGTTCATAGCCAAAAGACCGATTCCGTTTATGAGAAATGGCAAAAAGCTTAGAAAGAAAATAACATAAATTGATTTCAGTCTTTTAAGTTTTAGAAACTCGTTACGCACTAACAGACTCATGACCTTTCTCCTTTGCCAGCAGTTTTAAATAAAGATCTTCCAAAGATAGCTTAAATCCGTCAATAGATTCCTTGTTAAATCCACAAGAATTTAATTTCTCTTTCATTTCCGACGGATGAATTACTGAAATAAACTCGAATTGCTGTTTATTCCTTGAAATAACATGATCCGCAAATTTCTCAATATCCGCCCAATTAATACTCGCTTCAGCTGGAATTTTGTATAAATAAAGATGTTGCGTATTTTTCATAAAGGCTGACTCGAAAATAATCTCCCCCTTATTCATAATAAGCAATTCATCGGCCATGAGATTAATCTCACTTAAAAGGTGACTTGAGATAACGACTGTGGTTCCATTTTTCATTACTTCTTGGATCAGCATTTCACGTACTTCTTTAATACCATATGGATCTAAACCGTTCGTCGGCTCATCCAGCAAAAGCAATGCAGGAGCATGCGCAACTGCTCTGGCAATTCCCAGCCTCTGTTTCATTCCTAATGAAGTTTGCGAAAACAGCTTATCTTTATGTTCAAAAAGTCCAACCTTTCCTAAAATCTCATTTATTTCTTCATCAGAAGCTGATCTTTTTAAATAGTTAAGATGTAATTTAATATTCTCAAAAAGAGTCAAATTTTCATAAAAGCCAGGAAATTCTATAATACTTCCGATAGACTGAATCACATCATTATTTGGATTGCGATATAAGTTATTTCCCTCAAAAATCACTTCACCTGAAGTTGGAGGAAATATGCCTAAAAGAACTTTAAGCAATGTCGTTTTTCCTGCACCGTTGGGACCTAATAAACCATATATTTTTCCTTTTTCCAATGTTAAATTTATATCATGTAAAATTTCTTTCTTTTTTATAGAAACATTGATACCTTTGGATATTAAAGCTGGATCAGCCTTTCCCACTTTTCATCATTCCTTTCCGTCTTGTTCTGTTTATAATATAAACTTACGAGGTTAAAAAGAAGATATAATCAAGGTTAATTTGCGTTTAAATTTCTCAACATAAAAAATACGTGAAGCCTCTACGGCTTCACGTATTCACTGCTGTTTGGATAAATTATAAAAATCGTTCCGTTTTGATTGCTCTTTATTTTATGTTCAAGCCCCATTTGTTTAAGCATCATATTAATGATCGATAAGCCAATCCCGGCGCCTTTTCTTTCAGATTTATTATTCATTCCCGGGCCCCTATCCTCAATTATGATTACGGGTTTGTTTTCAATTAGCTTTGTCTGTACGGAAACGTATTTTCCTGAATGAGCATGGCGCAAAACATTTTGAAAAATGTTATCAAGAATTCTCTTCAACCAAGTCTCGTCTATTTCCCATACGATGTTTTCCTTCAGATCAATATCTATTGTAAAGTGCTCTTTCTCAAAAATCGGATACCAAGCTGTTAACGAAGAACGTATTATCTTTAATATGTCACAACTCTTTTTATGAAGCGGCAATTTACCTGCGGCAAGAAGAGAAAATGATGACAAATTGTCAATCAGTTCGCCCATAAACGTTATTTTATCGTTTATGATCCCTAAAGAATGCTTTCCATTTTCACTGCTTATTTCATTCTTTAATGTAAATGTATGCCCTCTTATAACCGTAAGAGGGGTCCTTAAATCATGAGATAAATCAGCAATCAAGTTTTTTCGGATTTCGCCTTCTTCGCGCTCTTTTTGTCTGCTGTTCCTTAGTTCCTCAACCATCTGGTTGAATGAATATTCCACTTGGCCCAGTTCATCCTTCTGTTTAACTGTTACAAATTCCGGTATGCCGTCATTATCTTGTTTTTTCATATGATACCCCAAAGAAATTAACCTTTTTTGTATTTTCGCAAAAAACATCCATGAATTAATCACAAAAAGTGAACAGACAAAAATCAAGGCGATAAACCATATATAGGAATACTTAGCCCTCATAACCTCCCATTGAGATCCTATAATTGAGCGCGGAGTTTCTAAAAATGCATATCCGCTATCTTCACTCCCATTTACATAAGCACTCAGCAATAAATATTTCTTTTCGTTTTGTTCTATCATTTTAATCAATTCGCTAAGGTGAATAACCTCACCCTTTTTGGCCAACCGTTCTGAGTTAGAAAACATCACCTTTCCCTTATCATTTATCCATACAATATCAGAGTGTTTATATTGCTTCATGTGCGGGAAAGCAGACGTAATTTCCCGATTGGATTTCCCTGAAAAATCTTCCACATCAGACTTCCAATCACTTTCCAACTTGTTTGGTTCATAGTGTACTTGCCCTTGGTGATCAATCAAGTATGTTAATGTGACATAGTATAGAAAATTCACGCCTAAAAAGGCTATCGGAAAAAACAAAATTGAGGCAACGATATTAATAAGGTATTTGGTTGATAATTTCATTGTTTGATCCTGTATCCAATCCCTCTGATTGTTTCAAGAATTTCCGGCTCATTTGGATTGATCTCGATTTTTTGCCGTAAATGCCGGATATGTACCATCAACGTCTTATCCCCTTCGATATAAGGCTGTTCCCAAATATTTTCATAAATTTGTTCCTTTGTTAATATTTGATTGGGATGTCTAAGCAAAAGCAAAAAAATCCTTAACTGCTTATCAGTTAAAAATATTTCCTCATGACTTTGATGATTTAAAATTCTTTTTTCTTTCAAGTGAACACTTAAGTGTTTTAGCTTCAATTCATGAATGGCAGTCTTGTCAAATCTTCTTAATAATACTTCGATTCGAGCAGCCAGTTCATCGGGATGAAAGGGCTTTGTCACGTAATCATCCGCAAATCCTAAGCCTTTCAGCTTATCTTCCAGACCCGTTCTGGCTGTTAAAAGCAAGAGCGGGATCTGCGGATGTGTTTTTTTCATCCTTTGACCGATTGTAAATCCGTCTAAACCGGGCATCATTATATCAAGCACGATCAGATCAGCCTTTTCTATATATGTTTCGTAATTATAGGAAGAAGTGAGCCATATAATCATATAGCCCCGATCTTCTAAATCACCTTTTACAAATTGGCCAATTTCTTGGTCATCTTCAATATATAAAATGTTATTCATTAGGACCCCCTCTGAAATATGTGACTGAAAATCAATCTTCCATAATAATTATATATATTATAAAAATCTCCTTTATGTAAGGCACCATTCCATTATTATAACTTATAGATACTCACAATTCATCAAGGGGCAAAACGATAAGTCAACTCGAAAAGGCGGTCTGTTGTCAGATCGCCTTTTCCCTTATAATGTCACACCGGACTTAAAAATTGCAAGCTCCCGAAAATCGTTTTTTTCGTTATTGACGAATTCTCCGCTTGCAACTTTAATAATGTATTGAATAAAATCTCTTACAATGTGATCTTCTGTTGTTTGGTCTTCCGCCAATCTGCCCGCGTTGTAATCAATCCAATGAGGCTTTGATTGAGATAAATCGGTATTTGTTGATACTTTCACAGTCGGGACAAATGTGCCGAACGGCGTGCCTCTTCCGGTTGTAAACAAAACGATGTGACAGCCCGCCGCGGCGAGCGCTGAAGAAGCGATTAAATCATTGCCGGGCGCACTGAGCAGTGTCAATCCCTTTGTTTTCAGTGTTTCACCGTATGTCAGCACATCAGAAACCGGTGCAAGACCGGCTTTTTGGGTGCAGCCGAGCGACTTGTCTTCGAGCGTTGAAATGCCGCCTTCCTTATTCCCTGGTGACGGGTTTTCATAAATCGGCTGCTCATGCTTCATAAAATATTGCTTGAAATCATTGATCAATCGGACTGTTTTATGAAACACTTCTTCACTCGCCGCACGCTGCATGAGAATCGTCTCAGCGCCGAACATCTCAGGCACCTCCGTTAAGACCGTGCTCCCTCCCTGTGCAATCAAGTAATCTGAAAATCTCCCTAATAAAGGGTTTGCGGTGATGCCGGAAAAACCGTCCGACCCGCCGCATTTCAATCCGATGCTCAATTCTGACAGCGGAATCTCCTCACGTTTATCTCCCTTTGCCGCAAGGTGTATCTCTTTAAGAAGCGCAGTACCCGCTTCAATTTCATCTGTGACAGCTTGTGATTCGAGAAATTTCACCCGATCTCCATTCACTTCAGAAAGCGTTTCCTTAATCGCCGCAAGCTCATTATTTTCACAGCCGAGCCCTAAAACCAGCACACCGCCAGCATTTGGATGACGGATGGCGTTCATCAGCATTTGTTTCGTATTCTCATGATCATCGCCAAGCTGGGAGCAGCCGTATTGGTGCTTTAAAACCAGCACATTGTCAAAGGGCGCAATGTCTTTCGCCTCTTTTACGAAGCGCTGCAGGATTTTCTCAGCGACGCCGTTTACGCAGCCGACTGTAGGCACGATCCACAGTTCATTCCGGACGCCGGATGTACCATTTTCTCTTCTGTAGCCTTTAAATGTCCGGTTCTCATTTGTAAAAGGATTGTCCTCGAAGCGCGGTGAATACGTGTATTCTTGCACATCGGATAAATTTGTTTGCAGATTATGGGTATGAATATGCTCGCCGGCCGAAATCCGCCTTGTCGCACGCCCGATTGAAAAACCGTATTTAATGATGCTGCCGTTTTCTTCAATGGTTTGCAGCGCGATTTTATGCCCCCGCTTTACAGGATCCTTCACTTCAATCGTCAGTCCGTCTGTATGCAGCCGCTCCCCTTTGTTAAAATGGCGCATGGCGAGAAGCACGTTATCGTTTTTATGGATTTTTATGACCTCTTTCATTTCACTTCCCCCTTTTTTCCGCAGCATTCATGTAACGCATGCTTCATACCCCGCTTATGAATGACAGACAGAAAAAAAGCCGTTCGTTCAGTCAGCCCCGGAAGATGATTCAGATTCTCCCCCCACAATCGCTCTTCTCCTAATATGGCAGATGCCGCTTGAAACATATCATCTTTGCAACGGGACCGCGCCATTTGAAAACGGTTAAGAACCTCCTCGCCGTCTGCCGGTTTGTTCGGTCCGTTCCAGTATGAATAGATCATGGCGCTGAACGAAAATACCAGCTTCTCAGGTAGCCGGCCCTCCTGTTCGATATAAGCCTTCAGCGTCGGCAGGTTTCTTGTTTTGAATTTCGCGGCGGCGTTAAGGGTAATGCTTTGCAGATAATGGTGGATATAAGGGTTTTTAAACCGCTGTAACACATCTGCCGCGTATTGGATGACACCCTCCATTTGCAGCACAGGGAGGATTTCTTCATTGATCAGCTCTTCAATGAATCTGCCCGTCACCTCGTGCTCAGCCGCTTCCCGGACGGTTTGCAGTCCGTATAGTAAAGCCACTGGCGCCAATGCCGTGTGAGCGCCGTTTAAGATTCTCATCTTTTTTGTCCTGTAAGACGTAAGGTCAGACGTGATCAGTGCGTTCAGCCCGGCCTCAGCAAAAGGAAGCTCATTCTGAAGCTGTTCCGGCCCTTCTATCACCCACAAATAATAATGCTCACCAACCACAAGCAGACGGTCTTCGTATCCGAGAAAATCGGTAAGTTCTTCCGCGGTATCAACAGGAAATCCGGGAACAATCCGATCCACGAGGGTATTGCAGAAGATGTTCGCGTCATGAATCCATTGAGTAAAACCAGGTTCCAGCTCCCACAGCCCGGCATATTGAAGCACGGCTGCCTTCAGTTTCCGTCCGTTTTCTTCGACCAGTTCACATGGAAGCACAATGCACCCTTTCTCGGCGTCACCCGCAAATGCCTTATAGCGGAAATAAAGGAACGCCGCTAATTTCCCGGGGAATGTTTTTTGAGGTCTATCCTCAAGCCGGTCGCCTTTCTCAAACGTGATTCCCGCTTCTGTCGTATTGGAAATGATAAAACGAAGCTCATCTTGTGCTGCCAGCCGTTTAAAGGAATCATAGTCAGAAAAAAGATCAATGCCGCGGCTGATGGATTTGACGATCATGTGTTCTTCAGCCGGTTTTCCGTCCTTTATCCCCTGCAAAAAAAGCGTAAATAAACCGTCCTGCTCGTTTAAACGTTTGATTTTCTCAGAGCCTCTCGGCTGTACGGCGACAACGCTTCCGTTAAAATCCGTCAATTGATTCAATTGATCGATCTGCCAGTCAGCGAAAGCCCGCAAAAAGTTGCCTTCACCGAACTGAAGGACTTTTTCAGGATATTGAATGTATTCGCCGCACATCTTTTTATTCAGCTGCTGCAAGCTGTCCGCCTCCTTCTGTATTTATGCACACGTTAACATTTCTCCGTGTGAAAACCCGGATATTCAGA
Source organism: Bacillus sp. UNC69MF (assembly GCF_000746035.1). Taxonomy (NCBI): domain Bacteria; kingdom Bacillati; phylum Bacillota; class Bacilli; order Caryophanales; family Bacillaceae; genus Bacillus; species Bacillus sp. UNC69MF. The sequence continues at coordinate 330,022 of NZ_KN050798.1, read as the reverse complement.
CGGGCCGTTATGTGAGTTTTTTAATGGAATCTCTTATGATCACCTCGGTGTTTTCATATATTTTTTCCGCCGCCGTATCCGGGTCGGCGATTAGCGCCAAAATCTTCTCTGCGCCGAGTATGCTGATGTTTTCAACCGGGCGTTTTACTGTCGAAAGCCTCGGCGTCATGTATTGGGAAATGCCGATGTCATCAAACCCGATAACGGATATATCTTCCGGAACGTTCAGGCCTTTGGCGAAAATGGCGTTCATCGCCCCGATCGCCATATCATCGTTTGAACAAAAAACAGCCGTAGGAGGTGATTGAAGCGCCAAGAGTTTTTCCATCGCCTGACTGCCGCTTTCCATATCATAGCGGCCTTTTACACTGTATTCATGCTTAATCGGGATAGAATGATCAATTAAAGATGTCAAATAGCCTTCTTTCCGCTGAGAAGTTGACCTGAATCCTTCCTTTCCCTCAATGATCGCAATATCTCTGTGTCCGTTTGCGATCAGGCAGTCGACCGCCTGTCTGGAGCCTTCTTTATCGTTTGACAGGATATTCGTGATGCTCCGGTCATCAATGTCCCGGTTCAGCACAACAAGCGGGATGTTTTTCTCGCGGATATAATAAATAAATGAATTATCACTGTCGCTTTGGCTCATTAAAATGATTCCGTCATATCTCATGGGCGTAATGGTTTCAAAGCTTTTCAGGTCGTCAATCGCGCGGACGAACAAATTGTATTCCTCACTGATTGTGCGGTTTACACCTTTGATGGTATCGGAAAAAAAGCTGTGTGAGGTTCCGTTTGTGATGCTTGTAAAAAACAGTCCGATCGTATGGGACTTTTGCATGGCAAGGCTTTTTGCATTTACATTCGGTGTGTAATTCAGCTGTGAAGCGAGCTCTAATATTTTCTGTTTTGTATGCTCTTTAATGTAGGGGCTGCCGTTAAGTGCCCGGGATACGGTTGTGTGGGATACGTTGGCGAGTTTTGCGATATCTTTTATGGTTACCATCGTTTTTCCTTTCTTTCTGTATGCTGGCATTTATTTCTATTGTACCATTAACGGACAGTCCATAAAATCACTAAAGTTAAGGTTTTGCATGATGTAAGTCCTGAACGAGCTCGGCATGCTGCCGGTCCGTCAGTTTATACATTAAACCGATAATCAGCATGGCGCACGCTAAAGCGAAAGCCGGGTACAGCAGCAGAAGCCCTTTAATCCCGATCAGCGTGCCTTTTGTCTGAGATGCATTCGGGATATAGCCAATAACGCTCAGCCCGATGCCTGAAAGAAAACCTGATAAAGATTGGGCGAGTTTTCTGGAGAAGTTGAAAAGCGAATATGTCGTCGCCTCCTTCCGTTCACCCGTCTTCCATTCTCCGTAATCAATAATGTCCGACACGAGCGCCCACGTAATGCCGTTTGGTATGCTGATCCCGATAAAAGCAATGCTCGCTAACGCCGTAAAGATAAATACGTTTGACGGGAGACAGAAATTCAGCGCATCAGCCGCGGCGCTGACGGCAAAACCGATCATCACCGTTTGCTTTTTTCCGAAACGTTTGACGAGTTTCGGCATAAACAAAACACCTAAAAATGAAGAACCGATGATGATAAAACTCATGTAGGACATCAGCTCCGCATTGTTGAGATTGTACTGGGCGAAGTAAACAAGCATAGCGGATTTAATGTTATATGCCGATATTGAGAAAATCGTCATGAAAACGACGGTCAGAAGCGGTTTGTTGCCGATAAAGCATTTGAAAACCGACATGACGGACAGCTTTTCTTTCGGCGCTTCACGGACGATAATTCTTTCTTTGCAGTTTCGGTAGCAGATCATAAATCCCGCGATTCCGATTACGGCCATCATTCCCATGACTGCCGGGTAGCCGATGTGAACGTTATCAAAATGAACAAGAATCGGGATGACGATGACACTTGTAATGAGCAGCGCGCCGAGGGAGCCGATCTGGCGGAATGCGGAAAGCGCCGTTCTGTCCTCCGCATCCTGTGTAATGGCCGCGCCGAGAGAGCCGTACGGAATATTGACGAAAGAATAAGCGACCCCCCACAGCATGTAAGAAGCATAGGCGTACACAAGCTTCCAGGTGACGCTCACGTCCGGTGACACAAAAATCAATACGGTCATGACCGCAAGAATAATACTTCCGAATAATAAGTACGGCCTGAATTTCCCCCGAGGTCCGATCTTTTTTCTGTAGTCAATGGCCGAGCCGACAATCGGATCAGTCACAGCCGCAAACAGCTTGCTGACCAAAAAAATACTGCCGGCGAACGCTGCCGGAATGCCTGCGACATCTGTGAAAAACTTCAGCAAATAGATCTGCCCGAGATCAAACATAAATCCGTTCCCAAAATCTCCAAAACCATAGGATACTTTTTCTTTCAGACTCAGCTTATGCTCCTTCACTTTTGCCGCAGGTGCTGTCACGACAGGCACATTACTCATAGGCCACCTCTTTCATTCCATTTTTTAAAAGCGGAAATATTCCTCAGCATTCCGGTAACAAATCCCCTCGACAATCTTTCCTAAAAGCTCCATATCGTAAGGCGCTTCGCCTTGTTCCGCCCAGCCGCCGATCAGCGTGCAGACAAGCCGCCTGAAGTATTCATGGCGGGGGTAGGACAGGAAACTTCTTGAATCCGTCAGCATCCCGATAAAACGGCTGAACAGGCCTATGTTTGATAACGCTTTCATTTGCTGGAGCATTCCATCTTTCGTGTCATTGAACCACCAGGCTGTGCCGAATTGAATTTTCCCCGGTGTTTTCCCATCCTGAAAGCTGTTGATCATGCTGGCGATAATATAGTTGTCATTCGGATTCAAAGAATACAAAATCGTTTTAGGCAATTGCCGCTTTTTTTCGGCGGAATCTAACAGCCGGGCAAGCGGTTTTGCGATACGTTCATCATTAATTGAGTCATATCCCGTATCAGGACCGAGGCTGCTGAACTTATTTGTATTGGTATTTCTTAACGCGTTAATATGGAACTGCATCGCCCAGTCCAGTTCGGCGTAAAGACCGCAAAGATATTGCAGCGTCCGTGTTTTGAATTTCTTTTCATCTTCAAAAGATACATGCTCTCCGCTTAATCCGGCGGCAAAAATCCGGGCCGCTTCCTCTTCGGTCGTCTCGGCATAAACCATTTGATCTAACGCATGATCCGACACTCTTCCCCCGGCATTGTGAAAAAAGCGGACGCGGGATTCTAACGCATCTAAATACGATTGGTAGGTGGTGACAGCCATTCCGGAAGCGCTCTCCAGCGAACGGACCCAATCGGCAAAACCCGGGCTGCTGATGTCCAGTCCTTTGTCAGGCCGAAATCCGGGCAGCACTTGAACCGGAAAATCACTTTCTTTCAACAGTTGGTGGTATGTCAGCGCATCGGCAGGATCGTCGGTTGTGCAAATGACTTTGACATTTGATTTCAGAATGAGATCCTTTGCGCCAAACCCGTCTCCCTGCAGGAGCTCATTCGTTTTTTTCCAAATTGCCGCGGCCGTTTTTTCATTCAATACGTCATAAATGCCGAACCAGCGCTGCAGCTCTAAATGCGTCCAGCTGTACAGCGGATTGCCTATCGCCATCGGCACCGTTTTTGCCCAGGCGAAAAACTTCTCTTCATCTGAAGCGTTTCCGGTAATGCAGCGCTCTTCAATGCCGTTGGCCCTCATGATCCGCCACTTGTAGTGGTCACCGTAAAGCCATGCCTCCGTAATCGTTGCGAAGGTTTTATTTTCATAGATTTCCTTTGGGCTTAAGTGACAGTGATAATCAATGATCGGCATGTTTTCAGCGTATTCCCTGTACAGCTTTACGGCCGTTGTACTATCCAGTAAAAAATCATCACCCATAAAAGCTTTCACACTTTCATCCTCCCTCTTAAAAATGTTAACGTTAACAAAATGGTTCTTTTTTATTTTAGCTTCCTCTTTCTCACATATCAATCATTTTTATTTTATTTTTCAGAAAATTGTATCCGTTAACATTTTCATACAAAAAAAGACACTGCCGAGAAAGTCCGGCAATGTCTTCTGTGTGATTTTAAGGATTAGTAAGCGAGGCTGAATAATCCTTTGATATGTGTTAAATAACGTACGTTACTTGCTTCTTTCATTAAAGATGCCGGAAGACCTTTCAGCGGAGTAGAGTTCGCTCCGATGATGGCAACCGCGTCTTTACGTCCGAGGCTTGCAAGCGTACCAGAGTTTACAGGCTTGAATGTTTCAAGCGTTTTTCCTTCTAAGTAAGCGAACAGGTTGTAACCGACAAGTTCACCCATCTGCCAAGCGATTTGCGCTGTCGGCGGGTACGGACGGCCGTCCGGCGCAAAGTATACAGCGCTGTCTCCGACAACGAATACATCTTCATGAGAAGTAGATTGTAAGAAATCGTTAACCGTCGCACGGCCGCGGTTCACTTCAAGGCCGGATTCGCCGACTAACGGGTTGCCTTGTACGCCGCCTGTCCATACAAATGTGTTGGCAACGACTTTTGAACCGTCTTTCAGATCAATAACGTTTCCTTCAACATTTGTAACAGGAAGACCTGTTAAGAACTCAACGCCGCGTTTTTCAAGACTTTTTGTCGCGCGTTCGATAAGGTCATCAGGAAGAACAGGAAGAATTTTCGGACCTGCTTCTACTAATTTCAGTTTGATTGCTTTCGGATCTACGCCGTATTTTTTCGTAAGGTTCGGCATGATGTCAGCAAGCTCACCGACAAGCTCAACGCCTGTTAAGCCGCCGCCGCCGATAAGGATTGTTGCATCAGCTTCGTTTTTCGTTTTAGCGTATTCACGCACACGGTCTTCCACGTGTTTGTATACTTTGTTGGCATCAGCCGCAGATTTCAGCACCATGCTGTTTTCTTCGAGTCCAGGAATGCCGAAATAAGCCGTAACAGAACCAAGTCCGACAACAAGCGCGTCATAAGTCAGCTTAGAACCGTCAGAAAGGGCAACTTCTTTCTTATCAACTGAGAAAGAATTGACTTCTGCGATTTTAATGTCGACGTCTTTTCCTTTCAGAAGTTTTTCAAGCGGCATAGCAACAGCCTGTTCAGACACGTTGCCCGCTGCAAGGCGGTGCAGTTCCGTAATGATTTGGTGAGTCGGGTATTTGTTCACAACGGTTACGCGTGCTTCATCTTTACTGTAATGTTTGCGAACGGTTAAAGCAGAAAGAACTCCGCCGTAACCAGCGCCTAAAATGACAATATGTTTTGACATCGTATATCCTCCGTCCTTTATATCAATTTGAATCTGAGATTATTTTTGTTTTTCGTTCATGATTTCAAGATAGCTGTTAGCAAAACGGAACAGCTTTTGAGCTTGAGGATCTTTCAGCATGCGCAGCAGGCCGAAAAGTCCGATCGTTTCATTGCTTGCATCCGCGCGGTCTTTTGCTTCGATCGCAGTAGCCGCCACTTCTTTCGCTGTTTCTTTCACCGGCTCAAGAATTTCTGTAAGCGCACCCACTGTATCGCTCTTCAATACTTCGTCTGTCGCTACAGACTGTGCAAAATCATAAGACTTCGTTAAAATATTTACTAACTCAGTCAGTTTTGGAAGCTGATCCACTAAAACAGTCAGTGATTCTTGAACTTCAGGTTTTAGCAGCTGATCAATAAGATCGCGTTGGCCTTGGCTGACAGATGCATTTGTTTGATCGATTGTTTCTGGCATATCCGATTCTCCTTTACTATAAGCAGTATGCTGATTTTTTTGGAAAGGGTAGCCTTTCCCCCTTCATGCAGAAAAGCATGAAAAAGCAAGATTGTGAATTCATGCACAATCATTTACAAAAATAAATGTTTACTACCCAGTTTTTCACTTTGCCATATCCAGTATTATTTTTATATCAACAAAAACAATTGAATAAGTCAAAATTTCTTTTTCCTCTCTGAAAATAGCAAACATAAAAAACCCCAATTTGATTTACTCTTATATAATAACACTTTTTGAACAAAATTTGAACGTGAATTGTTTCGTTTATGAAATTATTTATATGGCGGGGGTGTAATAACGTTTCTTTTAGGCTATTTTTTTACAGACCATCCGCTTTTCCCCTGTCATTTTTCCCACAATTTTAATAGCGGGCCCGTTTTTCCCGTAAAGGGGTCGCATTCCGGGAGGGGGACACGGCTGATTTCTTCTGAAGTTCTATCATTTTTCTCCGTTTTTGTATCGTACTGCCGGCCGCCCGGATAAGCCCCGATCACGGTAAAATCAAAACTGCCCGACAGTTTTTTATGTCCGGTGCCGGCCGGAATGACCGCTGCGTCCCCCGTTTGAAGAACGGCATCCGCTCCTTGTTCCCCGCCGAACCTCAAAACCGCGTTTCCTTTTACCGCGACAAGAACTTCGTGCGTGGTGCTGTGAAAATGGTGATACGGAAATACTCCGCCCGTCCAGCTGTTCGACCAATCGTGCCGGCTGAGGACGGACTCTGCTTTCTGCACCGTTTCTTCATTAAATACCGCTTTATAAATAACAAGCGGAAGATTCGGGTTATTCGGAATGCGGCCGTCATCTTCAAAATAAAGCACTTGAATATCCTCTTTCTGCATTGTTTTCACCTCCGTATATGTCTGTTTCCCATTCATCATTTGTTAAAACGCTATTTTCTCATATTCCATTGCGAAGCCTGCCGGTGAATAGTATAGTATAAAAAAATATGTGTCAAAATGAGGGATTTAATGAAAGCCATCGTGATCGGAATATTGGCATCTCTGTTTTTTGCAGTCACATTTATTTTAAACAGGGCGATGGAGCTTTCCGGCGGAAGCTGGATGTGGAGCTCTTCCCTGCGTTTTCTTTTTATGGTTCCGTTTTTATTTTTGATCGTTTATGCGAAAGGAAAATGGGCGCCGCTCTGGCATGAAATCCGGAAAAAACCGTTTTTTTGGCTGAAGTGGAGTTTTACCGGGTTCGTGCTTTTTTATGCCCCGATTACGTTTGCGGCGGCATATGGGCCGGGCTGGCTGATCGCCGGCACGTGGCAGATTACAATTGTCGCGGGTGTGCTTCTGTCGCCGTTTTTCTACGAAACAAAACATTCACCGGCGGGCCCGGTTTCCGCCAGACAAAAGATCCCGCTGATTTCGCTGGTTACTTCCGTCATCATCCTGATCGGAGCCGGTCTGATTCAGCTTCAGCATGCGGGTTCTCTGTCCGGCCGCACGATACTATTCAGCGTGGTGCCGGTCGTCATCGCCGCTTTTGCCTATCCGCTCGGCAACCGCAAAATGCTGGAACAATACGGCGGAAAACTCGATACGTTTCAGCGGGTGCTCGGGATGACGCTCGCAAGCCTTCCGTTTTGGCTTTTGATCGCCGCTTTCGGCTGGCATAGAGACGGGCTTCCGTCAATGGGACAGTCATTCCAATCCTTTATCGTCGCACTCAGCTCTGGCGTTATCGCAACAGTATTATTTTTCCGCGCCACCGATATGGTGAGGAATGAGCCGCAGAAGCTCGCTGCTGTTGAAGCGACGCAGTCCGGAGAGGTTCTTTTTGCACTGATCGGCGAAATCGTCTTTTTATCCGCGGCGTTTCCGTCACTTCTTTCATTTGCCGGACTGTTCATTATTATTGCGGGAATGGTCATGCATACATTCGCTTCCCGGCAGACAGACCAGAAAACGGCTGAGCAAACGTCAGCCAATCTCACCGGTTCCTGATTTTTTTACGAAAGGTGTCCTCCTGTATGAAAGAAGAAATTCCAGCAATATCTTTTCTGTCAGCCGGCAAACGCTTTGAACAAAACAATACGTCCTTTGATGTCCTAAGCCGTGTAACCGGACATATTCAAAAAGGTTCTATCACGGCGTTGATAGGCCCTTCCGGCGCGGGAAAAAGCACATTGCTGTCACTGTGCAATCTGATGAATACACCTGATGAAGGGGAAGTGCTTGTATTCGGAAAAGAAATAAGACACTGGGACATCAGAGAGCTCAGAAAAACCGCGGGCCTTGCATTTCAATCAGCTCCCGTCCTCGAGGGAACGGTGCGGGACAACCTTCTGCTCGCAGAAAAACTCCACGGGGCACAGCACTATACGCCTGAAGAGCTCGCAGATTTTACAGACCTTCCGCGCGTGCTTCTGGATCGGAATGCAAAAGAATTATCCGGAGGCCAGCGGCAGAAGCTCTCATTAGCGCGAACCCTCGCCGGACTGCCGTCCATCCTGCTGCTGGATGAAATCACCTCGGCGCTGGACCCGTCATCCGTTCTCATCATTGAGAAACTGATTACGAAACTCCATCGGCAAAAACAGCTGACGGTCCTGTGGATCACCCATAACCTTGAACAAGCGGAACGGTTATCCGATACGGTATGGTTTATGGCTGAGGGTCGGCTTTTAGAGACCGCGGAAACGAAAACGTTCTTTAAGGAACCGAAACACGAAAAGGCCCGGGCGCTTTTACAAGGGAGCGGGTGCTGATATGAATGATCTTTCTCTGTTATTGACAAGTATATTTGTCATTATCGCTTTATTCCTGTCTAAATCTTTTAAAGCCGGCGTCGAAAAGGATATGATCGTCGCAACCGTCAGGGCCGTCATTCAGCTTCTCATCATCGGCTATGTGCTGTCATTGATTTTTCGCGGTGATCACCCGATATTTATCATATTAATGGTGCTTCTCATGCTCACGGCCGCTTCGCACAATGTCTCCAAACGGAAAAAAATGCGGATCGGCTCATTTTGGCGCGTTTTTCTGACACTGGCGATCGCGGAAACCGTGACGCAGGGACTTTTACTGACCCTTCACATCATTCCGTTCACTTCAAGATATGTCATTCCGATAAGCGGCATGGTCATCGGAAACTCCATGGTGCTCTCAAGCCTGTTTTTAAGCAGGCTCAGTTCGGAAGCAGACCTGCGGAAAGAAGAAATCCAGCTGATTCTCTCTCTCGGAGGAACGCCTAAGCAGGCCGTCCGGCAGATATTGACGTCCAGTATGAAGCTCAGTATGATCCCGACGCTTGAAAGCCAGAAAACATTGGGTCTCGTTCAGCTTCCCGGCATGATGACGGGGCAGATTTTAGCGGGGGCTGATCCGATACAGGCGGTGCGCTTTCAGCTGCTGATCGTTTTTACAACGATGGCCTCCGCTCTTCTTACATGTATCATACTCAGCGCCTTGACATATCCTTCCCTTTTCACGGAACACTGGCAATTAAAAAAATTCAGCAGGGAAGCGTAGGCTTTTTTCCCTGCTGAATGATGGTCTATGACAAGGTCAGAGATTCATAGTAACGGGATAATTCAATAATCATCGCTCCCATCCGCTCAATGTCCGGAGCAAGGACCCTCTTTACCCCTTCATCCCGGATCGCTTCAGCCGTCACTTTGCCGACTGCGGCGGCAAGCACTTGTTTTTCGAATGCCTGCTGCAATTCTTTTGTGGATCCTTTTTCTTTTGCATAATCAAAGAGAGAGCGCACTTGAATGGCTGTTGTAAAACATACGGCATCGACCTCTCCGTTTAACAGCTCTCCCAGCAGTTTATCAACCGTCTCCCTTTCAGGCGGAATATGCTGATACGGCAGAACAGGGAATACCTCCGCTCCGTTTTTCTCAAGGAACTCCGTTAAGACCGGCGCTTTTTCGCCATGAAGCTGTATCATGACTTTTTTATCTTTAAAGTCAAATCGTTCCAAGGAGCGGATCAGCCCTCTTGTTGTACCGTCTTCATCTGAGGCATGCGGCGTGATGCCGAGCTTTTTTAAGGCCGCATATGTTTTATAGCCTCTGCAGCCGATTTTCGCTTCATGAACGGCCGCTAAAAATTCTTCTTTCAGACCGATTTTTTCCGATACCGACAATAACGTTTCCGTACCGATGCCTGTGGTGAATATTACCCAGTCGGCTTTTTGCCCGGCAAATGTTCTTACGTCGGGTTCAATTTGATCCTCCGCCAGGTATACGGTTCCTTGGAGGGAACGGACGACCGCCGTTCCGCCCTGCTTTTCTATTAATCTTGTGATCTCTTCTGTTTTCCGCGAACCGCCGATGGCAATCCGTTTCCCGTTCAATCCTTTTCCCATCGCTGTTTTCTTCTTCCCTTCAGATGCCGGGCGCCCTATGGCAGGCCGTCATTTATTTCTATTATTGTTACGCAATCAGCCGGGAAAATCAAGCTATGCTCCCGTTGAATCCCCCGTGCAGTTGCTGTATCATTAACCGGGCAGAACGATTTGATTCGCGGAGGGATTTTCAATCATGGAAACAAAAAAAGAGTTCGAGACAAAAGGATACGATACTTCGGTCATTTATGAGTTCAATGAATATCCTGATGTTCACAGCGGCCGATGTGACAATTGCGACTACACGCTGTTTAAAAGCTCAGTGAAGGGCGGAAAATTTTTGAGGGAATGCCGGAGATGCGGCATGAAGAAAAACATATAACAAAACAGGCAGCCGTCTTCCGGTGCGCTGCCTGTTTCTCAATCAATTTTCGACGGCCGCCTTTTTCAAAAATTCTTCAATGGCGCAAACAGCCTGTTTGGGGCCGCCGGTTTCTTCTATTTTCTGCTGCATGCTTTTCACGCGGCTGAGGATGTTTTTATCGCCGTATACGTTTTGAACGTCTTTTTGCAAACGGGCCACAGTGACTTCTTTCGGCGGCAGATGCACGCCAAGCCCCAATTCATCCACACGCTTTGCGGTGACCTCTTGTTCGTGCATTTGCGGAACGACAACGAGCGGGACACCCGCATTCATCGCCTCCATTGTACTGTTCATCCCGCCGTGAGATACGAACAGCTTTGCTTTCTCCAGCACATCAAGCTGAGGAACGTGCTGGCGGATGATAAAGTGATCGGGGACATCCGAAAAACTTTCCGGATCAATTGTTGTGCCGACTGACATAATAACCCGCCAGTCCGAGTCCCGAAACGCGTCAATACACATCTGGTAAAATTCAGGCCAGGCGTTAAACGCCGTTCCCAGTGAGATGAGCATAAGCGGACGCTCATCGGCTGCATCAATTTCCAGACTTCCCGTATTTGTGCGTTCTCCAAGAGACGGACCCACAAAACAGAATCGTTCATCAAAGGTTTCCTGTTTCGGCTGAAAGGCCCTTGGCATAAAGACAATATTCAGTTTTTCAGGCATAAAAAATTCTTCCATTGTCATCCGTTTCAATTGTTCATTTTCAATCTGCTCCTGATATTCTTCTATCGCCTGTTTGGCCGCTTCCAGTGTTTCTTCGTCTCTTCCTAATTGAAAATACTCATTCATTGCATAGCTCGGGCAGAACTTTACGGCCGGGATGCCGCCATTATCCGCAAACAATTTTCCGGCAAGCGCTAAAAAATCAAACAGGACGATGTCAGGAAGGTCGTCTTTGTACAGCTCTTCCAGCTGCGGAAGCACTTCAACCGCTTCTTCCAGAAACATCACAAACGCGTCATTTTTGTTTACCCGTTCTTTTATCGTCTCCGGGTCCGCCTTTATGCTTGTGCGGTATAAAACGGGAATGGCGCCCGTTTTGGCAACGGAAGCTTCGAATTCCTCAGTCGTAGCGAATGTCACTTTATACCCGCGATTGACAAGTTCCTCGGCTACGGGCAGCGTGGGATTGACATGACCGTGAGCGGCCACATTAATAATGGCGATGTGTGTTTTTCTCATCATTTTTCTTCTCCCTCATTTTCGTTTATCTCCGCTTCTAAAGACTCCAGCCCGTACATGACACTGTTTCGGATCGGCTCAATCCGGACCGGCTCAAGGTGTGAAAAGGCTTTTACAATTCCTTTCAGCGCCACTTCCGCTTCAAGTCTGGCAAGCGGAGCGCCTAAGCAGAAGTGTACGCCGAATCCGAAGGAAAGGTGCGGATTCGATTGGCGATGAATATCAAATACGCCCGCCTTCTCAAATTTGTTTTCATCACGGTTGGCAGATGCAACGTAGCAGAGAACGATCTCCCCGCTTTTCAAGCGGCGTCCGCGCAGTTCAGTGTCGTGCCGGACCGTCCTTCTGACAAACGGAGCGGGAGCGCGAAAACGCAGCGTCTCTTCCACCGTTTGCGCGATGAGAGAAGGGTCCTGTCTCAGCTCTTCATAAAGGCCGGGCGTCTCTAATATGCTGTAAAACGCATTTGAAATGAGATTAGTCGTTGTTTCATTTCCCGCCACTAAAAGCAGGTTGCAAAACGGGATCAGATCTTCTGCCGTGAGCTTCTCTCCCTCTTCTTCCTCTTTTATCAAAATAGAAATAATGTCTTGGCCGGGCTGTTTTCGTTTGCTTTCTATTATTTCCGCAAAAAACGCCGCCAGCTCCGCCTCACATTGGTCACGTTCCTGCTGATTTTTCTCCGCCGCTTCAGGACTCGCATCTTTCGGCATGCTGACGAGAATGTCCGACCATTTTTTAAACTGATCCATACGTTCGGACGGAACGCCTAATAATTCTGAAATCACCATGACCGGCAAAGGGTAAGAGAGATCTTTAACGATATCAATCCGCCCTTTGTTCTTTGCCTGTTTCAGGAGATGATCGGTAATGTCTTTAATTCTCGGCTCCCATTCCTTCAAGACGCGGGGAGTGAAAGCGCGATTGACGGCGGATCTGATTTGGGTATGCTTCGGCGGGTCCATATTCAGCATGGACTTTGCAATCGAGCTTTTCACATCAGTCATGAGGCTTGAGAACGTCTCTTTATCACTGATGACTTTTTTGACATCATCGTATAAAAACACACTCCAAACCTTCGTTTCTTCATCAAAGTGTATAGGGCTTTCCCGTCTCATTTTTTCATACCAAGGAAAAGGGTTGTATACGTCCAGGCCGTTTTTTCCTTTCATCAGGGTTCTTTGGATGGCTTGTCTCGTGCTCCTCAGCTTACTCATGTTTCATCACTCCTGATTGTTTCATATTTGAATAGTTGACGTGCCTTGAATTTTATCCTAGCACATATTTTCAATTTTTTTCTATTCATAACCTTAACTATTAACATAACACAACAAAAGTCATGAATCCGGAGGTGAAATTTCTCCCAAGAAAACAGGAGAAGCACGCAAAAAACCCGAGCCTTCGGCCAGGCTCGGGAGATATGTTCACTCATTCGTCTGCGGTTTCTGGTGCTGCTTTTGGTCTTCAGGAGGCTGCGTATTTCTTTCCATATCGTCCGTATCAGCGCCCATGCCTTTCAGGAAAGAAAACAGCAGAGTGACGGCCTTGTTGATTTCCGGGTCTTTTAAAGCGCGGACGATATCAAAATACCCGGTCTTCCTGCCGCTGTCTTTTTCCTCGACGGCCTTTGTGACCCCCGCATTGATTTTAACGATAAACGGCTCAAGCTGTTTTACATCGAGCATGCCGAGAACGCCGCTTAACAGCAGGAGATTTTTCAGCATATTGGCCGTTTCCGGAGTATTCGCCTTCTTCACGAGGATATCCATCACTTTGTCTCCCTGGCCGAAGAGCCCGCGCAGAAGCGCCAAAACGCCGCGCTCGTTCATGTGCTGAAGAATGTGCAGAGATTCCAAAATCGCGTCTTTATTTCGTAAAAGAGCCGTCTCGATCTCTTCTAAGTCCTTTTTTCGTTTGTCTTCTTCTGTGACGGTCTGTTTTCGGATGCCGCTGATTGCTTTAGCCATTTTGCTGTTTCCCCCTTTTTACGGCGTCTCCCGGAAATACATAATCTTTACGCGCCCATTTCCGATCAACCCGGACACCGATCTGCGGCTGCGGGTTTCCGTAACGGAAATTGATTTTCGGAAGCGGATTAACGCCTTCTTTTTTCAAAATCTCCATCTTCGCTGATGTTTCTTTATAAGCCGGTGTATCGGTATCCTTATCGGCATAGCTGCTTGTCAAAAGGTTAATGGCAGCGTCTTTTGAATCGTTCATCGGGAGATAGACTTGTTTGCCTTTTACCCTGTCTGTGATGACGCATTTGACTTTCACATTTCCGTACGGTGATGTCAGACGGACAAGCGTTCCGTCTTCCAGCCCTCTTTCTTCGGCGAGTTCGGGCGAGACCTCAAGGAACACACTCGGTGTTTTTTCGGATATTCCTTTTGATCGGTAAGTCAGATTCCCTTCGTGAAAATGCTCGAGCAGCCGCCCATTATTCACATGGATATCATATTCTTCATCAAATTCTTTCGGCTCGGTCCACTGAACGGGATATAGAATCGCTTTGCCATCTGAAAACGGGAACTTGTCCGTAAATAAAAGCGGTGAATCGGTTCCGTCCGCTGCAACCGGCCATTGCAGTGAATTGTAGCCTTCGAGACGTTCGTAAGTGACGCCTGCGTAGAGCGGCGAAAGCATTGCCGCTTCTTCCATAATGTCTGCCGGATGTTCATAGTGCCAATCAGCGCCCAGACGGTTGGCGATGTCCGTAATGATCTGCCAATCAGGCTTTGAATCGCCCAGCGGTTCAAACACTTCGTAAAGGCGCTGCACCCTCCGTTCCGTATTCGTAAACGTGCCTTCTTTTTCAAGGCTCGGGCTTGCCGGAAGCACGACATCGGCGAACTCGGCCGTACGCGAAAGAAAGATATCCTGCACAACGAAGAAATCAAGCTTTTCAAATGCGGCATGAACATGGTTAATATTGGAGTCGACAAGCCCCATTTCTTCTCCTTTTAAGTACATGGACTTCAGTTTTCCTGAGTGGATGCCTTCGATCATTTCATGATTTGTCATTCCGATTTCTTTCGGCAAGTCTGTTCCCCAGCCCTGCTCATACTTTTTGCGGGCTTTTTCATCCGTTACTTTTTCATAGCCGGGGAAGCTGTCAGGCATACTGCCGAAATCACTGGCTCCCTGCACGTTATTATGGCCCCGAAGCGGATATGAGCCTGCGCCGGGCTTGCCGTAATTTCCGGTCACAAGAAGCATGTTGGAAATGGCCGTGCTCGTATCACTTCCTCCGATATGCTGGGTGACACCCATCGCCCACAGTGCGCACACGCTGCCGGCTTCATGAATCATCCGGGCCACTTTGATTAGGGTATCCTTGTCCACACCGGTATGTTTTTCCGCATATTCCATTGTATAAGGTTCAAGGCTTTTCACGAATTCATCTAATCCGTTCACTCTCTCCTTCAGAAATGCAGTATCCGCCAAATCGTGATCAAGCAGATATTTCGATACGGCATTCAGCCAGACAATATCTGATCCGGCACGCGGCTGGAAAAACACATCGGAGCGCTCGGCCATTTCATGTTTTCGCAAGTCAGCGACGACGAGCTTCTGTCCGTGCAGTTTATGAGAACGTTTAATGCGTGTGGACAGGACGGGGTGAGACTCAGACGTATTTGAGCCGATAATCAGCACGAGCTCAGCTTTTTCTATATCTGTAATCGACCCTGAATCACCGCCGTATCCGACCGTTCTGAACAATCCGGCCGTGGCGGGAGACTGGCAGTAGCGTGAGCAGTTGTCGACATTATTTGTGCCGATGACGGCTCTTGCAAGCTTCTGCATCACGTATGATTCTTCATTCGTGCATTTGGAAGATGTGATAAAGGCAAGCGCGTCCGGGCCGAAATGTTCTTTTATATCAGTAAATTTATCAGCGATCAGCTGCAGCGCTTCATCCCATTCCGCCTCCCGAAACGAATCTCCTTCCCGGATAAGCGGTTTGGTAAGGCGCTTTTCACTATTGACGAAATCCCAGCCGAATTTCCCTTTTACACACGTCGAAATTCCGTTTGCGGGCGCCTCAGCCTGAGGCTCGACCTTTAAAATGTCTCTTCCTTTCGTCCATATATCAAAACTGCAGCCGACACCGCAGTAAGTGCATACGGTTTTCGTTTTTTTGATTCTTTCATCCCGCATGGCCGATTCCATGTCCGATATGGCCAAAATCGATCCGTACCCGGTTTCGACCCCTTTTGTGATGTCAATCATCGGCCGAAGCGTCTCTTGGTTAATGCCTGTTAAATACCCCGCTTCGCCTTCCATGCCTTTTTCCATCATGGCATTGCACGGACATACCGTCGAGCAATGTCCGCAGGAAACACATGATGATTCATTGATCGGCACATCCTGATCCCAAATGACCCGCGGGCGTTTCCGCTCCCAATCAATGCTTAACGTTTCGGTTACCTGTACGTCCTGACAGGCTTCGACGCAGCGTCCGCACAAAATGCACTGGTCGGGATCATATCGGTAAAACGGATTTGATTCATCTTTAGGATACGGTTTTTGATCGAACGGAATGCTTTGATGATTGATTTTCATTTCCTTTACGGTATTATGTACTTCGCAGCTCCCATTGTTGTAATCACAGACCGTGCAGTACAATTCATGGTTGTGCAAAATGTTGTCCATGCCGATAATCTGCGCTTTTTTCACATCGGACGAAAGCGTATCGATGACATCTCCGTCCTTTATTTGCGCGGAACACGAACGCACCAGTTCCCCGTTAACATTGACGATACAGGTATCGCACGTTTCAATCGGCCCGAGACTCGGGTGATAACACACATGCGGCACGTCAATTGAACTATTGTTCAAAAGCTGCAAAACGGTTTGACCGTCCGGCGCTTCCATTTCAACCCCATTGATTGTAACCTTCTTTGTATCAGCCATTTTCTTTTCCCCTTTCTGTACCCCTCTATACATCCTCTATGATTCCCAGCCGGCCTTTCACTAAAACATCTCGTTTATCTCAGGAAACATACGGGTATGAGCGGTAAAAAGGAGGCGTTCACATATGTTGAAGAAAAAAACACTCGCCACGGGATTATCGGCAGTGATGCTCACGGGATGCGCATTCGGCGCAGAAGCATTTTCGGTTATACAGCCCGTCCATGCCGCAGCCGCTTCAAAAACAGAAAACCAACGTGCACAAGAACTGGTGAACAGCCTTTACCAATCGGCATTTAAAGGGGAAATGCCGCAAAATGTGAAAGGCCTGAAAATCAACCAAAGCACAAGACAGGACGTTTACGATAAAATCGGCGAGCCGGAACAAAAAGCAGACAGCCGCAATCCATTTGATTTATACAGCTGGAACATGGGAAACCCCGGTTATGGATTTTCCTATCATAAAAACGGAAAAATCTCGGAAATACGCTATTTCGGAACGGGGGTCGAGCGGCGCTTAAACCTCGGCAGCGTCACACCTGACGTCTTAAGCAAACAAATCGGCAGCGCTGACAAAATCCTGACAGTGCCAAAAACGGGCGAAACAGATTACGTCTACCATACGGGGCAGTATGAGCTCCGCTTCGTCATCGGCAGTGACCAAAAAGCAGACCACGTCAACCTAAAAGCCAGATAACGCAAAAAAAGCGGACTCCCGGGCCGTTTTTTCATAGACAGCTTCTCCGTCGTTCCTTACAATACATGGGAGTACAAAAAAAGGGGAACAGCGTGAAGTGAATAGACATCCATTAACATACGGAATATGTACCGTTTTTATCATCGCCCTCGGTTTGCTGTCCAGAACCGCATACATCACCGCCCTATTGCCCGGCATCATAAACGCTTATTTAGGAGATGCCCTGTGGGCGGCAATGATTTTTACAGGATTCGGGCTTTTGTTTCGGCACATCCGGACGGAAACAGCCGCATTTTTGAGCCTCTCGTTTTGCTGTCTGATTGAATGCAGCCAGCTGTATCACGCGCCTTGGATTGACGCAATCAGAAGCAGCACGCTCGGCGGGCTGATCCTCGGCTGGCAATTTGTCTGGAGTGATATTTTCGCCTATACCCTCGGGGTATGCGCCGCCGCATTTTTAGAATGGGCCGTAAAAAGAAACCGCCAGTCCCCTTCATAATCGGAGCATGCCGCCGATATGAAGGGATAAGGAGGTGGAAGCTATGGATATCCCTGCGTTATCAATCGCTATGCACCAAGCATCTCTGGCGCAGAATGTAAATATCGCTTTAACAAAAACGGTCATGCAGCAAGCACAGGCTGCGGCGGAAGAAACAGTGAAAATGCTGCCGTCCCAGCACCCGACTGCCGGACATTCAATTGATGTGAAAGTGTAAAAAAAGATGCCGGATGATAACCGGCGTCTTTTTTTTGCCCGTTGTACGTACACCATACCGGGCATACAGGAATAAGGTAAACGGAACCAAACATTTGAAAAGGAGGTTTTCCTCTTGTACGATCCTTTCTATCATGAATACACAGCCGAGAGCCACGAACGGGTGCCATATCATTATCCGCGGCCGCCTTATTATTTCCCCAGACCGTATCCATACTATCCGCGGCCGCCTTATTATTATCCTAGACCATATCCATACTATCCGCGGCCGTATATCCCGTTCTATCCTTGGTATTAATGTTTGAAAAGAAATGACTGCAGACAGGAGGCTTCCCCTGTCTGCTATTCAACTTTGACCGACAGGATATACGGGAGGGCTTGAACTTTTTCCATTACCGCCGCTTTCCCGCTTTTGCTTTTCACCCTTCCCTTCACTTCAAGCACCGCCTTATTCAATTCATAGGACGTAATAAGAATTCCTTTTTCCTCAAGAGAAGTTAAAATATCATGCATGACGGCTTTCTCCTCAATCCTGAAACTGACAGACAAAGAATGCGCCGCCGGTTTAAACAGAAAATTTAACAGTTCAAGCCCGATTAACGCCAAAATCGTGCCGCTGATGCCGATGACATACATACCTGCCCCGATCGTCAGCCCGATGCCCGACGTAGCCCAAATCCCCGCGGCCGTCGTAAGCCCCCGCACGACATGCCGCTGCAAAATAATCGTGCCGGCTCCTAAAAATCCGACGCCGCTGACGACCTGCGCCGCCACCCGGCTCGGATCAAAGGACGTATGGCTGTTGGATAACAAATCAAAAAAGCCGTATTTGGAAACGATCATCATCAAGGCGCTGCCGACGGCCACTAAAAAATGCGTCCTCAAACCGGCTTCCTTCGCCCTGAATTCTCTCTCCAATCCAATAAGAGCCCCAAGCAGACCCGCAACCGCCAGACGAATCACAAAATCAAGTTCCATCCCTCTCTCTCCTTTCCTTATCTTCTTACCCGCTTTTTATCCCCCGTATCTTTTTCAATCAGCACAGGACTGCCCTGCTGAAAAAAACTGCATTTGAATATATACTTTGGTTCTTTATCATATTGTCAGTGCCCTTATTTATATGCGGAAGGTATTAAGCTGGCGTTTCCAAAATAAAGGAAATAACTTATTGAGAGTATATGAAACAAGTTTATTCGTTGAAGCTGCGGCCGCTTGTCTCTTCCAATCTTCTAAAAACAGAACGAATGCCGCTCCCTCATACTCAAAAATTGCTTTCAATCCGCAAAAATATATCGTAATATAAGATATAATCTTAATAAACGATAGAAGGTGGATGATGATGTCAAACGAAATCATGCGATTAAATGACCTCTGGACAGATATTTATTACCGGCTCCGTTATCAGCACCATGAAAAAATCACTCACCAAGGTGTACGGATTCTGCAAGTCATTCAAAAAGAGAAGGCAGTCGGAATAAAAGACATTGCCGAAGCGATTCAAGTATCACATAATACCGCTTCGGAACATATAAAGCGGTTACTGCAGAAAAAGTACGTTTATAAAACCAGAAGTGTTGAGGATGAGCGGAAAGTCATTTTAAAACTTACCAGTTTGGGGGCGGATGTCCTTTACCGGCATTCCGGTCTTGATGAAGAAAAGCTTAAACAGCTTCTTTTTGACAGCATGAATAATGAAGAAAGAACACTTGTCCTAAAAGCATTCAGTTTGATGAAGGAGCGTGCTGAAGATGTTTACGATCGTTAAAATCATTGTCTCCGCTGCTATTATTGGGATTATCACTGAAATATCAAGAAGAAGCCCGAGTTATGGAGGTATAATAGCGGCTTTACCAATTGTCAGTATGCTGAGCATGGTTTGGCTGTACATCCAAGGCGAAACGAAGGAGACATTAAGTCATTTTGCATTCAGCGTGGCTTCCGGCATCCCCTCCACAGTCATTATGCTGGTCATTATCGGCATCGCCCTTCGCCATTCACTGTCTTTCATTGCCGCATCAGGGCTTGGACTTACAGGATGGCTGGTTTTCTTGTATGCTCAGGATTTTATCGTGAAACATATAAACAGTCAGCAATAAGCACCTTAGCGCTTCTTTGGAAGAAATACGAGGAATTAAAAAAACAGGGATACCCCTGTCTTAAAAGTGACTCCGATTAAAAAGCGAAACCCCTTTCTTCACGAGAAGCAGACACCGCCGAACACAAAAACATCCCGTGTTGCGAACGGAGTTCGCAGCCTGTACAGCCATATCGGCATGAAGAACCGGCTGATCTCTCAAACAGAATGTCCGGCAATCACCTCAAAAAACGAGGTGAAATCTGTCAGTATCCCGTCATCCGCCAGCTGTTTTTCTTCAAATAGCGCGCGGTTTTTTCCGAGCGGGTCAATGGCCATAATCTTGCCTGCACCTGCTTTTTTCGCCGCTGTGAGCCCCGAAAAGGCATCTTCAATGACTAAGCATTCTTCAGGCCTGAGGCCTAACTTTTCCGATGCGATGAGAAAAATATCCGGCGCCGGTTTTCCGGGGAAGCTCCCGTCATCAAACGTGACTTTGTCAAAATCAAACCACCGATCCAACTGAAAGACGTCAAAGTAAAACTCGACATTTTCCTTTACCGTAGCCGTGGCAATGGTCATCGGCGTTTCTGATTTTTTCAGATGGTTCAATACGCCGGTCAGTCCCTTCGTCAGCTTTAACTCATCTTTGTTTTCAAGGCATAATTCTCTGTAGTAGGCTTCTTTTTCAAAAGACAGCTTCTTGATTTCTTCATTTGTTAAATCGCCGGAAATAAAATACGTCAGGATTTCACTGTTTGTTCTCCCGTGAATGTTAACGAAAATGTCTTCATCAGAAATAGTTTTCGGCGCGTATTTTTTCACCATGAAAAACCATGCTTTTTCGTGCAGATGCGAATCTTGAAACATCGTGCCGTTAAAATCAAAAATAACCCCTTTCATCGAACCGCCCGCCTTTTTTATTTTTTTGCGATTTTGACATCTACATATTGCTCATAATGAATCTGAACATCTTTCATCACTTTATCATCCGTAATCAGATAATCCATATCGTGTAAGTTATAGAACACGTAAAAATCTTCCCGGTTGAATTTTTTATTATCCGCCAGCAAAAATTTCGTCCGCGAATTATTCAGCGCGATTTGATGGGCTTCCCCTTCTTCAATGCTGTAAGAAGAAATCTCATCATTATGTATGCCGTTTGCGCTGATGAAAGCTTTCGTAAAATTGAATTTCTGCAGATTGCCGTTCACGATGGGCCCGACGAAGGCACCGGTATTTTTTCGGAAATCGCCGCCAATCAGAATGGTATCCGCAGTGTCACCATGCTTTAAAATATCAAATACGGGATAGTTGTTTGTGATAATCCTGATTCGCTTATGCAGCAGGTGTTTGGCTAAAAGTTCAATCGTCGTGCCGGGCCCTAAAAAAACGGTATCGCCGTCATTTACATATGAAGCTGCGAGTTCCGCGATCTTCCCCTTCTCATCCATTTGAACACCCAGTTTTTCATTATGCGATAATTCGTGATCAATGGAATAAGATATGCTCTGTGCGCCTCCGTGAATACGTACGATTTTTCCGGCCTTATCCAGCTCGTCCAGATCTCTTCTCACTGTCATATCAGAAACATCCAGTTCATCGATAATATCACTCACCGTAATAAACCCCCGCGAGTTTACGATGTCGATGATTTTTAAAAGACGCTCTTTTTTTAACATGTTCAATCATCCCCTCAACTTTACACACAATCTAACACACCGCGGCACTCCGGTCAACAAAAACAAACACTAACAAACAACATAATCAACATATAAAACAACAAGAAACTTATAAAACCCCTATGAACACAGATGTTATTTCTTTATGAAGCTATTGACAACAAAAATGTATGCGTTTACTATTAAACAAAAGATAACAATTACAAACATTAACAAACTTCAATTCCCACATTGGCGAAGGAGGATTCAGTAATGCTCAAATTACCTCATGACTTTATTTTCGGCGGGGCGACTGCGGCATATCAAGCGGAAGGCGCCACAAAAGAAGGCGGCAAAGGGCCTGTGGCCTGGGATGAATTTCTTGAAAAACAGGGAAGATTCAGCCCTGATCCGGCAAGTGATTTTTACCGCCAGTTTCCGGAAGATATTAAACTATGTGAAAAATTCGGAATAAATGGCATCCGCCTTTCTATAGCCTGGACGAGAATTTTCCCTGACGGCACGGGCAAAATCAATCAGGAAGGTGTTGATTACTATCATCGTATTTTCTCAGAGTGCCATAAACGCAACGTCACCCCTTTTGTCACGCTGCATCATTTCGATACACCGAAAGGATTATTTGACCAGGGAGATTTCCTCAACCGCGCTGCAATAGAAGCGTTCGTCAGCTATGCGGAGTTTTGCTTTAAAGAATTCAGCGAAATCAGATATTGGAGCACGTTTAACGAAATTTATCCCACAGCCACCAACCAGTATTTACTCGGGGTTTTCCCGCCATCAATTAAAAGTGATATCACAAAAGTCATTCAATGCCTCCATCATATGATGGTAGCGCATGCGATGACCGTCAATCTTTTTAAAGACGGCGGCTATCCGGGAGAAATCGGTGTCGTCCACTCATTGGAAACAAAATATCCCGCCAGCGACTCAGAAGAAGACCGCCGCGCCTGTTTTCTGGATGACGCGTTATCAGTGAGATTTCTCCTCGACGCCACCTACCTCGGCTATTACTCCGAGGAAACCATGCGGGCTCTGGATGAAATCTGTGAGGCAAACGGCGCTTCATACGAGTTTTCAGACAGTGACTTTGACGTGATGAAAAAAGCTTCAACGCGCAATGATTATCTCGGCATCAATCATTATCAATGCCATTTCGTCAAAGCGTACGACGGAGAAACCGTTATTCACCATAACGGAACGGGCGATAAGGGCACTTCGGTCTATAAAGTAAAAGGAATCGGCGAAAGAATTTACAAAGAAGGCCTGAAGCGCACCGATTGGGACTGGCTCATTTATCCTGAAGGCATGTATGACATGCTGATGCGCATCAAACGGGACTATCCGCAATATAACAAAATTTACATTACCGAAAACGGCATGGGCTATAAAGATGAGTTTGAAGACGGCATCATTATGGATAAGGCAAGAATCGACTATTTAAAAGTCTATTTAGAAGCCGTCAGTAAAGCGATTAGCGACGGGGTCAATGTAAAGGGGTACTTCTTATGGTCCTTAATGGATTTATTTTCATGGACCAACGGCTACAACAAACGTTACGGTCTTTTTTACGTCGACTTTGACACCCAAAAACGGTATCCGAAAGAATCGGCCTACTGGTACAAACTTGTAAGTGAAACAAAAACAATCATTTAACGATCATACATGGTGAAAAGAGTCTCTTTTCATCATGTGTGCCGTCTTTAGGAGGTTTTTTCATGACAAAGGAAGAATTGCAGATGCTCGGTTTTGAAATCGTCGCCTATGCCGGCGACGCCAGAAGCACTTTATTGAAAGTCCTGAAAGAAGTCCGTGCCGGAAACTTCGAAAACACGGAAGCAGCATTGAAAAGCGCCGATGAAAATTTAACCCTCGCCCACAATGCGCAAACGAAAATGTTAGCTGAAGAAGCTGACGGCAAGGACATGGAATTAGGGTTTATTTTCGTTCACGGTCAGGACCACTTGATGACAACCCTTTTGCTCCGTGATCTTATTCAGGATTTTATAGAACTCTACCGAAGCCGCCGATAAGGAGTGGAAAAATGAACGGTATCATCAAGCAAATCGAAAAGGGAAAACCGTTTTTTGAAAAAATCTCAAGAAACATTTATTTAGGCGCGATCCGCGACGGCTTCTTAACGGCCATGCCTGTTATTTTATTCGCCAGCATTTTCATCCTCACCGCCGCTGTGCCGGAAGTGTTGGGTTTCACTTGGCCTAAAAGTGTTTCTGAATGGCTTTGGAAAGTTTATAACTATTCAATGGGCGCCCTCGGTCTGATCGTTGCGGCAACAAGTGCGAAATGCCTGAGTGAATCAATGAACCGAAAAATGCCGAAAAACAAAGGGATCAACCCCGTTTCAGCGATGCTTGCTTCAGTCGTCGGGTTTCTCATTTTAAGCGTCACTCAAATCGATGGCGGATTCTCCACGGAATACCTCGGCACAAAAGGTCTTTTAGCCGCTTTTGTATCCGCTTTCATAACAGTGAACGTTTACAGATTCTGCGTGCTGAAAAATATTACGATTAAAATGCCTAAAGAAGTACCGGGTACCATTTCACAAACATTTAAAGATGTTTTTCCGTTCGCTTTTTCCGTTTTGGCCATGGTGATCGTTGATTTATTGATCAGGAACACGCTGAACGTATCGTTTGCGGAGGCTCTCTCCTCTCTCTTATCACCGTTTTTTACCGCCGCAGACGGTTATTTCGGGATTTGTGTCATTTGGGGAATGATGGCGCTGTTCTGGTTTGTCGGCGTTCACGGTCCTTCTATTGTGGAACCGGCCATCGCAGCTATTATTTACGCAAATGTGGAGGCGAACCTGCAGCTTCATAATGCAGGTGAGCAGGCGTCCAACGTGCTGACCGTCGGACTCGGGAACTTCGTCGGCACAATGGGAGGGACCGGAGCAACCCTTGTGGTTCCGTTTATCTTTCTTCTTTTCGCGAAATCCAAGCAATTGAAAGCAGTCGGAAAAGCATCCGCGGTTCCGGTGTCTTTCGCAGTAAACGAACCTCTGCTCTTTGCTGCGCCGATCATTTTAAATCCTTATTTTTTCATTCCGTTTGTTGTAACGCCGATGGTGAATGTCTGTCTGTTTAAATTTTTCGTGGATGTCATCGGAATGAACAGTTTTATGTATGTTCTTCCGTGGGCCACCCCGGCGCCCGCCGGCTTGATTCTCGGAACCGGCATGGGGCTCTCGGCTTTTGTGCTGACGGCTGTATTAATCATTGTCGATTTCCTGATATACCTGCCATTCTGTAAAGCTTATGACAAAGTATTAGCGGCGAAAGAAGCCCAACACACCGAGCCTGAAACCGCGCCGCAAACATTACAGCCCGCCATGGCCGGCGCCTCCGAAGACGCGTCCTCCGTCATCAGCACAAATCTTCAGGAATCCTCATCCTCCTTGGAACACAGCACCAATGTGTTAGTGCTGTGCGCCGGAGCGGGAACGAGCGCCATGCTTGCGAACGCACTGACAGAAGGAGCCGAAGAATATAACGTGCCGATTACCGCCTCAGCAGGCGCCTACGGATCCCATTACGACATCATGAAAGACTTCGATATGATCATTTTGGCTCCGCAGGTCGGCTCTTATTACGATGACATTAAAGAAGATGCGGACCGCCTGCAAGTGAAACTCATCGCAACGAAAGGAGCGGAATATATCAGCCTCACCAGAAATTCACAAAAAGCCATTCAGTTCATACTGGAGCATACCTCAAAATAGAATCGGAGGTTTATCATGGATGCCAAACTTTTAAAATCAAGATTCGAAGACATTTTCAAGAGAAGTAACGGAGAACTGTTTTTCGCACCCGGCCGGATCAACCTGATCGGGGAACATACGGATTATATAGGCGGCCACGTTCTTCCATGCGCGATCACGATCGGAACTTATGCCGTATGCGCAAAACGCGGAGATCACCAGATCCGGTTATACTCAGAAAACTTTCCTGACAGCGGCATTGTCTGCCTTGATCTTTCCGCCACAGCATACAAAAAAGAAGACGGCTGGGCCAATTATCCGAAGGGGATGATCCATTACCTTCTTAAAGTCGGCGGCCAAATAGACAGCGGAATGGATATTCTTTTTCACGGTACGATTCCAAACGGAGCCGGTTTAAGCTCCTCCGCTTCTATTGAAATGTTAACAGGTTCCATTTTAAGAAAGTTATTCAGCCTGGATGTTTCCGATACTGAACTGGCGCTTATCGGAAAAAGAGTCGAAAATGAATTTATCGGCGTGAATTCAGGCATTATGGATCAATTCGCAGTGCAAAAAGGCAAAAAGAACATGGCCATTCTGTTAAACTGCGATAAGCTTGAGCACGAAATGATTCCGGCTGCTTTTAACGGATATAAAATCGTCATTATGAATACGAACAAGCGCCGGGAGCTGGCGGCTTCAAAATATAATGAACGCCGCAGCGAATGTGACGAGGCTCTTTCAGAACTGCGGCAATATCGGAATATCGCCTCACTTGCGGAATTGACGGGAGAAGAATTCAACGAACTCGAATCCCTTCTCTCCTGTGAAACTTTGCGTAAAAGAGCCCGGCACGCGGTCAACGAAAACGAGCGGACCCTCTCAGCCGCGGAGGCTCTCAAATTGAATGATTTGAAAACGTTCGGCGAGCTGATGAATGCGTCCCACCGTTCGTTACGCGATGATTATGAAGTGACCGGTGACGAATTAGACGCGCTCGCTGAAGCAGCCTGGAAAGAAGGAGCACTCGGAGCGCGGATGACGGGAGCGGGGTTCGGCGGCTGCGCCATAGCCATTGTGGAAAGTGAAGAAACCGCCGGCTTTATCCGGGCCGTTTCATCTCACTACCGCAGCAGGACAGGTCTTGAAGCTTCTTTCTACATCGCGGATATAAGCGATGGCGCGGCTGAATGGAGGGAAAAATAAATCATGGCGATTCTCGTTCTCGGCGGAGCCGGCTATATCGGTTCTCATGCGGTTGATCAATTATTAAACAAAGGATTTGAAACGATAGCTGTGGATCATCTGCAGACAGGCCACCGGAAAGCCGTTCATAAAAAAGCAGTTTTTTACCATGGAGATATCCGTGACAAACCGTTTCTTCGCTCTGTGTTTGCGAAGGAGAACGTAACAGGCGTTCTCCATTTTGCCGCTCAATCCCTTGTCGGCGAATCAATGAAAGACCCTCTTTCATATTTCAATAATAATGTGTACGGTACGCAAATTACACTGGAGGTCATGCAGGAATTCGGGGTGAAACACATTGTGTTTTCTTCATCCGCCGCTGTATACGGCGAACCTGAAAAAGTGCCCATCACGGAAGACATGCCGGAAAAGCCGGAAAGCGCATACGGCGAATCAAAACTCATGGCAGAAAAAATGCTGAAGTGGTGTGAAACCGCCTGCGGCATAAAATATGTCTCGCTTCGGTATTTTAACGTTGCCGGCGCGAAAACAGACGGTTCCATCGGAGAAGATCATCATCCGGAAACCCACCTTATCCCTATCCTTTTACAAACCGCGCTCGGTCAGCGCGAGGAGGTTTTGATATTCGGCACTGACTATGATACAAAAGACGGCACGTGCATCCGCGATTATGTCCATGTTTCCGATTTAATCGATGCCCATATTCTCGCTCTGGAATATTTGCAAAACGGCGGAGACAGCGGCATTTTCAATTTAGGATCAAGCAGCGGGTTTTCCGTATCAGAAATGGCGGAAGCGGCCCGGCAAGTGACCGAAAGAGACATAAAAGTAAGAGCGGCCGCAAGAAGACCCGGTGATCCAAGCACCCTCATCGCTTCCAGCGATAAAGCGCGGAACATTCTGGGCTGGAATCCGAAACAAACGGACATATCGGAAATCATTGCGTCAACATGGAATTGGCATCGGCAACATCCAAACGGATACAAGGACAAATGAAATGGAGGCGGCGGTCATTGAAGTTTTTGAATCAGTGGCAGGGTTTCTGAAAGAAAGCACTGTCTTAGGCGACATAAATGAAACAGATGTGATTTATACAAGAAACAGACTTCTCGATCTGCTCGGACTGACGGATTATGCAGAACCGAAACATATCAAGAAACAAAACAGGCTTCACTATTTGGACGAAATGGTGAAAGACGCGGTAAAACGGTCAATCATTAACGATACGCCGGCTGAAAGAGACATGCTGGGAAGCAGAATCATGGACGTGATCACACCGGCCCCTTCTCTGATCAACGCCGCATTCAGCAAATTGTTATCAGATTGCCCGAAAAAAGCAACAGATTACTTTTACCGACTGAGCCAAAACAACGACTATATTAAGACGCGGGCCATTCGAAAAAATATCGTGTACCGCTCATCAACACCTTTTGGGGAATTGGACATCACCATTAATTTATCAAAGCCCGAAAAAGACCCTAAAGACATCGCCGCGGTAAAAAACAGTCCGGAAAACCGGTATCCGACATGTCTGCTCTGTATGGAAAACGAGGGGTATGCCGGAACACCGCATCACCCCGCCCGTTCAAACCACCGCATCATCAGGCTTGACTTAGCGGGAGAACAGTGGGGGTTTCAATACTCCCCTTATGCGTATTACAGCGAGCACGCTATCTTTCTTTCAAGCGTGCACAAGCCGATGAACATCAGCCTCGACAGCTTCAGAAGGCTTCTGGCCATAACGGAAATCTTCCCGCATTATTTTGCGGGATCAAACGCAGACTTGCCGATCGTAGGAGGCTCCATTCTTTCTCACGATCATTATCAAGGCGGCGCCCATGAGTTTCCGATGGCAAAAGCGGGTTCCCTCTACCCTTTTCATATACGTCATTTTCCAGACGTTCAGGCCGAAGCCGTGAAGTGGCCGGTATCAGTGATCCGCCTTCGCGCAAAAGATCCGGATTTGCTGACAGATGCCGCTGCGTATGTTTTTGAAAAGTGGCGGGAATATTCAGACGAAACCGTCAGCATCATCGCAAAAACGAATGAACCCCATAATACCGTCACTCCAATTGCCAGACGCAGGGGAACGGATTTCGAAATGGATCTCGCTCTCAGAAACAACCGCACCTCCGAAGATTATCCGGATGGCATTTTTCACCCGCATCAAGATGTCCATCACATCAAAAAAGAAAATATCGGTCTGATTGAAGTGATGGGACTCGCCGTTTTACCTCCCCGCCTGAAAGATGAGCTGGCAGAAGTGAAAAAGTATTTACTGAATGAACCTCATGACATCAAAGACATTCATCTTCCGTGGGCCGAAAACATCAAAGCGGATGAAGACGTGACACCGGAAAATGCAGCCGCTGTTTTACAAAAAGAAACCGCGAATGTATTTTTACGCGCGCTGACCGATGCAGGCGTTTTTAAAATGACACCCGAAGGAATTAAGGCGTTTCAGCGTTTCACGACGTTATTGGAGAATGGCAGCTGAAACATTCAGAGTGAAATCAATCAACAATCTTTTTTATCAGGAGGTATTGTGATGTTCAAAAACCGATTGAAACGTGTATTTGTAAACGCAATCTGTCTTTCTCTCATTTTCACTGCTTTTACATTCTTTGAGAAGTCTCCTAAAGCAAAAGCGGATGTCCCGTTTGCCTATGGCGCTGATATAGGATGGCTGAAACAAATGGAGGACGAAGGTGTGCGCTGGCTGGATGACGGCGGAAAACAGAAAGATGCCTTGCAGATTCTTAAAGATCACGGAATAAATGCCGTGAGACTGAGAGTGTTTGTGAATCCGCCAAGCAGCTATTATTGGCTGAAAGACGGCACAACATGGACCATGCTCGGCTATAGTGACAAAGCGGGCGTACTTGCAGCGGCAAAAAGGGCAAAAGCGTTAGGAATGAAGGTAATGGTTGACTTCCATTACAGTGATGTGTTCGCTGATCCAGGCCACCAGATCAAGCCGAACCAATGGACCGGCTATTCAAACAGCCAGCTGCAGGCAGCCGTGTATAACCATACGTACGATGTCATGAAAGAACTTAAAAATCACGGCATCTCCCCTGATTGGGTGCAAGTAGGGAATGAAATGAATTCAGGAATTTTACTGCCCGACGGCAGCACGAACGATTTCAGCAAATTGACCGCCTTACTGAACAAAGGCTATGACGCCGTGAAATCCGTCAGCCCGGCCACCAAGGTCATCAGCCATTTGGCACACGGCACGGACAACAGCCTATTCAGATGGTGGTTTGATCAATTCTTTAAAAACGGAGGAAAAACCGACATCATCGGCGTTTCGTTCTATCCCTATTGGGAAGGTAAGCCGTACTGGGAGCTCACCAGCCATTTATCATCTAATTTGAATGACATCGCCTCACGCTACAACAAGGAAGTCATGGTGGTTGAACTGGGCGGAGATGAAAATAATCCGAAAGATTCCTACTGGACCATAAAAGACACCATAAAACTGGTGAAAGCCGTTCCGAACGGCAAAGGAATCGGCGTATTTTACTGGGAACCCGAAGCTCACTCCAGCGTTCTGTCAGACGCGTATCCATTAGGCGCAACCGCCAAAGTGTCTAAAAACGTCTTGAAATACACAACCACAATTGACGCTTTTCATGACGCCGCAACAGGAAAATGATTGATGCGAATCTCAAGCAGGCTCATTGCGCAGCCTGCTTTTTTATAAGGCTGTAGTGTTGGCCTGTTATGAAACAGAGCAAGTAACGAATACGGAAAGAAAAATACTCGAAGACCCACGTTTCGGTTAAAAAGCCGCTTTTTAAATAGAATACTTCTTCTCTTCCCCCTCCTTCTTATTTCTGCGCACTATCTCTCAGTTCCTAAATAATAACTTTACGATTGTTGAAAAAGAAACAAACATTTTATAATATTGTGTAAGCACCACCGAGCAGGAGGACGGGACATGGACAAAAAAGAACAGCTCCTCACGGATTTCAGGGACTTTTTTAACAAGATGGTGTGGCTGAATAGGCTGAAGATGGAAGAAAGCCTTAAGGGGCATAAACCTTCTGAAGTGCATTGCATCGAATTCATCGAAAAAATTGAAGACGCCAATGTGACAAAACTTGCGGAGTCCCTTTATATGACAAGAGGCGCCATAAGTAAATTAACGAAGAAGCTTATCAATAAAGGCCTTATCGAAAGCTATCAGAAGCCGCTTAACAAGAAAGAAATCTATTTCAGGCTTACTGAGCAAGGAAAAGTCATTTATAAAATTCACGAGGAATTGCACAAAGAGTTTCAAGAACGGGACAAAATCGTGTTTGAACAAGTAACTGATGAACAATTTGACACGATGCTGAACTTCGTGGAAACATACAGCAGGCATTTGGATTCAGAAATAAAGAAACTTGGTGCAGACATGAAATCGGAATAAATATGAATAAAACCATAGGCAGCCCTTCTCCATGAAAACGGGCTGCCTTTTTATATCCCTCTTATTGTTGACAAAGAAACAAAATCACTCTATTATTTTGTTGACGAGGAAACAAAGACAGCAATTTTGAGAGGAGAGTAATATGTCAACACATAAAAGAAAGGAACTTCGGGTGCCAAAAGAAGTTCTCACAGCCGCCTGGGCTATTGCACTGGGAGCAATCGCTCCAATGCTTGACTCTACGATGGTAAACATCGCCATCGGCAAACTGACCAAAGACTTCAACACGACATTGGATACCATTCAGTGGTCCGTTACAGGCTATGTCTTAGCACTTGCGATTGCAGTACCCGTATCCGGCTGGCTTATGAATAAATATAACGGTAAGAAAATCTTCATCGGCTCAGTCATCGCCTTTGGTGTCATTTCTGTTTTTGCGGGGATGAGCCGTGACGTTTCCAGCTTCATCTTCTTCCGTTTGCTTCAAGGATTCAGCGCCGGTATTATGACTCCGCTTATGTCAACACTCTTGGTTAAAACGGCAGGTCCGGAAAACCTGGGAAAAGTGATGGCAATCGTCAGCACCCCTATGATCTTCGGCCCGATCTTAGGACCTGTCATCGGAGGCTTCATCGTCCAAGGCGCTTCATGGCATTGGATTTTTCACATCAACGTGTTCATCGTTTTGATTGCTGCACCGCTTATGATGAAAACCATTCCAGACTTTGAACCATTCAACAAAGATCGTAAACTCGATATTTTCGGGATTATCAATTTGTCATTAATGAGCGCGGCATTGATGTACGGTATTACGAAAGCGGCGGATCATGCATCATTTAACAATAGCGACACCATTTTATGGGCGGGCATCGGTCTTGTTTCAGCAGTCATTTATCTTGTATATAATCAGATCAAGAAAAACCAAACCGTGCTGCCTATGAATTTGTTTGCAAACAAAAGCTTCTTATCATCTTCGATCGGGTTGTTCTTAGCGAATGTTGCCATCATGGGGCCGATGTTAATACTTCCGCTGTTTTTTCAAAACATTCGTCATTTCACGGCAGCCGGAGCAGCACTCGCTTTAATCCCTCAAGGAGTCGGAATGCTCGTGACTCGTCCGCTGATCGGAAAAATGATTGATAAGATCGGTGCGAAATACGTGGTTACGGTCAGTCTTGTTCTTTCGCTGATCGGATCTATCCCGCTTATTTTTATCACCGATAACACAAGTATGATTTGGATTTCCGTCGTATTATTTATCCGCGGCACCAGTTTTGGAGGAATTATGCTCCCATTGATGAGTGACGCTTATACAGGCCTTGACAGCAAACAGCTTCCGGAAGCAGGTGTCGGTATTCATATGATTGAAAACCTCGGTTCCAGCTTTGGGTCAGCTGTGATCGCAACCGTTACCGCAACTGTCATACAAGGATTGCAGCCGACGATTCCGAACAGTTTAAAAGGCTACCATGCCGGATTCTTAGTATCCGTCATCATCCTTGCCGCCATCTTCATTCCAAGTCTGTTCCTTACCCATAAAAAGACTGCGATATAAAGAACTTTTTAAAGTAAAAAACCCTTGCACAGCAAGGGTTTTAGTGAATGAAACTGATGATGGTTGCCGGCAGAGTCAGCCAACAATAGACAAAGCCTTTTACTCATTCACATTGCTTTTCATTAACCATTCTACTTCCGTTAATTCTTGTTTTTGAACGTCTTTTGTATGTTTTTTCGTAAAATGGACTTTAACAGCTTCTTCGTTTTCCCAAATCTCCCAAAGCATGATTTTGCGTTCTGATGGTTCGAGCGGATAAGCATGGAACTGAATACAGCCTTCTTCTTTGTTCGTTTCTTCCTCAAGTTTTTTGAACTCTTTCATTATTTCATTAAGGTCTTTATCACTGATGATTTTTAAGCATGCCGTTATGTAATGCATCGAAATTCCCCCTCTTCCCATCTTTTTATGGCTTTACATTATAACATTTATCGAAAAACGAAACCGGCATACCGCATTCTCAACATATAAAAAACCGTCCATAAAAAATGAACGGCAATGTTTATTTAAGAGCATTTAGAGCGACTTTTGCCGCCTCAGCGATAAGAGCATTATTATAATTGGCATCTTCCGTAAACCGGTTTGACAGGATTGCCAAAACAATTGGGGCTCTGTCAGGTGGCCAAACGATCGCAATGTCGTTTCGTGTGCCGTAGCTTCCGGCTCCGGATTTATCGCCGACTTCCCATCCTGCAGGAGCGCCTGCCCGAATCAGTTTGTCGCCGGTAGCGTTGCCCCGCATCCAATCTGTTAAAATCGTGCGCTTGTCAGCCGTGAGAGTGTTACCCAAAGCGAAAGTCTTAAGGTCAGTTGCCAGTGCTTTTGCGGTGCTTGTGTCACGACGATCCCCGGGAATCGCCGAGTTTAGATCCGTCTCGAATCGATCAGCTTTTGTTACATGATCCCCGATCTGTTTCAATGACTTTTCAAAACCTTTGGGGCCGCCAAGCTGCTGCAGCAATAGGTTCCCGGCGGTATTATCGCTGTAACGGACAGCGGCTTCTGAGATTTCTTTCAGGCTCATGCCTGTATCCAGGTGTTTTTCTGTGATTGGAGAATATGTAACAAGATCATCTTTGGTGTAGCGGATGATGTCATTAAGTTTTTCATTTGAGCTTGTCTTCAGAACAGCAGCTGCAGCCAGAACTTTATAGGTTGATGCGTAAGCAAACCGTTCATTCGGCCGATAGGCGATTGTCTTGTTTGAACCTGTATCAATCGCATAAACCCCAAGCCTGGCATCGAATTTTTTCTCAAGCTGAACAAATTTCTGATTCGTCATACAGCTTGTCATTTTTGTGTTTTCTATGGATTTTGCTTCAGCATGCGCTGAGCCGAATAAAGGGTTGAAACCGGTAAAGCTTAAACATAAAAGTCCAATGCATAGTCCAACTTGGATTCCCGCTTTATTTTTCACATTCAGGCCTCCTTATTATAATAATTTTGTATACATCTTCTAATTAACATTACAAACAGGATGAAAGTCAATATATTTCCTGTAAGATGATTAAATCCTGCATTCTGACTCCTCCCCTTATTAAATGCGCCGCCCTCGCCGCGTCTGAATGTTTGCATGTCCGCTTCGTGTTCATCATCTATTTGTTATCCCTCCGTGCAAATAAAAACGGACACTAATCACAACACAGTGAGCTGTGCAATGATCAGTGTCCGCAGGCTTTCCGTATTGGACCTATATATGTTTCTCTTGCAGACTATAAAAATCATAAGTAAGTTAACAAACGCATTACCTTAATCCTGCCAGTCAAAAAATTATATCATTTTATATATTTCAATAAGATTATTATCTGGATCTCTAAAATGAGCCACTCGTGCACGCCATTCCTGACGATCATGCGGTTCATTGACGCATTTAATCCCTTGCTTGTGCAGATAGTCATACGTTTTATCAACATCTTCTACCTTAAACTGAAGCAAAAATCTTGATTGCGCATCTCCGTCTAAAGATTTTCTTTCTTCTCCAACTATTTCAGCCATATTTTCTCGAGATAAAAGCTCTATTTTCGTTTCTCCATTATCGAAAAGTGCATACTCCATTTCCTTCTCTAACCAACTGATTGGAAGTCCTAATGAATCTTTATAAAACTCGACGCTTTTCTTAAAGTCATTAACCAATAGTCTAATTTGCAGCAATTTCATATTGAACGCCTCCTATCATTTTACTGGCCATTCATTTAATCATACAATAGGGACCTGACAGCATTATGTCAAGTTTCCATAAATTTTTTTCCATACTGCACCTAAATTTCGGATGAAAGCCTTCGAAGATTCATGAAACTGCGTTTGATCAATTCACATTCTTGGTTTGAATTTTCCTTCACTTCACCGTGGAGGCTCCGGCCGTGTAAGTCGCGCATCCGTAAACATCCGGCCGCCGCTCCTGTAAGTAACACAACTGATAAATGATTGACTGAATCGTTTTTTTACCGTCATTGCTTCCCCTGTTTTTTGTATTCTGCGATTTCCCTAGGGGTAGCCTTCCGGACTCCGTCTGTGTCTGTCCTGTTTGCCACTTGAGCGCCTTCCATGTTTTTTATCTCGCTGACTACTCCCAAATGCTCTAAATACACATGATCACCAATCTTGAAACGATTCAGTTTGGCCCGCTCCTCTGTCATGCTCCTGTATTCAGTCGCGGCTTTCATTTTTAATTCAGCCAGACACATTTGACAAAGGGTTACTGTTACAGAATTGCCGTTAAAATCAGTAAACGAAACCGATCTGACAGATTCCTTTCCCGGGTGCATCGTGCATGTTTTCTTCATAGGCGATGGCCGTGTAAATTCAATCATTCCGCTTCCTCCTCAAAAAAGTCGCTTCGTCCCTCTGACGTAACAGCAGATGAATGGGAAGTTCCATGCACCCGCATTCAAACCGTCACGACACATGGAGATTGCCTTTCCTTCGCCGTCTGACGGATATTCATACATCTTTCATAGCTGTAAGCCTATATTCCTTTATATTCCCAATGCTTGCCGTACTTCCCTGTTAGGATGAAGTTTCTAAAGCTGTTGACCAGTTGCCCAGGTTGGTTCCATGCGGAAAGCAGTTTGGACCGTCGTATCCTAATTCATTCGAGTGAATTTCAGCCATCTAATATGTGTTTATGCTTTTTAAAGGAGGTGCATCACATGATGTTCTAACAACCGATTCAACCTAAAGCTAACTCTTCCCCAATTCCCGATCATAAAATAAGTAAATTTACCCAGAACAAATTAATCATTTTGCACTTTCAAAATACTTATTTGTCTTTTTCTTCATTCTTCCATGGTAATATCTTGTTGAAGTATTTCGAATGAAAGGATTATGGTCATGAAAGTTTTCGAAGCAACCACCCTGCTGGCCGCTGCCAAACAGCGCGCGGGTGAATATAAAAAACTGCGCGGTCATATGGTCAAACTAAAAAAAGCGTTTCAAGGTATGGCTGACCTCGGTGACAGCGACTTTTCAGGCCGGGGCGCTGACAATATCAAAGCCTTTTTCCAGGATCACGCCGGCGTCACAGACAGCTGGCTTGATCTGATCGATATGAAAATCGCATTTCTCACAAGCCTTCCCGGCAAGGTCGAAGATGCCGGACTTTCCAATTCGCATGTGGAGGAATCATTTCTGGAGCACGAGCTCACCATGGCCTCAGTAAATCAAAGGCGATTATGGAAGAGCAGAAAAAGGACATGCGCTCCATCCTCGGAGAGATCGAAGACATCATCTCGCTTGATCTGTTTTCAACGGAAAGCACAGATCAGAAGCTCTCTTCAGCTGACAAAAAAAGAAACGAAACGATACATAAGCTCGGGAAGCTTGATCACGATCTAACGAAGGAATACACAGAAACCGAAGCGAACGAACAGTTCATCCAAGCCGACTTTCAGCAGCTCCAAAACGCCACAGGCAAAGGAAAAAGCGCCGCGCCGCTTCACTACAACGCCAAAGCGTACCGTGAAAGTGATATTCATAAGAAAAAAGGCGATATCGCAAGACATTCGGATGCTTATTTGACGATTAAAAAGGAAGAGGCGAAAGAGCGAGCGATCAAGGATCTGAAGAAAAAGCTGGCCGCTGGTGTCACCGATCCGGATGAGTATTTGGAAATCGCGAAGAAGATCGGCTATGAAAACCTTGAACCCGCTCAGGTGCAATATGTGATGCAGCTTGAACAAGCAAAACAGCTCGAAGAAGTCGGAGAAACGGCTTGGGATATCGTTAAAGGAATAGGCGTCGGCCTTTATGATGTCGGGAAAGACACAATAACAGGCATCAAAGATCTGGCTGTCGGCGCATGGGATTTTTACCATCTCTCCGATGAACAAAAAGTCGCTAAAACCATATCGGCTGTATTGAACACGCCCTCCTACGCAAAAATCATATGGACAAACCTGGCGGATTCATGGAATGATAAAATGGTTAACGGGGATGCGTATTCAAGATCACATTACATCACCTACGCCATCGGGAGCATGGTGGGACTCAAAGGTTCCGGTTCAGCTGTAAAAGTAACAAGCAAGCTCGCAAAAACAGGCGCCGCCAAAGTGGATAACGTCTTGGAAGCTGGAGAAAAAGCGGCTGTCAAACATGTAAAAACCGGGATCAAAAAAGGAAAAGACTATATCAATTCCTTTTCGAGAAATAAGTACCAACCCGCACTTGCCGGAATAGCACAGGATATTGAAAACACTCACAATGTGAAGAATACTCCTTTGTTGAAAAGTATTATTGAAGATCAGAAAGAGAGTGTGCTCAGAAAATCTGTGTCTTCTGACAATAGCGGCATACATAGTGTTAAACAAGGAGACAGCAGTCCTCTCGCACCAGGCGGTGGCTTAGCTGCTCATGAAGCAAAAGGCGGGCATCTTATAGAAAGACATGTTGGGAAAACAGATAAAGAATTAATAGAAAGACTGAAAACTGATCCTAACCCACATATTACAGCTTCATCTACTTTTAAAGATAGGGCTACCGCTGAAAGAATTGCTAATTCAGTTTTAAACGATCCAAAAAATATAAAGAAAATCGAAAATTGGATTGATGATCCTAAAAAACCTAAATTAATGTTAAGATACAAGGGCGATGGAGAAATAATCGGCAAAAGTGTATCAAGAAATTCAGAACTAGTAGAAAACGTCACAAACGCAAAAATTATACTCAAAAAAGATAATAACGGTAACTTTATTCTTACAGGATATCCAACCAAATAGAAAGAGAGGAAGTATCATGGATGAAAGGTATGATTTCTTAGATGAATTAGAAAATTTTTTAGGTGCAACATTTCATCAAGATATCCAATCCCCTGAACACGCCTTAGACGAATTTATTGAGGAAATTAGTAAAGAAGGTTTGCTATTTACAGTAAAGTATTGCGAAGAGTTTCTAAATAGCGATCTAACTAAAGAAGAAAAGGAAGACATTATAAAGTGTAATGCAGAAATATATTTCCCGACAATTGGCTTACCGCCTATAGAATGGTTAAAAAGTGTAATAGAACAACTAAAAGAGGCTATTTAAAAGAAACACTGAAAGGTCCCCATTTTATGGAGGGCCTTTTTATATTGATACCGAATTTTTCGGCTTTCTTATCCGGATAGAAATGCAATACCGACAGTGCGGTTTGGATCTACTTGACGGCATCACTAGCTGAACTTTTCAACAATTTTGACCCTAAAAAGAGATACGGCCCACAATTCGACGGTATCCTGTTCCGTTACTCCACCAATGCTCTTAGACATATAGACTAGACGAATCGTTCACCCAGCTTCTGACATCGTGAAATGCGACTAACGTCTTAAAAAAAACGCTAATGTATTAATCGTCCCCGGCGCAAGCCTTTTCTTCATATGCTCGTCCTTCTTAAAATAATGGTCCTCGAATTTAACCCACTCGTCTTGACTGTACACGATATACTTACGAATTACCTCTCGGCTCATTTCGTGAATGGACCGCCCGATCCCCTTACGATCCAAAAAATCGAAAGAACCTGTAATTGTCTTCGTATTGGTTGAGCGTTGATTGCGCCCGCCCCTCTGATTTCCGCGAAACTGTACGAAAAGCACATCGAGATTGCTCGTAGTCTTCCGTAAAGTACGTTCCTTTTTGACGCGTTTTCCTGTTCTATTTGCGGACATATTACCGCCTCCATTCGGTTAAGTCACCGAAATAAAAACCGCTACCTTGTCGTTGGTAGGACCGCTACCCTGCGCCTTAATACGCCTAAGTCATCGACCAAGTCAACGCAATAAAAAACGGCTAGAAACGTTGATATAACGCCTCTAACCGCCGTGGATGATTCCGACTGGGCTCGAACCAGCGACCTCTACCCTGTCAAGGTAGCGCTCTCCCAGCTGAGCTACGGAATCATGATATGTATGTGTTGCTGGGTATGTTGTTGTCTCTCTGACATTTATAATTATATATCCTGATTTCTCATTCGTCAACACTTTTTTTATCTAAAATAAAAAAAGGGCGCGTCGCAAAATTGACGGCGCCCTTTTCGTTTATGATCTCACTTGGGCAGGGGTTATTTTTTTCAATGCCTGTTCGAAGTCCCGCTCTAAATCTTCGGCGTTTTCGACTCCGACGCTCAAGCGCAGAAGGCCGTCTGTGATGCCGCGTTTCTCCCTCTCTGCTTTCGGCATGGCGGCATGCGACATGGCTGCAGGGTATGAGAGAATGGATTCGACGGCGCCGAGGCTGACGGCAAATACCGGAAGCGATACGTTTTCGACCAGCTTTTTGACGGCTTCTTTGCTTTCCAATTCAAAGGACAGGACGGCGCCCGCTCCGCTCGCTTGCCGTTTATGGGTATCGGCTCCCGGGTGTCCGGCAAGGCCGGGATAGTAAACGTTTTTGATGGCGGGATGTCCGTCAAAATAGGCAGCCAGCCGCTCAGCCGTCCGGCTCGCTTTTTCCAGTCTGACCTGCAATGTTTTTAAGCCTCTCAATACGAGCCAGCAGTCCTGAACGCCGAGCACCGCTCCAAATGAATTTTGCAGCTTATACAGCTGATTGCCGAGCTCTTCATCTTTTACAGCGGCAAGGCCTGACAGCACGTCGCTGTGGCCGCTTAAAAATTTCGTCGCACTGTGAAGCACGATATCTACGCCGAGATCAAGCGGACGCTGCAGAGCAGGCGTCATAAAAGTATTGTCAAGGTATGTCAGACAGCCGTGATCCTTTGCCAGTTTGACGACGCCCTTAATATCCGTGATGCCGAGCGTCGGGTTTGACGGTGTTTCCATATAGATGGCTTTCGTATTCGGCCGGATGGCGCGGGCGACCGCTTCTGTGTCCGTCATATCGACAAAGGTATGTTCAATTCCGAAACGGGACAGAACCTCAGTCACCATGCGGAATGTTCCGCCGTACACGTCCTCCGTGACGAGAACATGGTCGCCTTGGGATAAGAGCAGAAATGCCGTCGAAATCGCCGCCATTCCCGAGCTGAAAGCAAAACCTCTCGTTCCGCCTTCAAGACCTGCGATCGTTTCTTCAAGCGCTGCTCTTGTCGGTGTGCCTGAGCGGCTGTAGTCATATGTCCCGAATTCTTCAAATGAAGACTGATGGAATGTGG
Source organism: Bacillus sp. UNC69MF (assembly GCF_000746035.1). NCBI lineage: Bacteria > Bacillati > Bacillota > Bacilli > Caryophanales > Bacillaceae > Bacillus > Bacillus sp. UNC69MF. Next base: position 289,793 of record NZ_KN050798.1, on the reverse strand, counting down.
AAGCATGCTGGATCGGGACGCTGACGGCTCCGGTGGCTCCGTCTGTTTTAAATGGATTGTGCACGAGCTGGGTTTCCAGCGTCCAATTGTGATTACTCATATGACACGGCCCCCTCTTTTACTTGCTGTAATGCCTGCTTTACATCCCGCTTCAAATCCTCTGCATGTTCAATGCCCACTGAAAATCTCAGCAGACGGTTGCAGACGCCGTTTGCGATACGGATGTCTTCCGGAATGTCCATGTGCGTCTGTGTCGCGGGGTATGTAATAAAGCTTTCCACCCCGCCGAGACTTTCTGCGAAACAGATCGTTTTCAGCGCCTTTAAAAACGGATTGATCCATTCCTCTTTTTGCAGCCGGAAAGACAGCATCCCGCCTTTTCCGGGATATAACACGTCGGCGATTTCTTCTTCCTGTTCTAAAAATTCCGCAAGTTCACGGGCGTTTTCTTCATGACGGCGCATTCTGAGTCCGAGTGTTTTCATCCCTCTCATTAAAAGCCACGAATCAAACGGCGGGAGAACGGCTCCGATCGCATTTTGGTGATTAAACATGATCTCGCCGAGCTCTTCATCCTTTACGACAGCAAGACCGGCAAGGAGATCATTGTGCCCCGCTAAATATTTTGTGGCGCTGTGAATGACGATGTCCGCTCCCAGTTCAAGCGGGCGCTGGAGCACCGGGGTATAAAACGTATTATCCACAATTAAAAGCAGGCCGGCTTCTTTCGTAATCCGGGCGATTTTTTCAATGTCCGCCTCCTGCATTAACGGGTTTGTCGGTGTTTCAACAAATACCGCTTTCGTGTTTTCCGTTATTTTGGAGCGTAAACAGTCTTCATCGCTGAAATCATCGTAAATAAAGCTTAAGCCGTATTTTCTCCATTCGTTTTCAAACAAACGGTACGTGCCTCCGTATAAATCGGAGGATACAATCAATTCATCCCCGCTTTTAAATAAAGCCATAATCGTTTGAATGGCTGCCATTCCCGAGCTGAAGGCAAAGCCTCTCGCACCGTTTTCCAACACGGCGATAGCGTCTTCAACGAGCTGGCGTGTCGGGTTTTTCGTGCGCACGTAGTCAAAACCTGTAGATTCTCCTATTCCTCTATGGCGGTAAGCGGTGGACAGATAAATCGGCGGACTGACCGTTCCCGTTGCTTCTTCGCTTCTATTTCCGATTTGGGCTAATTTTGTATCAACATGCTGCGTCATCAGTAAGCACCATCCTTTTTCAAAAATAAAAAAGCCCCCTCTTCATAAGAAGAAGGAGCTTTTCTCTTCCTCTTATCTTCCAAGCATGTGAATCGCTTGCTGGATTTAGCACCTTGGCACTTTGCCTTCCCGCGGCAAAGCAAACCGGTTGCTGAGGTTTCAAAGGGCCAGTCCCTCCACCTCTCGTGATAAGAATATTGTTTTGTATTTTCTGATTGTTCTATATTAACGCACTATAAAATGAATTTCAATAACTTTTTATTTATCTGAACTCTCGCAAGAAGTGCATCTGAAGAAAGAAATTTCTAATAATTCATGGTACAATAGGAAAAAACCATCAAGACAAGAAGCGGCCTGGAGGAATGCGAAGTGGCATCAAAAAACGGAATCATTCATGAGAAAAAACTTTTCTCCCATGAGCTTGAAGAGGAAATGACCGTTTTGGTCTACCTGCCCGCCACCTTCTCCCCCCTGTATAAATATCATACGGTCATCGCTCAGGACGGCCATGATTATTTCAGATTAGGGAGAATCGGGCGGCAGGCGGAAGAGCTTATGTCAAAAGGGGAAATTGACCGCTGCATCATTATCGGCGTCCCTTATAAAAATGTGCGGGAGCGAAGAAACACATACCATCCAGAAGGGTCTAAGTTCGCCTCATATAAGCGATTCATCGCAAATGAGCTCGTTCCTTTTATCGACAAAGAATACCCGACTTATCAAGTCGGATACGGCCGCACCATGATCGGGGATTCCCTCGGCGGAACCGTTTCGCTCATGACGGCGATTGACTATCCGAACATGTTTGGAAACGTCATCATGCAGTCTCCGTATGTTGACGGGCACGTGCTGGATGCCGTCCGGCAGTCGGAGGATCTCAAACAGATTTCCGTTTATCATCAAATCGGAGAAAAAGAAACCGGCGTTCACACGACAGACGGCCAGGTTCTTGATTTCACCGCGCCGAACGAAGAGCTCAAACAGCTGCTGGAAAGCAAACAGTCTGAATACACGTATGAAACCTTCGACGGGGATCATAAATGGACCTACTGGCAGCCGCTCATCACGCCGGCGCTGAAAAAAATGCTGTAACCATTCATTTAAGGAGGGAACTTTCATGAAATACGGTATTGTTTTATTTCCATCAAAAAAATTACAGGATCTCGCAAATTCGTACCGGAAACGCTACGACCCGAGCTACGCGCTCATTCCGCCGCATCTGACGCTAAGAGATCCGTTTGAAGCGACAGAACAGGAAATCGAGCAGGTCGTATCACAGCTGAGACAGACGGCGAAAGAATCGCATCCGCTCGTTCTGAAAATCACAAAATACAGCTCGTTTTCTCCTGTGAATAATGTGATATATATGAAAGCAGAGCCGACGGAGGAATTAAAATCTCTGAGTGAGAAATGCTACTCAGGAGCATTATCCGGCGAGCCGGAATACAGCTTCGTTCCGCATGTCACGGTCGGCCAGAAGCTGTCGTCAGATGAACATTCCGACGTACTCGGACAGCTGAAAATGCTGGACATTTCCCACGAAGAAGTCATCGACCGTTTTCACTTGCTCTATCAGCTGGATAACGGCTCATGGACTGTGTACGAAACATTTTTATTAGGCGGAGGAGAATAACTGTTTGGAATCCATCATCGCAAAAACTGAAAAACAGCTGAACGACGCTTTTTTCGTCAGAAAAGAGGTCTTTGTTAAAGAACAGCACGTTCCGGAAGAAGAAGAGATTGATCAATTCGAAGACACGTCAGAGCATATAGTCATATATGACGGCGGCCAGCCGGTCGGAGCCGGCAGATGGCGCTTGAAAGACGGGCATGGAAAATTAGAGCGCATCTGCGTGATGAAAAGCCATCGTTCTTTAGGCGTCGGAGCCATCATTATGCAGGCGCTTGAAAAAGCGGCGGCAGCCAAAGGCGCCGACAGCTTTATCTTACATGCGCAGACGCAGGCGGTTCCGTTTTACGAAAAACAAGGATACCGCGTCACATCCGGCGAAGAATTTCTCGATGCGGGCATCCCCCATCTGGAAATGATAAAGGAACACAAACGATAAAATCAAAAGCACTCCTGTTGATATGGCAGGAGTGCTTTTTTTATGAAAATAATACTATTTCATGAATTTTATTGCATTTTATGGAAGGTTAATGTATGTTTAGTATGCGAAGTATTACAATTCATACAAAAAGTACAATTCATATTTCGGAGGGATAAACATGACGGCACCAAAAGGAAAACACATATTCGGGACTGTTAAAGTGGGTACAAAAGGACAGATTGTCATTCCTAAAGAAGCAAGAGATGTTTTCGATATAAATCCGGGGGATTCACTGCTTATGCTCGGGGATGACCAGCAAGGTATCGCACTTGTTAAACAAGAACTCTTTTTCGAGTTTGCAAAAGATATTTTAAACGCTAAGCAAATCGATGAAGATAGCGAGGATGAGTAAATGCACGCGATTGAGCTGAAGCAATTAACGAAACATTATAAAGAAACCGCCGCCGTTGACCGTCTTGAGTTCTCAGTTGAGAAAGGGGAATTTTTCGCTTTACTCGGTGAGAACGGAGCCGGAAAAACGACATTAATCAGCATGCTTTGCGGACTCCTTTCTCCGGATGACGGTGATGCATCAGTGCTTGGACACAGTATTTTGACTGATTTGGATAAAATAAAACCGAAATTGAATATGTCCCCGCAGGAAACAGCCATCGCTCCTCATCTAACCGTACGGGAAAACTTAGAGTTTATAGCCGGAGTCTACGGAATTCCGAAAAAAGAAGCAAAAAAAAGAACAGATGAGATGCTCGAATTGTTTCAATTAAAAGAGAAAGAAAGAGCAAAAACAAAAACATTATCAGGAGGAATGCAGCGCCGCCTCAGCATCGCAATGGGAATGATCACCAAGCCGGATATTTATTTCTTAGATGAGCCGACATTAGGGCTTGACGTCCGTTCACGCCGCGAGTTGTGGAAAAATCTTGAGGCATTAAAGGGTGACATGACGATTATTTTAACGACACACTATTTAGAAGAGGCTGAAGCCCTGGCAGATCGTATTTGCATTTTAGAAAATGGGACCCTAAAAGCACTGGGTACGGCGGAGGCTCTGAAAAAGCAAACTCATTCAGCTACATTTGAAGATGCCTTTTTAGCGATTTGTGACGGGGAGGCGGGTCTTTATGCTTGATTTCGCCATTCGCAACCGCAAAGAAATTTTTCGTGACCCCCTGTCTATTATCCTTGGAATCGCACTGCCTGTTATTCTATTGTTTCTGTTTACGGCGATTGAAAAAAATGCGCCGCTTGATACCTTTAAAATTCAGCATTTAGCACCCGGACTCATTGTTTTCGGTTTTGCTTTCCTTACGATGTTCTCTGCATTGCTGATCGCAAAAGACAAACAGACCGCCCTTTTGACCCGTTTGTTTGCTTCCCCTTTAAAAACAGCCGATTATGTCATCGGTTATGCAATACCGATGCTGCCGTTAGCCATTTTACAAATCGTCATTTGTTTTATCGCAGCAGCGGCTGCCGGTTTATCCGCCGAGTGGATGAATCTTCTCGCAGGTATCGCTGTCTTGCTGCCGATTGCGATGATGTCCGTTTTCTTCGGTTTATGTTTAGGGGCTGTGTTTACGGACAAACAAATTTCAGGCATCGGAACGATTTATATTACACTCGTGCAATTTCTGGGCGGGGCTTGGATGGAGGTGAGCCTGCTCGGTGACACATTCAAACATATCGCTTATGCCTTACCGTTTATTCACTCGATCGAGCTGGCCCAGGAAGTCATATCCGGAGATTATTCTTCCTTTCATCAGCATATTTGGCCGATAGCGGGATATACCGTTTTGGCGCTTGCACTTGCTTTCCTCAGTTTTATGAAAATCAGGAAGAGATAAAAAAAGCCGGCACTCCGTAATGGGAGCGCCGGTCTTCTTTATTACGTTTCTTTCAGAAGGTTTATCGTATGCGGCAGCAGACGGTCATCCCCCGGACTGCCATGCCCCGGAACGACAATGCTGATGTCCTGATATCTTTTCATGACTTTGCGGACGGCGCGCGGCCACTGATCCGGATAAAAACCCGGAGTAGGCACGATTTCCTTTGTTTCTAAAGCCTTGATTAAGCATCCGCCGAATAAGAGCTTATCCTCAGGCAGCCAGACGGTAATATTGTCTTCCGTATGCCCTTTTCCCGGATAAAACGTTTCAATTTTCATATCGCCAAACTGCAGCTTTGTCACGTTTTTCAAATCTCCGAGCGGCCGGTCATATCCCTGCTGTCGGGCGAAGTCGGCGGTCAGTTTCGTGCTGTGCACCTTTACCCCGTATTTGTACAGGGTGTTCAGACCGCCGATACGATCATCATGGGCGTGTGTCACAATGGCATCGGTCATCCTTTTGCCGGGAAACCGCTTTTTTATTTGTGTCATTAATTGCTCTGTGAGACTGTCATTCCACGGAGTATCAATCAGTACGATTCCTTTGGAAGTCTCAAGAAGCAATCCGTTCGCAGGGACGGGATTTCCGTCTGCCGTACCGGTGCTTGTATGCATCCAAACATGCGGCGCCAGCTGTGTGAGAGTGACATCTTTTGCTGCGGAGCCCTCCGCCGCGTGTGCCGGTTTCATTCCGGCAGTAAAGAGGCCGAATAGAAATAACCCCGCAATTAATAATGAAAGCTTTCTCAAATTGAATCATTCCTTTCCGCCTCTTTCATATATACGACTCAAAAAAACCCGGATATTTCCGGGCTTTTTCACACGTATTGATTTATCAACCGGCCTTTTCCCATGATTTGCGGCAGACGGGAAAGAGAGCGCTTACGTTTTTCCTCATGTACTTTCTTTTCTGCGGCTGCGGTGTTTTCCTGGCGGCGCTCCACCTCTCTGTACACCCTGTCATTGGCAAGGGCGGCCGCTTTCGTGATGCCGGCATAATCAGACTTATAACCCGCTGCCCGGTTTGCGTATTGAGAATACTGCTGGTTTTGAATCCGTCCTGCATAAATCATATGTACCCCTCCCCTTCGCTTTTCATTTCCCTTAATCTTACTTTTTGAAACGCTGTTCTTTTGTTATGATATTCTTTGTCTATCAAATGGATGAACACCTTTTAATGGGAGGACCCCTTTTTGAATTGCGCCCGACTGAATAACCGAACGATACATTTACATACATATTCTAGAGAACATTACCAATTCCTTTTTGAAGAAGCTCAGAAAGGAAATATTTTTTGCGCACATTGTGAGCAGCCCGTCTTGATGCGGCTTTCGATTTTAGAGCAGCCGGCATTTTATCACCGGCAAAAGGGAGACTTCACCGCCTGTGAAAAAGCATGCGCGGCCGAGGAACCACAAGCGGAGAAAGAAAAAGAAGAGTATAAGGAAGCCGGCATGTTCCGCCTGCCGAAAGGAAAAGCGATTTCAGAGAATCCGAAACCGATCGTCTCAGAATGGAAAAGCCCGAAAAAAGTGCCTGCGGCCGAACCGTTTTCACCAACATCCGAGGCGGCTGATACATCTTTGTTCCCCGGCATCGGCCTGAACCGCGAACAGATGAAGGCAGTTACTGAAACGGACGGGCCTTTATTAGTGCTTGCCGGAGCGGGAAGCGGAAAAACAAGGGTGCTGACAGCACGCGCCGCCCATATGATTGAACACCTCGGCATTTCACCTGAGAATATGCTGCTTGTGACCTTTACGACAAAAGCCGTCGCCGAAATGAAAGAGCGGATGGCAAATGAGTACGGTCTGGCAGCCGGAAAAGTCTCCCGTCTCGTGACCGGAACATTCCACAGTTTTTTCTATAAAATACTCTGTCATTATGATTCTTCAAAATGGAACGGCAGCCAGCTTTTAAAAATGGAGTGGCAAAAAGAGCAATATGTGAAAAAGGCGCTCTATGAAGAAAACTTGGATGAAAAAGAGTTTCCCGTCGACCAGGCGCTTCAGCTTATCGGCTGCTGGAAAAACACGTATCTCCCCCATGAGACCATTCCGCTTGCGGACGACTGGGAGAAAAAAGTGTACAGGCTCTACGAACATTACGAACGGCAGAAGCAGGAAAAACGGCAATTTGATTTTGATGACATGGCCCAAGGCTGTTATGAACTGTTTCAAAGCCGGCCTGATATTCTCGCGCAGTACCAAAACAGATTTTCTCATATTTTGATTGATGAATTTCAAGATATCAATCCTGTCCAGTACAACATTATGCAAATGATCGCAAGCCCAGAGAATAACCTGTGCTGCGTGGGTGATGACGACCAATCCATTTATGCGTTCCGCGGCAGCAGCCCGTCTTTCATTTTAGATTTTCAGAAAGATTATCCGGCAGCAAAGACCATTTACTTAACGGCAAATTACCGATCGCCGCATCCGATCGTCTCAAGCGCTCATGCCGTCGTAAAGAAAAATAAAAAACGGTATGAAAAAACACTTTCTGCCGTCAAAGACGGCGTTCACAATCCCGTGATGTTTTATCCTTACGATGAAGAAGAAGAAGCGACCATGATTGTTTCGGATATGAAAGAGAAGATTCAAAACGGGGCGAGTCCTGACGATTTTGCCGTACTTTACCGGACAAACAGCGCCGGACGGGCCATTTATGAAAGACTGCATCAATCATCGATTCCTTACCATGCCGACAGGGGCGTTCAGACGTTCTACAGCCGCAGAATCGTACGCCAGATCCTCGCCTACTTATATGCGAGTCAGAATGAAGATGATCCGGATGCGGTGAAAGACCTGCTGCCCGCCTTATTTTTAAAGCAATCCGCCCTGCAAACGTTAAAGGCGCTGTCAATTACTGAAGATTGCACGATGATTAAGGCACTGACGAAACTGCCTGACCTGAAGCCTTTTCAAATAGGGAAGATCAAGCAGATCGTTCCGTTTTTCGCAAGCATCCGGACAATGAAGCCGATTGAAGCCATCACCTTTGCAGAAAGCAAAATGGGTTTTTCCGAGTATTTAAAAAAACGGGGCAATGAGGGAAACAAACTGGAAAAAGGCTCTGATGATCTCAGGGATGTCAAAGTGGCCGCCAAAAAATTCAAAACCATTCCCGATTTTCTTGCGCATGTCGATCATATGCGCGCCGCTGAGAATCTGAAAACCGATGAAAACGGCGTCGAACTGCTGACCATTCACCGCTCTAAAGGTCTTGAATTCAATACGGTCTATATTTTAGGCGCGGCTGACGGCTCGATCCCCCATGACTTCGCACTTGAGACGGCGAGACAGGGCGATCCCGCTCCGCTCGAAGAAGAAAGACGGCTTCTGTATGTCGCAATGACAAGGGCCATGCAGCATTTATATGTATCTTGTCCCGCGTACAGGCGGGGAAAAACAGCGCGCAGCTCAAGATTTCTCGAGCCCCTTCTTCGGACGGACAGACGGAGCGCACTCAGGATATAAAGAACCCGGCAGATCACTGCCGGGTTCTTCTCACATAAAAAGGCCTTTTTAGCAAGGCCGGCTGACGCCTATTTATTGTTCAGCATTTTAGAAATGGTGCCAAAATCAAGTTTCTCTTTACCGCTTGTAATAGATTGAACGATTTTGTCTTCCAATTCTTTCGGAACACGCTTGTTAGCCAGCTGGGACACCTTCTGAATGACGCCTCTCACCGTGTTTTCATCTTTGAAATTGGCATTTTGCAATGATCCTGCAAGGTTCATGACATCCTTCATGCTGACGCCTGTTTTCTTCTCAATATTTTTGAAAAATTGATTATCCATGGTGTGCCTCCTTTTGTGGAGTAATACGATATTGTATGAATAAAGAGCGGAACATGTGCCCGTAAGACAAGGAAAAAATTCCGAGTGCCCCGTCTCTATACTCCTTTATACATCAGGGAAGCACGGGACTGAACGGTCCCGCGCTTATCCAAGGTCTTGCTAAGGTTTAGCCAAAAAAGGATGCACCGACAATGATCAGAAGGATGAACAATACGACAACAAGAACAAATGTTGAGCCGTATCCGCCTCCGACATAGCCGCCTCCGTATCCGCCGCAGCCGCCATAACCGCCGTAGCCGCCGCCGAATCCGCCATATCCGAATCCCATATCTAAGCACCTCCTTTACTCTCTATACTCTATGTGAGCCGACTTGTTTGGCTTGGATAAATGCATAGGGCCGGTGCGGATTTCATTCATTTTAGTGAGAATGCTCATTTTTCTTCAGTTTTGCTTCTGTTTCGGCGGCAAACACATCTATCCATTCCTCAAAGCGCGATCCCGCTTCATCAAACTCAGACAGCTGCTTTTCAATAGCTAAGATATATTTGTCATGCTCCCGCTGGTTTTGATTGTGCCGGCGGTATTTACCGTTTATGAATGATTCAAATATATTCATAACATCCCCTCCTCCTATGATCTATGCCGAACAGAGGCCGGCGTTCGGCAAAAAACAAAAAAACCGGAAGCTCCGGTTTTTTAGAAAACGGCTATTTCGGTTTTTTCTTTTGGCCGCAGCCGCAGCCTTTTTTCTTAATTTTTTTTTCGTAAGGCTGATGCACAGTTGATTTGTATGGAGAATGTTGGGAAGGTTTGCTTGATTGATTCATGGTGATCCTTCCTTTCCTTATGTCATATATGCCAGTTTATGCCGAAGGTGACGGTAAGTTGCTGGTGGAACCGCCTTATTCCTGCAGAAGACGAGAAACCGCAGCTTCAATGATCCCGGCTGCGCCGGCTATGGCTAACAGTAAAATCAGCCATTGCGCGGTCTCGGGTATCACAATCTGCGCGGCAATTAAAAAGGCGGCGCACCATACGCCCGTACACCAGTAGCAGCTGAGAAGTTCACCGATAAATGCCCTGATCCCTTTGCCTTTTATGACAATGTAGGTTTCTGTCGTGCCGTCGGGTGCGGTTTCTGTTTTTTCCTCGTGAAAAAGGCTCCGAAGCGGCGCCATAATGGTGTCAAATACGAAAAGCCTGGCCAGCCGGAAAACGGCAAACGATAACAGAATAAATGAAAGCCAATTGATAACCACCTGTTCACTCCTTTTCAAAACTTGACCTCTTTATACATATGCGAAAACCCTGATCTTCATGAATCGCACCTTGTCCGGTAAAAAAATAGGTGCGGTTTAGTTGTTTTTCTTATTCCGCTCGGCGTTTCATTTGCATTATATAGAGTATGAATGAGAAAGGAGTGAAGGTTATGTCGTTTGAAGAAAAAGTCGAAACACTGCAACCGCAAATATTCGAACAATTATCCAACGAATTCGAGCAGAAGATCGAAGTGATTGATTGCGAAAATGTCACAATAGATACAACACATATAACGGCTGCTCTTTCTATACAAGCTTCAGTTACTGCGGCGATTATCCTCGCGACACAGCTCGTGATCGCAGATGAAGACACAGCCGATCAAATGGCAACCGAACTGCTGATCCTCGAGGATTGCCAAATAAAAAAGCGAACCCTCATTCAAGTCATTAACAGCCGCAATATTAAAATCACACTGACAGCAGACGATATCATGGCCTTTGTACAAACTTTGTTTCAGCTATTAAATATACTTTTTGCTGAACTAGACATCCTTTAACTCTTTCTTTTCAAATTTTTAAAATAGAGGTGAGAACAAATGGCAGATAACGAAAAATTCAAAGAAGAACTCGCAAATCTACCAGAAGTGGATCCGCTTTTAAAAGTGCTTGTCAGCAATGTCTTCAAAAAACACGGCGTGACAAAAGATAAAATGCGGGAAATACCTGATGAAGAAAAAGAAATGCTGATCGCATTAGTGAAAGACATGCAGGCGAAATCAGAAGCTTTTCTTGAAAGCCAGAAACAGAAAAAAGAGCAGAAAGCGCAAGAACAGCAGACAAAGCAGCAAACCCGCAGAGAACAATTAATCGAACAGCTCCGGCAAAGACGCCAAAATCCCGGTCAATAACTAAAAATAGTGATTTTTATCAGGATAGATGCCTGAGTCAAAGTAAGGGGCCGGCTCATTTAATATTAGTAAAAGAAAAGGAGGAATAGATATGGAAAGCAGACCATACTCTTGGGTTGCACTTGATCCTGAATGCGAACATCCGCGAGAAGAAAAAGAAGAAAAAGAAGGCAGAAGATGTAATGTTTGCTGTAACGGACACGGGTTCGGCGAAGATAATGCCTTCATCGACCAAGACCTGGCACAGGCGAATCTCAACAAACAAGTTTCTGAAGAAGCGATTATTATCAGAGATTCTTGTGATATTAACGTGACATCGACAGATATTCAGGCAGTCACTTCAGTCATGACAGCGATTAATGCAGCAGTCGTAACGGCCACTCTCACTTCAATCGCTGACGGAGTCATCGCTGAATTGGTCGCACAAGACTTATTGCAGCTAACAGCTAACAAACAAATCAACCGTCAAAAACTGCTCATCGAAAACTCCCGCGGCGTAAACGTGACAACAGTAGATGCCGATATCGCAACATTGATCTCAACAGCAACAAATACACTGATTGCCATCTTAGTCATCACCCTCGTCCTCTAAAAAGAAAAAGCAGAGCTAAAAATGCTCTGCTTTTTCTTATTTTCTCCGCATATGATGAATATATAGACGTTCACCCACACCAAGTGAGGCTCGCGTACATATGTTGTTAAAGACAAAAGTCAAATACCCTAAAAGAAGGAGCTGAAATCCATGAGCTGCGGAAAACACCATGGCCGAGATGAAAGTTGTGTATGCGATGCAGTCGAGAAGATTTTAGCAGAACAAGAGGCTGTTGAAGAACAATGCCCGACTGGATGCTATACGAATCTTTTGAGCCCGACGATTGCAGGTAAAGACACCATTCCGTTTCTCGTATTTGATAAAAAAGGCGGATTGTTCTCCACATTCGGGAACGTCGGAGGATTTGCGGATGACAGCCAGTGCTTTGAGTCCATTTTCTTTCGTGTAGAAAGACTATGCGATTGCTGCGCGACGCTTTCAGTATTGCGCCCCGTAGATGTGCACGGCGACACCCTCAGCGTCTGCCATCCTTGTGATCCTGATTTTTTCGGTTTAGAAAAAACAGAATTTTGCATTGAAGTTGATCTGAGCTGCTTCAGCGCCATTCAGTGCCTTTCACCCGAGCTTGTTAACCGGCCTGCGCCGCACAAAGAGAAAAAGCATCACGGATAGTCATTGATTCGCATCTTTCCTAAAGAAGAATCCCCTTCCAACCTTCTATTACAGATGCAATCATCAGCCCGCCCGGACTTCCGGGCGGCTGACTCTCCGCTATCGTTTAAACCGGTACCATTTAAAACGTGAAGTCAGGAGGGATATTATGAGCAAGCATACAACATACTGTGTGCGTGAAGCGGTAGAAAATATTGAAGACCTGCAAAATGCGGTTGAAGAAGATTGCCCGACAGGCTGTTATTCTAACCTTTTATCTCCGGCTTATACATTAGGCGATACAGTGCCGTTCGCCATCTTCACCTCAAAATCGAAACCGTTCACCGCATTCGGAAACGTCGGCGAGCTGGATAACGGTCCGTGCTTTAATACCGTTTTTTTCAGAGTTGAAAGGGTCTGTGACGGCTGTGCCACATTAAGCCTGCTTATTGCTTTTGACGAGCATAAGCACATTCTTGATTTTACAGATAAAGACTCTCTCTGCGATGTATTCCGTTTAGAAAAAACGAACTATTGCGTTGAAGTCGATCTCCATAGCTTCTGCGCCATCAATTGCCTGAACCCGAGACTGATCAACCGCACACATTCTTAAATCAAAAAGCATAAAAATAAGCTGCCGGATGAAAGAATTCAGGCAGCTTTTTGTATGGTTAAAATCCAAGCGGATGCAGCGAGGTAATATCGTCTATTGCGAGTTCTGCCGGCGCTCCGTTGCTTGTCGTCCGCAGGAAGATCGCATTATTTTTTCTGCCGACGATTACGCCTCTGTAGGTTTTCCCGTTGGCTTCTATCAGACAAAGGGTCCGCGGCATATTATGCGGCAGCTTCGTTAAGAAATCAATTTTTTCAAGAATGGACATTCTGCTCATCGGCTTTTTCACGCGCTTTGGCGGAACCTTTTCCTCTGGGGCGGCATTGTGAACCGCTTCAGGCTCTTTTTCAGCGGCATCAGGCTCTTTTTTAGCGGCGTCAGGCTCTTTTTTAGCGGCGTCAGGCTTGGCAGTGTCCTGCTCCGCTTGCGCCGGAACTTCTTGAACGGCTTCTTCTGCGCGGCTGTGCTGTTCAGGTACTTGCTTTTCTGGCTCGACAGCCACTGCTCCTTCAGGCTGAGTTTGACATTCTTCCTCCCGCTTTCCATGCATCGGCTCTTCTTCCGGCGGCTGAGGCGCTTTCCTTTTTTTGATTAATATGTCCTGCATTGATGATTGCGTGTCTGAATAATCCGCCTGAACAATATACATGAGCGGTTTTTTTTCCGCGTTTCTGTTTTGTTTTGACATCTTCATCCCTCCGATTCTGTCATGTTTTATTTATATGACGGAATGATTAAAATCAGAAGAAAGAAAAAAGCAATCCCTGAAAGGGACTGCTTGTTATTTAACGTGCGGTAATATGGAATCCTGAATCAACGTGAAGATTTTCGCCCGTGATGCCTCTTGACAGGTCACTGAACAAGAATGCAGCCGTGTCGCCCACTTCTTCAGGTGTTGTCGTGCGGCGCAGCGGCGCGCGCTCTTCAATTTCTTTCAGGATAGAGTTGAAATCACTGATTCCTTTTGCAGACAGCGTACGGATCGGTCCTGCTGAAATGCTGTTGACGCGGATGTTTTCTTTTCCTAAGTCAGCGGCTAAATATCTGACGCTCGCATCAAGAGACGCTTTTGCCACACCCATTACGTTATAGTTTGAAACGACGCGCTCTCCGCCGAGGTAAGTGAGTGTAACGATGCTTCCGCCTTCAGTCATAATCGGACGCGCCGCTTTTGCGACCGCTGTCAGAGAGTAAGAACTGATGTTATGCGCAAGCAGGAATCCTTCGCGGTTCGTATTTAAATATTCGCCGACAAGCTCTTCTTTGTTTGCGAACGCGATGCAGTGCGCGATGCCGTGAATCACGCCGACCTGCTCTTTAATGCTCGCAAAGCAAGTTTCGATCTCAGCGTCATTTGTCACATCACACGGAAGGATGATGGAATCATTTCTTTCTAATGTAGCCGCAAGGTCATGAACTGATTTTTCCAAGCGCTCTCCCGCGTAAGTGAAAATGAGGCGCGCTCCGGCTTCATGCAGCGAACGGGCGATTCCCCATGCGATACTGCGTTTATTGGCAACGCCCATCACAACGATGTTGCGGCCTTCAAGTGAGAAATTCATATGTATAAAGCCTCCTGTAATCGTCTTAAAGACATAGTTTTAGTACCTGATCTTAATTTTTATCATATCATAACCTTGTCCAGATTGAAAGCATGGGAAAAAGACCGCGGATGTTGAAGCGGTCTCTTTTTTATCTCGTCTGCAGACTGTTCCTTTTAAAGGCAAAATGATTGGTCGGGCCGTGTCCCTCTCCAATGCCAAGCGTATGTTCCACGGCTTCCCGCACAAAATTGACGGCTGTCTCAAACGCGGTCTGAATGGTTTTCCCCTTTGCCGTTTCCGCCGTCAGCGCGGCTGCGAACGTGCAGCCTGTTCCGTGGGTGTGTTTGGTGTCAATATAAGCGTGGCTGATTTGGGTAAAAGACGAACCGTCAAATAATAAATCAACGATCCTCCCCTGTTCAGGCTGGTGTCCGCCTTTTATGATGACATGCTTTGCACCAAGCTTGCAAAGGCGTTCGGCCGCTTTTTTCCGGTCCTCAAACGTGCGGATTTCCATTCCCGTCAATACCTCAGCTTCCGGAACATTCGGCGTCACCGCATAGCTGCGCGGAATTAACAGCTCTTTTAACGCGGCCTGAGATTCCTCACGCAGCAGGGAAGCGCCTCCTTTGGCAATCATGACGGGGTCGGTGATGACATGATCAAGCCCGTACTGATCCGTTTTTTCCGCAATTTCCGCAATCATTTCCGCGCTCCACAGCATTCCCGTTTTTACAGCGTCAGGCCGCAAATCTTCCGCCACCGCGTCAATCTGGCTGCCCAGCGCTTCCCGGGTGAGCGGATAAATGCCGTGAACGCCCAAAGTGTTCTGGGCGGTTACCGCTGTAATGGCTGACATCCCGAAAACGCCGAGCTCCTGAAAGGTTTTGAGATCCGCCTGTATACCGGCGCCGCCTCCTGAATCTGATCCGGCAATCGTCAATGCTTTGCATATGCTCATGATGTTTTTCTCTCCTTTCGCATTATCCGATCCATTTATGATAAAAGGATTTCGCTCTGCTGATATCACTTGTGCCGTGTATGAATGCTCTGCCGTCACGAAACAGGACCATCTTGAAATTGTCTTTGCAAAACGAAATTAAATACGGGTTGGCTGAAACATCAAGCCCTGTCCGTCTGAGCTGTCCCGCAAGTTTTTGCAGATCAAACTGTTCAGAGATCCCCGCTCTGATCTGCACCGTGTTCCGCCCGCACAGAACCGCCGCTTTTGTCTGATTTTCATAGGATAAAAACGGATAATCGTTCGTGCCGCAGCTTGGGCAATCAGCCGACTTAAGACGGGTGACGTTTATTTCTGACCGTTCATTTTTCCATAAATCAAAAGAACGGAGAACATGCTCGATAGATCCGCCCGTTAACAGCTTCAGCGCATCTGCTGCCTGAAAAACGGCCGTCTGCAATACAGCCGGGCTGATGATTCCCGCCGTATCGCATGTCATACCGCCTAAAGGCAATGTCTCAAGCAGACAGTGAAGGCACGGCGTGACACCGGGAATGACGGTAAAAGAGAGCCCGTAGCTGCCGACACAGGCGCCGTACAGAAAGGGAATCCCTTTCTGTACAGCCGCATCATTCACAATCAGCCTCGTTTCAAAGTTGTCGGCGGCATCCACGATGAGGGAGGCGTCACGAATCAATCCGGGTGCGTTTTCCGCAGTGACATCCATGACAAATCCCTCGACCTCTACATCACTATTTATGGATCGAAGCCGTTTTTCAGCCGCCGCGGCTTTCGGCATTTCCTCTCTGACATCGTCTTCGGTATAGAGCTGCTGGCGCTGGAGATTACTCCACTCCACATAATCTCTGTCAGCGATCGTTACCTTCCCGACCCCTGCTCTGACAAGCATCTCCGCACTTGCCGTCCCAAGCGCACCCGCGCCGATAATCACGGCATGAGACGACCGGAGCTTCTCTTGGCCGGAGGGACCGATCGGCTGAAACAGCTCCTGTCTGGAATATCTGACCGTCATACCGGAAGACCGTCTCGCGGACTGCTTGCAGTTCCGTAATCTTTCACCGGAATTCTCCCCGCTTCATAAGAAAGGCGGCCCGCTTCTACGGCAAGCTTCATCGCCCTGGCCATCTTGACCGGATCAACAGCGCCTGACACAGCGGTATTTAACAGCACGCCGTCAGCCCCGAGCTCCATCGCGTAGGCGGCGTCTTTTGAAGATCCGACGCCGGCATCGACAATGACCGGCACCTTCGCCTGTTCAATGATAAAGGATAGATTCAGCGGATTTAAAATTCCCTGACCGGAACCGATCGGCGAAGCGCCCGGCATAATGGCATGCACCCCGAGCTCCTCAAGGCGTCTTGCGAGCACGACATCATCTGACGTATACGGAAGCACGATAAACCCCTCTTTGAGCAGCTGTTCTGATGCTTTCAGCGTTTCAACCGGATCAGGCAAAAGTGACCGGCTGCATCCGATGACTTCTACTTTTATCATGTCACAAAGCCCTGAAGCTTTGGCAAGCCTTGCGATTCGGACCGCCTCTTCAGCCGTTGCGGCGCCGGCCGTATTCGGCAGAAGCGTATACTTAGACAAATCAAGCTGTTCAAGAAAGTTAGGCTGAGACTCTTCAAAGATGTTCATCCGCCTTACCGCAAAGGTTAAAATATCTGATTCCGAGACAGCCACCGCCTCTTTCTGAATCTCAAAACTCGGATATTTTCCCGTTCCTAACAGCAATCTTGACTGAAACTGTTTTCCGCCTATTGTTAACATCCTCATCCGCCTCCTACAAAATGGACAATTTCTATGACATCGCGGTCACACAAACTCGTATTTTCATAATTCTTTTTTTCAATGATTTCTTTATTTCTCTCCACAACTACGATTCTTTGATCAAGCTGGTACGATTCAAGCAAATCCTGAACCGTCCCCTCATTTCGATTCCAATCAATTTGTTTTCCGTTCAGCTGAAGGATCATATATGAACAGCCTCCTTGCGATCAATTCGAAACGCTTCTTCCCATTCCTGCTTAATCTGTCTTTCCAGGATCATATCCCGCACCATTTCAGCCGTTGCCGGCGCCAACAGGATGCCGTTCCGAAAATGGCCGGCGGCGAAGATGATCCCGCTGTCTTCAGGATGCCGCCCGATAAACGGCTTTCCGTCTTTTGTTCCCGGCCTGAGTCCCGCCCAAAACCGGTCTATTTTCATATGTTCGATGGCGGGAAGCATGGTTTTCGCTTTTGCAATGACGGCCTCAATTCCTCCGATGTCAGGCGTATCGCTCCAGTCGCCCTGTTTCATCGTGGCGCCGATGACAAGCCGGCCGCTTTTTCTCGGGACGACATAACAATGATCATGGTAAAGGGTTTTGGTCAGCGGGATATCGTCATTCCACACGGAAAGGCATTCTCCTTTCACAGGAAAAAAAGGCTGTCCCAAGCCGAGCTGGCTGAAAAACCGGCCGCTCCATACACCGCTTGCAACTGCGACTTTGTCAGCATAAACATCCCCGCCGGATGTTGTGATGCAATATTCTCCGTTCACCCGTTTTACGGAGGTGACTTGTTTATGCTCATATATGTCAGCGCCATAGCGCCGCGCCCCTTTTGCATACGCTTTGCAGACATAATACGGTTCGACATGGACATCGTCTTTTATAAAACTTGCGCCGAGAATGTCTTTTGAAGCGTAAGGCTCTTTTTCAAGGGCATCTTCCGCTGAAAGCCAGGTGACGGAAGGCAGATCATCCATCTTCCGTAGACGGGCGATATCTTCTTCGGTATACGCCAGTTTAAGCATTCCGCCGTTATGGCGCCTGATGTCAATGCCGCAAGCTTCCTCAAGCTCTTGCCCCGCCGCTTCATACAGCCTTTGACTGTACATGGCAAAATCAAAAAACGCATCCCGGTTTTCACATTCCGCATGAGCGCCCAGCATTCCCGCGGCAGCGCTTGTCGTTTTTCGGCCGACTTCTCCGGCTTCAAGCAAGACAATGTTCTGCTGCGTCTTCGCCAGCTCATAAGAAATGGCGCACCCGATAATTCCGCCGCCGATCACCGCCGTATCATAGTGCTTCTTCATAATCGGCCTCCCTTACCGCGCGTGCATACCGCTTTGCCGCCTCCTCAGGATTTTCAGCTGAGAAAATACCTGACATGACGGCAATTCCGTCCGGTTTCGCCTGCTTTGTGTGTCCGATCGTCTGCAGTGTCATTCCGCCGATTGCGATGACGGGGATGGAAAGCGTGCGTTTGATCTCTGAAAGCAGGCTGATGCCTCTTGCTTCAAGTCCTTGTTTACATTCGGTTTCAAATACATGGCCGAACACCACATAATCCGCATCTTCCTTTTCAGCTTGGATGGCTTCTTTCAGCGAATGAACCGAACGTCCGATATGAAGATGGGGAAATCTGCTTCGCACCTGCTTTACGGAAAAGCTGCGGGACGGAAGCTGAACACGGTGTATATTGGCAAAAAGCGCGATATCCGCCCTGTCATTGATGATCAATTTGTCCTTATCCGCACCGCCCTTTTTCAAAAGGGTCAAAAGCTGCATGATTTCTCCCGCTGTTTTATCCCGCTCACGGATATGGATAAAGCTTACTTCGCGCTGAATCGAAAGAATATCTTCGGCCAGCTCGGCAACGGATTTGCGATTATCAGTTACCGCGTGCAGCTCCAAAAGATTCCACCTCTTTTCCGCCCTTCTCGGACCAGCCTTCTTTTTGATAAGCCATTCCCCAAAATTGATATTCATAATAGCTTGAAATCACAAAATTCTCTTTCATTTTCGCACGGATGTCTTCTGTGCTGTTTTCAGCAATCTCGTCAAAACGGCTGATCTGTTCTTCGACTTGCTGTCTGAACCAGTCTCCGCCGTATGTACCGATCCATTTTTCATAAATCGGATGCTCCGGTTTGCACTCCTTTAAGTGTTCGCCGACTTCATAATAAAGCCAATAACAGGGCAGAAGCGCAGCTAATATTTCTCCAAAATTGCCGCTCATCACCGATCTGTACATATGAGACGTATAAGAATAGGCGGTCGGTGCCGGTTTAAATGCCGCACGCTCTTCTTCCGTAATCCCTAAAAGCTCCGTAAACTCGCGGTGCAGCGCCATTTCCGCTTCATATGTCCCTTGAGCGTGGCCCGCCATCCTGCCCGTCGTAAACAAGTCTTCGGCATATGCGGCGCCGAACGCCTGAACTTTTGCAAAATGCGTCAAATAGTAGGAATCTTGCAGCACGTAATAGCTGAAACGGTCTATCGGCAGGCTTCCGTCACCGATTCCCGTTACAAACGGATGAACAAAACTTCCGTCCCACCATTCGGCAGCCGCCAGTCTGCATTCTTCAGAAAATGTCATCATGTCTTCCCCCCTGATA
This sequence comes from Bacillus sp. UNC69MF, assembly GCF_000746035.1. Taxonomy (NCBI): domain Bacteria; kingdom Bacillati; phylum Bacillota; class Bacilli; order Caryophanales; family Bacillaceae; genus Bacillus; species Bacillus sp. UNC69MF. Next base: position 269,919 of record NZ_KN050798.1, on the reverse strand, counting down.
AAATAAAAAAACCACTTTCCCGCATCGGAAAAGTGGTTTGGAATTTAAATGGATAAAAGGAACCCCAAAAAAATACCGCTCCACTTCCCTACGCAGGTCTGAACCTGTTCAAGTTATGAGGGTCTAAAAGTCTCACTTTTATCTCAGCCCTTATGAAGGACACCCCTAGTGGTCATACGATTAATGATTTATTTGTTATGCCTTCTATATTATCACGAATTGCAATTTGGTCAAGCTTCAAGGATTTTTCTCAGTTCCGACACGTAGTTGCGCGAGCCCGTGACGATGAGACGGTCTCCTGTTTTCAGCCGCGTGTCTCCGTGCGGAACGATGCTGTCCACACCTCTGAAAATCCGGACGAAAATCACATCGCCCATCAGCGGAAATTCCCGCAGAATGATGCCGTTATACGCCGGGTTTTCCAGATTGATCTGATATAACGAAGACTCCTCATTCGTCAGGAGGCTCATCACGCCCGGCGCCTCAATTAATGCGCGCAAGAGCGTCTTTGTAGACAGAAGGATAGAAAAAATACTGATGCCCTCTTCTTTCAGTTTTGTTTCATGCTCAACCGAGCCGACGCTTGCGATGATACGCTCAGTCCCTTTCTCTTTCGCTATTAAGGCGATTTCGGCGTTCACATCTTCATTTCCCGTCGCCACGACAAGAATATCCGTTTTGAAAATACCGTGCGACTCAAGCGTGCCGGGCTCGTAATCAGAAATCGTGTCAACCGAAAAAACGGATTCCGCAAGCGTTTCCCCGGCATTTTCCTGATACACATGGACGACCCGTACTTCATATTCCTCATCGGGCAATTCCAGCGTAACCGGAAGTGTCATTTGGTTGGCGCCGATAAATGTAATGCGCTTTTTTTCCTGCGGCGCACTTTGCCGTTTGTATAATTTCTTAAAGCCGATCGGCGTGATGATGCTGGCAATAACTGCAACTAAAGTCAGCGCGCCGGACATATTGGCGCTGATAATGTGGAGCCTTTCTCCGATCGTAGCCGCCGCGATAACAAGCGACAGCGTGGACGTCAGCAAAAAGCCCGAAGCAAACACGGTTCTTTTGTCATACCATTTCTTTAAGTAAAACACCGGGAACATTTTGCTGATAAACAGCGCAATCAGAAGCAGCGGAATCATCGTTAATGTTTTCGGATCTTGGAAGAGCGTCCAAATGTCCAATTTCACCCCGACCATGACGAAAAAGATCGGAATTAAAAACCCGTAGCCGAAGGAATCCAGCTGTTCCACCATTTCTTTATTCGGAGACAGAAGCGATACCAGAACGCCTGCCAAAAACGCGCCGAGAATATTTTCCGCCCCGAGAGATTCCGATAAAGCGACAAGCACGATAATCAGTGTGAAAATGGCTCTCGTGCCGATCTGCACGGTGCCTTTGGACATCGACTGCACAAATGAACGGTGTTTAAAGATCCTGCCGAAGAAATACAGCACGACCCCCGCGGCAAAGAGAATCAACAGAAGCCACATATTTCCGCTGTCTTCTCCGTAAAGAGAAGAGAAGAAAGCGAGCAGAATCATCGTAGCCAAGTCCGCGATAACGGCGACAAGCAGGATGATCTGGCCGATATTGGAGTTCATGATCCGTTCTTCCTTTAAAGTCGGGACCACCACACCCAGTGATATCGTCGAAATAATAAGCGTCATTAAAAATGCGTTTTGAATAAAACCGGCTAATACAAAGGCATAGGACAGCAGCAATGATAAAATAAAGATGCCGAAAAAGATAATCAGTGCGGCAGAAAACGTGTTGGGCGCTTCCTTGCCATTCGGAAGGAATTGTTTTTTCTTCCCTTTCTCAAATGAAGAAAAATCAATTTCCAAGCCGCTTAAAAACATTAAAAAGATAAAGCCGAGAACAGACAGCGTCTCCAGCCACGTGTCTCCCTGAACGACAAGATTCAGGCCGCTTTTTCCGATAATAAGCCCCATGATGATCTCCGCGACGACGACGGGGATGCTGAGCTTAAACCGATGTAAAAGGAGCGGCGTCAAAAAAGCGACGATCAGAACGACGACTAAAGATGCGACTGATGTGTGTTCCATTCGTAAATACCTCCTTAAAACAAGGGTTATAAAAGCCCGCTTAAAGCGGGCGAAACCTTACTTTTTTTAAAAACATAACGCATATTCTAACAAGGCTGAACGCGAAAAAAAAGTGATAAGGCTTTATTTCTTTAATTCTTTTTTTAATTTGTACAAAAACAGCGTAATTAGGTATAGGAATTAGCCCCATAATAAATAAAAAACCGTTAATAAGGAGGCTGACACGAATGGCTTATGACATCATCAGCGATATACACGGATGTTATGACGAAATGATCGCGTTAATGCAAAAGCTCGGATATGAAGTCAAAGACGGAACGCCCGTTCACTCTGAAGGCAGGACGCTTGTCTTTGCGGGGGATTTAACGGACAGAGGCCCAAAATCCGTAGAAGTGATGCGTTTTGTGGCAAAAGCATATGAAAAAGGAGCCGTCCGTTATGTCCCGGGAAATCATTGCAACAAACTGTACCGTTACTTAAAAGGAAACCCCGTAAAAGTGATGCACGGACTGGAAACGACGGCAGCCGAACTGAAAGAGCTGTCTCCCGCCGTCAGAACTGAAGTCTCCAGACAATTTATCCGATTATATGAGTCAGCGCCGCTTTATGACATTTTACATAATGGCGATCTCGTTGTCGCCCACGCCGGCATAAAAGCTGACGATATCGGTAAATACTCGCGTAAGGTAAAAGAATTTGTTCTGTACGGCGATATCACGGGTGAAACGTATCCCGACGGCAGACCCGTCAGAAGAGACTGGGCCGCCGCTTATGAAGGCAAGGCATGGATTGTTTACGGCCATACCCCGGTAAAACGTCCCCGGATCGTCAACCGTACAATCAACATTGATACAGGATGCGTCTTCGGTAATCAACTGACAGGCTTTCGCTTTCCGGAGCATGAAACCGTCTCTGTGGAAAGCTCAATGCCCTATGATGCTTCACGATTTCGCGAGGATCACGGAAGGCAGACATGAAAAAAAGCCCGAAACCGGCAAACGGTTCGGGCTTTACATGTGTTCAATTAATGTTTTCATATCGTCAGGCACCGGAGCGTGAAAAACGAGCGTTTTTCCGGTCATGGGGTGTACGAATGAAAGCCGCTCACTGTGAAGAGCCTGCCGCGCAATTCCCTCATTTTTTCCGCCGTACAGTGTATCACCGACTAACGGATGGCCGAGGTAGCTCATGTGCACTCGGATTTGATGCGTCCGCCCCGTTTCCAACCGCAGGGCTGCAAGCGTAAACGCATGTCCCGCTTTTTCCGTTTGAAAATGCGTCACCGCTCGTTGTCCCTCCGGCGTTACCATCCGCTCAATAATACTGTCGTGTTTTCTTCCGATGGGCGCGTCCACCGTTCCTTCCTTCTGCCGCATGATCCCGTGTACGACAGCGAGATACCGCCTGCTGACAAGCCCCTTTTTCTGCGCTGCCGACAAAAGAGAATGGGAAAGCCGATGTTTGGCGATGAGCATCGCCCCCGATGTATCCCTGTCAAGGCGGGTGACAAGATGAACCGTTGATTGCACACCGCTTTTTCGGTAGTGGCTGATCACTCCGTTAGCGATGCTCTCCGACGGGTGTTCTCTTGATGGAATTGAGGAGACATACGGCTGTTTATTGACCACAAGCACATGGTCATCTTCATAAAGAATATCAAGAGGAACCGGCTCAGGCAAAAGCGTTTCACTCACATGCTCCTTCGGAAATTCAATCTTAAGCACGTCTCCTTCCGCTAACACGGCGCGGACGGTTACATGCTCTCCGTTCACAAGCAGGTCTCCCCCGCCGAATTTAATGTCAGCGAGAAGCCGCTTTGAAATGCCGAGCTGCGCCGTATATTCTTTTACCGTCATGCCGGCTTCCCGGGCAGTCATGTTCTTTTGGATAAAAAAGTTGTCCAATCCGTTTCCTCTTTCTATTCGCCTTTTCCGATAAAGGAATCCTGCACCCTTTTCCAAAACGGAAAAGGACGGAATCTTGCAAATCTGACTTTTTCATTTGCCACACGGCATAGAATGGACTTGACATCCTTATGCAGCAAGGTTAAATGATCAATTGTGACTTGAAAGTCGACGTCGTTTCTCGGTTTGATGACACAGTTATGATGATCGGGAAGCAAAAGCGGCGAGCCGACAGTCCTGAACACTCTGTTGTTGATGGATGCCATTTCTGCAAGCTGAATCGCTCTGATGGAAGGGTGGATGATCGCGCCGCCTAACGCCTTATTATAAGCCGTGCTTCCGGAAGGCGTGGACAGACATAAACCGTCCCCCCTGAACGTTTCAAACAGCTGGCCTTTAATTTCCACGTCAGCGACGAGACTGCCTTCTATACTTTTGATCGTACATTCGTTCAAAGCCAGATACCGCTCCTCACGCTCTTCATCATGATAAGTGACAATCACCTCAAGAAGGGGATACTCCACGGTATGATACGGCGTTTTGGCAATGGCCAGAACGAGCTTTTCTATCTCCTGCGGAACCCAATCGGCATAAAAACCCAAATGCCCCGTGTGAACTCCGACAAACGCCGTTTTATCGAGACGGTCGCTGTACCTGTGAAATGCGTAAAGAAGCGTTCCGTCACCGCCGACGGAAATAACGATTTCCGGCTCTTTTTCATCCAAGGTCATATCAAAATCGAGTAAATACGCCTGTATTTTGCTTTTCAGTGTATCTGAAACCTCGTCTCCTTTTGAAGAAACGGCAAATTTCATGCCATTCCCCTCCTTTCCTACTGGTGGTCTCCCGCTTTTTTCTTTCGCGAGAACGCGGCTTGGGCTTCCTGGATTTCTCCGCGGATTTCTGACATTTCTTCATCGAGCCGGGATGCGGCTTCTGAGGCCCGCTGCAGCCTCAGCTTTACTTTTTCGGGAATGTTCCCGCTGTATTTGTAATTCAGTGAATGCTCAATGGTTGCCCAAAAGTTCATGGCAAGCGTCCGAATCTGTATTTCCACAAGAACGTGCTTTTCTCCGGACGTTGTTTGTAAAGGATATAAAACGACAAGGTGGTAAGACCGATATCCGCTTTCCTTATGCTCTGCTATGTAATCCCGCTTATCGACAACGGTAAAATCTTTTCTGGCAAACAGCATATTTTTGACGATCTGGATATCATCGACGAATTGGCACATAATACGCAGCCCCGCGATATCCTGCATCGTTTCAATCTGATGAAGCGGTATGCTTTTTCGTCTCGCTTTTTCAAGTATGCTCGCCACCGGCTTCACGCGGCCTGTCACAAACTCAATCGGTGAGTGGTCATCTTCATACTCATAAAGGGTTCTGACGCCTTTCAGCTTCACCTTTAATTCTTCAACAGCCTGGCGGTATGGCGCTAAAAATTGCTCCCATTGTTTGTCATCCATCGTACATCCCCCAATTCCGAACCTGTTCTAAAGAAATACGCTTTTCACTTTTTCTTCCATATCTCCGTAGTTTGCATTATCTTTAATATTTTCAAGAAGATAATCGAGTTCTTCATGCAGCCCTGAAAGTTCAACCGTTTTTCCGCCGGCCTCAAGGACCGCCGGTTTTCTTTGGTCTAAGGCTTCTTTCAGATCCGGCCAGATATGTTCTTTTATAATGACATATTCAAAAGAGTCAGCTGATTCAAGTATGTATACAAAAGCAAAGTGATCGGAATCAACAAGCATTTGACCTGAGGCTTTGCGTTCCGCTCCGCTTAAGTCCTCTCCGCACTTCAAGCGGAGCGCGTCTTCTGTTAATGATGCATTTTGGATTTCAATTCTCTTTTGCATAATGTTCTCCTTTTTTAACAAAGTACAGCATTTATTTTATCATATCAAGGTCGATATTGATAAACGTAACCTCTAAAGAGATAATGGGAATTATACAATTTTTCGTCCTGAAAGGAAGACTGTCATGACCCAAGAAATAGAAATTGAATTCAAAAACCTGCTGACAAAATCAGAATTTCTGAAGCTGAGTGAAGCACTCTGCATGAAAGAACATGATTTTAAACAGCAGGTCAATCATTATTTCGACACGAAAGATTTTTCCCTGAAACAAAAAAAATCAGCACTCCGCATCCGAGAAAAAGACGGCGCGTTCGTTCTGACGTTAAAAGAGCCTGCCGCGGTCGGTCTGCTGGAAACCCACCAAGAGCTTGCGGCACCTGATCTTGACGTCTTCAAGATTCCGGATGGCCCCGTCAAACGTCAGCTGGAAGGTCTCGGAATCAACTCAGAACACATTTGCTATTTCGGGACGCTGTCGACCGCACGCGCGGAAAAAGAATCAGAAAAAGGCTTAATCATTTTAGATCACAGCCGATATTTAGAGAAAGAAGACTTTGAATTGGAATTCGAAGCTGCTGACTGGGATGAAGGAAAACGGGCGTTTGAACAATTGCTCAAGCAATTCGGCATCCCAGAGCGGATCACGAAAAATAAAATCCAGCGTTTTTATGAACAGAAACAAAAAAAGGTGGAATGACACAGTGAATATCACGAATTGGGCGGCCCTTCTCCAGCTGCAATCAATGGCGCTGCAATCAATCTCTCATACAAGCACGGCTTCAGGCGGACAATCATCAGAAAGCCCGCTTGCAAATTTCAGCGCGCTGCTCAGCCAGTATACGGACACAGCCGTCCGGCAGCAGCCGGAATCGGGAATTTTAAACGGTGTGCGGACCGCTCACGCTTCATATTCACCGAGAATTCCCGTTTCATCCGGCTCCGCGGCTGCTTCACAGACCGCTTCCCCGGGCATAAAGTCTCCGGATGCGGCTTCTGATATCAGCACCGGAAACTTTTCAATAGACAGCGCCATTCAGAAAGCGGCCGAAAAATACGGAGTGGACGAAAAGCTGATCCGCGCGGTTATTAAACAGGAATCAGGCTTTAATCCGAAAGCGGTCAGCGGTGCGGGGGCAATGGGACTGATGCAGCTCATGCCTTCCACGGCAGAATTACTCGGGGTGTCAAACCCGCTTGATCCCGTCCAGAACGCTGAGGGCGGCACAAAGTACCTAAAGCAGATGCTCACGAAATACGACGGAAATGTATCTCTGGCGTTAGCCGCCTACAACGCAGGCCCCGGCAACGTAGATCGGTACGGAGGCATTCCGCCGTTTAAGGAAACACAGCAATATGTCAAAAACATAACCAAACAGTATTACGCGTAAACCAGAGAGGCTTCCTTCGCCCTCTGGTTTTTTTGCGGAGTGAAATCTTACACATGAATGAAGGCGATGTGATATGATATGAAATACAAGCGCCTGACAGAAAGGCACTTTGTTTGTAGAAATAAAATGTTATTGCTAAAATATACAGTAACTGAAGATAGTAAAACTGAAAGATAAATTCGCAATGGGAATTATGATTCCTATTAGCCATATAAAGGAGTAGTCAACATGGGACAATCGTTTAACGCACCATATGAAGCGATTGGAGAGGAACTTCTATCGCAACTTGTTGATACTTTTTATGAGCGTGTCTCGTCTCATCCCTTGCTGAAGCCGATATTTCCAAGTGATTTGACTGAAACGGCCAGAAAACAAAAGCAATTTTTAACCCAGTATTTGGGCGGACCTCCTCTTTATACTGAAGAGCACGGACATCCCATGCTCAGGGCAAGGCATCTCCCCTTTCCGATTACGGACGAGAGGGCTGATGCGTGGCTAAGCTGTATGAGCAAAGCGATGGATCAGGTCGGGCTGGAGGGCGATATTCGTGAATTTCTGTACGGGCGTCTGGAACTGACGGCCAGGCATATGGTAAACCAGTCAGAAGCGGAGGATCGATCATATTGACGAATTATCAGCATGAGCAATACTTCGCCCATTGCCACGGACATCCAAAAAAACCGCTCGAAATTTACATGTTTGTCGACCCTTTATGTCCTGAATGCTGGTCGCTGGAGCCCGCCATAAAAAAATTAAAAATCAAATACGGACGTTTTTTTACGCTGCGGATCATTGTTTCCGCGAGCATTACATCGCTGAATAAGCAAAAGCGGAAAAAACACCTCCTTGCCGAAGCTTGGGAAAAAATTGCGAACCGTTCCGGGATGCCCTGTGACGGAAGCCTTTGGCTTGAGCAGGATCAGCCTCTTTCATCGCCCTACCTTGCCGCACTCGCTTTAAAAGCGGCCGAACTGCAGGGAAGAAAAGCGGGCATTCTGTTTCTCCGCAGCATGCAGGAAAGCCTGTTTGTTTCCAAGCAGAATATTACGGATGAAGACGTTCTTTTAGAGATTGCCGAAAAGACGAAATTGGATGTTGAAGAATTCAAGCGCGACCTCCATTCGCAAAGCGCGGTAAAAGCGCTTCAGTGCGATATGAAAATCGCGGCGGAAATGGACGTCACCGTCAACCCGACATTGACGTTCTTTAACAGCCTGCATGAAGATGAAGGGCTGAAGGTTCCCGGCAACTATTCTTATGACGTATACGAAGAGATCTTATTCGAAATGCTCGGGGATGAACCGAAGCCTTCTGAAACGCCGCCTTTGGAATGTTTCATTGAATATTTCCGGTTTGTCGCATCGAAAGAAATCGCACTCGTTTATGATTTGAGTCTAGAAGAAGTTGAAAAAGAAATGAAAAAACTGGCATTCGCCAAAAAGGTCGCCAGAGTGGAAGCAAAGCACGGTCTGTTTTGGAAATCTCTGGCCGGCACCCAGGAGGATGTCACCTGTTGTGATCATTAAAAAAAGCTGATTCCTTACGGAGCCGGCTTTTTTTGTGCAAATAAAGAAACCGCGCCGGGATAAGCGCGGTTTCATATGTCTTAACGACAACAAAGGGGATGGGAGAAATTTTTCACGGTCAAACAAAGGGGTAATGTTTGTTTGTGATCAATTTCACATCCTTATCATATCAAATCTTGTCGAGTTTTGACAAGCCATAAGATTAATGTTCATATTTTTGTCACAAAACATAACTGACTGCTTGTTTTCATAGAATATATCAATGAAAAACAAGGAGGGAAATCAATGCTCCGCACCGTATTGATCATCGGAATGATTGTGTTTTTCTTCTTTTTAAACCTGCTGGCCATGATGCACATGCTGCCGATTTACATTACATCTCCCCTGCTGTTTCTGTCCATATTGTTTGCCCTGTATCGGCTGAATCACAGAAAAACGTTTAAAGGGTTTTAGAAAAAGCCTGCGCATCTTATGCACAGGCTTTTTTGAATTACGAAGGGTTCACTTTCGAAAGAAGCTCTTCCATTTCGTTCAGTTTCTCTTCAAACATTTTGCAGGCTGCCTCGATCGGTTCAGGCGATGTCATATCGACTCCCGCTTTTTTCAGTATGTCGATCGGATATTCCGAGCTTCCCGCTTTTAAGAATTCGGTATAGCGCTCCACCGCAGGCTTGCCTTCTTTTAAGATCTGGCTGCTCAGCGCTTGGGCCGCACTGTAGCCTGTCGCATATTGATACACATAATAATTGTAATAAAAATGCGGAATTCTTGACCATTCCAGACTGATTTCTTTATCAATCACCATGTTGTCACCGAAATACTTTTTATTCAGATCATAATAAAGTTCGTTCAGCAGTTCAGGCGTTAGCGGCTCGCCTTCCTGCGCTTTCGTATGAATCAGATGCTCAAATTCAGCGAACATCGTCTGTCTGAACACTGTGCCTCTGAATCCTTCAAGCATATGGTTGAGCAGGTACAGACGCTGTTTTTCATCCTTTAAGCTGTTCAGCATATATTCACCGAGCAGCGCTTCATTGGTCGTTGAAGCGACTTCAGCGACAAAAATGCTGTAGTTACCGTACGGATACGGCTGATATTTTCTCGTATAGTAGCTGTGCACGGAATGGCCGAACTCGTGAACGAGCGTAAACAGATTATTGACATTGTCATGCCAGTTCATCAAGATGTACGGATTCGTGCCGTATGTACCGGACGAATAAGCACCGCTGCGTTTTCCTTTATTTTCGTATATATCGACCCAGCGGTTTTCAAGTCCTTCTTTTAAAATAGACGCGTATTCCTCGCCCAGCGGAGCAAGTCCTTTGAGCATATACTCTTTCGCTTCCTCATATGTGACCTTCATTCCCGAATCTTTTACAAGCGGTGTGTAAAGGTCATAAATATGGACTTCATCAAGGCCGAGAACCTTTTTCCGCAGGTCAATGTAACGGTGTAATAACGGAAGATGTTTATTGATCGTTTTAATAAGGTTATCGTAAACTTCTTCAGGGATGCTGTTATTGGATAAAGCCGCTTCCCGTGCTGATTTATACTTTTTCACACGGGCGTAAAAATTATCTTTTTTCACAGTGCCGCTGAGTGTAGTCGCCATCGTGTTTTTATACTGTCCGTATGTTTTATATACGGCTTCAAATGCGTTTTTGCGGACTTCACGATTGCTGCTTTCCAGGAAATTAATAAAGTTGCCGTGTGTGATTTGAGTTTCCTTGCCGTTTTCATCTTTAATCGACGGAAACGTAATATCGGCGTTATTTAAAACACTGAATGTATTGGAAGGCGACGACAGCGCTTCTGAGGCTTCCGCAAGCAGGGCCTCTTCTTGTTCGCTCAGCACGTGCGGACGCTGTTTTGTAATTTCTTCAATTGCATGGGAGTAAAGTTTAAGCTCCTCTTTTTCCAGAATAAACTGGTGCAGCTTGTCCTCCTGAATCGCCAGAATTTCCGGTTCAATGTAAGCAGTCGCGCTGGCAGCCTGGGAATACAGGCTTGCGGCTTTGTCGTTCAGCCCTTGGTAGAAAGAATTTCCCGTATCCTGGTCTGAGCGCATATGCGCGTATGCATAAAGTTTCCCAAGGCGGTTCGTCACTTCATCCTGTGCCGTAAGCGCCGCGTATAAATTATCAGCCGAATGAGCAAGCGTGCCTTTAAAAGAAGATAAATTCGGGATTAATTCTTTAACTGCTTGAAATTCTTTATTCCAGGCCTCATCACTAGGAAAAATATCCTCTAGTCTCCATGTATGCTCTGCCTTTACTTCACTTCTGTCAGGCAGCTGTGCTGCTTTATTTTCCTCAGTCATGGTGATCCCCCTCGTTTTCTTTACTTCAAGCCAATTGAAAAAACGATTGTTTCTCCAAAAACTTGTGTTGTGATTATCTTCCGGCTTTTCACTGCCTTTTGTCAAATCATATGCGGCATATAAGACCGAGCATACCAATAATACAGTGAAAAAACGAAAACAAACTGCTTGTACGCCCCTCACATTCGCCACCACCTTGACGTTAGGGTGAACGAAATGAAGCATTCTCATTCCCCAAAAAAGAGCAGATCCCGCCGGCGCAGCTCTTCTGCCGTTTGAGGGAGCTTCCGTTGAGATGAGGGCATATATACTTCATTCTCAATTTCCCTTAAAAAATCCTGCAAGCATAAGAAATCAGCATATTGTTTTACCGCCATTCTGATAAGGCTATCTTGTGAACCATACCGCATCCGGATCTCCTTACGCCTGATTTTTTGCCGCAAATCATGAACCATGCCGGATAATCGGATCGGCGCGCCTTTTTTAGAAAGTTCCGCAAGCCGCAAGTATAAATGGCTCTGCCACACAAAAACGGGACTTGCAAACACAAAGCCCGCTGAAACGGGAATAAACACTTCAGAGGGGAGAAATGGAAATGCGACCTGATGTCTTTCGTAAAAAAGACGCCGGATAAGACCGGCATCTTCAGATAAAAACCGCCCGCTTTTGTTTCGGAAGCCGGCTACGGCACGTCCCCACAAGGGAAGTCTGACGCTGTGCCGCCCTTCCGGATGACATATGTCTTTCAGGTTTGCTTTGTGAAGAGGGATTGTAATTAAGCCGGCATAAGAATAGCCGGTGTAAAACGGAGTGATGGAATGCAGCCTGTAAAAGGAGCGGGCGTCGGGGCAGTAAAACAGTAAGGAGGAAAATGAATGGACTTCAAAGAACTGCCAGTGAAAAGCAGAAAGCCGGAAAAATTGCGCGGCCATCCGTTTTAACCGTTTTGCCCCGATGATCCAGACTGGCCGGTACCCGGCGTTTTTCAGGCCTGCCGTCCGGCTCTTTAAAGAGTCCGCCGAAAGGTTCGCACATTGAAATTCAAAAGCCAGCCTCTCTTCTCCGCTTTCCGCCGTCAAGTCAGGCCGCTGTCCAGCGGAAGTCAGATACGGTTCCAGGCTGACGCGGCACCCTTGTGTCTTTAGCCAGAGAAAAAGCTGCCTTTTTCCTTCCAGATGGTATTCGCTTTCAGGTTCGGATTCCCCCGGACACAGCCTGCTTTTTTTATGAGCGAAGTGCGGCAGTTTCTCCCGTCCCAGTTTGATATCAAGCTCACTTTCGCAAACGGGGCAGAACCAGCGTTTCTTTCTCAGCTCCGCCGCTTTTTCCTTTGAATAGCTTCCGGCCAGCTGAATGAGCCGTCCGTCGGCAGTCACAGCACTGAACATGTTGCATCTTCTCCTTTCCTGAATCTTGTTGTATTCAGCAGGAAGAAGATATAATCCTGTTTGCGGATGAGAGCCGTTATACGGTTTTCAGCCGTTCATCCTGTCATTCAGAACAAAAAAAACCGATTTCTGCTGAGAGAAATCGGTTTGTTATGATGCAAAGTGTTTTTTTATTGTATATAACGCATGATCAGCGATCACCAATTTGCCGTATTCTTCAAGACGGTGAATGCTGACTGATGATTCGTGCGCGTACTCCAACAGGATGCTTAGCTGATTTTCAACCTCTTCATCAGTTTGCTCATAAAAATCTGCATATAAATAATATCGGTCTTCAAACGAATACAGGGTCGTTTTGATTCCGTTAAGATTCAATTTTGATAGCGAGATGAGATCCTCAAAATCATCGAACCGCAAAGTGAACTGAAGCTTTTGCTCCTTATCTTCCCGGCTCTCGGCCTGCTCTTCTTTCTGGAAATCATCAAGTAAAGCATCGAGATTTTCATCTGCCGGCTCTTGTTTTTTATCTTCCGGGATCGGCAGTTCGAGTTTTTGTCCGTCCTTGGAAAGCTGGGCTTTTGTTACGATTATTTCCAGTCCTTTGTCCAATGCCTGAACCTGAATCCAAAGAGGACCCTCGACAGCGAATTCCTCTTCATCATGCACTTCATCCATGACTTCCCAGAACAGTTCTTCACTGCGCTCGCGATTGTACCAGATTTCTTCTCTGTCAAAACCGCGATCTTCAATATCACCATAAGACATATAAAATTTTACAGTATGCTCATTAATTCTTTCTATTTCCATTTTGCCAACCTTCCCTTCTTTATAAGATGTTGAAGGGACATCTAAGCTCCCGATGAATAGTACTTTACTACACTTTACCCATTCCGTCCACATCTTAACCTTATAGAAGACAGCGCAAATTCTTTATATTTCTATTTTATGATAAAACAGTTATAAAAGAAATAAAAAAGCATTTTCACACCGAAAAACAGGCTTTCTCCCGGTTCCCATCATAAATAGCGCACTTCTTCATATATTAGCTGTACAAGCAATCGATCTATAAGCGAGGTGTTACCATGCCGCACGATTACCTGCTGTCCCTTCTGCTCATTATCGGAATTGACCTTATTCTCGGCGGTGACAATGCCGTCGTCATCGCGATGGCCAGCCGGAATCTGGCCCATAAACAAAGACAGCAAGCGATCATCTTCGGAACGTTTATCGCAGTCGTCTTGAGAATCGTTCTGACGAGCGCTGCGGTCTATTTATTGAATGTTCCTTTTTTGCAATGCGCAGGCGGGGTATTTTTATTGTATCTCGGCTATCAGCTTCTGATTGAGAAGAAAGATGCGCAGCATGTGAAAAGCAGTTCTTCTCTTTGGAAAGCCATCCGCACAATCGTTATGGCTGATATCTTTATGTCGCTTGACAATGTCATCGCAGTAGCCGGCGCTTCTCACGGTGAGCTGACACTTGTAGTGATCGGTCTCTTCATCTCGGTGCCGATTATCATTTGGGGCAGCAAGCTCGTTCATGCCGCCATGGACAAAATGCCTTTATTGATGTACGCCGGAAGCGGTCTTCTCGCATTTACCGGCGGTGAAATGATTGCCGGAGACAGCAAGCTGTCATTTTTCATGGCAGAACACGGCATTATACAAATGACGCTGCCGATTTTGACCGTCGTATTTGTTATCCTCGCCAGTATGATTTACCAACAGACTGAAAAATAACAAAAAGCCCAAACCGCGATGGTTTTGGGCTTTTTCCATGCTTATCGTAAGCTTATATCAGTTGGCAAGACGCTGTGCTTCTCTTAATTGGAAAGAACGCACTTTTCTTGGCAGGAATCGTCTGATTTCATCTTCGTTATAGCCGACTTGCAGACGTTTTTCATCAATGATAATCGGACGGCGGAGCAGTCCCGGATGCTCATTGATCAAAGTATATAAGTCTTGAAGCGGCATAGATTCAACATTTACGTTCAGTTTCTGGAATACTTTAGAACGGGTAGAGATAATTTCATCCGTACCGTCTTCAGTCATACGCAGAATCTGCTTGATCTCATCAATTGATAACGGCTCGGAGAAAATGTTTCTCTCTACAAACGGAATCTCGTGCTCTTCAAGCCAAGCTCTTGCTTTTCTGCATGACGTACAGCTAGGTGATGTGTATAATGTAACCATTAATCTTCACTCCTCTAATTAGTAGGATGAACATGTTTGTATTCTCAAATTGAAATGACTTTAAAAAAGGAATCTTTATAGGTATTATACTATAAAAAAGTAAGTGTGAACAGTCTCCTGAGAAAAAAATGTGTCAATCCGGCAAATTTACGGCTGGCGGATGTTTCCCCATTCTCAATTAGCTCAGCTGATCGAAAATGTTTTTTCGTTTTTTCTCATCAATGACTTTGAGAACTTCATCCGTTTTTTCGTATGATTCTCCGTACCATTTTTCATCTTTATAAGTGTGAATGTTTTCATATGTCTGTTTCATTGCTTCAAACATTTCTTCTTCTGATTCCGTCTTAGGTGACCAGTACAGAATCTCCATTTTGTTCACTTCATTCGTAGCCAATGACCGGCGCCGATACCCGATTGACTGCGCGTGCTTGAAATGCTCTCTTTGATAAAAACGCAAGCGTTTCTGTGTATCCGTGTCATCCTCGTCAACAGGCTCCACCTCAAGCAGAATCGGCTTGTTTTTCTTTTTCAGCCTGCCGATCAGCTTGCTTCCGAGGCCTTGTCCTCTGGATTTCTTTGACACAAACAGGTAATCAATAAAGATGAAAGAGTCAAATTCCGCATACATCAGCACGTGGTACTGCCCCTCTTCTTTATGATAAACATCGCTTTGCTCCTTTAACAGAGCTTCCATATGCGCTTTTGATTTCATTTCTTCAATCGGAAAATATTCACTCAGCTTTTCGTACCAGTTCATTCATTTGCTCCTTATGGGTTCGTTGTCTTCACACTTTTAGATATACCCCATTTCCGATTGTTTAAACAATCTTACATCTATTAAGACGTGTGATCCTTTAACATGGTTTCAATTTTTTTAAAATGGTGTGTAATCGACGTTTTTGGTATAGCGGTTTGCCGCGTCCCACAATAAAAATTCGTCAATTCCTTCATCATGCAGCGCTTTAACCTGGTCTTCCACCTGGCGTTTTCCGTACTTTTGATAATTTCCGCTGCCGAGATATGATGCCGTGAAGTCCTGAAGCCACGGACGCGATACAGGCGGGTGTTTCAGCTTAGACAGTTTTTTATGTTCCACCTTCGCGTATTCTTTGACGACTTTGTAAGGCTCAAGATCCGGTTTATCAATGCCGAAATAGCTTGTCCAATGGCTCGGATAAATCATGGATGAAATGACATCGACCTGTTCTGAAATTTTGCTGAAATTCTGGCCGATACCAGGCGCTTCCGGCAGCGTGGCTGAATAGCCGAAAATATCAACCGACACATCCGCGCCGTACGGCTTGAGTTTTTTCTTCGCATAACCGACAAAATCGGTGACGGCGTGAACGCGTTTTTGCACATTGCTATCTGCTGTTTTTCCGTAATCGCCGTGACCGTATGTCAGTTCGTCATCACGTTTTTCAAATCCTTCAGGAAAACGGACATAATCAAATTGAATTTCTTGAAAACCCATCTTTACGGCTTGTTTTGCAATCTTTACATTGTAATCCCATACTTCTTTCATAAACGGATTGACGAACGATTCGCCGCGGCCGTTTTTCCAGACACTTCCGTTTTTTTCTTTAAAGGACCACTCCGGCTTTTTGTTCGCGAGTTCGCTGTCTTTAAATACGACAATACGCGCGATCGGATAGATCTTTTTTTCCTCCAGCTTTTTCATCATCTTTTTTGGGTCTTTGATGTACGGCTTGGCGATTTTGGCATACTCAGAATGGCCGTCCGGCTTAAAGGTGAGGTTTCCGTTGTCGTCCTTGACATCAATCACCATTGTATTGAGCTCCGTTTTGTCCACAAAGTCTGTCAGCTCTCCGAATTTGCTTCCTCCCGCTGAATGCCCTGTGACGTAAATGCCCCGCACCTTATCAGGATGTGAAAAATGCAGCCCTGACGGATAAGCGAACCGTGCATTTGATTTCGGCAGTTCTTTTTCGGCCAGCGCTATTTTTACAAGCGGCTGCTCCTCTTTCGCAGCGGCGTGGGCCGGGTAAGCGGCTGCACTGATAAACAGTCCCGCACAAATGGCGCACAAAATGGTTTTCATACTGATCTCCCCCTTTTTTTCCATTATAGAAAAACGGGAGCAGGCTTAATAAACTTGAATGTGCGCAAAAAAATCCTCCAAGACTGAGTCTTGGAGGATGATACGTTTATAGATAGGTTTTAAATTCAGCTTCAGTGCACATGACAAAATGTCCCGGTTTCACTTCTCTGAATTCCATCTTTTCTCCGTCTTGCAGCTGATGAATGGACGGATCGTATTTCTTTCGCGTGCGATTTCTTTCATAGTCCGGATCAGGGAGCGGGATAGCGGACAGCAATGATTTCGTGTATGGGTGAAGCGGGTTTTCGTAAAGCTCATCCGCCGGCGCAAGCTCCACCAATTTTCCGAAATACATGACGCCGATGCGGTCGCTGATGTATTTGACCATTGATAAATCATGGGCGATAAACAGGTAAGTGAGCCCTTTTTCTTTCTGCAATTCTTTCATTAAATTGACGACTTGCGCCTGAATGGAGACATCAAGCGCCGAAATCGGTTCGTCCGCGATGATAAACTCCGGATCAACCGCCAGCGCTCTGGCGATTCCGATACGCTGGCGCTGTCCGCCCGAAAATTCATGCGGGTAGCGGTTGGCGTGCTCTTTATTTAAACCGACCGTTTCCAGCAGTTCGTGAACCCGCTGCATCCGCTCTTTTTTCGTTTTTGCCAGGCGGTGAATATCTATTCCCTCGGCAATAATGTCGGCGACTGTCATTCTCGGATTTAAAGATGCGTACGGATCCTGGAAAATCATCTGCATTTTCCGGTTAAACTCCAGCAGCTTCTTGCGGGATTTTTTCCCGTGGACATTTTCCCCGTTAAAGAGAACTTCCCCGCCGGTTGCCTCATACAGCCGGATAATGCTGCGGCCCGTCGTTGATTTACCGCAGCCTGATTCTCCGACAAGGCCGAGCGTTTCGCCTTTATAAATATCAAATGACAAATCATCTACGGCTTTTACCGTTCCTTTCTGCGTGAAAAAATGCTGTTTTAAGTGTTTGATTTCGAGAAGTTTCTCAGTCATTTTTTTCACCTTCCTTCATTAAAACAGGATGCTGATACGTATTCGGAAGCTGACGGATTTTAGCCTTCACCGCTTCAGGCGGCTCGACCTTAGGCGCATCAGGATGCAGAAGCCACGATTTCACAAAATGCGTATCAGACACTTTATACATCGGCGGCTCCTGTTCAAAGTCAATTTTCATCGCATATGAGCTGCGGAGCGCAAATGCATCCCCTTTCGGAGGATTCGTCAGATCAGGCGGTGTGCCCGGGATGGCCGTCAGTTTTTCCTGATCGGTGCTGTCCAGGCTAGGCATTGAGGCAAGCAGTCCCCACGTATACGGATGGCGCGGATCATAAAAGATTTCATCCACCGTGCCGGATTCGACGACCTGACCCGCGTACATGACAGCGACCCGGTCGGCGACATTGGCGACAACGCCGAGATCATGCGTGATAAAAATGATAGACGTATCAATTTTCTTTTGCAGATCTTTCATCAGCTCAAGGATCTGTGCCTGAATCGTCACATCAAGAGCTGTTGTCGGTTCATCGGCAATTAACAGTTTCGGATTTGCCGCAAGCGCCATCGCGATGACGACACGCTGTCTCATCCCGCCTGAAAATTCATGGGGGAATTGGCCGATCCTTTTTTCGGGCATCGGAATTCCGACGAGATCAAGCAGCTCTATGGCGCGCTTTTTCGCGGCTTCACTTGAGATTTTTTCATGTTTGAAAAGCACTTCCGTAATTTGTTTGCCGACTCTCATCGTCGGGTTCAGAGAGGTCATCGGATCTTGGAAAATCATTCCGATGTCCTTTCCCCTGATGGCCTGCATTTCTTTTTCAGACATCGGCACGATATCGCGTCCGTCAAAAAGAATCTGTCCTCTTTTAAAGTAGCCCGGCGGCATCGGGATCAGCTTCATAATCGCTTGGGAGGTCACACTTTTTCCGGAACCTGACTCCCCCACGATCGCAAGCGTCTCTCCTTTATTCAAATGGAAATTCACGCCGCGGATTGCCTGTACCTCTCCGCCGTATGTTTTAAATGAAATGGCTAAGTCTTTTACTTCTAGCAAACGTGTCACTCATATCACTCCTTATTTGCGTAACTTAGGATCCAGCGCGTCTCTTAACCCGTCGCCGACAACGTTAAAGCCGAACATCGCCAGGCAGATAAAGCCGGCAGGGAAGAACAGACGCCAAGGGTAATAGGTTAATGCAGGCAATCCGTCTGAGGCCATCGTTCCCCAGCTCGCAAGCGGCGCAGGTACGCCGAGGCCCAAATAACTTAAAAACGCTTCTGTAAAAATCGCCGTCGGAACCGTCAGTGTCATCGTTACGAGGATAGAGCCCATCGCGTTCGGGACGATATGCTTAAACAAAAGCCGGCCGGTTTTGGCGCCGAGTGTCTGTGAAGCAAGCACATACTCCTGATTCTTTAATTGCAGCACCTGTCCGCGGACGATCCTCGCCATATTGATCCAGCCCGTGATCGTCATGGCGACGATAATGGTCAGCAATCCTTTCGGCAGGACAACCATCAGCAAAATAACCATTAATAATGAAGGAACAGCCCACAGAATGTCGGCGATGCGCATCATCACTTCATCTGTGCGTCCGCCGCGGAATCCGGAAATGCTGCCCCAGATTACGCCGATTAATAAATCAAGCACGGCAGCTGCAACACCGATAAAGATAGAAATCCGCGCGCCCACCCATGTCCGGACGAATATATCCCTTCCAAGGTCATCCGTGCCGAACCAATGATCTTTCGACGGCGCTTTATCCGCATTTAATAGATTGGTAGTGGCATAATCATACCTTGAAAAGACAGGCGCAAAAATCGCCATCAGAATAATAAGAACGATCAGTACGAACCCGACCATCGCAAGCTTATTGCTGCGGAAGCGGAGCATGGCGTCTTTCCAGAGGGAAAGGCTTTTTTTATTTATTTTTTCGGCATCGCCGGCATTAGCTGAAGCTGGTTCAAACATATTTTTAGGAATGTTCTGCATGGTCTAGGCTCCTTTCTTTGCTTTGGAAAGCTTGATTCTCGGATCGATTAATCCGTACAGCACGTCTACAATTAATACGCATAAAAGCAGAAGCACGCTGAAGAACACGGTAACTCCCATAATGACCGTATAATCACGGTTTGTAATGCTGTTTACAAAATGCGCGCCTAAACCGGGAATTCCGAAAATGGATTCAATGATGAAACTTCCCGTTAAAATGGATGCCGCCATCGGCCCCATATATGTCACGACCGGCAAAAGCGCGTTTCGAAGCGCATGGCGCACGGTGACTGACGGACGGGAAAGTCCTTTAGCTGTTGCAGTCCGTATGTAATCGCTGTTTAACACTTCAATCATGCTTGAACGGGAGAGTCTGGCAATGAACGCCATCGGCATGGAAGCGAGCGCAATAGAGGGCAGAAAGGTGTATGCCCAGGATTCCCACCCTGCGACCGGGAACAGTTCTAATTTAATTGAGAAAATATATTGCAAAATCGTCGCCAATATAAAGCTCGGAACTGAGATCCCAAAGATCGTTAAAATCGCAATGGTATAATCCTGCCATTTATTATGGTACAGGGCAGCAAGCACCCCGAAAAGCACACCGAACGCTAAAGCGAGGAGAATAGCTTCTGCACCGAGAGTGAATGAGACGGGGAAGCCTGAATTGATTAAATCATTAACACTTTGGCCTTTATATTTAAAAGAAGGTCCGAAGTCCCACATCGCTACAGATTTTAAGTAGCTGACATATTGAACGAAAAGAGGCTTGTCCAGGCCATAGTGTTCGTTTAAGTTTGCCTCAATTTCAGGCGGCAGCTTTCTTTCGCCGGAAAATGGTCCGCCCGGCGCTGCCTGCATTAAGAAGAATGTGGCGGTCACAATCACAAACAGCGTGATGATCATGTAAATGAATCGTTTACCGATATATTTCAGCAAGGTGAACACCTCCATGTTTTTTACAATTTTATACTTAATCAGTAAGAAAGGTATATGGGGACATCCTCCCCATATACCTTGGGTCTTTTGTTTTCAGAACCGTCTTTTATTCAAAAGAAGCATTTCTGAAGTAAACTTCGCCTGTTCCTGTCAAGATCACATTTTTGAGGTTTTTATCCTGCACCCAAGGATCCGTATAGAAATAAACTGGCGCGACCGGCATTGCGTCAATAAAGATCTTTTCTGCTTTTTTCAGCTCTTCGATACGTTTATCCGGATCCGTTTCAAGCTGAGATTGGTTCAGCAGCTTTTTAAACTCAGGATCTTCCCATCCGGTATCATTGTTTCCGCCTTCTTTATCACGGAACAATTCTAGGAAGTTGATCGGATCGTTGAAATCGCCGAGCCAGCCCATACGCCCGATTTGGTAGTTCTGGCTGTGCAGCTTGTCGATGTAAACATTCCATTCGGAGTTATCAAGCTCAACTTTGACGCCCAAGTTCTTTTTCCACATTTCCTGTACGGCCTGCGCGATTTTCGCATGCGCGTCATCCGTATTGTAGGACAGTTTGATCGCCGGAAGGTCAGAGGCATTCTTGACGCCTAATTCCTTCAGTCCTTTATTTAAGAATTCTTTAGCTGATTTGACGTCATTGTCTTTGAAATAACCTTTTGTGTTATCCTTGAATCCCTTCATTGACGGCGGCACCGCAGCCATGGCCGGGATCTGTTCGCCCTGCGTTACATTTTTTACGATGGACGAGCGGTCGATCGCATAAGCAAGGGCTTTACGGATGTTAACATTGTTCAGCGGTTTCGCTTCTGTGTTGAATTTGTACCAATACACGCCTGCGATCGGTTCAACGTGAAGAGATCCGTCTTTTTTCAAGGTCGGCAGAGATTCAGTCGGAAGCTGGCCGAGCGGCATTCCTGCCCAGTCAAGCTCACCGGCCTGGAATTTTTTCAGTTCGGTGTTGTTATTGTTAATCATCACCATGTTGATTTTCTTCAATTTCACAGCGTCTTTATCCCAATATTGATCGTTCTTTTCGAGCGTGATGGAACCGCTGTGTTTCCAGGCCGTCATTTTGAACGGGCCGTTTGACACATAATTTTCGCCCGCGTTTGTGTTCCAGTTTTTATGTTTTTCCGCGATTTTCTTGTTGATCGGCATATACGTATAGAATGAAGTTAATTGCGTGAAATAAGGTGTCGGGTTATTCAGTTCAACCTTTAATGTTTTGTCATTTACGGCTTTTACGCCTACATCATCAATCTTGCCTTTTCCTGTATTGGCAGCTTCAGCGCCTTTGATGTAGTAGAGCTGATAAGCGTATTGTGATTCGTTGTTCGGGTCAAGCGCCCATTTCCACGCATATTCAAAATCCTGCGCCGTCACAGGGTCGCCGTTAGACCATTTCGCACCGTCACGAATCGTAAATGTATAGGTCTTTCCGTCTTTGCTTGTTTCAATTTTAGATGCCATTCCTTCTTCAGGCTCACCTTTGGAGTTTACGCGTGTCAATCCTTCAAAAGTCTGGCGGATTACGCCACCTGAAACGGAATCATTCGCTAAACCCGGATGCAGTGAGAACGGCTCGGTTTTAATATTGATATTAAGTGAAGTCTGTCCTTTGGTGTCTTTTTTACCGCCGCCTGATCCGCCGCTGAATCCGCCGCACGCACTTAATACAAGCGAGAAGATAAGCATCAAACCTACAATAGACCAACGCTTTTTCATGCACTAACCCCCTAATCAAATTTTTCAGCCTTTACTACTAAATACTCAGAAATATCAGACAAAATAACTTAATATTTTTCTAAACTTTAATTGTGTTCCGTCTTTTCTGATTATTTTATGTAAAGAAGCTGTAACAATAGAGTGAACAAGTTCATTATAATGAAATGAATAATTTATTGCAATACTATTTTCTCAATTTAAAATATTTAAATTTGGTCAGTTTTTCTGTCAAAAAGGTGATACACTTCTATAGTTTAAAGCATGACCTAACTAAATTTTTTTATTGCAATTTCCAGTTCATATTGCTTTTTACATATAATATTCGTTATACGAAATGTTGATATACGTTATCATTTAAGCATTTTCAGTTCTTTTTGAGGATTTCCAGCCCTTAAGCAAACTGGAAATAAGCTTGTATTCCTCTGATGACATTTGGCTATAATTGATTTATAATAGATCAATCAAATACATTTGTTGTGATTGCGATGATGAAGAGTAGTACACATTTTCATCCGTTTGAAGAGAGTCTGCGGTGCTGGGAGCAGGTAACGGGCGATGTGGAATGGACTTCTGAGCAGCTGACCGAACGTTAGTAGGCCCAGCCGGAGCAGCCTCCGTTACCAACGTCTCGAGCGATTCCATTGTAATGGAATAATCAGGGTGGCACCACGGTTCATTCGTCCCTTTTTTCTACGGGAAGAATGAGCTTTTTTTATTATGTTTTAAGAAATGAGGTAAGAAATATGAAGAAAACGATTTTTTCAGGCATTCAGCCGAGCGGTTCCGTTACCCTCGGCAACTACATCGGCGCAATGAAGCAATTTGTCGATTTGCAGCATGACTACAACGGCTACTTCTGCATTGTCGATCAGCATGCGATTACGGTTCCGCAGGATCGGCTTGAGCTGCGGAAGAACATCCGCAATCTCGCGGCTCTTTACCTGGCCGTCGGACTTGATCCCGAGAAAGCGACCCTCTTTATCCAGTCGGAGGTTCCCGCTCATGCCCAGGCGGGGTGGATGCTCCAATGCGTCGCATATATCGGCGAGCTTGAGCGGATGACGCAATTTAAGGATAAGTCAAAGGGCAAAGAAGCCGTCGTGTCCGGACTGTTAACCTATCCGCCGCTGATGGCCGGCGATATTTTACTGTACGGAACGGACCTTGTTCCGGTCGGGGAAGACCAAAAACAGCATCTTGAACTGACCCGCAACCTGGCGGAACGCTTTAATAAAAAATACAATGACATCTTCACGATTCCTGAGGTGAAAATTCCTGAATCAGGCGCGCGCATCATGTCACTGGCTGATCCGCTCAAAAAAATGAGCAAATCAGATCCGAACCAAAAGGCATTCATCACGCTGCTTGATGAACCGAAGCAGCTCGAGAAGAAAATCAAGAGCGCCGTGACTGATTCTGAAGGCATTGTAAAGTATGATAAAGAAAACAAACCGGGCGTTTCTAATCTTTTGACGATCTATTCTATTTTAGGAAACACATCAATTGAAGAATTAGAAGCTAAATATGAAGGCAAAGGGTACGGTGAATTCAAAAGCGATTTAGCCGAAGTCGTTATCGGCGCATTGACACCGATCCAAGAGCGCTACCGTGAATTAATTGAGAGCGACGAACTTGACCGCATTCTCGACGAAGGAGCGGCGCGCGCAAACAAAACGGCCGGCAAAATGGTGAAGAAAATGGAAAACGCCATGGGTCTCGGACGGAAAAGAAGATAAAGAAAAGAGGCGGGAGAATCTCCGCCTCTTTTTTAGTTCACTTTTGATTCCTGCTCCATTTCCCAAAGCTTTTCGAAAAACGGCTGCCCTTTAATCAAATTTTCACAGAACGCAAGATGTTTATCTGACCAGCCTTCAATTGTTTCATTGTAAAGCATGTCCCAAATCTCTTCAAAGCTCATCCGTTTGATCTGCTCATACATATGCGGATTCCATTCCGTGTACCAATACACAATTTCCGCACGGTTTTTCAGCCCTTTCAGCTGGTCGAGCGCCATAAACATCAGCTGCTTGATCTGCCGCTCTTTTCTCGTCAGCCCTCTGACGTGCTCCGGCGCCAATGACAAAATGTGATATTCCTTTGAAGACTCCAATTGCGACGGCTCAAATTGAAACGATTCCGGTTCTACATCCTTTACCATTTCATAAACAAGCTGCTCCTGTCTCGGAATCAGGCGGCTCTTTCTGACCGGAATCGTATACCCGATCGTATCCACGGCAATGATGCCGATCCCGTCTGTCACGACAAAACAATACTCCAGCTTTGTCCGCTCATGATTTTTTCGAACGTATGACTTTTGGTGGACTTGGTCAAGCAGCTCTTTCGGAAGCTCTGATAAGTCGTTTTCTATGTAATGAAATAATACCGACGGCACTCTGAGCAGCGGCGTCTGATCCAAAAGCTCAACCGTGTCTTCCTTCCGCCATTCGTGAAAATGGCATACATTGTAGCCGTTTTCTTCCCCTTCAAACCAATTGACCCATACATCATGAAGAAATAACATATTCGACCCCTCACTTTATAAAAACTGTTGTCCACAGTATAGGCAAGGGATAGATAAATTATTCCATTTCAATATGAGATTTCCGCATTACGGAGCTGGATTTCCGACTGCATCGCAACAAAAAAATCTCCCGTTCCGTCCGGGAGATCATTTCACATTTTTCGGATCAAGCGCATCACGCAGCCCGTCTCCGACAAAGTTAAAGCACAATACGGTAAGAAGAATCAACAACCCTGGGAATAACGGGTACCACCAAGCCTGAATCATAAGCGTAAAGTTCTGTGCATCCTGAAGCATATTGCCCCAGCTTGCGATCGGCGGCTGAATCCCGAAACCGAGATAACTTAATGTAGATTCCGCCAAAATAACCGTTCCCACCTTTAATGTGGCTGAGACAATAATCGGTCCGAGCGCATTCGGCAATATATGAGAAAAGATGATGTGATGATTTTTTGTACCGATCGTCTTTGCAGCTAATACAAACTCTCTGGAACGAAGCGATAAAAACTCCCCTCGGACAAGACGTGCCGTTGTTGTCCAGCCTGTAAGGGAGAAAATTAAAATTAATTTATCCATTCCGGGCTGGAAAATCGTAACAAGTGTAATAAGCAAAAATATATCAGGTATGGATAATACGATATCAACGGTTCTCATGAGAACGGCATCGACAATCCCTTTAAAATATCCGGCAACGGCTCCGACAACTGTCCCGATTGTAATCGCGCCGATCACAGAAGCGAATCCGACAAGCAAGGAGACGCGCGCCCCGTACAGAACCCTCGTAAAGATGTCTCTTCCGAATTTATCAGTTCCCATTAGATGTTTTAAGCTCGGCGGCTTCAAACGATTGATAAGAGATTGACTCTCCGGAGAGTAAGGAGCGATTACCGAAGCGAATAAGGCTGACAAGATGATGATGGTTAATATAACGGCTCCGATTACAGCTAGTTTATTTTGAAAGAACTTTTCGAAAAAAATCTTCGTCATTGTTTCCGGTTTGGATTGAATATTTTCCTTTAATTTTACTTCGCTGGGGGGTGTGCCGGTATTTGGCTGTAACATTTGACCTCTCACCTCTCTTTGTTAATATTCAATGCGGGGATCAACCAGCGCATATAAGATGTCCGCAATTAAATTCCCCACCACAACCAAAACAGCTGAAATGACCGTCATGGCCATGATAACCGGATAATCCCGCGAAAAGGCTGAATCAATAAACAATTTACCGAGACCCGGCCAAGTAAAAATCTGTTCTACCACTACCGCTCCCCCGATAAATGACGGTATCATCAGACCAAAAATAGTGATGACAGGAAGAAGTCCGTTTCTCAAACCGTGTTTAAAAATCACTTTATTATCTCGGAATCCTTTCGCACGCGCCGTTCGTATATAATCCTGTTTTAACACATCAAGCATACTGGATCTTGTGTATCTCGTTATCCCTGCCATGTCTGCCGTGGCGAGCACAAAAGCAGGCAGAATCAAGTGATGCAATCGGTCAAATATGTTAAAGTCAGCATTCAAAGTGCTTACTCCGCCAGTGGGAAACCACCCCAGATTTACAGATAAAACCATGATTAAAATCAAACCGAACCAAAAATTCGGAATGGCAAGCCCTAAAAATGAAGTAACAGTTATCCCGTAATCCAATTTTGAATAAGGACGTTTCGCTGACAGAACACCAAATGGAATAGAAATAAGAAGAGCGACAAGGGTTGAGAAAAGCATAAGCACAATCGTATTCGGTAAGCGGGATAAGATAAGTTCAGAAACTGGAGTGCCTTTCTTGACGATAGAAGTCCCGAAATCCCCTTGCAGCATATTCCCCAGCCATTTCACATATTGAACAGGTTCCGGATCATTCAACCCGTATTTTTCAATGAATTTTGCCCTGTCCGCTTGACTGATTGTAGGGTCCATCATAAGTGACATCGGGTCTCCCGGCGCTGCTTTCATGATGGCAAACGACAAAATTGTAATGCCTAAGAGAATCGGCAAGGACATTAATGTTCGCCGTAAAATATATGTAACCATGTTCTTGTCCCCTTTTTAAATAGGATAAGAGAGGAAAGGAACCTCCTTCCCTCTCCAGGGCTTTTGCTATTTTTGATCCAGCCACCATTTTTCAATATTGTACAAGTCATTTTTAGGGTGGAATACATAGCCTTGTAAATTATTCGGCATCGCTCTGTGGTAATTGTAATAGAATAAGAAGCTGTACGGCTGATCTTCAGCAATCAATTTGTATATCTCTTCATACTTCTTTTGGTATTCTTTTCTGTCTGTAATTGTCTTCGCTTCTTCAAGCAGCTTATCGACTTTCGGGTTTTTATACCAGATATTATTCAGCCCGTTTTTCGATTGGCTTGAATGGAAGATAGAGAATTGATCCGGGAACGTTGCAAGACTCCATCCGAGAAGAAGAGCGTCATAATCCCAATTAGGGGCACTTGTCTGTTCGATTAACGCACTGAATTCAACAATTCGCGGTTTAGCCTCGATTCCAACTTCTTTTAATTGCTGCTGAACGACAACAGCTAAATCTTCACGAATTTTATTGCCTTGATTCGTTTTAATTTCAAATGAGAATTTTTTTCCGTCTTTATCAAGGTAGCCGTCACCGTCATGGTCTTCCCATCCGGCTTCTTTTAGCAGCTGCTTTGCTTTTTTCGGATTATAATCAAATGTCGGCACTTTAGACTTCGGATAATTCCATGACAGCGGACTCTCAGGAACATCCGCTACCTTACCGTCTCCGTTCAGCACTTGATCCACCATTGCCTGCCTGTCAAGAGCGTAAGTCAATGCCTGACGCACTTTTTTGTCTTTAAAGATCTCTTTTTTCTCATTCCAGCCGATATAGCTGTAGTTTAAACCAAGGTCAGATTTGACCTTCACATTTCCAAACGTTTTAACCGTATCAAAATCTGTGCCCGGCACAACGAAGAAATCAATATCCCCCGCTTTTAACTGGGCCACGGCCGCGTTAGAATCAGGTATTGTTTTGACTGTCACTGAATCAAGGTAAGGTCTGCCGCCAAAGTAATCATCATTTGCTTCCAGTTTGACATACTCGCCCTTTTTCCACTCAACAAACTTAAACGGACCGGAGCCGATTGGATTTTTACGGTTAAATTCATTCTCTCCCAGATCAGCAACCGGGACCTTACCCAATATATGTTTAGGCAAAATGCCGTAACTGTCGAGAACGACATTATAGAAATAGGCATCTTTTTTCTTCATTTTAAACTGAATTTCATATTTTCCTTTTTTCGTTACGGATTTAAGGGACTCAAAACCCGAGCCACGCTCACCGTTGTAATCTTTGTTAAGAGGGATGCTGTAGGTGAAAACAACATCATCGGCCGTCAGCTCTTTTCCATCATGGAATTTTACGCCTTTTTTCAGTTTTACATCATACGTTAATCCCCCGTCAGCTTCTGTTACTTTTTCAGCCAGCGACGGCTTGACGTTTAATTTCTCATCAGTTTCCAATAATGTGCTGTAAAGCATTCCTTCAATATCAGAACTTGCAACATCAGTAGAATAAAGTGGATTAAAAAGTGTGGGTTCCCCGGTTGACCCGACAACCAAATCTCCGCCTTTTTGCGGTTTTCCTGCCGGTTTGGATTCGGTGCTTGTGGATTTTGAGCCGGAGCAGGCTGACAGGAAGATGGCAAACGCCATAAAAACACTTAGCATCATCAGTGCGCTTTTACGTAATTTCATATCAATTCCCCCTTTGTGATATATATGCAGCAAACTGGTTATGTAATCCGGCATACCCCCTCTCGATGCTTGTCATTTCAGGCATATAAATGGCAGGCGACGTAATGGCCGGGAGCGGCTTCTTCAAATGCCGGGATTTGTTCCTTGCAGATCGGTTTGGCCATCGGGCACCGCGTGTGGAACACGCAGCCTTTCGGCGGGTTTGCCGGACTTGGCAGTTCTCCTTTCAGGATGATTCGTTCCCGCTTGACGGCGTCTTTTTTTCTCGTGACGGGCACTGAAGACAAAAGCGCTTGCGTATAAGGGTGAAGCGGATTGCCGTACAGCTCGTGTTTATCGGTCAGCTCCATCATTTTTCCAAGATACATGACGCCGACTCTGTCGCTGATATGGCGGACAACACTCAAATCATGAGAAATAAACAAATAGGTCAGGTTGAATTCATCCTGCAGTTCTTCCATCAGATTGATGACCTGGGCCTGAATGGAGACATCGAGTGCGGAAACGGGTTCATCCGCAATAATCAGCTCGGGATTCAACGTCAGAGCTCGCGCAATCCCGATCCGCTGGCGCTGCCCCCCGGAAAATTCGTGCGGATAGCGGTTTGCAAAGCTCGGATGAAGGCCGACTTTCGCCAGCAGCTCCTCCACCCGCTCGTTCCGCTCGCTCATGCTGTACATATGGTGAGTCTGGAACGGTTCTTTAATAATGGAACGCAGCGTTTTCCTCGGGTTAAGGGATGCGAAGGGATCTTGGAAGACCATCTGGATGTTTTTGCGGACGCTTTTTCTCAGCTTTTCTTCAGATAAGCCGGAGATATCCTGACCCTTAAATAGAATCCGGCCGTCTGTCGGCTTGTATAAACGGATCATCGTCCTTCCCGCCGTTGATTTGCCGCATCCTGATTCACCGACGATGCCGAGCGTCTCCCCGCGCTTCAGTGAAAAAGAAACACCGTCAACAGCCTTTATATCACCGACTTTCCTTTGAAAAAAACCGGAGCGGATCGGGAAATATTTTTTTACGTCTTTCAGCTCTAAAATCGTTTCTTGGCCTGCAGCTGTCATTTTGATTGGGCACCCTCTTCCTCATATAAAAAACATCTTACAGAACGGCCGCTTTCATGCGTTATCAGCTCCGGCTGCCCTGTTTTACATTTGTCCATCGCTTTTGAACACCTCGGGGCGAATCGGCAGCCTTCCGGAAGATTATCCGGTGTCGGGACACTGCCTTTGATCGCTTTTAATGTATCAATCTCTCCATCTATCACCGGTATGGAGTTTAACAGCCCTTCGGTATACGGATGAAGAGGGTTTAAAAATAAGTCCTCCACACTCGCGCTCTCTACGACTTGTCCGCAGTACATCACGATCACCCTGTCGGCGGCTTCGGAAACCACACCTAAATCGTGAGTGATCAGCAGAATGGAAGTATCGAATTTTTTGCAGAGGTCTTTCATCAGCTCCAATACTTGGGCTTGTATCGTCACATCAAGCGCCGTCGTCGGCTCATCAGCGATCAGAAGCTTCGGATTGCAGCTGAGCGCAATGGCGATCATCACCCTCTGTCTCATCCCTCCGGAAAGACGGTGCGGATATTCTTTCATTACTTGTTCCGCTCTGGAGAATCCGACGAGTTCCAGAAGCTCAACGGCTTTTTTGGACGCTTCTCTTTTATTCATTTTTTTATGGTATTCAAGCACTTCGGTAATTTGTTCGCCGATGGTCAGCACCGGATTCAGGGAAGTCATGGGCTCCTGAAAGATCATAGAGACGTCATTTCCGCGGATTTTGCAATATTCGTTTTCGGTGAAGGAGGCCAGGTCCCTGCCTTCAAGCTTAATCGAGCCGTCCATAATTTTTCCGCCCGAGCTTTGGACAAGTCCCATAATAGAAAGCGAGGTGATGCTTTTGCCCGAGCCGGATTCTCCTACAAGAGCGACGGTTTCGCCTTTGTTAATGTGAAAATCAACCCCGTCGACTGCGGGGATCGGCTGTTTCTTTCTGAAAAAATAGGTCTTTAAATTATTCACTTCTAATAGTGTGCTCATGATACGCCCCTTTCTCATTCCGCTGAAGCAGAGGGAAACATACGTTTCGCTATCACAAAATATAGAATAGTCGAAAAATTTTATAGTTGTATATTATTACATCATTATTACAAAAGCAAGAATTTTTTAGGATAAATGTAATATCCTTAAATAATTTCCATTCTTTTAATCTATTAAAGCGTTGCCTCCAGAAAGGTTTTTGAAGGGATGGCCAATGCTTCTTTTACTGTTTTTTGATGGTCGGTTAAATATTTTTTTACTATATTGAATCCGACGGCATAGCCGAGCATTGAGGGGAAGTATCCTTTTCCGTATAGCAGCTGGGAAAACATTCTGCTGTCTCTCGTTAAGCGGAGGTTCGGCTTGACTCTTTTTTCAAACAGAAAATCAAGCTGCTCAGGCGTATAGTAGGACGTCCATTCCGCCGTAAGACTTGAGCCGAACCGCTCATATACAGCATATTCTGCCAGCCCCTCCATCATGATTGTATCAAGAAATGTCTCGTCTTTTTCGTCCTTTGTCACATGTTCTAACCGGCAGACGTGATTATATTCATGTGTCATAAGAGCGGATACAGCTGAATTGGAACTATCCGACGATAGAAAGAGGAACATTTTGTCCCGAAAGGCCAGACCGGATTTTGATCCGAATTCCTGACGGATTTTCCGGTTTCGTTCATCGACGGGCAAAACTACGATCGGCACGTCCGGCCCGTTCCACTTCTCCTTTAAATAGGCTTCCTCCTTTTGAATATGGCTGTAGCATCCTTTTTCTTTCAGCCGTTTACTGGTCCTAACGCCATCCTTCAAATGGCGGAACATGCCGTGGTTTTGCAGCATGCCGAGTATCGGCTTCCACTCTTTCTTATCGGCCCCTGAAAAAAGCGGCAAAAGATGCGGGGCCAGATCATTTACGGATGCCGCCTTTTCCATCCATTGATATGTCTGCTTGACGCTCATACCGGTTCGCCTCCTCTTGTTGTTATCATATGCACGCACAAAAAAACCGGCCACCTTTTTCAGGCAGCCGGTCAGAAACTGTATTATTGATATTTTTTAAAGATCAAAGTGGCATTATGTCCGCCGAAGCCGAGCGAGTTGCTGAGAACGATGTTGACATCCTGCTCGCGCGCTTTGTCCGGTACATAATCTAAATCACACTCTTCATCAGGTGTTTCGATGTTAATCGTCGGCGGGATAATGCCGTCTTTAATGGCCATGACGGAGAAGATTGCTTCAATTCCTCCGGCAGCGCCTAACAAATGACCCGTCATTGATTTTGTCGAACTGACGGCAAGCTTGTACGCATGATCACCGAAAACGGTCTTAATGGCTTTTGTCTCATATTTATCATTGTAGTACGTGCTTGTGCCGTGAGCGTTGATGTAATCAATTTCTTCAGGCTTGATGCCCGCATCTTTAATTGCTTCCTGCATCGCTCTCGCACCGCCTTCCCCGTCTTGGGCAGGCGCGGTAATGTGGTAGGCGTCACCCGTTGAGCCGTAGCCGACAATTTCCCCGTAGATTTTCGCACCGCGGGCAAGGGCATGCTCAAGCTCTTCAAGCACGACGATCCCCGCGCCTTCTCCCATGACAAAGCCGTCACGGTTTTTATCAAACGGGCGGCTTGCCGTTTTCGGATCAGGATTTGTAGAAAGGGCTTTGTTTGCGCTGAAGCCCGCAAATGACATTCTTGTCAGCGGCGCTTCTGTTCCGCCCGTAATCATCGCATCGGCATCGCCGCGCTGAATGACTTTAAACGCGTCACCGATAGAGTTTGTTCCCGTCGCACATGCCGTCACCGTACAGGAGTTGACTCCTTTTGCTCCGAGAGCGATTGAGATTTGGCCTGTCGCCATATCCGGAATCATCATCGGAACAAAGAACGGGCTGACCCGTCTCGGCCCTTTTGTCAGGAAGATTTCGAATTGGGATTCAAGCGTTTCAAGACCGCCGATTCCGGACCCTACCCAAACGCCGACTCTCGGCGCGATCTCGTCTGTGATGTTCAGACCGGCATCTTGAACAGCCATTTTCGCGGCTACGACAGCATATTGCGTGAAGCGGTCCATTTTTCGCGCTTCTTTTTTATCCATGTGATTTTCAATATTGAAATCTTTCAGTTCAGCAGCTACTTTCGCCGGATACTCGTCCGATTCCACACGTGTGATCGGTCCGATTCCGGATACGCCGCCGATTGCATTTTTCCAGCTTGTTTCGGCGTCGTTTCCAAGCGGAGACAGGGCTCCAAGCCCTGTAACGACTACTCTTTTTTTACTCATCTTGTGTGCACCTCACCTTTTTTTATCGTCCCCAGCGTATTGCTATGGCGCCCCATGTCAATCCTCCGCCGAAACCGACCATGACGATGACGTCGCCGTCTTTAATTTTGCCTGCTTCCAGTTCCTCTACTAATGAAATCGGAATGGATGCTGCGGATGTGTTTCCATATTTATGGACTGTTTTAGACATCTTTTCAACCGGAAGCTCCAAACGTTCCCGTGCCGCTTCCATGATGCGGATGTTTGCCTGATGCGGAATCAAAAAGTCTACGTCCTCTTTGGAGAGGCCGGCTTTTTCAATGACATTTACACTCGATTCACCCATTTGCCGGACGGCGAATTTGAATACTTCTCTTCCATGCATGATTGTATGCCCTTTTTCATCTAAGTACAAGTGCTGACCGCCTGTACCGTCTGCTCCGAGCTCAAATGACAGTATGCCTCTGTCGTCGCTGACCGGTCCGATGACCGCCGCTCCGGCTCCGTCTCCGAACAGCACAGCCGTATTGCGGTCGTCCCAGTCGGTAATGCTTGAGAGCTTTTCCACGCCGACCACGAGGACATGTTTGTATGTTTGCGATTCAATGAATTGTTTGGCGGTTACGATACCGTACATAAAACCCGCACATGCGGCGCTGATATCCATCGCGCACGCTTTTTTGGCCCCGAGCTTCTCTTGTATCATACAGGAAACGGTAGGGAAAGACTGGTCAGGAGTAACCGTCGCCACGAGGATCATATCAAGCTCCTCAGCGGAAATGCCGGCCTGATCAAGCGCTTTTTGCGCAGCCTCAGCGGCCATGCCGGATGAATACATATCTTCCGCGGCGATTCTTCTTTCTTCTATACCTGTTCTCGTACGAATCCACTCGTCCGATGTATCTACCATTTGTTCAAGATCATGATTTGTCAGCACTTTTTCCGGGATGTAACGGCCGACGCCAAGAATTCCAGCTTTCATTGGAAAGACTCCTTTTTTATAATGAATTTAAAACTAATTAGTTATGATCAATTATTAGTATCAGGTACTAATTCTACCCTATTTTTTTTCTGTTGGCAATATATTCGTCTAAACTATCGGACGCTGCTCCTCATAGAATAAAAGGAAGACGAAAGGAGGCTTCACTATGGATATTTTCTCCAAAATGATGTTCGGCGATTCCAGAGACCGGGATAAAGAACCGGAAGAAAACCCGGAGCAGCCTCAGGCTGAAAACGAAGAAGAGATCGATTACAACCACGTGATGAATCAGCTGGGGTCCATCATGAACTCTCTGGATCAATTAAAGCCCGTATTTAAAGACTTTGCGCCGATGGTGTCCGCTATAAAGAAAAAAATCATGTGAAAAGCCACTTCATGAAAAGTGGCTCTCTTTATTTATTCAGCTCCCCGGCATCAGATCTGCCAAGCTCATACGCTTCCGCCATGACCGATGTAAACAGGTCCATAAACGGCTGAATCATTTCCATAGACAGATCTATGCCGGATTTCTCAAGCTCCGCCTTTGCTTCCGGCAGGTATTTCATCGCGATCTGCATAAATTCAAGAGACTTTTCATGCTGCATGTGTATCCACCTCTATTCATTTGACGGCAGTTCATTTGTTCGGTTATACGTTTTTACAAGGTCTGAGATTTTGTCTTGAAATGCTTTGTCCACCAGAGGGCTGAACGTCCCCATTTCAACGACTCCTTCCCTGAAATCAAAGTTGTGATCTCCGCTCTTGAGCGTACCTTTATTATATTGCTCGGCAATTAATGTATAGGCTTTATCTACGTTTTGCACCGTGCTTGTCAGCACCGTGTTTTTGCCGAGATTCGATTGTTCGGCGACATAGCCGATGGCGTAAAGCCCGTCTTTTTTGATTTGCTGAATGACAGGAACATTATACCCGTCTCCGGCTGGATATACAACATCCGTGCCTTCCGCTTTTAACTTCTCGTAAAGATGCAGCGCTTCATTGCCGTTATCCCAGTGGTCCGTAAATTCAGTGTTGACGGTGATATCAGGCTTTTCATATTTCGCCCCTTTGATAAAGCCGTCTACTTCAGGCTGCCACAAAAAGGAGGCGATGACGCCGACCTCATTGGTTTTTGACATATGGGCGGCTGTCATTCCCCCGAAAAAACCCATTGCTTCTCCCATAAGATGAACGCTTGTGACATTATCGCTTTTCGCCGTTCCGTTTGCGACGACGAATTCCATGTCGGGATAATCCTTGCTGATCATATTGAAGATTTCCTCGTATTCATTTCCGTGCCCGTATAAAAGATTGACTCCTTTTTTATGAAAATCATCTATCGCTTTTAAAATATCTTCATCGGATCTGATATTTTCTTTATAATAAACGTCAACGTTAAATTCAGATTGTATCGCTAATAAACCTTTGTAACCTTTTGTGCCCCATACCAAGTCACTGATAGTATCGGGAAAAAGCATTCCGACCTTCTCAATTTTTCCTTTAAACGGAGTTTGTGCGCATCCGCTCAATAAAAGGAGGACAGAAAAGATCATGACAAGCCTGGTGATCAAGCCATGTTCAACCCCTTTTCAAACTCATAACATGTATAATTGATATACGTTTATTGTAGCGGTAATGCACATAACATGGAAGGTATTTCTTAAAAAATGTCGAATATTGATGAAAATTGTCTTTTCCATTCTTTAATTTTTTCTTCCGCTTCCGTTTTTTGCGTTTTTTCTTTTATTTCCAGGGTAATAATCTGATTTTCGTCTTCTGTGCCGTATGCCTCAAGCTGATTCATCAGCCCGCAGACTGCGTCTTCTAAAAAGATCCTGCTTTCGCCATCTTCTTTTGCTTCTGTCCACGGACCGTAAAGGGGAGGAAGGATAATCGCTTTTGCCGTATCCCGCTGACCGTTTTTTTCCCAGTCTCCGTGATCCTCACTGTAAACAATCCAATATAAAGGCTCAGCCCTTTCTTCAGGCAGACACCCGCTCCCGTATTGAACGCAGATACGATCGTATTCCTTTTCACCGATTTCATCTATTATTTGAAAAAGCCCGTTTCTCGCGAGCCACATTAAACGTTCTTCTAAATACAGCTGCCTCGTTTTGTCCTCCGGTTCTGCCAAAATGACATCAACATGCACACCCTCATCCATCAACCGTTCGCACAATGAAAGGCCGAGAAATTCATCTGCTCCAATGATCAGCGCTGTCTTCATCACATCTGCCGCCTTTCCGGTTTTTCATTCGCACACAAGCCAAACAGCCCTCTGAAAAGAGATGGCTGTTGTATTCTATTCATTACAGGTCTTTTTCATGACTGCGGAAAAACCGGCAGATGGCTCTGTACATACGCGCAGGGTTCTCAAGCAGGTGATACGTGATATCAGTCTTGCTTCCGGTCTTTTCCCGGGCTTCTTTATACGCATTCGCATGCAGGGTGTACGGGTACGGCGCTCCGGTCGTTCTTTGCCATATATGTACCGGCACGCGGGTGCGGCAGCCGGTAATGGTCTGATAGCTCAGTGAGCTTGCCTCTTTTTCAGAAACACCGAAGCTCTGTGCCGTTTCCCTCAGAAACTGCTTATAAAAAAACTTATTTTCTTTCTCTGATTCAAAATGGGCTTGAAGGTCAAGACAAGGATCTAACATTGCGGCTGAACGGATATGCTCCGCTGAAGACTGCAGCAATTGATCGGCGATAAGGGCGCCCATGCCTTCTGCGAGCAAGTGTATTTTCGGATTGAGGATTTCTTGTTTCAGCACATAATGAATCAGCTGTCTGGCGTAAAGGACGGCTTTTTCCGAACCCCAATGCCGTCCGTATAAATTGCTGTTAAAAATGGTGTATCCTCTGTCAAGCATCGTATTTAACAGCTGGTTTCTCCCTTCATGTTCGAGCCAAAAGCTTGAGTCCCGGCTGACAAAGTGGGTTCTGTCCCCCAGAATAAAGATACAGAAGCCATTCGGCCGATACGGCAGATGGATGACGTTCAGCTCAGATCCGAATTGGAAAAATCTTTCCGTAATCCCCATGCCTGCCCGCCTCCTTTTACTCCTAATCTCTCTATTGGCTATCATATGTAAGAAGAATGAAAACGGATCGGATAAACTCCTATTTGCTGCTATGTTTTGGCTATTATCCCGAGCACAGGAACCGAATTTTCCATCAGACGGCCGGACAGGCGGGCAAATGTCAGTTTCAGGCGCGCTTTTTGATGAGAAAATGACCTTCCGCCCGCGCTTTATGTATGGTATGATACAACGTAGAATAAAATGAAGGACGAGGTGGAAACGTGCGGTTTATTATCGGTTTTATTTGGACGTTCCTTTTAACACATATGGCCTGTTATTTGGTCGCCTCCATGAACAGCGCGGCGTACAATTTCAAGCAATCATCCGTTATTGCCGTGGTTATTGCGGTGCTAGTCTTTGTTCTTGCGGAGATCATGCCTGTCAAACAGGATGCAAGCCAGCATTAAATAAAAAAACCTGCTATTCAGCAGGTTTTTTTGTGTTCACGGTTTTCGTTGATACGTCCACAATCTGTTGTGGTTTGAAGTTTCAGGGAACATTTCCCCCACCGTAAGCTTGATTTTTTGCGGGTTTTTGACCATGCTTCCCGTTTCGCCGATTTCAACGTACACACCGTTATTCGGCGCTTTTTGTCCCGGGCGGAATTGATGCTGCTGTCCCACGTCATTTCCTCCTTTTTCTTTTTTATGTAGTATGCGCTTGTATGCGGAGAAATATCAAAAACCGCTGAATGAGATTCAGCGGTTTTTTTGTTCATCCTGTTTGTAAAGAAGAGCTTTCAGGAGCGCTTTTTGCGCGTGAAGCCGGTTTTCCGCCTGCTGAAATACCGCAGAGTTCGGACCGTCGATAATCTCGGACGTGACCTCTTCTTCCCGATGCGCGGGCAGGCAATGCAAAAATGTATAGTCGGGTTTTGCGAGACTGACGAGTGAGGCGTTGACTTGATACGGGGCAAACACATTCAGCCGCTGCTGCGTCTCTTCC
The DNA here is from genome assembly GCF_000746035.1 of Bacillus sp. UNC69MF. Classification (NCBI taxonomy): domain Bacteria; kingdom Bacillati; phylum Bacillota; class Bacilli; order Caryophanales; family Bacillaceae; genus Bacillus; species Bacillus sp. UNC69MF. The sequence goes on along the minus strand of NZ_KN050798.1, from coordinate 231,930 downwards.
TCCTGCCCCATGCTCGTGAAGACGTCGGAGTAAATCACATCTGCATCCCGCACCGCTTCCTGCGGATTTTCGGTAAGGGTGATTTTCGCTCCGGAAACAGCCGCCGCTTCTTTCGCGGCATTCACCGCCTCTTCCTCTACTTCATAGCCTTTCGGCGAAGCAATCGCAATGTCACAGCCCATTTTTGCGCAGCCGATCATAAGTGAATGCGCCACATTATTTCCGTCACCGATATAGGCGGCTTTTACTCCTTTCAGTTTTCCTTTTATTTCTTGTATCGTTAACAGATCCGCGAGTGCCTGACACGGGTGATACCGGTCGGTCAGCCCGTTTATGACGGGAATGTCTGCATGCTCGGCAAGCTCTTCGACTGTTTCATGCTCAAAGGTGCGGATCATAATGGCATCAACGAAGCCGGACAGCACCTTCGCCGTATCCGCGACCGTCTCCCCCCGCCCAAGCTGCAGGTCGCTGCTTGAAAGAAATAGTCCCGTTCCCCCGAGCTGGGCCATTCCCGCTTCAAAAGACACACGTGTGCGGGTTGAAGATTTTTCAAAAATCATCGCCAATGTTTTCCCTTGGAAAATCGGCTGTATCGGATGTTGTTTTAATAATGAAGCTTCTGTCAGAAGCGCTTTGATGTCTGACGGGCTGACATCTTTTAAGGAAAGAAAATCTTTGCCGTACAAATGGGTTAATGTGTGTTCCGCTTTTATTGTGTGCATGATGCCACTTCCTTTTGATAAAGATCTTTGAGCGATACAGGCTTAGGTTTGCCGGAGCCGCTTGCTAAAAATGCCTTTACGGTTTCCGGTTCAGTAAAGACCGTCACACCGTGCGTCATGGCTTCAATCCGTTGTTTACGCGCTTCTTCAGAGTGATTGAAATTGATATGGACCGCTTTATCCTTTCGCTCTGCCCATGCCGGGAACGCATCTTTGCATACGGTAAATCCCGCCTCTTGAGCCTGACGTTCCAATTCCGCATCACAGCCTTCCAGATAGATGCTGCCTTTTTTCTCCCAGACGTGCGCGTAGATTTTTTTCAGGGCGCTTTCTGCGTCAAACGCGACACACATGCCTTCTCCGGTCGACTTCATTTCCGGCCCGGGCTTTACGTCCACATCCTGAATGGCGTGCGAAGAAAAAACCGGGAATTTCACTGCCGTTCCGTGCTGATTTTGAACCTCGGGCTTGATGTCTTTAAGGGAAGCGCCGGCCAGCAATCTGGCGGCAAGCGGGATCATCGGCACCCCCATCACCTTAGACACGACAGGAACCGTGCGGCTTGCCCGCGGATTCACTTCAAGAACGAGAATATCCCCTTTGTCATCAATGACAAACTGAATGTTCATGATGCCTTTAAAAGCCAGTTTTACCGCGATTTTTTCGGCGGCCTCTCTTATATTCCGCTGCATATCAGGTGTGACAGACGGACCCGGAAGAATCGCAAAACTGTCGCCCGAATGGACGCCGGCGCGTTCAATGTGCTCTGTGTAAGTCGGCACGAATACTTCATGTCCGTCGGAAATCAGATCGATCTCCAATTCTTTTCCTGTAATGTACTGATCGATCAAAATCGGATACGGCATGCCCGCTTCATTTTCCAGCAGTTCTGACATTTGCGCTTCTGAATCAACGATGATCATGCCCATCCCACCGATGACATAAGACGGACGGATCAGCACGGGGTAGCCGATTCGGCTTGCTTTTTCCGTTGCTTCTTCTTTTGAATAAGCGGTTTCGCCTTTGGCATGTTTCAGGTCAAGGTCATCAAGCAGCTGATAAAACAGATCCCGATCCTCCAGCGCATCAAGGGTTTCAAAGGATGTTCCGAGCAGCGGAATGCCCGCTTTTTCCAGCGGTTCAGCGGCATTGATCGCGGTCTGCCCCCCAAACTGGACGATGGCAAAATCAATGTTTTCATGTTCCGCCACGTTCAAAATATGTTCTGTCGTCAGCGGTTCAAAATAAAGCCGGTCAGCGATTTCATAATCCGTGCTTACTGTTTCCGGATTGTTATTGATCATAATCGTTTCATACCCCAGCTTTTGCAGGGTCAGAACGCCGTGGACGGCACTGTAATCAAATTCCACTCCCTGACCGATGCGGATCGGGCCGGAGCCGATGATGAGGGCGCGTTTTTTCTCTTTTCGGCTGATATCTCCGTCGCTTTCCCCGAGGTAGGTGGAGTAGAAATAATTCGTCTTGGCATCAAATTCAGCGGCGCATGTATCTACGATTTTAAACGACGGGACGATGCCTGATTTCTTTCTGAGAGCACGGATGTCTTCTTCCGTTTTTCCCGTGAGAGATGCGATCATGACATCCGTGAAGCCCTTTACCTTCGCCTGCTTTAAAAGCGGGAAAGACAGATGATCCCCTTCTTCCATCAGCTTGTTTTCCAATGTGATGATATTTCGGAATACATGGAGAAAAAACGGGTCAATTTTCGTTTTGGCATGGATGTCTTCTATCGTTTCACCGCGGCTTAACAGCTCCATGACGACGAAAAATCTCCGGTCATCCGGTGTTACCGCTAATTCCCACAGCTGATTGATCGTACAGCCGCCGAGTTCAGGCAGGCGGGTGCCGATCGTTTTCAGCTCAAGGGAGGCCGCCGCTTTTTGAATGGCCGCTTCCATATTTCTTTCAATCGCCATGACCTCTCCCGTCGCTTTCATCTTCGTTCCGAGCGTGCGGTCGGCATGTTTAAATTTATCAAACGGCCAGCGCGGGAATTTGACGATGACATAATCAAGCGCCGGTTCAAAGCTTGCATAAGTAGAGCCCGTCAGCGGATTTTTCAGTTCATCAAGCGTATAGCCGACGGCAAGTTTTGCCGCCATTTTGGCAATCGGATAGCCGGTCGCTTTTGACGCGAGAGCTGAAGAGCGGCTGACACGCGGGTTCACTTCAATGACATAGTACTGTTTGCTGAACGGATCCAGCGCAAATTGAATGTTGCAGCCTCCGACCACATCCAGCGCCGAAATAATCGCCAGGCTTGCTGAACGCAGCATCTGATATTCTTCATCCGTTAACGTCTGGGACGGTGCGACGACGATGGAGTCCCCTGTATGCACGCCGACGGGATCGATGTTTTCCATATTGCAGACGGTGATGCATGTATGATTGCTGTCGCGCATGACCTCATATTCGATTTCTTTAAATCCGGCGATGCTTTTTTCGACGAGGCATTGGCTGATCGGGCTTGCTAACAGCGCCTGTTTAATAAGCGTCTGAAACGCTTCTTTCGTTTTCGCGATTCCGCCTCCCTTTCCGCCTAACGTGTACGCCGGTCTCAGAATGACCGGAAATCCGATAGACTCAGCGAAACGGAGGGCGTCTTCTTCGTTGTCGACGATTTCGCTTTCCGGAACGGGCTGATCAAGCTCTTTCATCAGGGCGCGGAACTGCTCCCGGTCTTCGCCTTTTTGAATGGTTTCCACCGATGTTCCCAAAAGCTTGACGTGATGCTTCTTCAGCACGCCTGCTTCTTCAAGCTTAACGGCTAAATTCAATGCCGTCTGGCCGCCCAAATTGGCAAGCAGACCGTCCGGTTTTTCTTTTTCAATAATGGCCTCGATGCTGTCGGTTGTGAGCGGTTCAAAATATATTTCATCGGCAAACGCCTCATCCGTCATAATCGTTGCCGGGTTGTTGTTGACTAGAATAACGCGGTATCCTTCTTCTTTCAGAGCCATGCAGCCCTGCGTTCCTGAATAATCAAATTCTGCCGCCTGGCCGATGATGATGGGGCCGGAGCCGATGACTAATATGCTGGAAATGGTTGTATCTTTAGGCATGAGCGATTTCTCTCCTTGCTGGTATCACTTTCTCTAGAAATTCATCAAATATCCACTCGCTCTCAGCCGGTCCGGGATGAGCTTCAGGGTGGAACTGGACGCTTAATACGGGAAGGCGCTTATGAATGAGCCCTTCTACCGATGTATCATTGACATGATGAAATCTGATGGACAGCTCGTTTTCGTCAATTGATGCTTCATCAACGACATAGCTGTGGTTCTGGCTTGTCATAAACACCCGTTTCGTTTTCCGGTCAATGACAGGATGGTTGGCACCCCTGTGGCCAAACGGCAGCTTATACGTATTTCCTCCGAAAGCCAGGGCAATCAGCTGATGCCCGAGGCAAATGCCGAGTGCGGGGAAATCACTGAGTAATGATGTAATCCGGTTCATGTACGGCGCAATCGCTTTCGGGTCGCCCGGGCCGTTTGAGAGCACGATTCCGTCAGGCTGAATGTCGTAAACAGCGTTCATCTGATGATACGGAATGACCGTTACTTTACAGCCGCGCTTTACAAGTGACGAGGCGATTGATTTTTTATAACCGAAATCAATCAGCGCAATATGCCGGTCTCCATTCCCCATTGACGTGATGTCTTCAGACTGCGCCAGCTCCGCCGGGTTTTCTGTTCCGGATGCTGCCGGAATTTCTCCTGTTGTTGACACGGCAGCGTTCATCGTGCCGCCGGAGCGGATGGTTTTGACGACGGCCCGTGTGTCCACTTCGGTTAAGAGCGGGATGTTCCATTTATTTAAATACTCTCTCAAGCTTGAGACTGCTTCATGGTGAGAAAAATGTTCACACGCTTCATAGACGGCAACAGCCTTGACTTGAGGAATCTTACTTTCAAGGTCTTTTTCATTAATTCCGTAGTTTCCGATCAGCGGATACGTAAAGACGACGATCTGACCCTTATATGACGGGTCTGTAAGCACTTCCTGATAGCCCGTCATTCCGGTGAAAAAAACCGCTTCGCCAACACAGCGGGCTTCTTTTTCAAGTTCACCGCCGAATGATGTTCCGTCTTCCAATACTAAATAGCCTTTCATCTAAAGCCCACCTCTTGATGAATAATTAATTAAAAATATGAATTTTTATACTTTTATATCGAAAAAAAATTACCGTTTCACTGCCGAATGCGCTTCGATCGCTGCCTTAAGCATACTGACGGCCGACAGCATTTCTTCTTCAGAAACCGTAAGCGGCGGGAGCAGCCTGATGACATTCGGGCCGGCCGGAAGCACGAGAAGCCCGCGTCCCTGCAGATCTCCGATGATGCCGGACACGGGACCTGCGCATTCAATGCCGATTAATAACCCTTTTCCGCGGATTTCTTTTACAAAAGGCCCTGTCAGTTCACGGTTCAGCTGCGCTTTTAAAAATGATCCTTTGTCTGCCGCCGCCTGGAGAAAGTCCGGCTGAAACACAATATCCAAGGTTGCTTTCACAGCTGCCATGGCAAGCTTATTGCCGCCGAAAGTCGTACCATGCGTACCCGGCGTAAAGGCGTCTCCAAGCTTCTTTTTGCCGATCACGGCTCCGACGGGAAAACCGTTTCCAAGCCCTTTCGCAGCAGTGATGATGTCCGGAGAGATGCCGAAATGCTCATAGCCGAATGCCTTGCCCGTCCGGCCGATTCCGGTTTGAATCTCGTCTGCGATAAGCAGCGCCTGTTTGTCTTTGCAAAATGTCTGTAAGGCTTCGATGAATTCCGGATCGGCGGGATTGACTCCCCCTTCTCCCTGCACCGTCTCAAGCATGACGGCGGCGATATCATCCTCTTTTGAAAGCGTGCTGAATGCCGACGGATCATTGAACGGAAGATAGTGAAAGCCTTGAAGCATCGGTCCGAAACCGGTCTTGATTTTGTCTTGTCCGGTGGCGGCCATCCCCGCATAGGTCCGTCCGTGAAACGATTGATGAAATGTTACAATTTTTGTCTTTCCCGTTGCTTTACGGGCAAGCTTAATGGCGCCTTCATTCGCTTCGGCCCCGCTGTTGCAGAAGAAAACGAGATCTCCCGCGCTATGTTCGGCAAGCTTTGCCGCGGCTTTTTCCTGAAGATCATTTTCAAACAGATTGGAAACGTGCCATACGCTGTCAAGCTGTTCTTTCACTGCTTCTGTGACCTCATCATGACAATGGCCGAGATTGGAAACGGCGATGCCCTGAATAAAATCGAGATACGTTTTTCCGTTTTCATCCTCTGCAATTGTCCCTTTCGCTTTTTTGATATCGATGGGCCAGCGGCTGTAGGTTTGAAATAGACTGCTCATGACACGCTCTCCTTTTCTTTGACGATTTTTGTTCCTTGGAAGGCTTGATCGGTGAAAAACGCTCCTTTTCCGTTTACGATCATCACTTCCTCGACGTCTTCACTCAGTGCCGATAATGCCGAGTTTACCTTCGGAATCATCCCTCCTGAAATCACGCCGTCATCTATGAGGGCCTGAATCTCTTGCGGCGTCAAAGTATCCAGCCTGTTCTCTCCGTCCATAATTCCTTCGACATCCGTGACAAATAAAAGTTTATCGGCGTGTAAGGCTGAAGCGACGGCCGATGCCGCTGCGTCTGCGTTGACGTTCAGCGTTTCGAAATCACTTGTCATGGAAAGCGGAGCGATAACGGGAATGATGCCTTCTTTCATTAATGCGTGAATGATTGACGGATCGGTTTTTTGTATTTCGCCGACTTCTCCGTATTTGTCTTGATTAAGGTAAGATGCTTGAAGGAGACCGCCGTCCTTTCCTGATATTCCCGCGGCTTTCAGCCCGTTTTTCGCGAGTTCGGTTACGAAAAATTTATTGATCGTCCCTGACAAGACCATTTCCGCTGTTTCCAGCACCGGTTTGGTCGTTTTCCGCTGTCCATCGACAAATTCCGTTTCAATCTGCAATGTTTTCAGCATTTTTGAAATGTCCGGGCCGCCTCCATGGACGACGGCAATGTTCCAGCCCGATTGCATAAGCTCTTTTACATTTTGAAAAAAATCGGCGGATAACTCGCGGATTACGCTTCCGCCGCACTTAAAAACGATCGTTTTCTTCATGCCGCTCCCCTTTGTTATGTGCGATAGCTCGCATTGATTTTAATATAATCATAGGTTAAGTCACAGCCCCATGCCCGGCCGCTGCCGGAGCCTTCCTGCAGGCGGACTGCAATCGTAATTTCATCACCTGATAAGTACTCCTTGGCATCAGTTTCCGAAAACGGCTGAGGTTCGTTGTGTTTAAACAGACACTGGCCGCCGAGGAAAACTTCCACTTGTTCGGCCGTTACGCTTGCCGCACTGTGCCCGATTGCGCCGATGATGCGCCCCCAGTTGGCGTCTGTGCCGTAAACGGCGGTCTTCACAAGGCTTGAGCCGACGATTTTTTTGGCAATAATATTCGCCTCAAGGTTATTTTTCGCGCCTTCGACTCTGGCTTCAATTAATTTCGTCGCTCCTTCACCGTCTCTGGCTATATCTTTGGCAAGGTCTTCGCATACAAGCTTTAATCCCTTTTTAAAAGCCGGCCAGTCAGGGTGCTGCTCCGTCAGGCAATCATTCCCCGCGCAGCCGTTTGCCATCACAAGCACCATGTCATTCGTCGATGTTTCTCCGTCAACGGTGATTTGGTTAAATGAAACATCCGTAATCTCTCTGAGCGCGTTTTTGAGCGCCTGTTCTTCCACGGCCGCGTCCGTTGTGACAAAGCCGAGCATTGTCGCCATGTTGGGGTGGATCATGCCGGAGCCTTTCGCCGCTCCGCCGATCGTGATGATGTCTCCGCCGATCACCAGTTCATAACACGTCTGTTTCGTCACTGTATCCGTCGTCAAAATGGCTTCTTCAAATGCTCCGGACACGGACGGCGCTTGACCGAGCTGTTCAATGCCCGCTTGAATTTTTTTCATATCTAAAAGCTCGCCGATCACCCCGGTTGACGAAACCGCAACAAGCTCCGGCTCAATGCCGAGCTGGCTCGCGAAGCCGTCCCGCATTTCATAGGCGTCCTTTAATCCTTGGTCTCCCGTACAGGCGTTGGCAATCGCGCTGTTGACGATAACCGCCTGAAGCATACCCTCTTTTTTCAGGCTGGCTTGCGTCACTTTCAGCGGTGCTGCCTGAAAATGGCTCTGCGTATATACCGCTGCACTGACTGCAGGCGCTTCGCTGATAATCGCTCCGAGATCTTTTTTTGAATAGCGCAGACCGCAATGCACGCCCTTTGCCTCAAACCCTTTCGGCGAGGATACGCCGCCTTTTATTTTCGTGATTTCCTCACTCAGCTGAATCATATTTTTGAATCCCTCTTTCGTTCTATGGATAGACTGGCGTCATCGTAAGTCCCGTTTCTTCCTGCCAGCCATTCATGATATTTAAATTTTGAACCGCCTGCCCTGCGGCGCCTTTCATCAGATTATCTATGACAGAAACGATGGTGGCACGGTTTGTTCTTTCATCCACGGTGACACTGATATCACAAAAATTGCTGCCGTATACCTCTTTCGTCGCCGGAAATTCACCTTCCGGCCTGATTCTGACAAAATATGAATCTTTGTAGAATTCGGAATACAATTCTCTTACCTGTGCAGCAGACATACCCGGAGGAGCCACCGTATACATCGTCGCCATAATGCCCCTTGTCATCGGCGCCAAATGTGCGGAAAACGTGATCGGGCCTGTGCCGGGCTGCCAAGCCGCTAATTGCTGTTCAATTTCCGGAGTATGCTGATGCTCATTAACCTTATAAATTTTGAAATTATCATTCAGCTCAGAATAATGAGTGCCCATGGATGCTTTTCGGCCGGCGCCGGATACGCCCGTTTTCGCATCAACAATCAGAAATGAATCTTGTAAAAGCTTATTCTTCGCCAGCGGGGCGAGCCCGAGCAGCACAGCCGTCGGAAAACATCCCGGATTGGCAATCAGCTTTGCAGTCTGAATCTCTTCTTTTTGCAGTTCAGCTAAACCGTAAACCGCGCTTTGAATCGTTCCTTTCGGAGCGGCCTTCCGCTTATACCACTTTTCATACACGGCCGGGTTTTGAATCCGCAGATCGCCGGATAGATCAATGACCGGGATACCCGCCTCCGCCAGCTTGGGCGACCACTCTCCGGAAACGCCGGGCGGCGCGGCTATGAAAATGACATCAATTTCGTTTCGGATCGTTTCTATATGAAGCGGCCGAAGTGATTGTGACGCTATATTCCTCAAATGCGGATATGAAGCGGCATATTCTTTTCCTTCGTCGCTCGATGAATATAATATACAATCTTCTGCATAAGGGTGATGGTTAAGAATCCTGACAAGTTCGGCGCCTCCATAACCAGTCGCGCCTATAATACCTATTTTCAACGGGTTCACCTTCTTGGTTTTTGTGAAATTATTTAACATTATAACATGAATAAAAATTAATTCAATTGTATATTTAATATTTTTTCATTCATTTTCCATCTGTTTTCGCTGACAAAAAACCCCCTCTCGATCGAGGGGGGGCATAAGAAAAACAGGCTGATCGGATCAGCCTGTTTTTTTCAGCATCATCAGCCCGCTTATAAAAAACAGCACGGAGCTGGCGTAAAAGATAATATAAACCGTAAAGAAATCAGCGAGAAACCCGCCGAGAATAATGGCGGCAGCTGAAAATACGGCCGTCCAGAAATGATAGCTGCCGACTTTTTTTCCCCGCTCCCCGCCGTCGGTGTAATCGGCGATCATGATTTTCTCGCCGTGTTTTTGCATCGCGCCGAACAGGCCCAAAAGCACCTGCACAACATAAACCTGGTGTACGCCGGTAATGTGCGGGAGCGTCAGAAGAAGCACCGCCATCCCCCACGAATTTGCCATAAGGAACCAGCGGGAATCCAGTCTTGCCGACAGCCGGCCGAGCAGCGGATGAATCAATGCGCCGCTCAGGCCGAACAAGCCGTATGAGAGACCGAATTGCGTGTAGCTGGAACCGATGTTTTTAATAAATAAAATATAAAACGGAAAGATCAGGCTGCCGGCAAAAAAGACACTGCTCTGTGACAGGATCAGCCATTTTAAATGGTTGTGTTTCATGATTTGTACCTCTGATAAAAATAATTCATAAACAAGTCATCCGGATCATATTTGTGTTTTTTCTGAAAGAACATATCACTTTTCGGATATGCCTCACGCATCTGCTCTTTCGTTTGATACAGCATATACGGGAGATAATAACTGCCGCGGTGGCGCAATGCCGTATCCGTCATTTTTCTGACAATCCGCGCAGCACTTGCCTGGCTGTCTTTTGAAAACCCTTCATTGATTAAAAGAACGAGTGAAAACATGTCTTCCTTTGCGTATGACAGATCGGCTTTTTCATTTTTTTGCACGTAGCGGATCGTAATATTTACGAGATTGAGATCTTCATGTGACAGCGTCTTGCGTAAATCATGAATGTACGGCGCAAATTCGCCGACTGGCACGAAGTATTCTTGCAGCACATCGGTGTTGTCCGTGTTTTCATATTCCAAAAATTTCGATTCTGACCGCATGACATTGTTCCTGGAGACTTTCACGCCGTTTTGGCTGAGAAAATAAGACTGCTGGGTTGACCAGAACCAATTTCTGCCCCAGTCATACCGGCGGGAGAGGCCGAGCGCGAATTTCGTCAGCGCCGGATGCTCATCTTCTTTCAGTTCATTGTGCCGCTTTAATTCTTTCTGGTTGTCTGAGAGTGTGTAATCAGTCACATACATATCGTGCAAAAAGCCTTTATCCCCTGTTGCGATCCGCGCGAGATGCATGCGCACGGCGGGGTTGCGCCGAACATGCTGCGTAAAATATTGACTATATGTATCAGCGTTCATGCGTTTCGTTTTCATTTCATAAAGCTCATCATCCGTCAGCTCAATATCCGCGTCAAGGATGACGCCGAACAGGCCGTAGCCGCCGATGACGGCTGAAAACAGGTCATCTTTCGGAGTAACGGTGATGACTTTGCCGTCCGCCTTTAAAAGATGAAACGATTTGACCGTATCAATCAGCGAACCGTACCGGATATCCCGGCCGTGGGCGTTGGCGCTCAGTGAGCCGCCGATCGTAAAAATGTTTTGCGATTGCATGACTTTTACCGCGAGCCCGTACGGATTGACATAGCGCTGAATATCATTCCACGTCGCTCCCGCCTGCACCCTGATGATTTTTTTCTTTCGGTCGAGACCGAGTATTTTGTTGTAGCCCGTCATGTCGAGAACGATACCGTCTTCATAATACGTCTGGCCGCCCATTGAGTGCTGGGCGCCTGCGATTGAGATCTTCAGATGCTTTCTCTTTGCTTCCTTAATGGTTTCGACCAATGTTTCTTTCTCTTTTCCTTTGACCGTCTGCTTAATTTTCACGGGCATGAGACGGCTGACATCCGTCATTGTCCCTGCCTGCTGCACCGGCTCTTTGTGAAAAGCGGAAACAGCGAACAGCGCCGTATAAACAAGAATGCTAAGGATAATGAGAAGTAATTTTTTCTTCATGGATTCCTCCCTCGCATGCAGCCGGTCTATTATATCATGCCTCACGTCCGTTTTTTTCCTTTTTAACCCGATACCGCAAAAAACCCTAAATGGTGGGAAACTCGGGTTTTTTTAGTGACTTGCCCTTCTTTCCGAACGCCGGTCTGCAGCGGCAAAGCAGACAGAACGGCGCCCGACAGAATCATGTTTAGTACAGCTCGAAACGGTCAGCCGGAAAACACCGGGCATAAAAATCCACAGAAATCCTTAAAATGATTTTTTAGTCAGTATATAATCGATATATATGCAGATGTATTACCAGAGGGATTGTTTCAAACAAACATGTTAAATGAGGTGGGGAAAATAAACATAAAAGGAATCAATCATCTTCTTTTTTCTGTTTCAAATTTGGAAAAATCTATAGAATTTTATGAAAAAGTATTTCATGCACAACTCCTGGTTAAAGGACAAAAGACAGCATATTTTGATCTGAACGGGCTTTGGCTTGCACTTAACTTAGAGGCGGATATACCAAGAAATGAAATACATAAATCTTATACGCATATGGCCTTTACAATTGACCCAAAAGATTTTGATGCAATACATCAAAGGCTAAAAAATCTCTAAATGTAAGTATATTAAATGGGCGTCCTAGGGATAAGCAAGATCAAAAGTCAATTTATTTTACAGATCCCGATGGACATAAATTTGAATTCCACACAGGTACACTCCAAGACAGACTGTCCTATTACAAAAAAGATAAATCTCATATGAAATTTTATATTTAAAGATTTGTTTGCGATCCAAAACAAACCCTCACTGTCGCTTATCCGCGTTGATTTTTTCCTTGTAAATGCAGACAAAAGAAAAGCACCTCCAAACTTTAGGATGTACCTAAAATCCGAGGTGCATTTTCTTATTACTGAATCCCTAATGCGATTTTTGCGTAGCGTGACATTTTGTCTCTTGTCCAAGGCGGATTCCAGACGATGTGGACCTCCGTCTCTTTTACATCCGGAATGTCGGCGAGCGCTTTTTTCACCTCGTCGACGATGATCGGAGCGAGCGGGCACCCCATTGATGTCAGTGTCATCGTAACGTGCGTCAGGCCGTCGTCATCCATATCAACGTCGTATACAAGGCCGAGATTGACGATATCGACGCCGAGCTCAGGGTCAACAACCTGCTCCAAGGCGCCCATGATGTTTTCTTTTAATGCTTCTTCCACGTTCCATCACTCCTTTTTCCTCAGTATAACGTAAAAGCGGCTTTTGTTAACACCATTGTGCTTTATAAATGCTTATCGAACCAGGCGACGGTTTCTAAAACGGCGTATCTCGGGACTTTATGATCAGCCCGTTCGTCTTTCAGAAACTGAAGATGGTCAGGCCGGCTGCTGTAATGAGGTTTAATCGTTTCATAAAAGCCGCGGGTCGGTGCATACGGAACGACTTTGTCTTGAACGCCGTGCCAGAACAGCAGCGGGCGGCTGCGGAGTTTTTCCGGTTCCAGACTGAGATCGAACGGTTTGAGCCGCGCAAACAGTTCATCGACCTGTTCTTTTGTGACGTCAATGTCAATGTCCTGCTTTTGAATGTGGTCAATCTGCTGCTGAAAAAATGCCGTATAGTTCGGGCTTCCCATCAGACTGACGCCGGCTTTGACCCAATCATACGCGGCCATCGCGCCGAATGTCGTAATTCCGCCCATTGACGTGCCCGCAAGACCGATCCGCCCGTCTTCAATCAGACCGCGCGCTTCAAAATCCTTTTTCAGCACGTCAAGCTCCTCAATTTCATTTAATACAATGTCCCAAAAATGGACGGCGAGCTCTTCTGCTGACAGCTGTTCAGCGCGTTCACCGTGGTAAAGAGCTTCCGGCAGCACCGCCCTGAAGCCCTTTTCAGCAAGCAGGTAAGCGAAATGAAGATTATGCTCCTTCGCGCTTGTAAAACCGTGAATAAAGAAAACAAGGGGAGCGGGACGGTCCCGATTTTCTTCTTTTACAATATGTAAAAACGGAATGCCTGATACGGTTTGATGATCAATAAGAATCACGTTGACTCCCTCCTTAGGATAACCATAATCATAAGTGTAACATGTAGACAATAAAGATGGTAAAAAGCTACACTGTACATAAGTGAAAAACAGCAAATTATATGACAAAAGGAGTTATTTATGGAGACAAAACCTTATCTCATCGCCTTAGATCTGGATGGAACTTTATTAAAAGACGATAAAACCATTTCCCCTGAAACGGCACGGACGATTCAGAAGCTGAAAGAAGCGGGCCATCATGTCTGCATCTCAACCGGGCGCCCTTTCCGTTCCAGTTCGATGTATTATGACGAGCTTGGGCTGACAACGCCGATTGTCAATTTTAACGGGGCATTTGTCCACCACCCGAAAGACGAATCATGGGGACGCTACCACACGTCTTTATCGGTCGATGTGGTCAGACAGCTTGCCGAACTTACAGAGACCTATCAAATACATAATGTGCTCGCTGAGGTCATTGACGATGTGTACTTCCATTATCATGATGAGCATTTAATTGAGGCGTTTCATATGAATACGGCGAATGTCACATTCGGCGATCTGCGTGAAACGGTCAAGGAGGATGTAACGTCCGTATTGATTCACGCGAAGGAAGAGGACGTCGCGGATATACGAGCACATTTATCCGATGTGCATGCCGAGGTCATTGACCACAGAAGATGGGCGGCTCCGTGGCATGTGATTGAAATCATTAAACACGGGATGAATAAAGCGGTCGGCCTGAAGAAAATCAGCGACTATTACCAAGTGCCGAGAGAACGGATCATCGCGTTCGGCGACGAAGACAACGATCTTGAAATGCTCCGGTTTGCCGGTTGCGGCGTAGCGATGGGAAACGGCACGGATGAAGTCAAACAGGCCGCCGACCGCGTCACGGGATCAAATGAAGCGGACGGAATCGCCGAATTTTTAAAATCCTATTTCTCCCTGTGAGGTTTTGCCGCTCATAACACAAAGCCTTCCGCCCATACTAAAACAGACGACTCATCTCGTCTAAATATGGAAGGGGGACATTGCAATGGGTAAACGAAACAAATCAAAACGGTTTATTCAGCAAGGCAAGGACTCTGTCAGTCTTCATGACGCAAGATTTCCATATCGGTCTACATTAGAGGAAGCACAGCATGATGCAGCAAAAGATTCGGCTGAAAGGCAGGTTGACTTTTAATGAGAAACGAACTGTTTTCTCAAGCCAAGTCATTTGTCCAGCAGGCCGTCATGATTGCTAACGGTTTCGAGGACGGCGATCAGGAAAAAGCTGTCTCACGCGCCAAAAACGCCGTGTCTTCCGCGTACGCCAATTCGACGGATGCAGAACGTCAGCAGCTGCACCAATTTCAGGATCAGCTGGAGAAATTGCAATAAAAAAAGGCGCCCCGTTTAGACGAGGGCGCCGCTTTTTTATTTCACTTCAAATGTTTTTACCGTTTTCAGTCTTTTTCCGATCTGATGGGACTTCCCTAAAAACGTCACCGTCACCGTGTATGTTCCCGGACCGGGCACGTTCTTCCACACATCTGAAAAGTCATACGTTTCATTCGGCATTAAGGTCACAGTCTGAAACGCCTGAGTAAACATTTTGTCTTTTGAATAGCGGTACAGTTCTTTGTGATGTTGGTCATGTACGGTCAATTCGAATTTCTGCCCTGAGCTGAATGTGAAATCGATCGGGCTGCCGCTCTTGTTTTTTAAAGACATTTGAAATTCGATCTGCTGATCCGTCTGCACAGGGTTTACGGCTAATTCCGCTTGCTGTTCATTCATCTCTCCGGATACCTCCTCAGCGGGCTCCTTCTGCCCGGATTGACTGCTGCATCCGATCAGTAAAATGACCGGTAATAACAGGCCAAACAGCCACTTCATTCTATCCGCTCCTATCAGTCTTTTCTGAAGAAACCAAAGATCCCCGTCGTTTGCACGATGTTTGTGAAGGCTTTCGGGTCGACTTCTTTCACGATTTTCTCAAGGTCATACAATTCGTACCGCGTAATGACGATGATCATCATTTCTTTCTGTTCGTTTGTGTAAGCGCCTTTTGCCGGCACCGTCGTAATGCCGCGGACCATTTTCCCGTAAATCGCTTCTTTGATTTCATCGGCTTTTTTTGTAACGATCATGGCG
Source organism: Bacillus sp. UNC69MF (assembly GCF_000746035.1). Classification (NCBI taxonomy): domain Bacteria; kingdom Bacillati; phylum Bacillota; class Bacilli; order Caryophanales; family Bacillaceae; genus Bacillus; species Bacillus sp. UNC69MF. Next base: position 216,480 of record NZ_KN050798.1, on the reverse strand, counting down.
GTCAGTTTCATGTGGCGGGTGTGAATGGCGTCAATCACCCTTGTTGTGACATACAGAGCGACAAGGGTATATAATGCTTTCTCCCATCCTTGCAATAATCCTGCCGTCAAAATGATAATCCCGTTCAAAATGAAGAAATATGTGCCGACCGGCTTATCCTTCCATTTGGCCAGCACCATCGACACGATATCAAGACCGCCTGTCGAAGCGCCGAATTTCAGCGTTAAACCGATGCCGATAGCTGAGATGACTCCTCCGAATACGGTATTCAGAAGAATATCGTGCGACAGTCTCATTTCCGGGAGAATTCCCATAAAGACGGACGTCAGCGCTACGCTTAATATGCTGTATACAGTGAATGATCTGCCGACTTTCAGCCACCCTAACACACCGATGGGAATGTTTAAGAGGAACATGAGAACTCCTGTCGAAATATAAAAGGGGGCGTATTGATCAACGACGCTTGACAGCAGCTGGGCGACACCGGTAAAACCGCTGGCATATACATTCGCCGGTATCAGGAATAAATTCAGTCCCGCTGCATACAGAAACGCGCCGATGACGACGATTGCTAATTTTTTTGCTTGTTCTAGTACCATGGCTTGCTCCTCCGCTCATTTTCATTATTAGCTTTTCCCTTAAAATAAAGTTTTGAACACTATTTTGCCACATTTATATGATATAGTTGGCATCACTCTCACCAATCGGAAAGAAGGGAATTATGATGACAGTTCACCTTATTGCTGACAGCGCCTCTGACCTGCCGAATTCTTATATTGAAGAAAACCGGATCGGGTTCATTCCGCTGCACGTAACACTTGACGGAAACGAATATGAGGACACGGTCACCATTCAGGCGGATCATATATTTCAAGCGATGCGGGACGGGAAAGTTCCGAAAACATCCCAGGCATCACCGGATACGATAAAAAAAGTATTTTTACAATACGCGGAACTCGGAGAACCGGCGATATACATCGCCTTTTCCTCAGGTCTTTCCGGCACCTATCAGACGGCCGTAATGATCGCCAATGAAGTAAAAGAGGAATTTCCCGATTTTGATTTACGGATTGTAGATTCCAAATGCGCTTCATTGGGCTGCGGCCTTGCTGTGATGCACGCGCAAACACTCTGTGTTAACGGGAATACAATACAAGAAATCGAAACGTCTGTAAAGAGCTTTTGCGCACGGATGAAACATATATTTACGGTCGATGATGTCGCTTATCTCGCGCGGGGCGGCAGAATTTCAAAAACGTCCGCTTTTGTCGGGGGGCTTTTGAACATTAAACCGATTCTGCATGTGGATGACGGCAGGCTCGTGCCGCTCGAAAAATTGCGCGGACAGAAGAAACTGTTTAAACGGATTATAGACATGATGAAGGAAGAAGGCGGCGATTGGGCGGATCAAACCGTGGGGATCAGCTATGCAGATAACGAGGAGACGGCGCTTCGGATGAAGGAAATGATTGAAGAAGCGTTCCATCCGAAAGAGATCATTCTTCATTCAATCGGCTCTGCGATCGGCGCGCACTCCGGGCCGGGCACGCTCGCGATTTTTTTCCTGAAGCCATAATTTCAATGCGGGCGGGCATCCTAACGGACAGAAGGGAGGCTTTGCCGCATGAAAGATAATGACAAAAAACCGTTGGACAATAACGCCGTAAATCAGAAAAAGAACCGGCTTGCCGAAAAAAACCGGCAGGCGGGAAAAAACCAGAATTCCAAAAAACCGGACCATCTGTAAAAGCAAAACAGCCCTCTTGTGGATGAAGATAGAGGGCTGTTTTTTGTTCTATATGCGTCTAACATCACTTATCACGAATCCGCTTTCAGGCAATGCCGGCATTCTGGACAGGCTGAAGCTCAAATCTTGGGACGGAACATCGTACTCTATTTCATTGGCAAGAAACGCAAGGGAAGTTTTCATGACTTCCACGGTCATTCCCTCACCCGGACAGCGGTGGCCGTTAGCCGGATCACCTCCGCCCTGGGGAATGAAATCAAATTTATTTTCCTCCCGCCCCTGAAAACGTTCCGGGCGAAATTCATTCGGATTCTCCCAAAGCCGGGAATCATGGTTTGTCCCATATAGGTCAAGCATGACGGATGCACCCTTTTTAAACTCACAGTTCTTCCATACGAAATCTTTTTTCACAACGGCTCCTAAAAACGGGGCAAACGGGTAATACCGCCGAACTTCATGTGCAAATCTTTCAGCCTCCTGATCATCTCTCGATCCCAGTTTGCCCCGATATTCAGGGTAATCATGCAATGCAAGAGCTGAAAACGTAATGAAGTAAGAAATGGCGGCAATCGGGCGCAGAACATTAATCAGCTCAACAGCAGCCATGTGAGAATCAAGTCTGTTCCCGTCAAGTTCTGTATGAAAAGCCATTTCATACAAGGCTGAGCACTCCGGCGTTTGCAGCTTGCCGGACCGCACATCCTCAATGACCTCCTCTATCCATTTCTCCGTTTTCAGCCTCGCCCTTCTGCCTTTCCAATGACGCGGTCCGACAGCGCCGAATGCGTCTACCATATCGGTGAAATCCTCCGCCCGCTCTTTCACTTCTGAGTCTTTCAGCGGGACGCCGGCCCACTCACAGGCAGCCCGGCACAGCACTTTCTTCGCTTCATCAAAAAGGACAATTCGGTTTGAACCCTCCCACTTTTCCGCAGATGCTTTCCACTGTTTTGCCACCGCTTCCGCAAGCCGTTTTTGCCGGGGCGGCGTCATCAGCGACATAAATAGAAGCTTCCTGTGCTTATGCCGTTCACCGTCCATTGACTGGATTGCCCCTGTTCCGAATAACGTTTTCTGCACCCGTTTGGGGAGGGCATGCTCCCGCTGAAATCGTTCTGTGTCATAAAAAAGCTTTGCGGCTTCCGCTCCGCTCATACAAATGAATGTCTTCCCTAATAAACGGGCGCGAAACACATCCGAGCGATAATTCTCCGCTCTGTTTTTCACAAATACATATCCATCGCGTAATAAAGCCAGACTATTATCAAGACCCTTATCATGCGGAATTTGTTCATTCATCCCGATTCCTCCCATCTTTTTTCACCTTTCACGAAAAAGAATAAATATAAACACAAGTATATTCAGTATTTGTGTTTCATTCAGAAGTTACTCATGTCAGGCTGCAAAAATCAGGGGCGGGCATAAGCCCGTTACAAAGTAAACCGGCGGACCTGATCGTTTAACCGCTCTGTCAGGCTCACCAGATTATCGACGCTTTCCGCCATTTTATGAAAAGAAGACAGCTGCTCAAGCGCGGAGGCAGAAATCTCTTCGCTTCCCGCAGCCGTTTCCTGAATAACGGCGCTGATGCTTTCGGCATGATGCAGCACTTGCTCACCAAGCTGTTTCGATTCGATGATCCGTCCGTCCAATTGAGTAAGCTCCGCTTTAATATGGGCGGCTTTTTGTTCAATATGGACGAATGATTCTGACGTTTTCTCCATCAGCTCCTGCTGTCTGCCCGCTAAAGCGACGCCGGTCGTGACAGCTCCGGTAATAGACGTGATGCCGTCTTCAATTTGCTTTACCATATCGAAAATCTGCGCGGTCGCTTTGGCTGATCCGTCTGCGAGCTTCCGTATCTCCTCGGCAACGACGGCAAATCCTTTTCCGGCCTCGCCTGCTCTGGCCGCCTCGATTGCGGCGTTTAATGACAGCAGATTGGTCTGGCCCGCAATGTCAGAAACGGTCTGCGCCATCATACTGATGCCTGCCGCATGCTCTATGAAGAGATCGGCGGCTTCGGAAATCTCTTTTGATGTCTCATTGCTTTTATCAATGGCTTGCTTGGTCTCGGCTAAAGCACCGCGCCCCGCAGCCACCGCCGCAATCGTCTCTTCGCTGCTTCTCGTCGTTTGTTTTGAACGTTCGGCGTTCGCCTTTGAATGTTCATCCATTTGTTCAATGAATTGCACCGTATGCTGCAGATCTTCTGAAATGGTTTGGGAGCCTTTCGCCATTTCTTCCGTCGACACGGACACCTGCTCGGTCATGTCCTTCAGCGTCTGGTTTTCCTTCGTCAAACCTTCCGCGAAAGTCTCGACTTCACGGCCGACCTCTCCGATCGCCTGAATTAAGGTGCGGAGCTGTTCAGCCATCATTCCGAATGAGTCATTCAGCTCTTTCAGTTCGTCCTTCCCTTTATAATCAAGCATTTCAACAGCAAGGTTCCCTCCTGCAATACGACGGGCATTTTCAGCCATGCGGCGGATCGGCCCTGCAATTCTCTTCGTCAGCCTGATGGAAGATATGACGGTGACGGCAAGTATCACGATGGTCAGCACGGCTGCGCTGTAAACGATAAACTGAATCTGGTCAGCCGTCTGCTTCTGCATGTCTTCATAGTGATCCCGGCTTTTCAGATTCAGCATATAAATATCATTCAGAAGACCGTTGATGCGGGCCGCCGTCCTTGTCGCTTCAGCCGGGCTTTTCGAATCAAGAGCAGCGTCCGCCTCCGCCTGCCATGATTCGTATTTTTTGGCGAGTTTGTCATAAGCGGCTTTGTCTGCACCGTCCGTCATCGTTTTTTTGAGCGCCGCCAGTTTGTCTGAGCTGCTTTTCATATAGCTTCGCACATCTTCTTTCTGGGCGTCTGCGAGCGTATAGGAATAGCCGGTGATGCTTTCTTTTAACGTATTAAGGTCAGCTTTTGCTTCCTGAACGTTTAACAGCGCGTCCACTTCATCTTCATTTGAAGCCTGAATCTTCATCATGTTTACGATGGTAAAGCCGATGACGGCGGCGAAGCAAATCATCGTAACGGCTGCGTTAACGAGCAGCCTTGTCCGTAATGTCACTTCAGATCGCCTCCTTTTTCAATCAGACTGTTTTTCATATCCGTGATCTTTTTCGTCAGCCCGCCTGCGTTTTTGACAACTCTGATCTTAGCTAAGTCCATGCCGTTTTTCTTCAGTCCGTAAACGATCTCTCCGCTTTTGATCTCCTTGTTGTCTTTTAAATCTTTCGCCAATTCATAGATGACATGGTCGACGTTTTTCACTAAAGAAGAGATAACGGCGTGCTCGGCGGTGTAATATTGATCGCTGTCAACACCGATGGCGTATACTTTTTGCGCCTCCGCTTCTTTCAGTGCGCCGACACCCGTGAAGCCGGCCGCCGTAAACAGGACATCGGCTTTTTTTCGGATCATGTTTTGGGCGATGCCCTTCCCGAGCTTATCATCATCAAACGTACCGCTGATGTCCGACAGCACGCGGATTCTCGGTTTGACTGATTCCGCGCCTTTCAGATAGCCTTTTTTAAACCGTTTAATGACGTCGGCATCTGAACCGCCGATAAATCCGATTGTGCCGGTTTTGCTCGTCATGGCCGCCAGCGCTCCGGCTAAGAAGCTTCCTTCATCCTCTTTAAACGTGACGGAGGTGACATTATCCAGGTCTGATACGGAATCAATCAGCACAAACCGCTGCTTTGGATATTTTTTAGCGACCTTTTCTAAATCCGCCTGCATGCTGTAACCGAGCCCCACAACAAGGTCATTGCCTTCCCGGACAAGCTGGGTCAGTCCTTTTTCGTATGTACCGGTGTCTTTTATTTCCCTATAGTCAAATGTGATGCCGAGCTCGTCTCTCGCTTTCATCAAACCTTGAAAGCCTGAATCATTAAATGATTGGTCGCCGAGGCCGTTGTCTGTCAGCATGATGCCGATTGTTTTCGTTTTTTCGGCCGCCGTTTCCTCAGATTTGCCGGCACATCCCGCCGTGCTGAGCGCAAGCAGCAGTACAGCCGCAAATATCGCCATTTTTCTCATTAAAACTCTCCTTTTGTTTTTTTCTACAGTTATATATCGGTTCGGATGTCAGAATATTTTATTTCAATAAAATATGTATGTTCGGCAGGATGTTAAACAAATGAGGGTATAGGAGCTTTTGAGAAAATAAAAAACATCGGTTTTGGTTCACCGATGTTTTTGCAGAAAATTTATTGTTTTTCGTATGTCCAGCCGTCTTCCTGATAGACCTTGCCGTTTTTCATCAGATGCCCGAGCGCCCGCTTAAAGGCGGCTTTGCTTAAATGAAACCGTTCGCGGATATCGTCAGGATGGCTTTTGTCTCCGTAAGGCATCGCGCCGTTTCTTGATCTCAGATAGGTCAGAATCTCTTCCGCGTCAACCGAAAGCGCATCCTGCTTTCTCGGCAGCAGTGACATGTTGACGGAGCCGTCTTCCTTCACCTCGATGACACGCCCTGTCACGCGGCTGCCGAGTCTCGGCTCTTCTTTTCTTTCTGAAGGGTGAATAAACGCGCGGATGCCTTCATCGGTAATCAGAAAAGAGCCTGATGCAATCAGTCTGTACACCGTGCCCGTCAGGTCTTTATTCATGACGTCTTCCCCTGCATCCGTAAATAATTCACTGATGATATCCTCAGGCGCCGGCTTGGCAAACATGCGCCCGCGGCTTGTCACCTTCAGCATGCAATACAGTCTGTCTCCTTTTTGCGGCCAGACGGATTTGTACGGAGGCAGGTGCTCCGTTGCGACGAGCGCGTCTTTTGACAGACCGACGTCGACGAATACGCCCATATCTTCCACAGCGTCCGTCACTTCCACCCATCCGTAGTCATAAAAGCTGATGAGCGGCTTTTTCATCGTCGCCGCGAGTCTTTCCTGATGATCGACGTAAATAAATACGTCCACTTCATCTCTGTCTTCGATATCCTCTGTGATTTCACTGTTATGTAAAAGAACCGTATCCTCGCCGTCGGTTAAAAAATAACCGAAATCGGTTTGGTGATCTATACTAAGCGTGAGCTGCTGCCCTGGTCTCATGTTATCGTCCTTCCTGATTCGCCCGTATGAGGCTGATGTTTTTCTCATTTTTTCCAATATGCATAAATTCATGCTTTATGCTGTTGGACATTTCTCTTTATTCTACTATAATCAACTCATAAGTGAAATGTTATAGGAGGTTTTCTCATGGCAAAAGAAAGTTCTTTTGATATTGTATCCAAAGTTGAATTTCCCGAAGTGCAGAATGCGATTCAGATGACGCTGAAAGAAATCGGCACGCGCTATGACTTTAAAGGATCGAAAAGCGATGTAACTTTAGAAAAGGAAGAACTTGTCCTGATTTCTGATGACGAGTTTAAACTGAATCAGCTCAAAGATGTGCTGAGCGGCAAGCTGATCAAACGGGACGTGCCGACGAAAAACATTGAATACGGCAAAATCGAAAATGCATCGGGAGGCACGGTGCGCCAGCGCGCGAAGCTTGTACAGGGCATTGATAAAGACAGCGCCAAAAAAATCAACGCGGTGATTAAAAACTCCGGCTTGAAGGTCAAGTCGCAGATTCAGGACGACCAAGTGCGCGTCACCGGAAAAAATAAAGATGATCTGCAGCAGATTATTGCAGCCGTCCGCGGAGCAGACCTGCCGATTGACGTTCAATTTATTAATTTTAGATAAATTATGTGATTCCTATTGATTATTGTCTCTATTTTCGGTAAATTTGGAGAAAGGGATTTTCACAGTTAAGTTTTGGAAACCCATGACAATTACATGAACGTTCTTATCAAGAGAAGCCGAGGGACTGGCCCGACGACGCTTCAGCAACCGGTGTAGTGGTTTACCCAAACCATGACCAAGGTGCTAAATCCAGCAAGCTAAAAACAGCTTGGAAGATAAGAAGAGAGACAAATGATTACAAAGTCTTCTTCTTAAGAAGACTTTTTTTATTTCTCTTTTTTCCTTGCTGAATGTGACGAAGGAGGCAAACAATGGGACTATTACAAGACTTAAAAGAACGGATTTTAATCGGAGACGGCGCGATGGGCACTCTCCTCTATTCCTACGGCATTGACAGATGTTTTGAGGAACTGAACGTATCAAAGCCCGAAGAGATCAAGCGGATACATAAGGCTTACGTGGAAGCCGGGGCAGACATCATCCAGACAAATACGTACGGCGCGAATTTTATTAAGCTCTCAAGATACGGACTTGAGGACGAAACGAAAAAAATCAATCAGGAGGCGGTCAGAATCGCGCGCGCTTCCTCAGACGGCGCTTATGTATTGGGAACGATGGGCGGCATCCGCACCTTTAACAAAAACGCCTACAGCCTGGAGGAGATTAAACGCAGCTTTCGGGAGCAGCTTTATTTATTGCTGCACGAAGAGCCGGACGGTCTGCTTCTGGAAACATACTATGATTTAGAAGAGGCGCGTGAAGTGCTGAAGATCGCGAGAAAAGAAACGGAACTTCCGATTATGCTGAACGTATCCATGCACGAACAGGGCGTGCTGCAGGACGGAACGCCGCTTCGGGAAGCCCTCAGGTCCATTGCCGATCTCGGCGCTGACATAACGGGAATCAATTGCCGGCTCGGCCCGTACCACATGATTGAAGCGCTCACCGAAGTGCCGATTTTCCGTGACGCTTATTTATCGGTCTATCCGAACAGCAGCCTTCCGTCTTTAGAAGAAGGCCGGCTTGTTTATGATACGGACGATGCCTATTTCCGGGAGAGCGCCGTACAGTTCCGCACTCAGGGCGCGCGCATTATCGGCGGCTGCTGCGGTACGACGCCAAACCATATCAGAGCCATGGCTGAAGCGGTCCAAGGACTTTCTCCCGTCACTGATAAAGAAGTGAAAATCAGACGGGAAGAAGAAGTCATCTCAGTCCGCAACGAACGGACCGAGCCGGGTTTAAACGAAATCGCCGCTCAAAAACGGTCAATTATCGTAGAGCTTGATCCGCCGAAAAAATTGAATTTTGACAAATTTCTGCAAGCGGCGGCTGAATTAAAAGAAACCGGCATAGAAGCGCTGACGCTCGCCGACAATTCATTGGCGACACCGCGGATCAGCAATGCCGCCTGCGGTTCATTGCTGAAAGAGCGCCTTGATATCCGTTCTCTCGTTCACATTACATGCAGAGACCGCAACATCATCGGCCTTCAGTCACATTTAATGGGGCTGGATACGCTCGGGCTCACCGACATTTTAGCCATCACGGGTGATCCTTCAAAAATCGGCGACTTTCCGGGGGCTACCTCCGTCTATGATTTAACGTCCTTTGACTTGATCAGGCTGATTAAACAATTCAACGAGGGCATTTCTTTATCAGGGAAACCGCTCGGCAAGAAAACGAACTTTTCCGTAGCCGGAGCATTTAATCCGAATGTCCGCCATCTCGATAAAGCAGTAAAACGGCTGGAGAAAAAAATCGAGTGCGGAGCTGACTACTTCGTGTCCCAGCCTGTCTACTCGGAGCAGCAGCTCATTGACATTCATCATGAAACGAAGCATCTCAAAACACCGGTGTATATCGGAATCATGCCGTTAACGAGCAGCCGCAACGCAGAGTTCATCCATCATGAAATCCCGGGCATTAAGCTGTCAGACAGCATCCGCGAAAAAATGGCGCTCGCCGGCGAAGACAAGCGGAAGCAGAAAGCCGAAGGCCTCGCCATCGCCAAGTCGCTTCTCGACACGGCGTGCGAACTGTTTAACGGAATTTATTTAATCACCCCGTTTCTCCGTTCTGATTTGACGTCAGAGCTTGCAGCTTATATTAAGCAAAAGGATGAAAAGCGGGCTGATGTATATTTGCATTGACGCGGAAGAGGCCGCCTGATATGACAGGCGGCTTTTTCATGGTACGATACAGAAAAAGAATCAAGCAAAGGAGGATTTTTTCATGGTTGAAGTAAAACCCATCACCGCAGAAGACACATACGCGATCAGACACAGCGTGCTGCGCCCCCATCAGACGATTGAGGATTGTAAATATGATCAGGACAGCGTCAAAGGAGCCTTTCATCTCGGAGGTTTTTACGACGGGACATTGATCAGCATCGCTTCTTTCTACCCGCAGAACCAGCAGGCTTTACAGGCAGCGCCCGCCTATCAGCTGCGCGGCATGGCGACGCTTGAGGAATACCGGACGCAAAAAGCGGGAAGCACGTTAATCGCCTATGCAGAACGAAAACTGGCAGATATGGGGGCGGCGCTTGTCTGGTGCAACGCCAGATGTCACGTAAAGGGATATTACGAAAAGCTCGGCTGGAAAAGCACGGGCAGCCCCTTTGACATACCCGGCATCGGCCCGCATGTGATCATGTATAAAGAACTCGCCTGAAACAGACAAATGCCCTTGGGGACATGTCTCTAAGGGCATTACCTTGAATGTCACGCCTGCTTTTATATACGGTACTATTGACGCCCTCCCGCTTTTTTAATACCCTTTGTACATTACACAACAGCAAGGATGGCAGGCAGAACGATATCTGTCAATTGCCGTTTTCAGCTATTAATTCAGAAAAGGAAGTATGAGATGAATACGATCCAAAAACCGAAAATCCCGAAAGAATTGCCGGTGCTTTCTTTCACAGAAGCGCTTCAGGACGACCTCATAAAAGAAGTCGTCATAGAAAACGCCGTGGTAAACAGCAAACTGGACGGCCTGCGCGCCGAAAAAGTCATTTTCAGAAACACCGTTTTTACGGATGTCTCTTTCAGACATATGGAATGTACGGATGTCCTGTTTGACAAATGTGATGTCTCAAACGCTGATTTCAGCGGAAGCATCATCCATAGAACGGCGTTTCAGCATTCAAAACTTCTCGGCTTGAATCTGGCGGATTCCGCCATGCGTCATGTACGGTTTGAAGACTGCCTCGCAAATTACAGCTCCTTCAGCTATTCCAATATGAAGCATGTCCGGTTTGACACGTGCGCTCTTACAGAAAGCGAGTGGAATGATGCCGTTCTTGAATACACAGATCTTGACGCCTGTGATTTGAACGGCGCAAACTTCATCGGCACGTCTCTTTTTAATATGGATATCAGCACGTGCACATTTGATCATCTGCACGTCTCACTTGAGAAGCTGAAAGGATGCCGCATCTCTCCGGCGCATGCCGTTACATTCGCAGAAGCGCTCGGAGCCATTGTGACGTGATCTTTTATTAAACGAAACGGCGGGCGATGTCCGCTATCGTTTGAATGCCTTTTTCCAAGTCCGGTAAGGATGCGTATGAATAGGAAAGACGCAGGCTTTGCCGGTCTTCGGGAAGATAGAGAGCTCCCGGATTGATCAGCACGCCGGCCTCCAAGGCACGGGTGAAAAGCGTCTGAACGGCGATTGCTTGATGAAAAGTGACCCAAATATAAAAGCCCCCCTCCGGCACACGCCACTCCGCAATATCTCCCGCGTATCTTTCAAGAGAACGCAATGCCGCATCTCTTCTGATTTTGAGTTCCTTTCTGAGACGCAAAAGGCGCGCTTCATAGCGGCCGCTTGACAGCCATTGACATGCCGCCCATTGAGATAAAGCACTGGAGCCGTAATCCGTCTGCATTTTAATATCGGCGAGCCTGTCTGCAACCGGCTCAGGGGCGACGACCCATCCGATGCGCAGACCCGGGCTTACGGTTTTTGACAGCGTGCCGATATACAGCACATTCCCCTCACCGTCCATGGATTTTAACGGAGGCGGCGGTTCTTTATCGATCCATAAATCACCGTATGCGTCATCTTCAATGACAGGCAGGCGGTGATTTCTTGCGAGGACGATGAGTTCCTTCCTCCGCTTGAGTGACATCACCGTTCCTGTCGGATTATGGAATGACGGAATGGTGTACAGCAGCCCTGCTTCGTATTGCCGCCGGTAAGCAGGAAGATGATCCGTTTTGATTCCGCTCCCATCCATTGGCACTCCCTTAAGCCTGACGCCCGCTGATTGAAACACACGCAGGGAATGGAGATACGACGGGTTTTCAGTCAGCATGACAGAGTTTGGTTTTAGCAGCCCGATTGAAATGAGCTGAAGCGCCTGCAGCGCGCCTGAGACGATTACGATGGATGCCGGGGACGCGTGAATTCCCTTTGTTTTCAAATGTTCCGCGACGCTTTGCCGAAGCTGAAGGCTGCCCTTCGGTTCTTCATAGCCGAGCGCAAAAATGTTAGTTCCCGCTTCACGGAACAGTTCGGCCATCTCCTGCTCAGGCAGCAGCTCTTGACTCAGTTCACCCGTCCCCAGCCTGATCAGATCCGGACGCGGCTCGTTTTGATTAATGGCCTGAACCAAGGCTGAATTCGGCTGATGACTTCCCGATGTAACGTATGTGCTCCAATCAAGGGGCTTAGCCGCTGCCATGATGCTCCACGTATTGTTGACGACCTTTGTGCCTCCCCCTCTTTTTCCTTCCAGAAGACCTTGGGCGATTAACTCATCAACTGCTGCCGTCACTGTGCTTCGGTTGACCTGAAGCTCCTCGGCGAGCTTTCTTTGTGAGGGAATTTTCGTGCCGATGGTCCATTCGCCATGAAGTATTTTTTCTTTTATATGCTGTTCGATCTGGAGATAAAGCGGTATGTGCGACTCCCGATCCGGACGCCAGCTGTTCATACGTCATCCCTCCTTCTTTATTTATTATACATTTGGCTGGTTTAAGTACCAGCCAAATGGCCGGAGACATCAGCACACAGTGCGGCTACAATGAGATTTAGTTGACGATTGGAGGGTTTTACGATATGAATGCCATTCTTCACGGAGTGATGCTCGCTTTCGGCCTTATTTTGCCATTGGGCGCGCAAAACGTGTTTATTTTTCAGCAGGGAGCCTGGCAAAAACATGTGTGGCAGGCGTTTCCCGCAGTGATTGCCGCCGCGGTATGCGATACGATTCTCATCAGCGCGGCCGTCGCAGGCGTGTCAATGATTATTGCAGAGATTCCCGTTTTTCAGACCGTCATGCTTATAGGCGGCTTTTTGTTTCTCAGTTTTTTAGGCTGGCAGACTTGGAGAAGCAAACCGCAGGCCGAACAGGCGAAAAAAACGGTTTTCTCGGCAAAAAAACAGGCGGTCACGGCCGCCATGGTATCCCTTTTGAACCCGCATGCGATTTTGGATACCGTCAGTGTCATCGGCACAAGCTCCGCCGCCTATCCGGGAATTGATAAATGGCTGTTTGCCGGTGCTTGTATCGCGGTTTCCTGGGTATGGTTCGCCGGACTGGCGTTCGCGGGACGGCTCGTTCAAACGGCGGATACAGGAGGCCGGCTCCTCGGCATCCTGAATAAATGCTCGGCATTGGTGATGTGGGGTGCTGCTTTTTATTTTGCGGCGCTTTTGTTTCGATAAAAGGAATTCGGCCAGGCCATGTTGAATGTACCGGAAGAAGAGGGGGAATTGGAATGTCAGACATTTTAAAGCTGTATCACTACCACAGATGGGCAAATGAGCAAGTTATTCAGCATCTGAAGACGCTGCCCGCGGTCAGCTTACAGCAGAAACTGAAAAGTGTTTTTCCGACTGTGAACGCCGTGCTTGTGCATATATACCGGGCTGATTACATTTGGCTTCACGTGCTTTACGGAGAAACTTTCGAACAAATCGTCTCGCAGTTTGATCAATTTGAAAAGCTTGACGGAGATTTTGAGGCGATTGAACATAGAATGACTGAACTGGACAAAGAATTCAGCGAATTTTTAAAAGAAATGGAGAACCCGGAAGGTCCGATCTCTATTTCTCATCCGCGCCTGGGGACGCTTCAGACGACATATGCCGATGTGATCCGGCATGTTGTGAATCACGGCACATACCATCGCGGCAATATCACCGCGATGCTTCACCAAATGGGCTATAAAGGCGTGCCGACTGACTACATTTTTTTCTCATACGAATCATAAAAAAGCAAAGGCCTCCCGGGCCTTTGCTTTTTCACTTCGAATCTATCATAATCCGGCATAGCCGGAGACGCCCGCTTTTTCGGCCACATCGTAAATTGTCATTTTCATGCTTACTGATCCCTCTTTTGTTCTCTGGTATTAGGTCAGTCCGTTTTCCGGCTTACGAATTTGCGGTATTCAAGCGGCGAAATGCCTTCAATCTGTTTAAACAGTTTGGAAAAATAGGTCGGGTCCTCCATACCGATGGCGTCCGCGATTGCCCCCATTTTGTCATTGGTTGCGGACAAAAGACGTTTCGCCTCCGTCATTCTGACTTTGTTCGTATACTGGCCGGGCGTGACGCCGAGCACCTGCTGCATACAGCGGGTCACGTAGTCTTGGTTGTAATGAAGAGCCGAAGAGAGCGCTTTGATGGTTGTTTTCTCCTGATAGTGCTCCTGCAGGTACCGGGCGGCCTCCCATGCGACTCTTTCCTTTGCGGACGGGATTTGGAACGCTTCTTTCTGAAGATGGAGCAGCAGCTCTTCAAACAGAATCTGCTTTCTGAGCGGCAGATCGGAGTTCTCGGCGCTGTCATCGGTCAGCACACTGAATTGCCCGGCCATAAACTGCGGGCGTCTCACCTTCCCTTTTTGCGGCAGGGACAGGCGGTAGCGGGACGGTTCTTCAAAGCTCCCTTTTTTTCGCCTCAGCTCCGACCAATTGTTCCCGGTTGTTTCCGTCACCTCATAAGCCGCTCCCTCAAAATGAAGCCACGAATAGGATGTCGTTTCTTCACTGCCTTTTGTCCCGTAATGTTCAAGGCCGGGAGAAAGCAGAATATATTCTCCCGCTTCAACGGAAAAGGCGTTTTCGTCTTCTGTAATGTAGAGGACGCCTTCTTTCACATACAGCAGATCAAACACCGGGAAGACCCGTCTCACATGGGTTTCGCCTTTTTTGAATACTCCTTCTCCCGCAGCGATAAAGACCGGGAACGGAGGAACTGTGAACTCGAGAAAGGACATATTTTCGGCCCTCCTTTTTAAGTCGGATTTTTGCAAGAAGTTTCGTTTCTCTCCCTTTTTATTATAAGAAAATGGAGGTACACTTTTAAACGTTGATTTTGTCAGGAAAGGGGTTAAAAGAAATGAAACAAGCGATTTTAAAACGGGCTGCGTTCAAACAATCCTCTGATCACAAACTCTCATTATACGCGCTGACTTGGCCGATATTTATTGAGGTTTCATTATATATGTTTATGGGAAACGCCGACACTCTTATGCTTAGCCAATACTCTGACAACAGTGTGGCGGCCGTGGGTGTCAGCAATCAGATTTTAAATTTAATTATCGTGATGTTCAGCTTTATCGCAACGGGTACGACAATTGTGATTTCACAGTTTTTAGGATCTAAACAGAAAAAAGAGGCGCAGGAAGTGGCTTATGTATCAATAGGAGCGAACTTTGTCATCAGTCTCGCCATCAGCGCCGCCATATTTTTTGCGGCCGTTCCGCTGCTTCATGTGATGGGTCTTTCCAATGAATTGATGCCGGATGCCAAAGTCTTTTTGCAGGTGGTCGGCGGGCTGTCCTTCATTCAGGCTTTGATTATGACGTTCAGCGCCATTTTAAAAAGCTACGGTCATACGAAGGATACGATGTTCGTTACGATCGGGATGAATATTTTAAATATTGCCGGAAACTTTCTTGTCATTTTCGGGCCGCTCGGCCTTCCGGTGTTAGGCGTCGCCGGTGTTGCGATGTCAACGTCCTTCGCGCGGATCATCGGGCTGATCGCGATGATTGTGATCGTCAAAAAACGCATCGGACTCGGTCTGACATGGCAAAAGATTTTTCACGTCCATAAAGAGCACTTGCGGAAACTCCTGAAAATCGGGATTCCGTCTGCCGGCGAACAGCTGTCTTACAACATTTCGCAAATGGTTGTCACTTATTTTATCGCCATTATGGGCGCTCAGGCACTTACAACAAAGGTTTATACACAAAACATCACCATGTTTATCCTGCTGTTCGGAACGGCGATCAGCCAGGGCACACAGATTTTGATCGGCAGATATATCGGCGCCAAACGGTTTGACGACGCTTATGACCGCTGCATGAAAAGTCTGTACTGGGCGCTTGGCATTGCCGCTTTGACATCCGTGATCATGACCTTGTTTTCAAAGCAGCTGATCGGAATTTTCACAAGCAGCCCTGACATAATTGCGACGGCGAGCATGCTGATCGCCATGACGATCATTCTTGAGCCCGGCCGTTCATTTAATGTCATTATCATCAACTCGCTGCGGGCTGCCGGAGATGCAAAATTTCCCGTCTACATGGCGATGATTTCCATGTGGGGTATCGGTCTGCCGCTCGCTTATCTGTTCGGCATCCATTTCGGATTAGGGCTTATGGGCATCTGGATTTCATTTATCGCGGATGAATGGGTCAGAGGCATTCTTATGTACAGAAGATGGCGGTCGCGGATTTGGATTCAAAAAGGGATTGCATAAACGCCCGAAGCTTCGTTATGAAGCTGGGCGTTTTTTTATGCTTGTGAAAGCCGTTGTCTCATGTCACCGAGCTCTGATCGGTAATGTGCCGCTAAACCGGTAACGGCGGGCCTTGAGTATAACGGAAACAGCTCCAGCTCTTCAGACGCCTCCTCGAAATACGCCTCGGCCTCGAATGCGATGTACTCCCATACATTCATAAAAGCTTTGTTGACGGTATGGCTCTCCAGCTCTTCTTCCGTATAGCCGAATTGCTTCATCACCTGGCGCGGGAGACGCTTTTTCGCCCGCTCGTCCGTATGGACCTCCAGAAGCACCCGGGTCAGCTGAATGGCTGCTCCTAATGAAACGGCTGCATGGCGGAGTTTCTCTTGGTTCCGGCGCGCACAAACCGGCAGCAGCAGCAGGCCGAGGGCTCCGCCTGTTTGGCCCGCATACATCAGCAGGTCATCAAACTCTTGATACGTTACTTTTTCTCTGTCAGAGATTTGGCCGGCGATAAACTCACGTAACGGCTCTTCTTCAAGCGCAAATTGCTGCCGCACATCGGTGAGCGCCTCCCACAAAAAGCCGTCGGCGCGGGACCCGTTCAGAAAGTCTTGTGCCGCCTGTTCAAATCCTCCAAGTTCCTGCACATCAAGCCGGTCAGCTTCGTGAAACAAAGCAAGCACCGCCCATGCGGCCCGCCTGTTTTTTGGCGGCAGGGATGAGAAAGTCCGTTTATATAAAGGAAAGTGCGCCTCGGCAAGCTGGGCGCATGTTTCGTATTCGGTCATGGTATCACTCCTCTGTTTTTTAGTGTACCATATGTTTCACAATAAAAAGACCGATATCCTTCAGCGGAAACCGGTCGCGGCACTGTTATTCTTCTATATCGATACGGTACGCCTCAAACCATGTATGGATCTGGGCAAGATGGGCGATCAGCTGCGGGCCTTTCATCAGCTGGCCGAACCACGGAACCTGAAAAGATGAACCTTCTGTCTCCAGCAGCATTTCCAGCTTCTTTCTGTCAAGCAGGGTGTGAAGCACGGAATCTTTCTGTTGTAAAATCGTTTTCAGCCATTCTGTGACCCCCTGCGTGTATTTCGGGTGATGCGTTTTCGGATAAGGACTTTTTTTGCGGTACAAAATATCTTCAGGAAGCAGTCCTTCAAGCGCTTTCCGCAAGATACCTTTTTCCCGGTTGCCATGCATTTTCATTTCCCAAGGAATATTCCAAACGTATTCCACAAGTCTGTGGTCGGCGAACGGCACCCGTACTTCAAGACTTGCGCCCATGCTCATGCGATCTTTGCGGTCGAGCAGATTTGTCATAAACCAAAGCATATTTAAGTAGAACAGCTGCCGTCTCGCTTTATCTGTTCCCGTCTCACCATCTAACAGCGGCGTTTCCGCAATGGTTTCTTCATATCTCGCATTCACGTATTCTCTAAGATTCAGCCGTTTTTTCCACTTTTCATCCAAGAGCGTGACCCTCTCCTCAGTCGACCTCATCCAAGGAAATCCCTCTTCTTCTGCCGCTGTGTGAAACCACGGATATCCGCCGAAAATTTCGTCCGCACATTCTCCGGAAAGGCTCACGACAAAATCTTTTTTAATTTCCCGGCAGAACCATAATAGCGATGAATCAACATCAGCCATGCCCGGCAGGTCTCTGACGAGAACGGATTCCTCCAGATGTTCAATCAGCTGATCCTGCGTAATCACGCACTTATGATGCTGTGTGCCGAATGCATTTGTCATTTTATCGATCCACGGGCCGTCATCATTCGGCTGAAAGGCGCTCGCTTTAAAAAATTTGCTGTTCTCCTCATAATCAATTGAATAAGTATGAAGGGGATCTCTGCCTTGTTTCTCAAAATGAGCGGCGGCTATCGCGGTTATCGCGCTCGAATCAAGCCCCCCTGATAAAAACGTGCAAATCGGCACGTCAGATACGAGCTGGCGTGTCACTGCATCCTGAAATAAGTACCGAATGTGAGCCGCGGTTTCATCGAAGCTGTCTGTATGCTTTTCGCTCTTTACATTCCAATAACGCCATATGGACAAACCGTCCTTTGAGAAAGTGAACGCATGGGCGGGACGCACCTCGTGAATTCCTTTAAACACCCCGCAGCCCGGAGTTCTGGACGGTCCGAGTCCGAATACTTCCGCAAGTCCGCCGCTGTCTGTGCGGGCTTTCACATCAGGATGAGCAAGGATGGCTTTCATTTCCGACCCAAACAGAAAGGAAGAGCCGTGTTCTTTATAAAAAAACGGTTTGACGCCGAGCCGGTCTCTTGCCCCGAACAGCCGCTTGCGCTTTTCATCCCAGATGGCAAAAGCGAAAATACCGTTCAAGCGGTCCACGCACTCCTCCCGCCACTCAATATAGCTGTGCAGCAGCACTTCTGTATCAGAGGTCCTCTCAAAACGGTGGCCCCTCGCCTGAAGCTCCTTCCGCAATTCCTCCGTGTTATACAGCTCGCCATTATAAATGATGGTGTACGTTTCCTCTTGATGCGTGCAGGCCATCGGCTGGCGGCCGCCTTCAATGTCAACGACCGAAAGTCTTTTATGTCCGAATAAAACATGGGGCTCTCCCCAGACGTTTGAATCATCAGGCCCTCGTTTTGAAAGAGTGTCTATCATATTGTTCATAATATGTTTCTCTTGGACGAGCTGCTTTTGAAAATCGACCCAACCCGCAATTCCACACATGTGATATCAGCTCCAATCCCGTTTCTGTCGGTATCAAATTCGTTTCTATCAGCACTTTACCCAGTTTATGCAAAGAAACGCAGATAGTTGATTTGTCCCACTAAGAGTTGTATGAGACAAGCCCGATTTGGAAAGAACGGAAGAGAAGAAACAAACAAAGGAGACCGGCACGGTTATGAAACGAAAACAGCTTTTCTCAGAAAAAAACAAATGGGGGCGCGGCACCCTGATGATAGAGGACGGCATCTGCCTCATCGAAAACGATGAAGGCGATATCCTGCTTGCAGACAGTCTAGCAAACGCAGACGTATTGATGAAACGCGACGGCAGATGGCAGCCGGCACGGATTTGCGGCGGTGCGGCCGAAATCGGTGCAGACACCATCCCCCTGCTCGGCGGGGAAGAAATCCGTTATGAAAAGGCGGTCAAACGGCCGCTGTTAACCTTGCTCGATTCGCTGGACGATGAAACGTTCCTGCTGTTTCTCAGCCATCTGCACGGGTTCGGCCTGTCTGTATATGATTGCGTATTTTCCTACAATCAGGCGCTGTTTTCCGGTGAAGGCGTTTCGTTTTATCACTTCTCGGCGGATGACGCACAATGCGCCCTGCAGCATCACCGCGGCAGCTCGGGTAAACACGACAGATTTGAATGGACGGCATCTGACGGGCGGCGCTCCATTATGTATTCTGCGGCAAAACAAGACGGCACCGCGTAACAAACAGGCGGCACCTTTTAAATAGGTGCCGCCTGATGTATTCAGCTTTGTTTTTCACGCTGATTGATGCCCGGCGTTTGCTTTTACCCTTCACAGCCGTAGCTTTTGCGGCAACAAGAGTGATTGACGCTTTTGGCATCCTGCACATCTCCTTCGCCTCATCAACATCCCCTGTCACGGCATTTCTCATTCAGCGGCACAGTTGCGCAGAATGTATGCGCAACTAAAAAAACCCGGATGCATCCGGGTTTTTTTAGCGATTGATTAAAATACGTGAAAGCCGATCGGCAAGTGAAGGCCGAGCAGCACTGTCAGGACGAGCACGATAATAAAACCGATCCACAGTCCGCCGGTTGATTTGCCTTTTTTCTTGCGGATGACGAGCATTTCCATCAGTCCGATGGTAATGATGCCGAGCAGCATTTTTCCGGCGTACTCTCCGTTCCAATTCGCAAAACGGACAAAAAGCTCAGCTCCGGTCAGAATAATAATAATGTAGAATAAGCGCAGAATCATATGCGTAATTTTTGCGCCCTTCGCTTTTCCGGAACCGTACAGCCCGTAGCTGACAAATACCAGGATAAGCGCAACGACCCATGAAGTAATATGCCAATGTGTCATTATGTTCAATTCCCCCTATCAGATCAATCTGCCTCACTTATGGTACCACAACAAGCCGATCGGAGCATTATCAATCGTGCGAAAGACACACAATTATCCGATTTGGTTCGACAGCGTGCCGATCGGTTCAATTGTAATGTCAATGCGGTCCCCCGGCTTTAAAAATTTCGGCGGCTTAAACCCTTTTCCGACACCGGACGGCGTCCCCGTCGCTATAATGTCACCGGCTTCAAGCGTCATCCCTTTTGACAGCGTTTCGATTAATTCAGCTATCGGAAAAATCATGTCACCCGTTGATCCTGATTGGCGCAGTTCTCCGTTCACCCGCGTTTCAACTTTCAGGCTTTGCGGATCACTGACGGCCGACTTATGTACAATGACCGGGCCCATCGGGCATGTCGTATCGAGGCTTTTGCCGATAAAAAACTGTTTATGTTTCTTCTGCAGATCGCGCGCTGTTATATCATTTACAATTGTATAGCCGAATATATGATCAAGCGCATGTTCTTTGGAGATGTGCGATCCGCTTTTAGATATGATTACCGCAAGCTCCCCTTCATAATCAAGCTGCTCCGTTACGTCCAAGTGGCTGTTCACTGTTTCTCCGTGACCTGTAACGGCAGCGGGGGCTTTCGTAAAAACCATGGGATGCTCCGGTATATCCGCCTCACTCCCCATTTCAACAGCATGATCACGATAATTTTTCCCGATGCAGATCACGTTCTTTGAAGGTCTCGGAATAGGCGCGCAAAGCTTTACGTCAGACAGCGCATACATAAATGAACCAGACTCATCATTCGGTTTTTTCGCCCATTCCGCAAGCTGTCCGGCATGCGCGACAAACTTATCTCCTTTTTGAATGCACTCGATCAGCGAACCCGGAATCGTCTCAAGTTCAAACAATTTTTTTTCAGCCTTTTGCAGATCTAAGATTTTGTCATCATCAATGATCAGACCGACAAATGTTCGGCTGTTCAGTTCCCCTGTCGCAAATTTCATGTTAATCCCCCATCATTTTTAAATCTGGCATTCCTTTATGTATTCTTCCTCCGGGCGGGAAATTCCTCTTTTAAACAGGCTGAAAATAAGTGTAAAAGAGTATCAAAAATTGTCACTTTTTTAGTCATATTGACGAAATAAAACCTTCTTGGCCAAAATGGGTTATACTATTATCATCCTATGTTTTCCAAAATAATCGAGAATTGGAGATCACACGATGAACAAAATTGAAGAAAAAAGATTAACTTTATTCGAGACAGCGCAAAAATTCGGAATCAATGCGACGGAGACCATCAGGTGCAGCCAGGAGCTGGACAGCCTTTTAAACGGGTGCCGGGGCGGGCTCATCCAACAAACGAAAGACAGCGGGCTGAACCCGGCCGCACAGATTGAGCACGGCCGCACCGCAGGAAAAAAAGAGGCTTTCTCATAAACGTGATATGTATATAAATCTGTATCATTTATGTATAAGACCCGGCATGCGTAAAGCGCCGGTGTTTTTACGTCTAAAGTTTTTTCCGCTCACAAAAATGTGCATTTGTCATAAGCTATTTTAGGCAGGCAGCCCAGATAAGCTCCTGGAGTGCAGTCATGAAAATCTTCACGAAAAGGATGTGCTCGTATGCCCGCAATTGTCGGAGCGTTTAAAATTAATGCCGTCGGTACGAGCGGAGTCGTTCATATAGGCGACTGCATCACCATTTCTCCAAAAGCAGAGGTTAAGACATTTGCCGGAGCGGGCAGCTTCAATACCGGAGACAATCTCACACTGACGAATTACAGGAATTCAACGAATGTGTACGATAATGATGTAATCGATCAGCCGATGGCAGGAAACGCATAAAGGAGGCGCCGTATGAATTTTTACGTCAATCAGTCGATCCATATCAATTACATGCGTGTAGAATCTGTCAGCAATTCCTCCATACTGCAAATCGGAAGCGCCGGTTCAATTAAATCTCTTTCCAATCTGTACAACACAGGGAGTTATGTTGAGCCGGCGCCGCCTGTCACCGCGGGGCAGCAGACTGTAACAACAGGGGGGGGTCCCGGCACCTCATCATTTGTACCGCTCCAGCCGCCAAGCCGGTAGTTTTAATGAAGGAAACGAGACGCGAGGTGAATGTCATGTATGATCAATCCGTTTCATCCTACCTGCAGAATTTAAATTCTTTCGTCCAGCAGCAGGCGCAGCAGATTCAGGAGCTCGAACGGCAGATGAAAGAATTCCAAAATGAAATTTCAACGCTGAAGCAGCAGCCTTCTACAAGAATCGATCGGCTCGAGTATAAATTTGATCAGCTGAAAATTGAACGGCTGGAAGGAACGCTGAATATCGGATTGAATCCGACTGATCCGAATGCCGTGCAAAACTTCGAAGTCGGCCAGACATCTCCGCAGGTCGGAATGATGCAGCAGGAACAGGCGGGCCAGCAAATGCAGCAAATCCGTCAAAACGTCGATATGTACCTGAATGAAGAAATCCCCGCGCTTTTAGAGCAGCTCGAAACTCAGTATGAGAGCAGGCTGGACGAAGCGAACAAATATCATATTATTGAAGATATCAGAAAGCAGATGGACAGCCGGATTCAGTATTATCTGTCCCATGTCCCGAAAGAAGAAAATACGGCGCCCGCGCAATATGCCGAGCAGATTGCCGAACATGTGAAGCGTGATATTGTCAGGGCCGTCGAGCACTTTATTAAGCACATACCTGGTGAAATGAAAGGTGATGATCCGTCATGATTTTTACAGTGATTAACCGGAATATTGAAGTCGGCGACATCCGGTCTACCGGTGTATCCAGTTCTTCCTTATTATTAATCGGCGACACCGATTCCGTCTATCTGTCTTCCATCTTTGACACGCCTCCGGAATCTCTTATTATCGGGCCTTATGTGCCGCTGGCGCCGGAATAATGTTAAAGCGCATTTCACGCCTCCGGAACGCCAAAATCAATTCAGTCGGGATTGCGAGTGTCTTTCAAGCAGGCGATACAAATGAAATCAATATGCGGATCAAAGTATTGGCCGATCAGCGTAGTCTTGCTGTATACAGAGATGATGAAGGCTCATTTAACAAAAAAGAATACCAGATTTTTCGGCAGCCGGCCGTCATGCCGTTACCGGAAACGGGAGTCCAAAGCGCATTCTGCCATGAAAACCCTTCAATTCGGGTAAGGAATGTGAAAGTTCAAGGGGTATCGTCAGCATCCGTGGTTCAAATCGGATCGACGTCGATCGTTCTGGGAGATTCGCGGCTGAAACATATTAGGCAGATCTTCACGCCAAGCTCACAATCACAGCAGCCCTGACATATAATGACGATGAGACTTCTATAAAGGGTGTCGTTTATGCCAGCAATTACCGGACCTATAGCTATCAATTCCATATCGGGCGGAGTCGTAAACTTTGGTGATTCCTTTTACCTTTCTCCAAAAAGCTCTTCTAAATCTGCGCTCGGTTCGGGAGCAGGCAATACCGGAGATTTCCTGTTATTAAACAACGTTGTCAATGCGACAAACTATATAGACCCCGATGTCAGCGATCAAAATGTGGTCGGAAACGCCTAAAAAGCAGCCGCTCTTTCAGAAGAGGGCTGCTTTTGGTTCAGCGTTATTTTCGTTCATTTGCTTTTTTTGTTTTTACAATCTTTTCCGGCGGCTGTTTTCTGATCCATTTCACAAACCGCGCGAGTTTCGGGTCACGCCGCAGCTCTTCTATTCCCGTGAGCCTTGCCGCAAGCTCCTGATTCGTATAGAGCGCGTGAACCTGTTTATGACAAGGGATGCAGAGCATTGCGGTCGGAAGGAATGTCCCGCCTTCTTCCTTAGGCGTTAAGTGGTGCTCCGTCAGCCGCACATGATGGCGGCCGCATAATTCACATGTGCCCTCGGCAGAATCGGCCATGATTCCTTCTCCTTTCTACATGATCTCCAAGGTGACCCGGGTGCCTTTCCCGCCCGGTTCGGACGGATGAACGATTAATTTTTTCGGCAGACGCGCTCTCAGCTCCTGCACATGGCTGATCACTCCGACGGATAAGTTGTCCGATTGCAGCTTTTCGAGCGCTGTGACAACGGTGTCTAAGAGCCCTTGGTCAAGAGTCCCAAATCCTTCATCTAAGAAAAAGAATTGCAGCGGGTATTGCCCCCGCAGCTGAATCTGGGCGGACAAGGCAAGCGCAAGCGACAGCGATGTCAGAAACGTCTCTCCGCCGGAAAGGCTTGATACGGGCCGTTTGACGCCTCCGTTCGCGTCATCACGCATGACGAAACCGCCTTCTGAATCGACTAATATGGCATACCGCTGCCTTGTCAAAGCTCCGAGACGGGCAGAGGCGTCTCGAGCCACGCTTTCCAGCTGTTCTTCCGCTAAAAATTCGACGAATGTATTGCCTTTACATACAGACTGGAGCTTATCAAGCCTGTCAATCTGTGTCTGCCAGCTTTTCAGTTCGGCTTCAATCTCTTTAAAGCGCTTATGCTGTTTTTGCATAACCGCGAAGGCTTTTGCCTGTGCTCCTTTTTCCTCCATGGCGGCGCCTGACTCAGCCTCTGCCTGCTTCAGCAGAGAAACGGATGCTGTCCATTCTTCCTCCGATATCCGGCGCTCGGCTAATTTATCAGTAACACGGCTGATATTTGCCGATAGCTGTTTTGAGGTGTCCAAGAACTCATCTATTTCTTTTTTCATTTCCTCTGCACGCCCTTGCGGAAGCAGACTTTTTTTGACTTGGTCCGGGTCGGCAAACCCGGTGTCTTTTGACCTCACGCGCCAGTCGTTTTGCGCTTTCTCAAGGGAGGTCTCAGCATCCCTGAGTGACATGAGACTCCCGGATTCCCGGCCTTTTGCGTCATTCAGTGATTGCTGTGCCTGCTTCAGCGCGTCGAATAGGGACTGTTCTTTGGATTTTAACAGCTGTAATTCCTGCCGCACCGCTTCAAGCTTTGCGGAAATTGATGTTTCTTCGGCTGCTGTTCCGAGCTCTTGTTCATATCCGTCAATCACCTGCTGCAGGCGCTCAGACGCATAGTGAAGCTCGAGCCGTTCCCGTTCAAGCCGATGCTTCATCTCCTGCAGGCGTTCTTTCTCCTCTTCATGTTCCTTGAGGAATGCGATGCTTGTTTCAATGCGCTTCTCACATTCTTCTGCCTGCCTGTCCTTCTCATCTATCGAAGCCTGCCAGGCGTCAATCCGGTTTGGCGGAATATCACCGCAGACTTCATTGTACTGATTCAATCGGCTTTCTGACAGCGATTCAAGCTCTTCTAATGAATGTCTGAGACGGTCGGCTTCTTTTTCCTCGTAGCGGATTCGTTCGGCAAGCTGCTCAGCTTGTTTCACCGTCTGCTGATGCGCGCTGATCAGTCTTGTGACCTTCTCTTTTACCGACAGCATATCCTGTTTCATTTGTTTCCATTCCAAGCGGACGGCGCTGAACGCTTCATCAAGCGGGCGTCCGCTGATGGAGGAAGCGGCTTCCAGCTCCGGAACCCGGACGCTTTGCAGAAACGGACATTCTTCGGTAAAACGCCCCGACTGTTCTTCTAATGCAACCTTGGCTGTCAGCACTTCCTGAGAAAGAGCCGCCGCCTCAGAAAGCAGCGCTTCAACCTGCTGCAGCTGTTCCTGTACAGCCGTATCAGGCGAGAATGTTTCATGAGCGGAACGCGGGCGGTCATGCTGCGTCGAGCCGCATACAGGACAAGGCTTTCCTTCGATTAGTTTTTCCGATAATTCTTTTGTTAATGCAGCCGTTCTCGCTTCCTCTGAGCGCCTGCGGAGATCGGCTTGCGTTTTGTCAGCCCGTTCGGCTGCGGCTTTCAGTGAACGTTCCGTTTCACAGACCATATGGTAAACGGTTTGAAGCGTTTGATAAGCGTGCGTAATGTCTTCCTCTTCCGTTTTCGCTTTCGCTGTGAGCGACTCGCTTTCTCCGTTCAGCTTCTCCACGTTTTTCAGCTGCGTTGTCAGATTGGCCCGCTCTTTCGTGATTTGTTCCTGTGTCTGCTGAAAGCCTGCCGCCAGCTGTGCTGCAGTCTGGCATTTTTTCCGTTCATCGGCGGTCACTTGAACTGCTTTCAGCTCTTCTTTCAGCTCATTCTGCCTGTTTTGGCCGCGGGTCAGGCGGTCTTTCACTCCGGCCAGCTGTTTCGAGGCGGCTTCGTATTCTTCCTCTTTTTTGCTGTGTTCCGCATTTGTTTTTTCAGCTTCTTTTTTCGCTTCAAGCAGTTTTTGTTCAATGGCTGAAAGTCTTTGATACAGCTCTTCTTCCTTGACAAGCTTCGGCTCCTGTTCGGCCTTATGGGCCCGCCATGCTTCATAGGCTTCATTTTGCCGGGTAAATGAAACGGTTTCCGCCTCTGATTTCCGTTTGGCCAGTTCGTGTTCCTGTTCGGCGCGCTGCTTCCGGCGGACGGCTTCTGTGTAACGGTCTGCGTACGGCTCAAGGGCGAGAGCTGTTTCCGCCTCTTTAAGACGCTCAGTCAAATCCGTGATGTACGGGCGTCTTTCCTCAAGCTTTTTCTCCCGGCGCTCATATTCATCTCTTTCTGTCTGCAGGTTCCAAATTTCCTGGTGATTCTCAAAGCGCTCTTTTGCCCGGACCCGTTTCTTCTCAGCTTCTTCAAGCCGTTCGTTCGCTTCGTGAAACTGCTGTTCAGCCTGCTTCAGCGCATCTTCTCCTGCGTCTCCGAGGCCGGATTGTTCGGCCAGCATTTCATTTTTTTTCGCAGCCGCTTCCTGCGCCCGCCGCCGCAATTTTTTGACAAGCCTGTCCCCGTACTGTTCCAGATTAAACAGGCGCTGGAGCATATGTCTTCTTTCCGCGCCTTTAAGCGACAGAAACTCGGCAAACTTTCCTTGCGGCAGCACGACGGCTCTTGTAAAGTCGTCAATGGTCAGGCCAAGAAGCTCCTCTACCTTTTTGTTCACTTCATTCGCTTTATCGGCCAGCACCGTTTGTTCGTCTTTGATTTCAATCAGGCGGCAGAGGGCGGTTTTTACTTTCGTTTCATCCGTTCTCTTAAAAACGCGCTCGACCTTGTAGGAAACCCGGTGGCCGGATTGAAGCGCGAATGTAAATGAGACGGCGAGCTGCTCTTCGGCATGATTCAGGATGCCGTGCGTATTATTTGCGGCGCGCTCCACTTTTCCGTATAAAGCGAGTGTCATGGCATCAAGGATCGACGATTTTCCGCTTCCGGTCGGCCCGAAAATCCCGAACACCCCGGCTCCTGACAGTCCGGCAAAATCAATGGTCTGTTCCTCCCTGAAGCTGTGGAGCCCTTTTATCGTTAACAGAATCGGCTTCATGTCGCATCCTCCTCATCATCTGCTGACGCAAGCTCTAAAAACAGCTTGACCATCTCCTCATCCGGCACGCCGCCGCCCGTTTGTTTTTCATAAAACTTCTTAAATCGATCCTCAATTGATGTGTGTTTCACTTCAATCCGGTCATTGTCGGTCTCTTTTTCTTCAAAAACCGGCCTGATATGGATAAAGCCGGGATGCGCCTTTCTCAGCCGATGAATTTCCTCGAGAGAAAGCTGATCCGTCAAATGGATATCAAGATCGATCCAGGCATTCCGGTCACGCCCTTCATCGAGCCAGCCGTGAACCTCGCTCAGCCCCTGCGCTTTCCATTTGACGAGCGGTTTACCGGAAGACAGGAAAATCTCTTCCCACTTCGCTTCTCCGCCGGGCTTCGCTTCTACCACCGTCACCGATTTGGCATAACCGGCTTCTGAAAAGCTGTATGCCAGCGGAGAGCCTGAATAACGGGCAGCCGTCTTGGCGCGCTTGATCGTTTGCGGACGGTGGAGATGGCCGAGAGCCACGTAAGCCGCATCAGCCGGCAGGCTGTCAGCGGCAACTGTGTAAGCGCCCCCGACTTCAATCGGACGCTCTGAATCGGTCTGATTTCCCCCCGCGACATAAATGTGGCTCGCCGCGATTTTCACGGCATCGTTCCGGCACAGTCCGCACATGTGAGCAAACGCCTCTCTGATTTTCACATCGTAATGATCGCGAAGAAGCTTTTCCTCAAACGTATCAGAAAGCACTTCGTTTAATCTCGCCTCTGACGGATATGCCAGCGCGGCTACGGCTAACAGCTCGTCCGCCGACGGTACCTCAATATGGACGGGTTCTGTCCGCGGATAGCCGATTAAATGAATGCCGCGCTCATTTGTTAACGGAGAAGCCGCCGCCAGCCTGTCGGGATTGTCATGGTTTCCGGCAATGACGACAACCGGGCGCTTTCCGCCGTCAGAAAGCGCGGAAAGACTTTCGTAATACAATTGTTCAGCGAGCGCAGGCGGGTTGACCGTATCAAATACATCCCCCGCCATAATGACCGCATCAATATTTTCTTCCTTGACAATGGTATTCAGCTCTTCCAATACCTCGGCCTGCTCGCTCAGCCGGCTTCTGCCTTCCAGCGTTTTGCCGAGGTGCCAGTCAGCTGTATGTAAAATGCGCATACCGCATTCACCTCACTTTTTGATAGAAAAAAAGATCCGCTCCAAAAAGGAGCTTCGGATCTTGTTACAGTGTAAGAACGTGACCTCCATCGAAGAAATAGAGCGCACGCCCTTTCACTTTCGTTTTTGTAATTTGTTCAACCGCTTTTGTATACAATTCGATTTGTGTTTCATACCTTTTTTGCAGAATCGGAGCCGCGCCTTCAAATCCGTTCCGGAATTTCCCCTCTATCCGATCAGTTTTATAGTCCAGCAAATAGAGACCGTCCGCAGTTTCATAGAGGCAGTCAATAATCCCCTGCACGAGCAGCGGTTCACCGGCCGTTTCGGCATCCTTGTACACCTCGCCGGCCGGAAGCGCCATACTGAACGGCACTTCCCGGTCAATCCGCAGCGCCCCGAGAAGGTCTTTCCCGATTTCAGTTCCGAAAAACTGGACAATTTCTTCTATATCAATAGCTTCCTGCTGTTCTTCTGTCAGCAGCTCTTTTTCGTAAAGCATCCGGACCGTCCGCTCCGCTTCTTCGGCAGTCGGAACGTGCGTCAGCGGTATGTGCTGCATCACCGTATGCATCGCCGTCCCTTTTTCGGCGGCTGTCAGCCCTTTTTTCATCATAAAACCGGGACGCCTGTATAAAAGCGTGTCTCCTGACGGTTTGATGAGAGAGCGGCCGCTGTATTCATCCTCGTATTCTTGCTTTCTCTTCAGCTCAGAAACTGACTGCTTCGTTCTGATAGCCGTCAGCTCTCGGTACGGATATTCCCATTCAAGCAGACGGCGCGCCTGATCATCAAATGAAAACGAATCAGGAATCGGCTCGCCCTGCTGAATCGCTTTGAGACGTTTGCTCTTTTCTTCAGCACGTTCTTTTGGATTCTCTTCCAGCAATTCACTTTGCTGCAGCATCCGGATATGAAAACGCGACGGGTCGCGCGCGATATCCTCAGATGAGGAAAGTCCCGGCGTCCTGTGCGCCTCCATGTCACGGTGGCGGATGAGCGCCGGCCCGATAAAGTCCAAATAAGATGACGCCTGATAGCGGTCGAATTCAGAAAGAAGCCAATCGGCCCGGTCTGCTTGCGCCTGCCATTTGGCCAGCTGTTTTTCCCGGTTTTTGCAGGAACCGACGAGAAACAGCTTTTCCTTCGCTCTGGTCAGCGCCACATACAATACGCGCAATTCTTCGGATAAGAGCTCTCTGCGCATCTTTTTCTTCATCGCCACAAGCGGAAGAGTCGGATAGCTGATTCTGAGTTCCGGATGAATATACTTCGTGCCGAAACCGAGCTCTTTATCAAGCAGGTATGATTTGTTGAGATCCATCATATTAAAACTTCTGCCGAGTCCGGCGGTGAAAACGACGGGAAATTCAAGTCCTTTGCTGCTGTGGATCGTCATCAGCCGAACGACATCCTCCTGCTCGCTGAGCGCCCGGGCCGTCCCCAGATCATCGCCGCGCTCCTGCATCCGTTCAATGAACCGCAAAAAGCGGAATAACCCGCGGAACGCCGTCGCTTCGTACGAGCGCGCCCGGTCATACAAGACGCGCAGATTGGCCTGGCGCTGCTTTCCGCCGGGCATGCCGCCTGCATAGTCAAAATATCCGGTATCGCGGTATACTTCCCAAATCAGCTCAGACACCGAATGATTCGTCGAAAATGACCGCCACTTTTGCAGACTGTCATAAAAAGTTCTCAGTTTTTGATACAGTTCATCATGTCTGTCAGCGTTCGCTATATATGCTTTCAGCGCTTCATAAAACGGCGCTTTTTTCTTTTCAAGGCGTATCAGCGCAAGTTCATTTTCGTCACAGCCGACGATGGGCGAGCGCAGCACGGAAGCAAGCGGAATATCCTGATACGGATTATCAATCACCTTCAAGACTGAAAGCGCCGCAGCCACCTCCACGGCTTCAAAGTAACCCGACGTCAAATTGGCGTACACCGGAATGCCCTGGTTTTTCAGCTCTTCCATTAATTGCGGCGCCCACGGCATGGAGCGCAGCAAAATTACGATATCCCGGTACTGGATATTCCGGTGTGTTTTTGTTTTGCCGTCATATACCTTAAACGGAGATGAGACAAGCTTTCGGATCTCCCCGGCTATCGCTTTCGCTTCCCAGTGCACAGTTTCAAAGTCTTCGGCATCCTCGGAGCTGTCTGCGCCATCAGCGCTGTCAATGAGCAGCAGTTCCGTTTTTGCCGCGTCATTCGGCGGATACGATGCGCCGAGCTTCAATGCCGCCTGTTCATCGTAGTCCACTTCGCCGATTTTTCCGCCCATCAGCTGCTTAAACAAGAAATTCGTACTGTCCAAAATATCGGAGCGGCTGCGGAAATTTTGGTTCAGGTCAATTTTCTGCCCCGCGCCTTCCCCGCTTTCTGTAAACCTTTTATATTTCCCGAGAAACAGCAGCGGCTCAGCAAGTCTGAAACGGTAGATCGATTGTTTGACGTCGCCTACCATAAACAGATTTCCCGCCTCTTCATTCCCGCTTTTAACAAGCTGCAGGATAGACTCTTGCACAAGATTCGTATCTTGATATTCATCAACCAGAACTTCATGGAACTGGTCTTGATAATAAACGGCCGCTTCGCTCGGCACCCGCCGGCCTTCTTCATCAACCGCAGTTAAAATCGCCAGGCAGTAATGTTCCAAATCTGAGAAATCAATAATTGATTTTTCTTGTTTCGCCGCTTCAAATCGTTTTCCGTACGATATCACGAGCTGAACGAGCGTTTCGATGACAGGCTTCATATCTGCTAAACTCTTTAAGTGATCTTGCGGACTTCTTGTAAAATAATCGGTCTTTACCTTTTCGATCAGTTTCTTCGCGCCGTTTCGCAAATCGGTCGCTTCGTCCAAAAGCGCTTTGTCAAATTCATCACCCTTTACCGCCTTCGCCCGCTTAAAGGAGACTGCGGGAACCCGTTCATACAGCGCATCGAAGTCATGCCGGCAGCTGATCAGCTCTTCTATCTGCTGAAGGTCATCCAGAAAATTATCAGCGCGCGGGGCCGGCCCGCCGGGCGCTTTTGTCAGTTCAAGCGCCTTCTCAAGCTTTTGTTTTGCCCCGAAGAGCGCCATTTCAGCATCTTCTTTCACATACTGGTAAAACGGAAGCTCTTCCATTTTGCTTTCTTCCGTCACGTCATACAGGCGGACAAAGCTTTGCAGCCATACTTCCGGGTCAGGATGCGACCGGGAATACTCGTACACCCGTTTGACAAGGTCTTGAAGATCCAGATCATGCCTGTCTGTCGTATATCTGTCCGCAAGCTCAAAAAACGCCTGATTCCCTTTTGCGTATTCATCTTCAAACAGCTCATCAAGCACTTCGTCTCCGAGCAATTCGCCTTCCGTCTGGTCAGCCATCCGAAAACCGGGGTCAAGATCAATCATATAATAATATTTTTTAAGCACTTGCAGACAGAAAGAGTGAAGCGTCGAAATGCTCGCCCGATTCAAGAGAGAGAGCTGCCGTCTGATATGCAGAGATCCCGGATTTTTGGCGAGCTCTTTTTCTAATGCTTCCGCGATCCGATGCTTCATCTCCGCTGCTGAGGCGTTTGTAAAGGTCACCACAAGGAGCCTGTCAACATCAACCGGATCTTCTTCCGCGGTTATCTTTCTGATCATCCGTTCCACGAGCACGGCCGTTTTACCTGATCCGGCTGCGGCAGCGACCAGAATATCGCGGCCGGAAGAAACGATGGCGCTCCATTGGTCATCCGTCCATATGCTGTCTTTCGGTTTAGGAATTTGCATCATCATCCGCCTCCTTCTTCAGCCAATCCAGTATGGTGCCGTCTTTTTCCGCTTTCAGGCTGCGGTATTCATTTTCCTTAAGCGACTCATCAAACTGGCACACCGATTGAAACGCACAGTACGTACAAGGCGTCTTATCTTTCAGCTTATACGGGGTAATGGACACAAGCCCGTCCGTTATCGCTTCGCCCGCCTGTTCAAATGTCCGCCGCACATGGTCTGTCAGCAGATGAAAATCCCGTTCGCTGACCGCGGCTGAGTCGGATCTTAAAGAACCGTCCTTTTTCAAACCGGCATTGACGATATTTGAACGCCCTTCCTCCAAAGTCGTGTCCATCAGGCTGATCGCCTCCCGGTCACCGAGGAGAAGGCCTTTCATTTTAAATTTCTTAAAAATTTCCTGCTCGATTTCATCAAGCCCCATCGGCAGACTGGCCTGAATCATCGGATCATGAATATGGAAATACAAAACGCCTGCCGGGGTCGCTTTCATACCGAGCCAATCTTCGGAATGTGTAATCGATAAGTCAAGATATGTGAGCATTTGCAGAGCGAGCCCGTAATACACCTCAGCCAGATCAAGCCCCCTGTCGCTTGATTTATAATCAACGATTCTCAGCAGCAGGCCTTTTGAACTTTCCGCTTTATCCACGCGGTCGATCCGTCCGACGAGTTCCATCGTACAGCCGTTTTTCAGCGTGAAAGTGAGCGGAGGCAGCGGCCCGCTTCCGCCGAAACCGAGTTCAAGACCGACCGGGACGAAACCGCTCGCCTTCGCATGCTCGCTTAATATGCCTGAAACACGCGTGACGATCTTCTGCAGTTTTTCCTTCACATAAAAGTGTCTGTTTGAGCTGAGCAGAATCTCTTTTTGCAGCTTTGGCGCAAGCCGTTCCACCGCTTCATAGGAGAAATTCCGGCACTGATCTTTCGTCAGATCGCGCCATTCCAGCTTCTGCTCACGAAGCCGGTCTGAAATCAGCTTCAGGCTGGAGTGAAACAGCTGGCCGATATCAGGCGCGTCCAGCTTGAAAAACTGCCGCTCTTTTAATTGAAGCCCGTGAGATGCAAAATGAGAAAACTGGCAGGCATTAAACGCCTCCATCCGGGAGACGCTTCCTTTAATATGCTCGCCGTAAAGCTGGCGCGAAACAGACCGTTCAAGACGCTTCGCCTCATTGCGGAAAAACAGGCTTGAAAACAGCTTTTTCGCACGCTGGTGATCAGGCTCTTTCATCAGCACATTGTATGCGCTCCACCATACGTCACTGATCTCGTACTCTCTTGTCCACAGCCTGAGCTGGCTTGCCGTATATGTCTGAGCCACCTGTTTATTGACGAGATACTGAAGCTGCTCTTCTTCGCTTACCTGCTCGGGATCAGCCGCTGACAGCTTTTCCTGATGATCGGGAAACAGCTCGCCAAGCCTGTTTACAACGATTGACGGCAGGAGCGTTTTTCCTTCCGCATCGGCAATCGGGTATGATACATAAAGACGGTCAGACGGACTCGACAGCGCCATATAGATGAGAAAATGCTCATCAAGCAGCCGCTCACGCCCCGCGGAAGACAGCTCCACTCCGACCGCTTTCAGCCACTCCCGGTCATCATCAGACAGCACGCCGTTTTCATCCGGGCGCGCCGGAAGAACGCCGTCATTGGCCCCGGTGACGAATGTGCAGGACGTGCCGTACATTCTTGAGAGATCCATATTCCCTACAAATACTTGGTCAAGCGCAGGCGGAATTAAAGAAAAATGAAGCGATTCCGTTCCCGTTTCAAGCATTTGCTGGAACAGCGCCAAAGATATTTCATCTTCACCCATCATGCCGGTAAACTCCTCGAGAAGCTGGATAACGGCATCCCACGCCTGGCCGTGCTGCTGCGCTTCGATCATGTTTCCGGCCTCTTCGGCCCGCTGCCTTTTCCGGTCCAGCTTCAGGGGAACATCGGTATCTTCCAAAAAGAGATAAAGAGCCTCCGCCATGCTTTGAACCGTTTTCGCTTTTTTCATCCGGTTTTGAAGCCGGACAAGGGGCGCGGCCATCCACTCTTTCGTCTCATTCAGCATGTTCTCCATCTCTATTTCCTGATCTGTCTGCGCGAAATCCTCATCGAGCGATACGAAGCGCCTGTATACAAACCGCTCGCCGCTCGTCCAGCGCTCCCCTTTAATGCCGTAGGCGATACAGTAATTTTCAAGCTGATCAACCTGCTCCCTTATTTTCTGCTCCGGCTGATCAAGCGGGAATAACAGTTCGGTTTTCGCACAGCGGAACACCGCTTCATATCTCCAGTTCCCCTTCACGACATCCAGGCTTGAACGGATGAATTCAATAAGCGGGTGATGCTGCATAGAAGCTTTTCCGTCAATAAAATAAGGAAGCCCGTAATCGGCAAACACTTCCTTCAGCAAATCTTTATAATCTTCCGGCTGACGGATGAGAATCGCCATATCTTTGTACCGGTATCCTCCATCCCGGACAAGTGATTGAATTTCCCGGGCAATACCTTCAAGCTCAGCTCTTCTGTTTTGCGCCTGCATGACGGTAAAAGCTTCCTGTCCGCCGGTATACGCCGCGGCGGGACGCACATCGTACTGCGACTCTATACAGGCAAGCTCCGGCGCATACTGATGCCGCTTCGTGCCATGCAGTTCCTTGCAGGAAATATCGGCATTCAATTCCTTTGCCGTCTGATAAAGCTTATAGTATGTGCTTCCCGTCATTCTGAACAGATCGAGCTCATCCGGTGCCTGTTCCGCCGAAGGGCTGTCCGCCGTCAGCGAGAATGTGACATGTTCAGCATGCATGATCAGCTGCTCCAGCACCCTTAATTCCTGCGGCGTAAATTGATAGAATCCGTCGACGTAAACACGGGCGCCTTTTACAACGTCCGCCAAAGGAATCTGCTGAGCGAGCAGCGTCAAATAATCCTCTGAATGCAAATAGTGTCCGGCGAGGCTTCTTTCCATCTGCTGATATAAAATGCCTAAATCATGAAGTTTTTCAGACAGCATCCGCTCTCCGCGATATTCTGACGCCGTTCCGCTTTCCGCCATGCGGCGGACGTCTTCAGGCTCAATACAGTACCGCTTAAACTCTGTCAGCATCCGTTCCACCTGCTCAGTGAACCCGGTTTTGTCACTCGCTTTTTGATACACTTTAAACTCGTGCTTATATTCTTCAATCAGTTTCCTTAAAAGCATCTGCACACCCGTCGTCGTCACAAACGGGCGGTTCATGCCCCCGGTATGCTGAAGCACGCGCCACGCCAAACGCGAAAAACTGAACACTTGAGCGCGTATCATGCCGCCGATATCCGGCGTTTTAGCAAGCTCATATTCCATTAAAAACGTCATTTGATCCGGGACTAGAAAAATGATCGGTTTCCCGAACGGCTCCCGGCGCAGTTCATCTTGAATGCTGTCGATAATCAGCCTCGTTTTCCCACTCCCCGATCTGCCTACTAAAAACTCAACACCCAAATTAGAAGACCCCTCTCTTTTTATCTTTCTACATTTTATCGAAAGTTGACGAAAATGACCAATCTCATCTGCTGGTAAAAACGGGATGACTGTTTTAAAAAGTATCGCTTTTGACCAAAATAAAGAAAAAAGGAATAATGATGATGTCAGAATATCCCGAAGTAATTGTACGGACGGCTCTGTCGTTCAGCATTCTGTTTATCGGCGCCCGGATACTCGGTAAACAAACCATTTCACAGATGACGCTTTTTGATTTCATTGCGGCCATCTCGCTCGGCGCCATCACGGCAAATCTGTCGTTTAATACAAAGCTGCCGATTCATTATAATGTCATTGCCTACATTATTTTCGTGGCAATCATTTACCTTGTCGCATATCTTTCTATGAAAAACAGGGCCCTTAGGGGTTTCTTTGCAGGCAAACCGACCATTATCATTCAAAACGGTAAAATACTTGAGCATAATATGAAAACAATGCGCTATACCATTGACTACTTGAACCAGCAGCTGCGTGTAAATGACGTATTTGACATTTCTCAGGTTCAGACTGCCATCATTGAAACAAACGGCAGCATGTCAGTGGAGGTCAAACCGGAATTTGCGCCCGTTACAAGAAAGGATCTCGGCATCTTTGCCGGACATGAAAAGAACTTTGCCGTTGAGCTGATTATGGACGGCCGGCTGGTGATGAAGAATCTGGAAGAAAACCACGTATCGGAAAAATGGCTGAGAGAAGAATTGGACAAGAGAAACCTCAAACCGGAAGACGTCGTATACGCTGTGCGCGGAAGCAACGGCCGGCTTTTTGTCGACACATACGACGACCATATTACATCGCCGCTAGATCAAGAATAAAAATGACATCCGCACATGTCACGGGCTGCCGCCGTATAATACCCTATAAACATCCGGGGGTGAGTCCAATGCACGAGAATTTTTTTCATTATACAGCTATCTGCAGTGACGATTCTGTGCTTATCAAGGATCTGGTAAAATCCATAAACGGTGAATACAGCGCTGTGATTTGCTACTCAATATTAGCCGAAAAAGCGCCGACCGCAGAAATCAGAAGACGAATCGAACATATCAGAGAGGAAGAAGTGCGCCACCTGCACGCTTTCTCTTCACTGTATACGTCAATTACCGGAAAACAGTTGATGCCGAAACAGACGGAGCATTGTCCGCACACATACAGAGAAGGACTGAGGGCGGCGTTTTATGATGAGCAGAAAACGAATGATTTTTATTTGCAGGCATCCGATAGAGCGGTGCATCCGGAAGCGAAGCGGTTATTTGCCCGCACGGCATTTGACGAACAGCGTCATGCCGTCTGGTTTTTATACGATATGGCCCACTCTCCTTCCCACCATACAGGGGGAACGGTATCAAACGCGCCGAACACAAGCTACACCGAGGTGAATACCGGCAAATAACGGTTCAGGCAGATCACGCTCCCCCGCCGGGAGTCTTCAGACCGCTGACAAACCCCGTTCTTTCAACATGAGAGAATGGGGTTTACTTTTCGAGCCGTTTTATACTCCCTCTAAACAATGGATACCTTCTTCATTGTATAATCAGCAAAAACCCTTTATAATAAAATAAACCAACTGGTCGGTTTTAAACGAACCGAGCCCCGCTTTGCCGGGACAACGATATGAATGAGGCGGAAAGGATCTGTGTGAAGTGACAAATACAAAAGGCGGTGCCGGAAAGAGCGAAAAGACGAAGAACAGGCTCGTATCCGCTTCGCGTGACTTATTTGCAAAAAAAGGATATTCAGAAACATCGATTCGGGATATTTTAGAGGCGGCCGAAATCAGTAAAGGCAATCTATATCACCATTTTAAAGGAAAAGAGTTTCTGTTTCTTCATATCATGGAAGAGGATCACCGCGTGATGATCGAGACGTGGAGGGAAATGGAAGCTGATCTGAAAGATGCTGCCGAAAAACTGGCGGGCTTTGCGGAGCTGCTCAGCCGGATGAGCATCAATTACCCGCTTATGAGAGCAAGTGAAGAGTTTTATGCGAGTGCGTTTACGTCAGAGGAGGTCGTAAAGCGGCTCAACAAAATTGATATTGAATATGACGATGTGATGAGAGAGATCTTAGAAGAGGGGAATCAAGACGGCAGCTGGTCCATTCATCATGTCGAATCAAAAGTGAAAATCCTGCTATCCGTCTTCTACGGTTTAGATGTGTTATATAAAAACGATACCATTCAGCAAAGAATCGAATTGCAAAAAGAAGCCATCTCCGTGTTTATTCACGGGTCGATCAGCGCTGATAAACAGAATGACAGCTGACAAAGGAGAAACAACATGCAAAAACCGATCAGAGAACAAAAGGCGGTACTCATCATCTTATTAAGCAATATATTTATTGCGTTTTTAGGCATCGGATTGATCATTCCCGTTATGCCGCTGTTTATGAATGTGATGCACTTGACGGGCAGCACAATGGGATACCTTGTCGCTGCCTTCGCCGTTGCGCAATTAATTGCATCGCCCATTGCGGGGAGATGGGTTGACCGCTTCGGCAGAAAAATCATGATTCTCGCCGGACTGTTTTTGTTCGCATTATCCGAACTGACCTTCGGATTGGGCACACATGTCTCCATTTTATATTTCGCAAGGGTGCTGGGGGGCATCAGTGCCGCTTTTATCATGCCCGCTGTTACAGCGTATGTCGCAGATATTACGACGGTGCAGGAAAGATCGAAGGCGATGGGCTATGTATCTGCCGCCATCAGCACAGGGTTTATCATCGGGCCCGGCATAGGAGGATTTATTGCCGATCACGGCGTTCGTATGCCGTTTTTCTTTGCGGCGGGAATTGCATTTATCGCAGTGATTTCCTCTGTC
Source organism: Bacillus sp. UNC69MF (assembly GCF_000746035.1). Taxonomy (NCBI): domain Bacteria; kingdom Bacillati; phylum Bacillota; class Bacilli; order Caryophanales; family Bacillaceae; genus Bacillus; species Bacillus sp. UNC69MF. The sequence continues at coordinate 177,650 of NZ_KN050798.1, read as the reverse complement.
TTTATGCTGAAAGAGCCGTTAACTAAAGAAGAACGCGCAAAGCAGCTGGAAAGCGTCAAAGAATCAACCTTCTTAAAAGATTTGAAAAAGTCGATTCATCCAAACTACTTGATCGCCTTTATCATCGTTTTTGTTTTGGCATTCGGACTGTCGGCGTACGAAACGGTATTCAGCTTATTTACAAACCATAAATTCGGCTTCACGCCAAAGGATATCGCCATTATTATTACGTTCAGCTCCATTGTGGCGGTCCTCATTCAAGTACTCGCGTTCGGAAGACTTGTCAACTTCCTCGGGGAGAAAAAAGTCATTCAGCTTTGTCTGATCATCGGCGCTGTGCTGGCTTTCGTTTCTACGGTGATGTCAGGATTTTTGCCCGTGCTCGCTGTCACCTGCATCATTTTCCTTGCGTTTGATTTACTGCGCCCGGCACTGACTACTTATTTATCGAAAATCGCAGGAAATCAGCAGGGGTTTGTTGCCGGTATGAACTCAACATACACGAGTTTGGGCACCATTTTCGGCCCGGCTCTGGGCGGTATTTTATTTGATATGAATATTCACTTCCCGTTTCTGTTCGCAGGTGTGGTTTTATTTCTCGGTCTGGGATTGACCTTTGTGTGGAAAGGAAAAGCGGGCGAGGTTTCGGAGTAGGGTGCACTCACCCATCTCCGGAGCTTTTTTTGCGTTTGCGATAAGAAAAATGAATGGATTATGAGAAATAATTTATTATTTATTTATCTCAAAATCTATACTATAGTAATAGTAAGGTTAACGAGCTTAACAATTTAATATGAATGTTTCAGGAAGAAGGGTTTTCATTGAAGAAAGACAAACATCTCCTTACGGATATCTGGTTTATTCTCATCAGTGCGGCAGGGGGGTTTCTTCTTTCGCTTACAGGGATGTCGATCGCCTGGATGCTCGGAACGCTGGCCGCCGGCTGCATCCTCTCCATGACGAGGCCCCGCTGGCTGTTCATGGCGCCTGACAGAAGAGGGATTCACCGCAGATGGCTTGCCGCGGGACAAATGATCCTCGGCATCGAACTCGGCCAGAAACTGAACCTGTCCGTTCTGTCGGTTTTACGGGAGCATTGGCTTCCGGTAGGCTTCATGCTGATTTTCTCTATCGTGATGGCGCTTGTTTCCGGATATGTGCTCTTTCGGTTCAGCCGGACGGACATGATGACAAGCTTTGTAGGCACGGCGCCGGGCGGTTTATCCGCCATGCCCGGTATCGCCCAGGAAGTCGGCGCAAACACCGCGATTGTAAGCCTTATTCAGCTGACGCGCGTCCTTTTGGTCGTCATGACAATACCGTTTCTCGTCATTTTCTTATTTACCAAACAAAACGGTGCGGCTCAGTCATCAGCCGGAGCCGTTTCGGCAGGCGCTTCACATCCGGGCCTTATTCCCGTCTTGTTAACGGCCGGATTTATTTTGGCTGCCTGGCTTGCAAGCAAAGGCGCAAAACGGCTGAAATTTCCCGCCCCTTGGCTGCTCGGCAGCATGATCGGCGTTGCTGCTGCGGAAATCGGCGGGTCCGCCTTGGCGGGCAAAGACATGCTGGCCTGGTGGCCGCCGGAAGCGAACCAGCTGTCACAAATTTTTCTCGGCGCCACAATCGGATCAAAAATGTACAAAAGCATGTTCACCGGTGTGACGAGAGTGCTGACCGTCGGATTTATTTCTTCCGTCGGATTAATCGCCGCCATGATTCTGAGCGCCGTTGCGGTTTCTAAATTAACGGGCATCTCCATGATTACATCTGTTCTCGCCTTTTCTCCCGGCGGGATCGCCGAGATGGCGGCGACTTCGATCACCCTGCACGAAGACTCGACTTTCGTCGTCGCGGTTCAGGTCATCCGGATCGTTCTCGTCATCGCCATGCTTCCGCCCTTCTATCGGCTGCTGCACCACCTTTCTCAGCTGAAACGGGCACACGGCGAGAGAGGCCGGGCAGAAAGAGGAACATGATCCGAATAAAAAAACACGCATCCATATGCGTGTTTTTTATTTGAACAGCTCTCCGCCGCCATTTACAGACCGCCAGTTTGCTGAAAGATCACGGAACAGCCGTTCAGCAAATAACAGTTCTTCATCTGTATAGCGGTCTAAAAACGCCAAGAGCCGCTTTTTTATCAATTCATGATATTCATGATGAAGGGAATGCAGCTCTTTCCCGGCAGGAGTCAGCCGGAAATAGACTTCTTTTTTATTGTCGCTCAGCCGGGTCCTGCGCAGAAAGCCGGCTTCCAAAAACTTCGCGCAGCTTCTCGACACGGTCGGCTTTGTCGTCTTCATTTTTTCCGCTATTGACGTGACATTGATCGGTTCATGATCTCCGATACACGACAAAATGTGAATTTCCGTCAAGGTCAGCTGTAATTTTTTTCCGTTTTCTTCACGGAGTTCGTCCATCCGTCCGGCCAACGACGCCCTGATGTCCTCCTGACACCTCTCCTGCTCGTGAAAAATATCTGTCAGCCCTTCAAGAATCATGTGTTTTGCATGGTCTGGCTGTCTTCTGTCCAACTGCTGAATCACCCTTCCGTATTGATTGTTTCTTTTACTATAACGTTTTGTTACACAAGAAACAATCACACAGGCGCATAAAAGGGTATCAGATGAATCCCCATCTCTCCAAACCGGCCAGAACAGCTTCTTCCGCTTCATGTCCCGAGCCGCCGGCTGCCCATGCCGTGTGGCCGTCCGGCCGGATTAAAACGGTGTGGACGTCATCCCAATCGGCACGTGTTTCAGCAAGCTCCGCCCTGACAGCTGCCACGCTGTCCGTATCAATACCGGCGGGAATGCTCCCTCTTAATGATAAAAGCACAAAGGCGCCCTTATGAAGAAAATCATACAGCCGGGCCAGCCGCCCGTCATGAAGGATCAATTCGATATCCGGCAGGCGTTTTCCGTTCAGGATATGCGGCGGCAGCTCCGCATCCGGTTCATAATGCAGATCAAGCGCGGATACTTTTCCCGCCAATAAACGGTTGGACTCCTGAAAATCCAGCAAAGCGGTCATCGTTTCTCTTAATGCCATCCCCGACTCGGTAAAATCCATGAGCTTTATCTGGGTTTTTATATTGTGCAATACTTCTTTTCCTGTGCTGTGCCTTTCCTGATGATAGCTGTCCAGAAGATGAGGCGCCGCTTTCCCCTTCATTTGCGCCGCCAGCTTCCAGCCGAGGTTGAAGGCATCCTGAAGCCCCGTGTTCAGCCCTTGGCCGCCTGCGGGAAAATGAATGTGCGCCGCATCACCGGCCACAAAAACCCGGCCTGATCGGTATTGTTCGGCCTGACGCTCGGCATTGCCGAACCGCGACATCCATACCGGATCACTCAATCCGAAATCAGTGCCGCATATCCGCCGCAGGTCTTCTTTCAGCTCATTTTCGGTGACCGGCTCTTCCTTCCGCTTTTGCGGAGCGTGCGGAGAAACGATGAGAACGCGGAAAAGTCCGTCCGTAAGAGGGACAATCACAACCGATCCCTCCAGGCGGCACGTTGAAAAAAAGGAAGATTCGGGCGGATGTTTCAAAGCGGCATCACAGAGCGTTCCTGTTAAGTCGGCATCAGTGCCCGAAAAAGCGATGCCCGCCTGTTTCCTGACAATGCTCCCCGCTCCGTCTGTACCCGCGGCATATAAGCTGTGAAGAGTGCGGATACCGCTTTCGTCCCGGAACACCGTCTCCACTCCGTCATCCGTCTGGGTGACAGCCATCGCTTCCGCCCCGCGGATGATGTCTGCGCCGAGACTTGATGCATACTCCTCCAAAATCCGCTCCGTTTCTGCCTGAGGCAGCATTAACGAATAATTCTGCTTCGTATCCAGCCGAGAAAAATCCAGCCGTGTATCCAGCATGGAAAAATGGCCGGAAGACACCTTCGTCCCTTTTTCCAAAAAGCGTTCCAATATGCCTCTCATGGCAAAAAGCTCAAGTGTTCGCGGATGCATAATAAGCGCTTTGGAATATGGCACCGTCTTCTTCAATCGTTCAATAACAGTCGTTTTCACTCCGGCCAGCGCCAGTTCTGATGCAAGCATAAGCCCGACCGGACCTCCCCCGATAATGGCAGCCTGTGTTTTCATCTCATCAGCCCTCTTTCATATTTTTTGTTACACGGGTAACAAAATCACCAAAAAATAAAACGCCTCCTTTTTGTTTCTCGCGTAACAATTTTCATTATAGTCTTCCCTCTGCTTTTTTACAATCATTTCCGAAAAAAAGACGCCGTTTACTTGGCGTCTGATTCACTGATGACTCCGACAATGTCTTTATCCTTAATCGGACCGAAATGACGGCTGTCGAGGCTGTATATGCGGTTGTCGCCAATAACAAAGTATTGTCCCTTCGGTATGCTTTTGCGCCCGGTCGTTTCCTTCAGCGTATAATCACCGGTCACATGGCTCCCGGCGGACAATGATGACTTTAACGGTTTTAAAAACGGTTCCGCCACCCGTTTTCCATTCACATACAGCTGATCCTCCCTGTATGCGATTGACTCGCCGGGGAGCCCGATGACACGTTTGATCAGCACTTTGCGGTGCGGGCCTTTAAACAGGACAATATCGAAACGGCGGATCGTTTTGTAACGATGGGAAAACTTGTTGACCATCAGCTCATTTCCTTGTTTAAAGGTCGGATTCATGCTGATTCCTTCGACTTTATAATCAATAAAAATGGCATTCTTTAATTGTATGGCCAAAACAACGATAAGCACGCCGGCTATAAACCAAAATCGTTTTTTCAAGATTCCTGTCTCCCTCCGTCTTTCTCATGCTGACTGATTCTCATCTGTAAACGCCGTTCGATATGCTTTCCGACATACCACAGCACCGCGATCACCATTATGGCGCCCGCCATCCTGAAAGGCTGTGTCATGAGTGCGTGAAGATCATACCCGATAAAGCTGATCATAAAGATCATGACCATTTTCCCCATAGCGGCTGCTGATATAAACTGCAGCGCCCCCACCCGTGACAGGCCGGCAACGATATGAACCGCAGCGGACGGCGTAAAGGGGAAGCAAAGTAAAATAAACAGCGGACCGAAACCGTGCCGCTCAACCCAGAGCATCATCCGCCTTATGGTCTGATGCCTGCGGATGAAACCGAAAGCTCTTTTCTGTCCGAAACGGCGGACGGCATAAAACATCAGCATCGATCCTGCCGCAGACCCGAGCCATGACAGAAAAAAACCTTCCCACAAACCAAATGCATTCGTATTCGCCACCACAAATACAACGAGCGGCAAAAACGGAAGAAACGCTTCAATAAAAGGCAGTGCAGCCGCAGCCGCCGGGCCGAAAGCTCTATAGCTTTGGAACCATTCCGTCAGCTGTTCCTCAGTCAAATATGATAAAAATTGCTCCAACGTTTATACTCCTTAACGAGTTTGTCTATCCTTATTCTACACATTATCTCCAAAAAACGAAAATGTTTACGAGATTTTCCGACTTGAAATATCGTGTAAGCGAGTATAAAATAAGAACAAACGTTCTCTTTTTTAAGAAAGAAGGAGTATTTATGCCTGACATCCGGAGCGGCACCCGCGATCTCATCGAAAAAGGGCTGTTTCTGCCCATGGCGGCTGCCATCCTGAACCGGGACCTCGAAGCGCTTGATTCGTGCCCGTTCAAATTAAAACAACCCTATAAACAGCTTATCAGCTGCTCTTTAAAATTAGCACAAAAGGATTTGAGTGATGTTCGAAAAGAGTTAAGAAAGCGTAAAATTAAAATATACGAAGCGGAAAGAGACGAAGCATTTACGCTTTATATATGCACCATTAACGGCTATGAAGAAAAACACCGTTATTTCAACCCGAGAATAAGGGAACAGGTAACTGCCTTATTAGAATATTACCTGTCTCTTGCGACCATTTAAAAAGCAGACGGGACTGCTTTTCCTTTTCAGCTGATAAATTTCAGACTATTCACACTATACATTCGACATGATTTTCTTTATAATCGGGACACGCTGTTTTCAATGAAAAGGAGGAATGTTATGAAACTGATTCATGTTCTCGCCGCCCTGCCCTTTTTCGGAATTCTCGCCGGCATTCCATTTGCCAACCGGGTGACGCCTTATGTTTTCGGAATGCCTTTCATTCTCGCGTATGTCGTCATCTGGGCGGTGCTGACTTCCGTTCTGATGGCCGCCGTTTACAAATTGGACAAAGAAAACAAGGCGGGTGAGGCGGAATGAACGCAGCATTTCCCGTAATGGCCGCCGTGCTCCTGTTTTGTGTATATCTCGGAATCCGGGCCCGAAAAGGAAAACATATGGACCTTGAACAATGGACGGTGGGCGGACGCGGCTTCGGCACGATGTTTGTCTTTTTATTAATGGCGGGAGAAATATACACGACCTTTACATTCCTAGGCGGAAGCGGGTGGGCTTACGGAAAAGGAGGCCCCGCCTTTTATATTATCGCGTACGGCTGCCTTGCCTACATTTTGTCATATTGGCTTCTGCCAGCCGTGTGGACTTACGCCAAACAACACAAACTGATGTCGCAATCAGATTTTTTCATTTCAAAATACAACAGCCCGCTCCTCGGCATTCTCGTATCGCTCGTCGGCATCGCATCCCTCATCCCCTATCTCGTCCTGCAGCTGAAAGGGCTCGGATTAATTGTTTCAGCAACGTCATACGGACAGATTCCGCCCTCAGCCGCTGTCTGGATCGGCGCTGTCTCCATCACGATTTATGTGATGATATCAGGAATCCACGGTTCAGCGTGGATATCAGTCGTTAAAGATATCATGATTTTAGGCATCGTCCTGTATTTAGGCATTTATCTGCCCATTCATTACTATGGCGGATTTACGGAGATGTTCAAACAAATTGACGCCGCAAAACCCGGTTTTCTCACGCTGCCGGAAACCGGACAGAGCGTTTCCTGGTTCAGCTCAACGGTTTTGCTGACCGCCCTCGGCTTTTATATGTGGCCCCATACATTTGCCGCTTCCTATTCGGCGGAGCATCCGCGGGTGTTTCGGAAAAACGCAATCATCATGCCTCTTTATCAGCTCGTCCTGCTGTTTGTCATCTTTACCGGATTTGCGGCGATTCTGCAGGTGCCCGGTTTAAAAGGGACGGACACGGATCTCGCCTTATTAAAGCTGTCTGTGAAAACCTTTGATCCCTGGTTTGTCGGACTGATCGGATCGGCGGGCATTCTGACGGCGCTTGTACCCGGTTCAATGATATTAATGGCCTCAAGCACGCTGTTCGCCAAAAATGTGTACAAAGCCATTCTGCCCGGCACGACTGACGAAAAAGTCTCACGGCTCGCGAAATACGCCGTACCCGTCATCGCGCTGATATCCGTATATTTTACGCTGAAAGGCGGAAATACCATCGTCACCTTGCTTTTAATGGGCTACAGCCTTGTCACCCAGCTTTTCCCCGCCCTCTTATTCAGCCTGCCGAAGCGGCGTTTCATCACAAGCCACGGCGCTTTTGCCGGCATAACGGCCGGGGTCGGAACGGTGGCTTTCATTACGCTGACCGAATCAACCATCGGAACCCTCTTTCCGTTTCTTCCGCAGATCGTTAAGGATATGAATACAGGCATCATCGCACTGGTTCTGAACATTGCCGTCATGTTTGCAGTCAGCGCCGCAGTCAGAAAAAAACAAATCAGCGCAGCCGAAAAGGCGGCTTAAATGGTAAGATAGCGGTAAGATACACGAAAGGGGAAAAACGCATGATCATGACAACGACCGAAACCGTCGCCGGAAAACAGATTACGGAAGTGAAAGGCTTGGTGACAAGCAGTATCGTCCAGTCCAGACACATCGGCAAAGACTTGCTTGCAGGCTTAAAATCTGTCGTCGGCGGCGAATTGAAAAGCTATACTGAAATGCTGGAAGACTCCAAAAAAGCGGTGAAAGAGCGGCTGATCAGAGAGGCGGAGCAGCTCGGAGCGAACGCCATCGTCGGCCTGCGGTTCGAACTGACCGCAGGACAGAACACATCCGAATTAATCGGATACGGAACCGCCGTCACCGCCGAATCCATTTAAAAAACAAGCCTCTTTAAAGAGGCTTGTTTTTTTATTTCTCACATGCGATATAGTCTTTATCTCGGTCAAGTCTTTTATTTGCATTGTAAAGCGCTTTTGATACATACGGCTTGTACTTTGTTCTGCCGCCCTTGTTTTTCACTTTCGACGATTTGGCCACGCCGCCCTTATACACCTTATTCAGCGCCTTGCAGTTTTGATACGTTTTCACCTTTGTTTTCGCTTCTGCCGTCTGCCCCGCTCCGTATGAACATCCGAACACAAGACCGAAAGACAAAAGCACAGCTGCCGTCTTTTTCATCTCTATCCTATCCCCTCTCCTGAGTTATGCGGTATTGCTGAACATATCATAGTTCAAATAATCTCCATTTACAAGATAAATAGGAAAATAGTTTTAATTTACGTCCGACTGTATATCTTTTATGGAATTTTTCCCAAAACCTTTTATAATATGAATTGATAGCGCGATCTGACTATGATGATAGGAGGAGAAATGATGATGAAAAAAGGGCTTTTTGCGGGTGTGCTCACTACAGCCGTTCTATTCGGCACATGTACGGCGGAAATTCCGGGGTTGATCAGTCCCAATACGGCGGAAGCGGCGTCTCAGCTCAGCAAAGGAATCGGCGGAAGGGCCTACCTGAACAGCACAGGCTCAGTTCTCGTCACGAAAATTCAGCTTCCAAGCTCAATTCAAGTGTCAAATGGGACAGCCTATATTTACTCAGGATTTACCGGAGGCACAGAGGCTGATATCGGGCTTCAGTACAGTGACACCTATCATGTATGGAAACCGATCATGAAAGTCGGTTCAAAGGGACAAGGCCAGGTCAAGTATCTGGAAGGAGAAAGCCAATTCACCTATACGAAAGGCTTCCGGCCCGGCAGCACCGTACAGCTGACCATCTACAAAAATCTGAACGGCAATACCCGCGCCACATATTGGGGCACGAATAATGACGGATACACCGGCCGCATCATCTCAGAACTCGCCCAAACAAATGTAGGCTCTGTCTCAAAATGGAAAGCGCTCGCCACCGTCGCGGTCACATCAGAGGATCAGCGCCCTTACATCAAATCAAACTTCTCAACAGCCTTTACGAACATCACGATCGACAATAAAGCAGTCACACCTGTGATTGATACACAGGATTTTGCCAAATTGACAGTGTCAGGCAGCAGCGTCAGCATGTCTGTCGTCAAATAAAGAATGTTGAACGCACGATTTCTGTCATCGTGCGTTTCGTGAGGGTCTGCCGGATACGCAAATCCCTTATTTTTCGGATTACGTTTAATAAACAAACTCTGTTACATTCAAAATGTCGATTTCTATATAACAATTAGAGGAACCTCATTTGTTGAGGTTCCCCGTTATTCTCCAACTCACGCACCGGTTAACTTCACATACTGTCAGCCGGCTCAGGGCTGTCCAATTTTAGTTAGAATATAGCTTTAACAGGTCTTGTGCTGGAAAACGATCTGCATCGTTCGCCTCAACAAAATATGCCAACTGCCATTTTTGTGTTTCGATAGCTTGTTTGCTAGTGGGATTTTCCCATTCAGGGTAAACTCTAATTGCCATTTTTCCTTTTGTAGCGGCTGTTTTAAGGATATTTTGCTTTACAAGAACTTCTTTTGGAAAAACAAATTGTCCAAAATGATTATTACTGGCAAAAGTATTGATAACCAATAAATCAGCAGCTTTTTCATATGAAAAGGCTTGGTTTTTACCATCTCCATCTTTTTCCCAAAAAGCAACAAACTGTCCTATCTTGTTAGGCGTTATTTTTGCGACTCTGAATCGAACTGATTTTGAATGCAGTTGAAACATACCGGCCCCATACTCTGAGTTTTGAGCTTCTTCTTGAATATCATGTATCGTTAAGTGATTTGGTTCATAAAAAATTTTATTTACATATGTTAACGCCTTATAAAATTCATTCACTGCTTCGTACTCCTTATTTTTTATAGTACGTCATCCATTGCTTCTTGATTAAAATGGGCTGATCATGTGTTTCCAATAAAAAAACAGCCCTCCTCAGGGTTGTTTTTTTAACATTTCTTTCATTATTTCCGCCAAAATGCTGAGCAGTCCGCCTTATCCTGAATATTGAATTGAATCATGCGTTCAAGCAGCTCATAATGCACCGGTTCAGTCCATTGAATTCTGAACAAACGGGAAGTAGCGCTGTAGCCGGCACAGGCAATGTCGTCGGTAAAATGCGCAATTCCAGCTTCTTCGGGGGAAACACTTACATGATGCTTCGCTGCCGCAAAGCCGATAACAAAGGTGCCGTGATCGGTAAACATCGGCGTGTTCCACTTGATTTGCGCTTCTAAGTTCGGAAATTGGTCAGCCGTCCACGACAGGATTTCCTCCATTCGCAGACGATGATCCGGGCTGTCGATACTTGATAAATAGTCTTTGAAAACGTCCATGTCTTCCTCCTTCAACATCACGTCCGCTAGCGCCAAAACCCCGGATTTTCAGCTTTTTCCTTGATGTTAAATTCGATGATTTTCTTAAGCAGATCATAGTGCACCGGTTCAGTCCATTGAATTCTGAACAGGCGCGAAGAAGCGCTGTAGCCGGCTTGGGCGATGTCATCGGCAAAATGCTCCATCGTCTCTTTTTCAGGTAAAATACTCAAATGATTCTTTGCCGCGGCAAACATAATGATATAGGTGCCGTGATCGGTAAATGTCGGTTTGTTCCACTTGATCTGCGCTTCTAAGTTCGGAAATTGGTCAGCCGTCCACGACAAAATTTCCTCTGCTTTGAGCCGGTGATCCGGGTTATCGATTCCTGATATATATTTTGCAAATACATCCATGCCCATCTCTCCTAAAATGAAATATCATTACTCTTTACATCATCATAGCCAACAGACGGACACGATACAACTCTATCCGGGCATGTAAATCGAAAAAAGCCCTCCCCAAAAGGAGAGGGCCCGTCCCTTCACATCACAGCTTTCTCTAATATCTCTCCCCCAGCTCCCGCAAAATAAAGTCGTAGATCATTCTTGTCCGCTCTTCTTTCGGATACAGCATGAATTCCTGCCGCTTCGGGACATGACTGCCCATCCTGTCCTGAAAAGTGGTTCTGAGATAGGCGGTTCTGTAAACCTGATTTTCAAAAGAATGATAGGATACTTCCAGTTCCATCGTTTTGCCGTTTGAGAACGTGACCGCTGTGTCATCAAATGCCGTCGGTTGAAAATCTTTAACGTGCACATGAGATATCCAGCCGCATTGAGGCCTTGCAGAAGAAAGTGTAGGGAATAAAAAGATGTGATTTGAAGGGTCCACCATAATCGGCGGCTTGTGAGAAATTTTAATCGCTTCATATGTTCCCGCTTTTCTCCCGGCATAGCTGGAGCCAAAGTAGCGGCAGCTTCTGTCGATGATGTGAATCGGCTTCATGCTGACATACAGAATGCAGTCTTTTTCAATGACCTTCGACCCCATTTTACCGTCTATTTCCTCAGGCAAAACAGCGATGGTTGAACGATTTACTTCGTAGCTTTCTAAGGGTGCATGTGTTTTCTGGCACATAATGTGCAGCCTCCAATCCTTTTCTTGAAAATTTATACTAATAATCTATCATCTGTCATTGGAAAACGACAGGTTTTTTTTGAATATAGCTAAAAATCACCTTTTAAAGATGTAATTTAGTCTTAAATTACTATTTAAATATTGTTTTTCTTTTTCGTTTCACCTCATTTATACGATGATCATTTTCGTTTTTTCGTCAATTTGCAGGATATGTCGATATATTTCCAAGTATTAGTTGTCTAAAGATTATAAAAATTAATTGATTTTTCCGGCCGTTATCCATATACTATAAAAAAGGCATTGGGGGGATTCTTTATGAAAGAGAAAAAGTCGTACACTGAGCTCATGAAGTCCCGCAACACGCAAATAGCAAACGAATTCGATGTGACAATGGCCGATATTTACATTCAAATGGTGCTTGATGAATCCTTGTATAAACGCCGGCTCGCCATGCTGACCATGCAGATTAATAAGGCGCTTGATGATAAAAATAAAGAAGCGTTCCTCACGCTTTCAAAAGAATATGCAGCACTCAAACAGAGTGAATAAGCCAATCCATATGGATTGGCTTTTTTTACATTATCCGTTTACGATGGTGCCGCCGTTCACATGGATCGTCTGTCCCGTGACATAGGAAGAATCATCGCTTGCTAAGTACAAATAGCTCGGCGCCACTTCAACAGGCTCTCCCGGGCGCTGCATCGGCACGTCTGAGCCGAAGACTTCCACTTCCTTCGCCGAGAAGCTCGCCGGGATCAGCGGCGTCCAGATCGGCCCCGGCGCCACTGCGTTTACCCTGATGCCCTGAGTGACAAGAGATTGGGAAAGAGATCTTGTAAACGTGACGATCGCCCCTTTTGTCGCTGAATAGTCAATCAATGTTTTGTGGCCTTTATAGGCGGTAATAGAGGCCGTATTAATGATTGAACTTCCTTTTTTTAGGTGGGGGAGCGCGGCTTTCGTTAAGTAAAACATTGAAAAAATATTCGTCTGAAACGTTCTGATGAGCTGGTGGCTCGTGATTTTCTCAATCCCCGGCTGCACGTGCTGCTCACCTGCGTTGTTGACCAGGATGTCAATGGAAGGAAAGGCTTGGCCCGCCTGGCGGATGACATCGTTGCAAAAGGCTTCGTCGCCGACATCCCCTGCAATCAGCATACACTTCGCCCCCTCTTTTTCTACATATTGCTTCGTCTCTTCGGCATCCTGATGCTCATCAAAGTAAACGATGACCACATTAGCGCCTTCCTTCGCGAATAAAACGGATACGGCGCGGCCGATCCCGCTGTCTCCGCCCGTGATGATCGCCGTTTTCCCTTCAAGTTTTTTCGCCGCTTTCGGTTTGTCAAAAACGGGGCGCGGGTCCATTACATATTCAAAGCCCGGCTGCCGGTTTTGATGCTGCGGCGGCAAGGTTTTCTTCTTCTGGTTAGCCATTTTGATCACTCCTTTACATTAATTACTATATTATGAGTAATTTGAGCATCTTATACGAATTTCATGTATGAACAGAGTCTTATTGGAAAAATTAAGAATATACAACAGAGGAGGTAAATCTGAATTGACTACTTTTTCAAACGACGAACCGGCTTCCTATTGGAAAGCAACAGCTGACATTCCTTCCTTTCCCGCCCTCACTGAAGATACGGAATGCGATATTGCGGTTATCGGCGGAGGAATTACGGGCCTGACAACGGCATACGAACTGACGAAAAGAGGTTTCCGTGTCGCTGTCATTGAAGCAGACCGGATTTTAAACGGGACGACCGCGGGAACGACCGCAAAAATCACCGCCCAGCATGATTTCATCTATGCCGATCTTATTCAGCAGATCGGCCTGACCAGCGCAAGGCTGTATTTCGAAGCCCATCTCCGCGCCATGGAAGACATGAAGCAGATCATCAGAGACCTTTCGATTGACTGCAGACTGATTGAACAAGACGCATATCTTTACACGAATACAGAATCAGGCGTCAAAAAAATGCGCAGTGAGCAGGAAGCTTATACCAAGCTCGGTATTGAACACGAGCTTGTGAAAGAACTTCCCGTCCCCGTTGATTGCAGGCTCGGCCTCGCCATGAAGAATCAGGCGCAATTCCATCCCCTTTTATATGGCGCGGCGCTCGTGAAAGAGATCGTCAAAAACGGGGCGCGGATTTTTGAACAGACGGCTGCGATCGACATAAAAAAAGAACCGCAGCCGGAAGTGGTCACGAAAAACAGACACGGCATCAAGTGCAGCTATATTGTCTGCTCTTCCCACTTTCCTTTTTATGATGGAGGCGGGCTTTACGCCGCCAGAATGTATGCCAGCAGATCCTACGTACTCGCGGTAAAACCGAAACAAGCGTATCCGGACGGGATGTATCTCAGCATAGACAAGCCGTCCAGATCACTGCGATACACCGATTTGAACGGTGAAAAACTGGTGCTTGTCGGCGGCGAAAGCCACAAAACAGGCCAGGGAAAAGAAATGTCCGAGCATTACGAAGCGCTGAAACAATTTGCGGAAGACACAATCGGAGTTGAAAGCATCCCATATCATTGGTCTGCACAAGACCTTGTCACCATTGACAAAATTCCGTTCATCGGTCCCATCTCAGGAGATGAAGAACATATTTTGGCGGCGACCGGTTTTAAAAAATGGGGCATGACAAGCTCAGCGCTCGCCGCGAAGCTTTTTGCTGATCATATTCAAAACAAAAAGAACCCGTTTTCCGGCCTGTTTATTCCGTCACGCTTCCACGCAGATCCGGGACTGAAAAAACTGATTTCCTATAATGCCGACGTGGCCAAACACCTTATCTCGGGCAAACTTGAGAGGCCGGACGCTTCACCTGAGACTCTTCGGCCCGGGGAGGGAAAAATCGTAACGGTAAACGGCAAACGGGCCGGCGCCTATAAAGATGAAAAAGGCTGTCTGCATCTTGTCGATACGACATGCACCCATTTGGGCTGTGAGGTCGAATGGAATGACGGCGAACGGACGTGGGACTGTCCTTGTCACGGATCCCGGTTCACACCCGACGGCGGGGTTGCCGAAGGTCCCGCCATCAAGCCGCTGAAGCGCCTCAGCCAAGATTAACTAAACCATTCTGTACGAATGGTTTTATTTTTTTTGCATTAAAATATTTTTATCAGATTCCTTCATTCAAGTTCCTTCCATACCGATAAAAAGAAAAAGAGAATATCTGGGGGAACTTATATTGTTATTTAAAAAAGACCGCAAAAAAGAAACAGCTTATTTTTCGGAAGCCGATGGAAAAAAACGCATCGCGCTTTCAAATCAATATGCAGATGTCCAAAAACAGCTGAAAATGGTCAGGCTCGGAAACGAAGAACTTCATGTGCTTGAAGAGCTGCAGCCGTTAATTAAAGAACATATCTCAACAATCGTCGATTCCTTTTACCGAAACCTGGACCACGAAAAATCATTAATGACGATCATTAACGACCACAGCACGGTCGAGCGCCTGAAAAAAACATTACGGCGTCATATCCATGAGATGTTTGCCGGCACGATTGATGATGAATTCATTGAAAAAAGACAGCGCATCGCTTCCATCCATTTGCGGATCGGCCTTGAACCGAAATGGTATATGGGAGCGTTTCAGGATCTGCTTCTGTCGATGATGAACATATATGAAGCAACCATTCCGGATTTGCATGAGCTTTTAAAAGCGATCAAAGCGACGACGAAAATATTGAATCTTGAACAGCAGCTCGTCCTTGAAGCATTCCAGAGCGAATATAACTGCCAGCGTGACGAACAAGAGGAAAAGAAAGCCCGCCTTCATCAAAAAATCCAGGAAACATCCGGATCACTCGCTGATTTGTTTTCAGAAACGAGCAGAGCCGTGCAAGAGCTGGTCGATAAATCCGAGGGCATTTCCGAGGCGTCAAAAGCCGGCACCGTCACTTCCGTACATGTCGAAGAAAAATCAATCGGCGGGAAAAAAGAGCTTGAAAGCCAGCAGCAGCAGATGAATAAAATCGACGCCAGTCTTCTGCAGATTGAAGAAGAAATGGACAAGCTGAATGACATCGCCCAGCAGATCGAAAAAATCTTCGGCATCGTGACGGGGATCGCCGAGCAAACGAATCTCCTGTCACTCAACGCTTCAATAGAATCCGCGAGAGCCGGGGAGCACGGCAAAGGGTTCGCCGTTGTGGCGACGGAGGTAAGAAAGCTTTCAGAGGATACGAAAAAAACCGTTTCCACCGTATCAGAGCTCGTGAACAATACCAATACACAAATCAACATCGTGTCCAAACATATTAAAGATGTAAACGGACTTGTAAGTGAAACGAAAGAAAAAATGGCGCAGATCAACCGTCTGTTTGATGACATCGTCCAAAGCATGAAAACGAGCAAAGACCAGACAGGCAAAATCGACGTTGATTTGCAGGCCTTTCTCGGCGGTCTTCAAGAAGTCAGCCGCGCCGTTTCCCACGTTGCATCATCCGTTGATTCACTTGTTATCCTTACAGAAGAATAAAGATAAACCGACCGGCCTTTTTCATAAAGGGCCGGTCTTTTTAATGTTAACTTAAAATATAATAGAGTTGACATATATAAAGACTCGCTTTATTGTATAAACATATTTTGATAAGCTGGAGGAATACATAATGAAATTGATAGAAATGATGCATATTGCCGTGTTTACCGCCATTATGGGACTTTTGGGGCTGCTCCCGCCGCTTTTCTTATCCTTTACGCCGGTTCCGATTACGCTTCAGACGATCGGAGTGCTCTTATCGGGAAGCATCCTAAAACCGAAAGCGGCGTTTTTAAGCCAATTGCTGTTTTTGCTGATTGTGGCATGCGGAGCGCCTCTCCTTTCAGGCGGCAGAGGCGGGTTCGGGGTTTTTTTCGGGCCGAGCGCCGGATACCTCATCGCATATCCGCTGGCGGCATTACTGCTGAGCCTCAGCATCCAAGGCCTTCGCTCAGCTGCTGTCCCCCATTTGTTTATCAGACAGTTCTTGTTCGGCGTGCTGTTTTTGTATGTCATCGGCATTCCCGTTCAGGCTTTTATGATGCACATTGATATCTTAACTGCCGTAAAGCTCAGCCTCATCTATGTGCCCGGAGATCTGCTTAAAGCGGCCGCAGCCTCATTCGCAGCCGTAAGAATCAGAAAAACTCTTCAAGCAAGCCGGCTTTTGCCGACGAAAGGAAGCTGATTTTAGTCATCATGATTACATCATCATATTCAGATACAGCCGGACAAGCGCCGGAACAGATCGCAATTCAGACAGAAACAGAACAGATCACCTATCAAACTTGGAACAGGCTAGTTAACCAAACCGCAAACTGGCTTGGCAGCCTTTCAGGTAAGCCGGAAAACATTGCAATATTACTGCCGAACGGCATCCCTTTTTTACAACTTTTCGCAGGGGCGGCGCATGCCGGCTGCACGGCGGTTCCGTTAGATCCCCGCTCGGCAGCGGCGGAACTCGCGGACCAGCTGAACATCAGCAAAACCGGCCTCGTCATCTGTGACCGCCGGCTGAGCGGCAGACTGGACGGCGTCAAAACGCCTGTCATCCTGTGGGATGAATGCAGGCCTTTGATCGAGGCGGAAAAAACGGAAGGCGCTTTTATCAAAAACGCCGGCCTGCCCTTTTATACCGGATTCACCTCGGCATCGACCGGTAAGCCGAAAGCCTTCACCCGCTCTCACCGTTCGTGGCTGGAGAGCTTTTCTTGTACGAAACGTGAATTCGGCATTTCCCCTGATGACAAAGTGCTGGTACCGGGCACGCTTCGCTCGTCACACTTTTTATACGGCGCCGTCAGCACTTTGTTTATCGGCGGAACCGTCATCCTTCAAAGAAAATTCAACCCGGCCGGAATGAAAGACCGGCTCAGACAAGCTGACGTTCTATATACCGTTCCGACAATGACGGACGCCCTGCTCTCACTAGAGGCGTTTCCGGATACACCGCTCAAGGTGATTTCTTCCGGTGCAGACTGGCCCGCTTCGTCTAAACAAGCGTTGTCAGAGCGCTATCCCCATCTGCGGTTGTACGATTTTTACGGAACGTCCGAGCTGAGTTTCGTGGCGTTCTTATCGCCTGAAGACAGCGCCCGAAAGCCTGACGCGGCGGGCCGCCCGTTTGAAAATGTTACAATCGAAATCCGCCGGCCCGGCGGAGAACGCTGCATGCCGGGCGAAACGGGGAAGATTTTTGTGAACAGCCCGATGAAATTTTCCGGATACATCAATGGCGCAAAACCTGATGATTCCGGCTGGATGACGGTTGATGACATGGGATATATTGATCGTGAAGGCTATCTTTATATCGAAGGACGTGAAAACGGGATGATCGTATCAGGCGGCCTGAATGTATTCCCTGAAGAGATAGAACGTGTGCTCAACCGCTGTCCGGGCGTCAGAAAAGCGGCCGTCATCGGCATTCCTGATGATTATTGGGGCAGCATCGCCGTTGCGGTGATCGACGGAGATGCAAATGTAAAGGAACTGAAGAAACAGTGCCGCGAGCAGCTGGCGGCATATAAAATCCCGAAAAAATGGCTGTTTTCAGAAATACCGGAAACAGCCGGCGGAAAGATCGCCCGTGCCGCCGTACAAAAGCAGGCAAAGGACATGATGGAATGGAAGCTGTAATTACGGATGCGAAACGGACGATTTTCGCCCGGGAAAACGGCCTGTTAAAAGACTGTCTCCCAGAAGATTTGGCAGCTCCGCTGATCCGCCATTTGAGCCGGAACATGCCCGAAGACATTGATGAAGTCCTGATCGGAAACGCGACGGGCCGCGGCGGGAATCTCGCCCGGCTGTCAGCCTTGGCCGCCGGGCTTCCTTTGAGCGTGTCCGGTACGACCATCGACAGGCAGTGCGGCTCCGGATTGGACGCCGTGAGGGTCGCGTGCCACTTTGTTAAAGCCGGCGCGGGGAGCACATACATCGCGGGAGGAGCGGAGAGCAGCAGCCGTTCCCCTTTCTCATCCCGGGCGCGCTTTTCTCCTGAACACATCGGCGATCCTGATATGGGCATAGCAGCAGAGTATACGGCACAGGCTTACGGCGTAACGAGAAAGATGCAGGACGAATATGCCCTTCTCAGCTATGAACGGAGCGTCAAAGCGCACGAAGACGGCTTGTACCGCCCGGAAATTCTTCCCTGTCACGGATTCGCCGCTGACGAAAACATGCTGAAAAAGCGGAACATGGAGCCTCTCATCTCCCGTGCCAAGCCCGTCTTTCAGTCCGGAGGCTCTGTCACCGCCGCCAACAGCTGCGGAATTTCTGACGGGGCGGCGGCAGTTTGTGTGATGGAAGAACAAAAAGCGCGGTCTCTCGGTTTAAAGCCGGGATTGCGTTTTATCGGAAGCGCGGTAAGCGGCGTCCATCCGCATTATCCGTCAGCAGCTCCGGTGTATGCCGTCAAAAAACTTTTGAAGGAACGGGACCTGTCACCGGATGATATTGATATATACGAAATCAACGAGGCGTTTGCCGTCAAAATATGCGTTTTTTCACAGCAGCTTCGAGTGCCGTATTCTAAAATAAATGTCCGGGGCGGCGCTCTGGCCGTCGGGCATCCGTACGGGGCTTCCGGGGCGGCGCTTGTCACCCGGCTTTTTTATGAAGCAAAAAGACGCCCGGATGCCCGCTACGCAGCAGCAGCGATCGGCAGCGGAGGCGGAGTCGGACTGGCGCTTCTCTTTGAAGTGTTAACGTAACGGCAGTATAATAGATGATATCGATAAAAAATGATCGGAGTGGAGACTTTATGACTGCCGTTTGTTTAGTAAGACATGGAGAGACTGATTGGAATGCCCAAAAGAAGCTTCAAGGCAAATCGGATATTCCGTTAAATGCGACGGGAGAGCGTCAGGCGAAAGAAACAGGAGAGTACTTAAAGGGGTCCGAATGGGATGTCATCGTCTCAAGCCCGATGAAACGGGCCAGAAAAACAGCTGACATTATTAACGGATTTTTGAATCTTCCCATTGTCGTCATGGAAGATTTCAGAGAACGGAGCTACGGTGATGCGGAAGGAATGTCTTTACCGGAACGGTCGAAGCGCTACCCGGATAAAAACTACCCGAACATGGAGACAGCAGAAGAGCTGACAGACAGAATGCTTGCCGGTTTAGTGAAAGTTCAGGAGCGGTTTCCTGAGCAAAAAGTTCTGATCGTCGCTCACGGCGCAGCCATTCATGCCCTCTTGTCCGCCATTTCAGACGGTGATACCGGCATCCAAAACGCTAAGCTTGTCAATGCGTGCCTGAGCAATATCGAACGAATTGAAAATAAATGGCGCGTCAAAGATTACAATGTAAGCAGCCACCTATCAGAATCATAACAAAAAGGCCCGAATTCAGTTTTGGGCCTTTTTGGCGAGCATTTTTTTCTGAAGATCATGTAATATGGCGTCCGCACCGTCAATGCTCCGGCGCTCCGTCCATACCGCCCTGTCCGCGCGGTAAACGTGTCCGTTTTTTACAGCTGTCAGCTGTTTCCAGAAGTGATTTTTTTCGAGTTCTTTCTCACCGTCCAACAGCACGATGTAATCAGGATCGATATGCAAAAGCTGCCCGGGCGTCATTTTGATAGAGTCTGATTTCCCACCGGAATCCGTCTGGACCGCATAGGTAAACCCTGCGAGCGTCAAAAGCCGGGACGTAAAAAACTGATCATCCTTTACGGAAATGCTGTCATTTGCAGCGTCAATTAATAAAATCGTGCCGCCTTCTGCATCCAGCTTTCTTTTGATGTCATTCAGCTTTTCTTCCTGAGCCGACAATTGTTTCTCTATGATGCCATCTTTACCGACCGCCTTTTCAATAGTAAGGGCAGCATCAACCGCATCCTGATAATCCGCAGCTTCATTTTTTAAAGCGATTGTCGGAGCGATCTTTGTCAGTTTTCGGTATATCCCCCTGTGAAGGCTTGAGTCTGCAATGATGAGATCGGGCTTTAACGAAGTGATCTTTTTCAAATCAGGGTGTGACGGTGGTCCGACAGACGGACTGCCG
This sequence comes from Bacillus sp. UNC69MF, assembly GCF_000746035.1. Lineage (NCBI taxonomy): Bacteria > Bacillati > Bacillota > Bacilli > Caryophanales > Bacillaceae > Bacillus > Bacillus sp. UNC69MF. The sequence goes on along the minus strand of NZ_KN050798.1, from coordinate 157,032 downwards.
TCTTTTCGCTCTGTCCGGTTATCCGCCGCGGCCGCCGGCTTTATGCCGAGATCATGGAGGGTATCAATAAAGCCTTCATTCAATACGGCGATGCGATGCGGGTGCGCAGCCACATGCGCCGTCCCCAGATCGTGCCTGACGGCGGTTTCATGTTCCTGTTCTGAGCATGCCGTTATGAAGAGAACGGATAAGATCATCAGCATACTGAAAATTTGTTTCATCTGTTCCCCCTCTTTCGTTTTTCCGCAATTATATCATTGACAATATAAGTATCAATGATATTCATTATCATTATTTTTATAAAATGGTTTCACAGCTTTTCTCCGTCAAGAAAGCCGAAGACTGATTCATGCCGGCCGCTTTATTTCATTCCGCTTTCGTTTCCATCAGACTTCTGCATTCAACAAAAGGTGACATTTATCCTGTTTTTGCCGCAGCTTCCAAAAATGGAATCAAACCGTTCGACCCAGCAAACAAGAGAGCGATTGCGGCTGTGTACAAATACTCATGTCCTTCCATCGGTTTTTTCCATTAAAATTTAAATATTTCGGGTTCCTATTAAACGAAAGAGAGATGATATACCTAAATAGAAATAAAACAAATTGAAAAAAATTGGGTCTACTAAAATATTATTCCATGCTATACAATTAATCCACAGAATAATCTGTCTATTGGTTGTTCTGCAAATGAAAAAAAGGAGAGGATAAAGAGTGAGAGGCAAAAAGGTATGGATCAGTTTGCTGTTTGCTTTAGCGTTAATCTTTACGATGGCGTTCGGCAGCACGTCTCCTGCCCAGGCGGCAGGGAAATCAAACGGGGAAAAGAAATACATTGTCGGATTTAAACAGACAATGAGCACGATGAGCGCCGCTAAGAAAAAAGATGTCATTTCTGAAAAAGGCGGGAAAGTGCAAAAGCAATTCAAATATGTAGACGCAGCTTCAGCTACATTAAATGAAAAAGCTGTAAAAGAGCTGAAAAAAGACCCAAGCGTCGCTTACGTTGAAGAAGATCACGTTGCAAAAGCGTACGCGCAGTCCGTGCCTTACGGCGTATCACAAATTAAAGCCCCTGCTCTGCACTCTCAAGGCTTCACCGGATCAAATGTGAAAGTAGCGGTTATCGACAGCGGTATCGATTCTTCTCATCCTGATTTAAAAGTAGCAGGCGGAGCCAGCATGGTTCCTTCTGAAACAAATCCTTTCCAAGACTACAACTCTCACGGAACTCACGTTGCCGGTACAGTTGCGGCTCTTAATAACTCAGTCGGTGTATTAGGCGTTGCGCCAAGCGCATCTCTTTACGCTGTAAAAGTTCTCGGCGCTGACGGTTCCGGCCAGTACAGCTGGATCATTAACGGAATTGAGTGGGCGATCGCAAACAATATGGACGTTATTAACATGAGCCTCGGCGGACCTTCTGGTTCTGCAGCGTTAAAAGCAGCAGTTGACAAAGCCGTTGCTTCCGGCGTCGTAGTCGTAGCGGCAGCCGGTAACGAAGGCACTTCCGGCGGCTCAAGCACAGTGGGCTACCCTGGTAAATACCCTTCTGTCATTGCGGTAGGCGCTGTTAACAGCAGCAACCAAAGAGCATCTTTCTCAAGCGTAGGTTCTGAGCTTGATGTCATGGCACCAGGCGTCTCTATCCAAAGCACGCTTCCTGGAAACAAATACGGCGCGTACAATGGTACGTCAATGGCATCTCCGCACGTTGCCGGAGCGGCTGCTTTGATTCTTTCTAAGCACCCGAACTGGACAAACACTCAAGTCCGCAGCAGTTTAGAAAACACCACTACAAAACTTGGTGATGCTTTCTACTACGGAAAAGGGCTGATCAACGTACAGGCGGCAGCTCAGTAAAACATAAAAAAACCGGCGTCGGGCATGGCCCCGCCGGTTTTTTTATTATTTTTCTTCCTCCGCATGTTCAATCCGCTCCATGATCGACGGGTGGCTCCCTCTGAAAATTTTGACGAGAAACGGCGGGTTGACCCGGCTCAGTCCCGTATCGGCCAAGTCCTGAAACGTCTCAATCGCCGCTTCCCGGTTTCCGGTCAGCTCAATGCCGTAACGGTCGGCGGCGTTTTCCTGATACCGGGAGACGGCATTCGTAATCGGATCAGAAGCAAAACTGAGAACGGATATGAGCAGCAATAACAGCGGGAGGGCGGCCAGATCTTCAGGCCCCTTTATATGAAGCATTCGGCCGAAGAATTTGGACAGCCGCTTATAAAGCTTGTCAATGATATAGAACCCGGCTAATGACAGCAGGAGATACCCGGCCAGTCCGATGTACACGTGCTTCATCACATAGTGCCCCATCTCATGCCCCATAATGAACAAAATTTCCCGATCCTTCAGTTTGTTAAGCGTCGTATCCCACAAAACGATCCGCTTATTCGAACCGATTCCCGTCACATACGCATTCAGCGCATTCGTTTTCTCCGACATATTTACTTCATAAACATGGCTGGCCGGAATATCAGCCTTGTCGGCAAGCGACAAGATTTTGCTTTCCAGCTCCTTGTCTTTCAGCGGATAGAAATCATTGTATAAAGGATCAATCACGACCGGCTGCAGAAAAAACAAAAACAGGGTAAACGGCACAGTAAGACACCAAGCGTAAAACCACCATTTTTTTGTATGCTTCGTGATCAGCCAGTAAAACACAAGCACACACACGGCAAACAGCGGAAAACTGATCCAGAAATCAATGACATGGTCTCTTATCCAGCTTGCTGTCGTCTGCGTCGAAATATGATACGCAAGCGAAACCCGATATCCGATCCATTCAAGCGGAAGCGAAGCCGCCGTAACGATGAGTGAAATCACAAATACGAAGCTTCCGATTTGCAGCACCCGAAAGCGCACCGCTGCTTCCAGCCAATGCTTTATTTTTTTGGCAAGCCCCGTAATGAGCAGCAGAAAAAATAAAAACCAATCTAACGGCGCACCGATGAAAAATAAAAAATCCTTTACATTTGAAAAGTTTTCAGCGGCTTCCAGGCGGCCCGGGTCCATAAACGAGGACGGATCGGCTTTCGTTCCCTTTACGGCCTCCGGGACGGCGGAGTCGCCTGTCATAAAGAAATACCAATAGAAAAAAAGGCCGTACAGCACATAGGCAAGTCCCGCTGCCGCTATCCATTTGCGCATGGAAGTCTCCCTCCTTAGCCTTATGACTTACTCCTATTGTAAGCATAAATGCAAATAAATAGAACCAAGCCTCCGAAACGGATGTTAATCTTTTCACAACAGAAAAGAATGGAACAACAGGAAGCGGGAAAGACTAAAAGACGGAGTGATGAATATGAAAAAAATAATCGCGTTTATTGTAGTAATCGCCCTTTTGGTTATTGCTTTCTTCTATGTATACAGCCGGACCGGCGATGTGTTTCCATCAAGCAACGCAGATCTGATTATTCTGTCTGAGCACGGAAAAAAAGAGATCAAAATTAAAGACAGGCAGAATGTAAAAGATATGCTCGATATCTTGAACCAAGGAAAACAAGTCAAACTGACCAAAAGCGTATCTCCCGATTACGACGGAACGGTCAAATACCATGAAGACCGTTTCGATTCATTCAGCATGTGGCTCGAAGGCGGCAATTATATGCTGTACAAGTATAAAAACACGTATTACAAACTGACCCGGCATGATACGAAGCTTGTGCAAAGCATCATTAAGGAAGAATCGCAGAGCTGACCGGATCAGCATGTAAAAGCGAAGCCCCCGGCTTCGCTTTTCGTCCGTCATTTCGGAAGCATGTCCCGGACCGCCCGCCTCAGCAGCTTCCCGGTCGCGTTCTTCGGAATCTCATCAAGAAAAACCACTTCCGCCGGCCGTTTATATTTTGCCAAATGTGTTTCACAGTAATCAAAAACCGCCTGCTCTGTCAGCTCACCGTCCCCCGGCACTATATAAGCATGCACCGCTTCCCCCGTTTTGGCGTCAGGAACGCCGATGACCACGGCTTCTTTAATGCCCTCATGGCTGTAGAGCACTTCTTCTACTTCGCGCGGATAGACGTTGTATCCGCCGACGAGAATCATATCTTTTTTTCTGTCGACGATATAAAAATAACCGTCTTCATCGCGCTTCGCCAAATCACCCGTGTACAGCCAGCCGTCTTTCAGCGCGTGCTCCGTCTCCTCGGGCATCTTGTAATAGCCTTTCATCACATTCGGCCCTTTCACGATCAATTCTCCCACTTGATGGTCGGGCAATTCGCGTCCGAGCGTATCGACGACTTTATTTTCGACATGTAAAATATTCGTCCCGATCGAGCCGGGCTTTCTCCCCCGGTCAAACGGATTAAAACAAGTAACCGGAGACGCTTCAGAAAGTCCGTACCCCTCCAGAATGGTGACGTCAAAGGTTTGTTCAAACGTCTGCAACAGAGCGACCGGCATAGAGGCCCCGCCTGAAATGCACAGTCTGACGGACGCAAAATCCTCCGCCTTGCCGTGCTCGTATTGATACAGATAGTTATACATCGTCGGAACGCCGGCAAAAATGGTTGCCTGACGGCTTTTAATCAGTTTAAACACAGAAGCCGGGCTGAATTGCGGCTCGATTAAGACACACGCTCCGCTCATCAGAGGCGCATTCATACAAACGGTTAAACAAAAAACGTGAAACATCGGCAATGCCGCCACAATTTTGTCTTTCTCATTCATTCCTAAGTATCCGGCGACATCATTTGCATTGGAGAAAAGATTCTGATGGGTGAGCATGGCGCCTTTCGGTTTTCCGGTCGTCCCTGAGGTGTATAAAATGACGGCAGTATCATCTTTGGACAATATCGGATAAGTTCTGCTGCGCTCCGCCGGGCAGAGCATTTTTGCAAACGTTGTCATTTTTAAGCGCAATTGAGGGTCTTCTGTCGATGGAGCGTTCTCTGCTGTCTGGCTGATAATGATATGCTCCAGCAGCGGCAGCGAGCCGTGCAGGCTTTCAAATACGGGAATTAAAAGGTCGATGCCGGCGATCGCTTTGACATCGCCGTTTTTCAGCATGTATGCGATTTCTGAAGGTGTATATGCCGGATTAACAGGTATGACGACAATTCCCGCTTTTAACGCGCCGAAAAACGCAATAACAAAATCAGGCGTATTTCCGAGCAGCAGCGCGAGATGATCCCCTTTTTTCAGTCCCCTGTCCTCCAAGCCGTTTGCAAATGCTTTGATTTTACCTGCCAGCTCCTCATACGTCATGTACTGATCTTGAAACAGACAAGCTGGTTTTTCCGGTTTCTGCGATGCCGTTTCTTCCAATTTGGAAACCAGATTCATTTTCCCACCCCTTTAAAAATTGTAATGAATGAATAGTCATTCATTTATCCGGAATAAACGTTCACTTTTATTATAGAAAAATATAGAAAAACACTCAAGGGCAAAAAGCCCCGAGTGCCGTAAAACCGGAAACTATAATTGTTTCAGCGCTTCACTGACCGGCGTGCTGCCCGCTGTCAGATCGAATGCTTTTTCATACGTATTCGGTTCATCAAGGGATGCGATAACGGTCTTGGCGACATCGTCTCTTGAAATGGAGCCTCTTTCTAAATCGGCTGCGGCTTTGATATTTCCCGTGCCGGGATCATTTAATAACCCGCCCGGCCGGATAATCGTATACGTCAGACCGCTCGCTTCAAGAATTTTATCCGCATAATGCTTTGCGGCGTAATACGGCTTCAGCGCTTCATTCCAATTGCCGCGGTTATGAGCCTGAAGGGCGCTTACCATAATGAACCGCTTGATGCCGGCTATCTTTGCCGCTTCTATCGCTTTCGCGGCTCCGTCAAGATCAATCAAAAGCGTCTTATCGTATCCGGTGCTTCCTCCTGATCCGGCGGTAAACACAATCGCGTCACAGCCTTCAGCGGCTTTCGCGATGTCTTCCGGGCTTCCTTCCAAATCTGCAAGAACGGCTTCTGTTCCCGCGGCTTGAAGCGCTTCTTTCTGCTCTTGTTTCCGGACCATCGCCCGCAGCGTATGCGTGCCGTCTTTTTGAAACAGCCCGGTCAGCCGCTGTCCGATCTGTCCGTTTGCTCCGATGAGAAATACTTTCATCATGATCCCTCCCCATTCATTATGGTTCTATCATTTCACAAAAACGGGCGCTGATTCAAATCATGCGTTCGGCAAATGTTCTAATAAATCAGCTCGAGGAAATCTTCCAGCTCTATTTTGCCGAAATACTGTTTCAGATCGATTCCGGCCAGCGCCTCCTTGATAGCGGTTCGGTCATACTGTTTTCCGGTCAACGCCTGTTCGACTTCACTCACATCTTTCGCACCGAAGAAATCACCGAAAATTTTGCAGTCCTGAATGATTCCTTTTTTCACTTCAAGACGCAGATCAATCGATCCGACCGGATAACGTTTCGAATGCTGAAGATTAAATGCGGGCGACCTTCCGAAATTCCAGTCCCAGTTTTGATAGCGCTCTTCGGAAATCTTCCGGATCGCTTTCCAGTCTTCATCGGTAAGTTTATATTCCGGCACTTCGGAAAGATCATTTGTATTAAAAATATGGTGAAGCAGGTGCTTTTTGAATTCATCCGCCGTCATTTTGTCATCAAGAAACTCGCTGATGTTGGCGACACGGCTTCTGATCGACTTAATGCCTTTTGATTCGATTTTGTCTTTTTTCACTTTCAAGGCTGACACAACATGATCAATGGCGGAATCCAGCATTAATGTTCCGTGGCTGAAAATACGCCCTTTCGTCGAAAATTGAGCGTTGCCGGAAATTTTTCTGCCGTCCGCGACGATGTCATTTCGGCCGCTTAATTCAGCTTCCACACCGAGCTGGCGCAGCGCCTGAATAACGGGTTCGGTGAATTTTTTAAAATTGTGAAAGCTGTCGCCGTCATCCTTAGTGATAAAACTGAAATTCAGATTCCCGAGGTCATGGTAAACCGCGCCGCCTCCTGACAGCCTGCGGACGACGATGATTCCGTTATCTTCTACGTATTTCGTATTGATTTCTTCTATTGTGTTTTGGTTCTTCCCAATGATAATCGACGGCTGATTGACATAAAACAGCAGGTATGTCTGTTCAGGGTCGAGATGCTTCACGCAATATTCCTCGATCGCGAGGTTGATCCTCGGGTCGGTTATGTTTTGGTTGTCGATAAATAACATGGTGCTCCTCCTTTATTTCTCCCACTTCAATCCGGAAGCGGCGATTGTCACTTCGCCCCCGAACTCGGATTCCGCTTCTTCTTTCAGCTTCCGGTGCTCGCCGAAATGAGGCAGATGCGTGAGAATCAGCTCCCCCGCTCCGGCCTCCTTCGCGATCCGTCCGGCTTCCAAACTGTTCATATGGCCGGCTGACGTGCCGTCCTGGTCTGCGTAAAAATTGCACTCGCAGATCAGCAGATCGGCATTTTCCGCAAACGGGATAAACGCGTCCTGGTAGCTTGAATCAGCCGTATACACAACAGAAGCTGAACCGTCAGTAATCCGCATCGCATAACAAGTGACCGGATGCACCGTTTTCAGGAAGGTAATGGTGAACGGCCCCGCAGAAAGCGGGCGGTCCGGCTGATAGGCCACTCCTTTTGTATGGGTTTTATATGTAAGACGCTCAAACTGTTCTATATCAGCATCATGCCCGTAAATCGGCAGTGCATGCGTCCCTTTTCCGAGAAAGGAGCCGACCTGTTTGGCAAATTGAAGCGGCCCGATATCAGCGATATGATCATGGTGATAATGGGACAAAATGACGGCATCAAGCTCTTCTGCCGGAACATAGGCAAACAGCTTTGATAATACGGCGCTTCCGCAATCGACGAGCAGAGAATAGCCGCCGGACTGAAACAGATAGCCTGAAGTTGCTTCGTTTGCGGCCGGAAACCCGCCGCAGCATCCAATAACTGTAACTTTCATATAATCCTCCGAATGTTTATGATAAAAAGATCCTTTCCTCCAATATACCTATTTTTCGTACAAATTGCATGTTTTAAACATTGTGCCAAAACAGCCGTTGATTTTCTTAAACTGTTATAATACAATGTAGAGACAAAACAATGAAAGAGGGATGGGTATGTTGGAAAAGATGTCGGATTTTTTCAGAAATTTACCCGGTAAGAAATGCGAAGAATGCGGAAATGAGATTGTTGAGCAGTATGAGTGTCACATTAATCTTTGCAATGACTGCTTGAAAATTAAGGATATGTGACAATAGGGCGCCGCACAATTCTAAGTTGTGCGGCGCCCGTTTTTTTCGGCCGTCATCATACTTTCTGAATAGGGAGTTATTCACCATTATTAGCAATTATCTGTACGTTTTAAAAGATTCAGTATATTCAATCTATATTTTTCTATAGACGGATTGTTTTCTTTTCTATTATAATTTGTTCTAATAGCTATCTTTTTAGATACTTATTGCACTTTTTTCTTCGGGAGGTAATCTATGAAAAAATTACGCTTTGGACTAGCGACGCAAATTTTCGTCGGACTCATACTAGGGGTTGTAGTCGGTGTCATCTGGTACGGCAATCCCGCCATTCCAACATATTTACAGCCTATCGGCGATTTGTTTTTACGCTTAATCAAAATGATAGTGATTCCAATTGTCGTCTCCAGCTTAATCATCGGCGTTGCCGGCGCGGGAAGCGGAAAACAAGTCGGAAAATTAGGCTTCAGAACGATTTTGTATTTTGAGATCATTACCACTTTTGCCATTATTCTCGGGCTGGCTTTGGCGAATCTGTTTCAGCCGGGAGCAGGCGTTAATATACATGAAGCTCAAAAGACAGATATCAGTCAATATGTTGAAACAGAAAAAGAACAAAGCGGTAAATCCGTTGCGGACACATTCCTGCATATCGTACCGACAAACTTCTTCCAATCATTAGCCGAAGGAGATCTGCTTGCCATCATCTGCTTTACGGTGCTGTTTGCACTCGGCATCTCGGCAATCGGTGAAAAAGGAAAGCCCGTCTTGGCCTTCTTTGAAGGTGTTTCTCATGCGATGTTCCATGTTGTGAACCTCGTCATGAAAGTTGCGCCGTTTGGTGTTTTTGCGTTGATCGGTGTTACCGTTTCCAAATTTGGGCTCAGTTCCCTGCTTTCACTCGGTAAACTGGTCGGTTTAGTATATGTAGCTTTGGCTTTCTTTCTCATTGTTGTATTCGGAATCGTCGGAAAGCTTGCCGGTTTAAACATTTTCAAATTCCTCGCCTATATGAAGGATGAAATTTTATTGGCGTTCAGTACGTCAAGCTCCGAAACCGTACTCCCCCGCATCATGGAGAAGATGGAGAAAATCGGCTGTCCGAAAGGTATTGTTTCCTTTGTTGTGCCGATCGGATATACCTTTAACTTAGACGGATCTGTGCTGTACCAATCAATCGCCGCTTTATTCCTCGCTCAGGTATACCACATTGACTTGACCATTTGGCAGCAGATTACCCTTGTGCTTGTCTTGATGGTCACTTCCAAAGGAATGGCTGCCGTGCCCGGGACTTCTTTCGTCGTCCTGCTTGCGACACTCGGCACAATCGGCGTTCCTGCAGAAGGCCTTGCATTCATCGCCGGTGTTGACCGGATTATGGACATGGCCCGTACGGTCGTCAATCTGACCGGAAACGCGCTGGCATCCGTTGTGATGTCAAAATGGGAAGGCCAGTATGATCCCGTTAAAGGCGCGAAGGTCATGAGCCTCGCCAAAACAGAACAAAACACAACCATCTCAGGTTAAAATGAAAACCCTGCACGGAATGATTTCCGCGCAGGGTTTTTTATGCCATCGGCGATAAAACGTACCGGTGCAAAAGCTTCGCCGTATTAAGAAGCGATAATTCATGCGTGCGTTCAAAAGCGTGTGAAGCGTCAATTCCCGGGCCGATCAGCCCATGGACGATGTCATGGCCCGAACGGATGGCTGCTGAGGCATCAGAACCGTAATACGGATAAATATCAAGCTGATAATCAATGCCATAGCGCTCCGCAAGCCCGGCCAGATGTTTTCTGAGCTGATAATGGTACGGGCCGCTCGCATCCTTCACGCAAATGGAGACGGTATATTCATCCGTAGACTGGCCGTCGCCGATCGCCCCCATATCAACAGCCAAGTATTCGACGGTCTCAGGAGGAATGTTGGAATTGCCTCCGTAGCCGATTTCTTCATTATTAGAAATCAGAAAATGCGTCGTATACGGAAGTTCGATTTTCTCTTCCGTGATGCGGCGGATTAAATTCAAGAGCAGAGCCACGCTCGCTTTGTCATCAAGATGCCGGGACTTAATAAAGCCGCTCGGCGTAATCTGCACGCGCGGGTCAAATGAGATGAAATCGCCGACCCTGATGCCGAGATCGGACGTCTCTTCCTTCGTCCGGACAGGCTCATCAAGACGGACTTCCATATTCTCCTGATTCCGCTCTGCCTTGCCGGCGTCCTTGTAGACGTGCACTGAAGTCTGATGCATTAAGATGGTGCCTGTATAGGTTTTGCCGGAAGAAGTTTGGATCTCGCAATATTCCCCTTCAATCGAGTGATAGCGGAAGCCGCCGATCAAGTCAATCTTCAGCCGTCCGTCCGCCTTTATCTCCTTTACCATCGCGCCGAGCGTATCGACATGCGCCGTCAGCAATCTGTGTTTCTTGTCATCACGGCCGGGAATTGTGACAAAAAGACCGCCTTTGCGGTTTCTGTAAGAGGAGACGCCCCATTCTTTTAAAAGACTTTCTGTATAGGCGATAACCTCGTATGTATTGCCCGTCGGACTCGGAATCGACACCAATTCTTTAATCAGTTCCATCGTATGTTTCATATTTGCCACAGGTCATTCCTCCTATCCATTTTATTCTTCTTAAAATATACTCTTTTGATCCATAACCCGTCCAATCTTTTCCTTCTCTTTTTTCATAGAATGAAGGGAGCATGAGCATAGGAGGGAAATGTATGATCAGCCGTAAACCGCACAAGCGGAAAAGGTTTCATAATGATTGGTTTGAGGATTGGTTTGAGGATGATTGGTCTGGTGCAGCCTTCTGGGGCTGTAAAAAAGAAAAAGATCACTGTAAAAAGAAAAAAGAAGACCCTTGTAAAAAGAAGAAAGAAAAAAAGAAGAAAGATAAAAAGAAGCATCATCATTCATGCCGCCGCTGCTGCCGTCATTGGTAATCGTTCACACAAGCCCGTTTTACAAATAGATATCTCATGCTCCCCAAACAGCGGATGCTGCTTGGGTTTTTTTATTAAAATTAGTACCAAGTAATAATATCAGGTGTTATAATCTGATATAAAGGAGTGATTTTTCATGTCAAAATCTAAAATTACAGCAATCGGTACATATGCTCCGGCACGCCGATTAACAAACGCGGATTTGGAGCGCATCGTCGATACATCTGATGAATGGATCGTCCAGCGCACCGGTATGAAGGAAAGACGCATTGCCGGCGAACATGAATTCACATCGGATTTGTGTGTGGAAGCGGTGAAAAACCTTGCAGAACGATACAGCGGAACTCTTGATGATGTCGATATGATCCTTGTCGCCACAACGACGGCGGACTATGCGTTTCCAAGCACCGCGGCACGCGTGCAGGCTTACTTCGGCTGGCCGCACACTGGGGCGCTTGATATTAACGCCACATGCGCCGGACTCACTTACGGCCTTCAGCTCGCAGACGCATTAATTACCGCCGGTTCCCATCAAAAAGTGATTGTCATTGCCGGTGAAACATTATCAAAGGTAACGGATTATACTGACCGGACGACCTGCGTTCTTTTCGGAGACGCTGCTGGCGCCCTATTGGTGGAACGCGATGAATCAGCGCCGGGCTTTTTGGCAGCCGTGCAAGGAACAGCGGGAGGAAGCGCGGACGTGCTGTATCGCACGGGACTGAGCACAGAATTAAACGGCGAGCCGCTTAAAGGCGGAGGAAACATGGTGCAAAACGGGCGCGAAGTATATAAATGGGCGGCCAGAACCGTGCCTGAGGAATGCAATGCCCTTTTAGAAAAAGCCGGCTTTTCAAAAGACGATCTGGATTGGTTCGTTCCTCACAGCGCCAACATGCGGATGATCGAATCCATCTGCGAAAAACTGCCCTTCCCGCTTGAACGGACGTTGACAAGCATTGAATATTACGGCAACACTTCATCGGTTTCTATTATTCTCGCATTGGATGAAGCTGTGAAAGCAAAAAAACTGTCGGAAGGCCAGACGCTGGTATTATTCGGGTTCGGCGGAGGATTGACGTATACCGGACTGTTGGTGAGATGGGGATTTTAAAAGTACGACGATCGAAATCTAAAAAAAAGAGGCCCTGAGCATCTGCTCAGAGCCTCTTTTTCTTATGCTGTTATTTCTTCTTCCGTTTTGTGTTCTTTTTTGCTTTGCACCGTAAAATACACGATGGTCAGCGCGATCATGACAACGGCGATGCCCAACAGAATGGATGCCTGCTGCCACATATAGCCGTAATCGCCATTTGAAATGACGGCGCGGAACCCGTTGATGCTGTAAGTCATCGGCAGTGCCCCGTGAATCACTTGATAGAATCCCGGCAGGAGTTCAAGCGGGAAGGTTCCTCCGCTTGCCCCGAGCTGGAGCACCAGAATGATGACAGCGATAAAGCGTCCCGGATTCCCCATCGTTGTCGCCAATAATTGAATCATGGACAGGAACGCGATGCTGGTAATCATCGTAAAGAGATAGAATCTCCACGTGCTTTCCACATCAAGCCCGATTCCTTTTAACAGAACCGTGGCGACAATAACGGATTGAATCAGTCCGACAAGAAGAATAACACTGAATTTGCTGAGGAACCATTCAAAACCGTTTCTCGGACGCCCTGAAGCTTCACTCAGAGGGAATACGACCGTCAGCATCAATCCGCCGACATACAAGCCCATAGAGAGAATATAAGGCGTCAGTCCGGTACCGTAGTTAGGCACGGAATGAATCGCGTTATCGTCCGTTTTTACCGGATCGGCAAACATGCTGTACGTTTTGTCATCTGTCTTAATGTCCCCGGTTTGATCAGCCGCATCTTTCAGCTGGCTGGACAATTGTCCGGTGCCGTCTAAAAGCTTGCTTAAACCGGTGCCGAGAGACGCTTGACCCTGCTCAATTTTGGACGAGCCGTCATGGATTTTGTTTTGCGCGTCCAGCAGTTTCGTTAAGCCGCCTGACACTTGGCCGCTCCCTGACACTAACGCTTCTGATCCTGATTTGAGCTGTCCGAACTTGCTGTTGTATTCGCCGATGCCGGCCGTCAGTTTGTTTTGGCTTTCAAAAACGGTCTGCGCTCCGCTGTATAATTTATCAGTTCCCGCTGTCAGCTGGTTAATCGCGTCTTGTACCGCCGCTGCGCCGTTATACAGTTTCGATGTGGACTGAGGCAGTGCTTTCAGCTGATCAGCCTTCGCTTTTACATCTTTGAGCGCGCTTTTTATGACTGACATATCCGGAAGCTGAATATCTCCGCCGGACGGAAGCTGGCTGACGATATTGTCTAAATCCGGAAGGTCAGCCTTCGGAAGCTTCTCATTCAGAAGCTGAACAAGTTTCGCTTTTTGCTCATCCGTTAAGAAATCACTGTCCTTAATCACCTTTTTGACCGCGTCATCCCGGGCATCCAGGCTGTTTTTCAGATCAGAAAGCTTCTTCTTAAACTGCTGCAGGTCCTTTTCAGTCTGTTCGAGCTGCCCAACCGCGTTTTCAATGTCTGACAGGTTGACTGAATTGATCGCATCTTCAAATGCCGCCGCTTTTTGCGACACTTCCTGCGCCTTGCTGTTTAACGCGCTTAATCCATTCGTTAAATCCGGAAGCTTTTGCTGGAGCTGCTTTTGTGCGTCAAGGCTTGTTTTCAGCCCGCTGGCCACTTGGCCTCCTCCTGAAGCAATCTGTCCTGATTTATCTTGAATTTCGGCGCTTGCGCTCTGAAGTTTTGCGATAGAGCTGTCAAGCGTTTGAATTCCGCTTGTCACTTTCGCCGCGCCGTCTGCAAGCTGCTGTGTTTTATCGCCGATGGTGGCGGTGCTTTCAGTAAGCTTCGCTAAATTTTCCTTCAGCTTGGCGCTGCCGTCTTTCGCGTTTTTCGTGCCGTCGTCTATTTTCTTGGCTCCGCTGCTGGCTTTGCCGAGCCCTTTGGCAATATCTTTAAAGTTATCAAAAATGACTTTTGCGTATTGCTCTGTCACTTCTTTCGACACGGAGGCTTTCAGTTTGTCGATCGCCTTTTCCCCGATTGTCGCGCCGACATAGTTTGATCCGGCATTCGTATGATATTTCAGATCCAGCTTCTTCGGATTTTTATCCATTACCGTGCTGGCGTTTTTAGAAAAATCTTCAGGAATCTCGACCAATAAATAATATTTAGCATTTAATAAGTCCTTTAACGATTGATCAAGATCGCTTGAAAAATGCCAATCAAAATTATCATTTTTCTTTAACTCTTTCACAAGGTCGTCACCGATCTGAAGATGTTTCCCTTCGTAGTCCGCCCCTTTATCCTGGTTGACAACGACAACCGGCAGCTGATCCACCGTGCCGTACGGGTCCCAGTACGCCTTCAAAAACACTCCGCTGTAGATCAGCGGAACGAATAATATGGCAATGATGGGGATTAACAGTTTCTTGTTCGTTACAATGTCTTTCCACTGGCTTTTTATTGTATTCAACCCTGTTGCCTCCTTCCGCAAACTGACTCATTTGACAAAACGGTCACGGCACCTAAAAAGTGAAGGATCATCTATTATTTAGATAATCCTTGACCAACATACATTTCCAGCAATTCAGCGATCGTCTCTTTTTCAAGAGGCGGATGGTTTTTTTCCCAGTCAAATATCAGTGCGATGTAGAGCTTGAGCATCACAAAAGCGGTCAGTTCCGGATCACACGGTTTAATGCTTCCGTTTTCAATGGCTGTTTCTATCTTTTCTTTAATGTATGACAGAATGGCCCGCTCCATTTTCACAATGACATCCTGAACGGCTATTGTACCAATCTCGGCGTTCTCCTGAAAAATTTTAATAGTCAGCTGGTGTGTTTTTCTGAATTCCAAAATCGCGACAAGCGCCCGGTGGACATTTTCGTGAAATGAAAGCTCCGGTTTCATCGCTTCGTCTGCGTGTTCCTTCATTTCTCTTAAAATAGTGGTGAAAATATCATCAAACAGTTCTTCTTTGTTTTTGAAAAACGTGTAGATGGTTCCCTTCCCCACATTTGCAAGCTTTGCCACCAGATCCATTGTCGTTGCTTTGTAGCCGAATTGTGTAAAAGACTTCGTTGCCGCTTCCAGAATGAGCTTTTTCCGATCGACGGACATGTTTCCCACCTCGTTAAATTGACCGTTTGAACGTTTTAGTCATTTTGTACATAAGATAACTTATCACAGTCACAAAGAAGATTCAAATGTTTTCTCTCTTTATTGGTGTTCCCTTTACAGAACGGGAACATGCAAAAAAACCTCCGTTTTACGATAACGGAGGCTGGTACGTTTCAAATAAATAAGCCAGTGAATCGTATACGGCGGCTTTTCCCTGGTCGATACAGTCGGGGATGCCCACCCCTTCGAAAGACGCGCCCGTCGCGTATACGCCCGGATAGGAAGCTTTCAGCGCATCTCTGAACTCTTTGATGCGCTCCTTATGGCCGACATGGTATTGCGGCATGCTTTCGTTCCAGCGGGTCACACAGGTCATTTCCGGTTCGCCATTTATTTTCATTACTTTTTTCAAATCTTCCATTACGATTTTAATGATCTCGTTATCTGAAAGATCTACGATGGATTCATCTCCGGCCTTTCCGACGTACGCCCTGAGAAGCGTTTTGCCCTCCGGCGCCGCGTGCGGCCATTTTTTATTCGTCCATGTGCAGGCCGTGATGGAGAAGTCACTGTTTCTTGAGATAACGAATCCCGTACCTTCATGCTCCATCTTGACGGCTCCCTCAGGAAAACCTAAGGCGACGTTGGCAACGGACGTAGAATGCATGTCTTTAAGACATGAAACCGCCGGCAGATCAGAAAGCATTTTCGCCGCGGCTTTATGCGGGGCTGTCACTATGCATCCTTCCGAATAGAGCACTTTGCCGTTATCAAGCGTCACGGAATATCCTTTCTCCTCGCGGCCGATATGGGTGACTTTCGTGCCTTTCATCACTTTTGTCAGTGTAAGCTGCTTTTCCAGCTCCTCCACCAACGTTTGAAGCCCTGTCGTCAGCGTTAAAAACTGGCCCTGCTTTTTGGCCGTCAGCTGCTGTCCCGAAGGCTGCGGACGTGATTTTTTCATACCGAGAATCAGGCTTCTGTGCTTTTGCTCAGTCTGATAGAATTGCGGAAACGTGGACATGAGGCTCAGCTTATCAATATCTCCGGCATAAATCCCTGATAATAGCGGTTCTATTAAATTCTCAACGACTTCGTCACCGACGCGTCTGCGGAAAAATTCACCCAGAGACTGATCTTCCTTCGGTTTGCTCGCAGGCAGGACAAAGTCAAGCGCCGCCCGCGCCTTTCCGGGAACAGAAAATAAACCGGTGGAGATGAACGGAGCGATTTTGGTCGGGATGCCCATCACAGCGCCCTTCGGCATCGGATGGAGCGTCTCGTTGACGAGCACGTAAGACTGGCCGGTCGCATTGTTGACGAGCAGATGCTCAAGCCCCAAATCCTTGACGAGCTGCGGCGCGCTTTTTTTCCTTTCCAAAAAAGAATCCGGCCCCCGCTCAATGATGTAGCCGTCTTTATGCGCCGTCTGAATTTTGCCGCCCGCTCTCGGGCCCGCTTCAATCAGAGTGACCTCAAGCGGCAGCTGTTTTTCTTTGATTTCTTTTTCCATGTAGAAGGCGGCGGCTAATCCCGTTATGCCGCCGCCGATGATGACCAGATGTTTTTTATCGCCACTCATTTTTATCGCCTTCTTTACCGTTTAATTCTACTTGTCCAGCTCTTTCAGCACGACCGCTGCAAGCGCGTCGATAAATTCAGGCTGTGCGTTCGGCATAGCCGGACGATAGTAGCTTGCGCCGACTTCTTCGGTCACAGCTTTGCATTCATAATCATTATCGTAAAGCACCTCTAAATGATCGGCAACGAAGCCTGCGGGCACGTATACAAATGCTTTATAAGGATGCTTTTGGTACAGATCGCGCGTGAGATCCTGCACATCCGGCCCGAGCCACGGATCAGGGGTATTCCCTTCGCTTTGCCAGCCGACTGCGTAATCGGTAATTCCGGCGCCTTCGGCAATCAGTTTTGCGGATTCCTCCAGCTGGTCAGGATACGGATCGCCGTATTCTTTTATTTTTTCAGGAAGGCTGTGCGCTGAGACGATCAGCATCGCGTCATCCCGTTCTTCTTTCGGCATTGATTCATACGTTTTCTTCACCTGGCTGACCCAATAATCAACGAATTTCGGTTCATCATACCAGCTTTCAACAGACTTGATGGTCAAGCCGCCGAGCTTCTCCGCTTCTTCTTTCGCGCGTTTGTTGTATGACTGGACGCTGAATGTTGAAAAATGAGGGGCGAGCACAAGGCTGACAGCTTCTGTAATGCCGTCTTTATGCATGTCCGCCACCGCGTCTTCAATAAACGGTTCAATATGTTTTAATCCGATGTACACTTTGAATGTTACGTCATCCTGGATTTCATTTAAACGCTGTGCGAGCTTCTCCGCCTGCTCCTGCGTAATTTTTGCAAGCGGAGAAATGCCTCCGATCGCTTCATATCTGTCTTTTAAATCTTGAAGCATATGAGGCTCCGGCTTTCTTCCGCGTCTGATATGCGTATAATAACGTTCTATGTCCTCTTCTTTGTAAGGCGTTCCGTAAGCCATGACAAGAAGTCCCATTTTCTTTTTGCTGCTCATTTTGTTACACACCTCTTTTGATGGTCTGTCCACCTTGATTTTGACAGGAAAATCTTCTTATAACCAACGATCTGCTCAGGAAGATTGTTCCGTTTTTTTGGCCGCGGAATATTCATGTACAAACGCCGTCAGCTTTTTCAGCGTTGCCGGATTGACATCAGGGAATACACCGTGCCCTAAATTGAAAATAAACCCGTCCGTTTTCATGCCTTGATCAAGTATCGCTTTCGCTTTTTTCTCGATGACTTCCCAAGGCGCAAGAAGAAGCGACGGATCAAGATTGCCCTGAACCGTTTTTGTAATGCCTTGTTTTCTGGCGTCATCTATGCCGAGTCTCCAATCAAGACCGACGACATCAAGAGGAAGGTCATGCCAATCCCCGGCCAGATGGCTTGCGCCTACGCCGAACATGATCAGCGGAACTTGCTCTGCTGAAAGCTCCCGGAATATTCTGTCCATCACCGGTTTTATAAACTGCCGGTAATCTTCGCGGTTCAGCGCGCCGACCCATGAATCAAAGATCTGAATGGCTTTTGCGCCGGCGTTAATCTGTGCTTTCGCATAAACGATAATCATGTCCGCGAGCTTGTCCATCAGCATTTGCCACGCTTGCGGCATACTGTGCATAAACGCTTTTGTTTTGTTGTAATTTTTAGAAGGCCCGCCTTCAATCATATAACTGGCCAGCGTAAAAGGCGCTCCCGAAAAACCGATGAGCGGAACATTCAGCTGTTCGTTTACGAGTAATCGGATCGTTTCCAGCACGTAAGGAACATCCTGTTCGGGATTCAGTTCGCCGAGCTTTTCAATATCCGCAGCAGAGCGCACCGGCTGATCGATCACCGGGCCGATTCCGTTTTTTATTTCAACATCCACTCCGATATAAGGAAGCGGCGTCATAATGTCTTTATATAAAATGGCAGCGTCCACTCCGTACTGCTCGACCGGGAGCCTCGTCACATACGCGCACAGCTCGGGCTGATGCGTAATTTCGACTAAGCCGTACTTTTCCTTCAGCTTGCGGTATTCCGGCTGAGACCTCCCCGCCTGTCTCATGTACCAGACAGGGACGTGATTTGTTTTTTCTCCCCGTGCCGCTTTTAAAAACGTATCATTAAACGCTTCTCGTTTACTCATCTGAATTTCCACCTTTCCTCCTGCAACCATACGTTCGTGTTCTTCGCCCATTACACTATACCTTGTTTTTTCAAAAGCGTATAGAATTGAGGCTTAATGTTCAAAAAATCGCCGAATTCATGATTAAGAAGAAAAAAGCTTCGGCTGAACGTATTCCGTTCCCTCTCCTTCTTGATCCGTCTGTGAATTATATGGAACGACTTTGTATGAAGCCCCTGAAAACAGATTGGCGTACGGTATGTCAAAGCTGCCTTTTCCTTTCACCGAATCCAGAAGTTTGTCTTTTCCGTCTTTCTTCTCATATATTCGGTAAACAACCCGATCATCCTTTTGAATATCCCATTTTAATTGAACCGTAATCAGTCCCATCGCCTTAAATGTATAACGGGCCGACAGGGACTTTACCGCCTCCAGCTCAATCGGGCTGCCCAGTTCCTTCACATTTTCAGGCTTTTTGAATGTCCGGCCGTTTTCCCCCGCTTTTGTGACGATATCTTTAAAGAGTCTGACCGGGTATTGGCTTCCGCCTTTCAGGTAATGGGTTTTATCCGTTTTGTCATAGCCCATCCAGACGGCTCCCGTCAGTCCGGGAGTGTATCCCGCAAACCAGGCGTCCTTTGTCGCGCCGGGGACGCCGGGAAATGTGGTCGTGCCGGTTTTCCCCGCCAGGTCACCTTGATAGCTGCCTTGTGAAGCGGTTCCTTCTTTCACGACCTGCTGAAGCATTCTCGTCATATTCCATGCCGTCTGTCCGCTGAAGACGCGCGTTTTGCCGTTTTTAGGCCCGGATAACGTTTCTCCGTCTTCGTCCGTGATGTTCTCTATAAAAAATGGCTTCGTATACATTCCGTTTGCCGCAAAGGTATGATAAGCTCCGGCAAGCTGAAGCGGGGTGACGCCTTCTGACAGACCGCCAAGCGCAATCGCGAGTCCGTTGTCAGAAATGTTCATGCCGTTTTTCTCAAGATACGATTTTCCCGTATCTACGCCGATCTGCTTCAATGTCCAGACAGCGGGCGCATTTATGCTGTAAGTGATCGCATCCTGCATCGTCACTTCCCCCTTGTACTGTCCGTCATAATTTTTCGGTTCATACCCGTCGTAGGACGTCAGTTTGTCTTGGAGAAGCGAATACGGTTTGAACTTGTCTTCCTGCATGGCGGGCCCGTATACGGCAATCGGCTTAAACGTTGAGCCCGGCTGCCGCTTCGCCGTAACCCTGTTGTATCCTTTTGTCACGTAGTCGCGTCCGCCGACCGCCGCGCGCACGCCTCCGGTTTTATTATCAATAAAGACGGCGCTTCCCTCTGCCGCCTGATCCGTCCCCGGAAAATAGCCGCTTTCCTTCATGAGGGTGTATGCCGTTTTCTGCAGCTTGGAATCAAGTGACGTCCGGATCGTATAGCCGCCTTGAAGCAGCTGTTCACCCGACATCGAATAACGGGATTCCGCCTCCTTGATGACAAGATCGATATAACTGTCAAACCAAGGCGTTTCTGATGTTTTCTTGACATTAAGCCCCAATGTCCGGCCCTGGGCTCTGACGGCTTCCTTGGCGCTGATATAGCCTTGGTCGTTCATCATTGCAAGAATCGTATCGCGGCGTTCTTTATTTTTATCCGGATGCTGAATCGGCGAATAAAGAGATGGCGCCTTCGGAATCGCTGCCAGAACGGCTCCTTCTGCAACGGTTAAATCTTTTACTTCTTTATTAAAGTAGTAGTGGGACGCGGCTTGAATGCCGTAAACGCCATGGCCGAAATAAAGCTGGTTCAGGTACATTTCAAGCAGCTTGTCCTTGCTGTAATCACGCTCAAGATTGATGGCGATAATGACTTCCTTCGTCTTGCGCAAAAATGTTTTATCATGAGTCAGAAAAATGTTTTTCGCCAGCTGCTGGGTGATCGTGCTGCCGCCCTCCACCTTGCCGCCTGCTAAAACATCCCGGAACACCGCCCGGCCGACAGACTTCACATCAATGCCGTGATGTTCGTAAAACCGTTTATCTTCAACGGCGATAAAGGCATCTCTCACATCTTCCGGAACCTGCTGAATGGATACCGGCTCGCGATTTTCCGTATAGAGGCTCGCGATTTCATCACCGTTTTGATCGACGATTTTTGAAGATGCGTGCAGTATTAATTTCTTTTCATCGATGACATAATGGCCGAGAAATATAATGATAATGTATCCGATTAACGCGAGAAAAGCGGTTGCCGCCGCAATTACAGCCGGAATAAAGAATCTTTTTTTCTTTTTCAGCATAAGTCACCTCGCCTTTCTTAACTTGTAGTATGGGAAATATTGTTTCGAATTATGTCAGAATGAGTCGCCAATAGAAACTTATACCACTCTTTTGATATACTAGCAAGCAGGAGGTGGCTGATATGAAGGTTTATATTACATACGGGACAGCCGATTTTTTAAAGACGATTGCAAAGAAACACCCGAGTGAGAATATGGTGCTGATGCAAGGGGAGGATAATGCGGTTTTAATTCATGAAACAAATGGAGAAACCGTTTTTCAGGCGCCCCATTCCTATGAAAGCATCGACAGCGTCGGGGAAATCAAAAATCCGGGCTACGCCGTCCTCAACAACATCGCCGTTACCCAGGAAGGCCGTCCGCTGTTTGAAAACCGGTTTAAAAACCGCGCCGGCAAAGTGGAAAATGAACCCGGTTTTGAAGCCATCCGCGTATTAAGACCGCTTGAAGGCGATACGTATGTCATTTTGACCCTGTGGGAAGAGGAAAAAGCCTTTCAGGGCTGGCAGCAGTCAAACTCTTATCAGGAAGCTCATAAAAAACGCGGAACATCTGCCGGCATCGACACAACGTCTATTTTCTCCCGCCCGTCTTATGTAACCGCTTATTACGCAATAGACTGAAAACCGCCGGAGATTCTCCGGCTTTTTTGATGTCCCGATTTTACGCATCCTTCTTTGCACCTTCCGCCCGCCTATGAATAATCTGTAGCAATCCTATTTATAAACGGAGTGGTTCAATTGGGGATCGGCGTCTACTCGGTACATCTGCTTTATGTTGCTTTTATCGCGGCCATTATCGTTTTTATGCTCCTCAGGAAAGATACAACCTTTATTTCACTCGCCGGCATTTTTGTGATTGCGCTATGGACGACGCATTCATTCTCCGCTTCGGTCAGCAGCCTGTTTCACAGCTTCACGTATGCCGCCGGAGAATTGCTGCCGACGATTTTTATCATTTGTTTTATCGTGGCGATGAGCGGCCTCTTGACCGAAACCGGTATTAATGAAGCGATGATTTCTCCGTTTGCAAAGGTGATGAAAGGGCCGGCTGTCGCGTATTGGGTTATCGGCTGTCTGATGTTTGCCATCTCTCTTTTTTTCTGGCCGTCACCAGGGGTGGCGCTGATCGGCGCTGTGCTGCTTCCCGCAGCGATCCGGGCGGGCCTTTCTCCGATCGCCGCGGCAATGGCGATGAACCTGTTCGGCCACGGATTCGCTTTATCGGGGGATTACGTCATTCAGGCGGCCCCGAAATTAACGGCCGATGCCGCGGGCATTCCCGTGAGCGATGTCATGCAGGCAAGTATTCCGCTCGTTTTGATCATGGGGTTAACGACGACAATCACCGCTTTCTTCCTCATCATGCGGGATCGAAAAAAAACGAAGGCCCCCCTCTCCTTGGACAGCTCCGGTTCTTTGGACACAAGTATGTATCTGCCGAAAAAACTCAGGGTGGTCCTGGCGGTTTTCATTCCGCTTGTTTTTCTCGCCGATATTATCTGTATGATCGTATACCGCCTGCAAGGAAACGATGCGACGGCACTCGTCGGAGGAACCGCGATCGGCATTCTCCTGATCATTCATTTCATTGTATATAAAGAGCGGCATTTAGAAAAGATCACCGAGTATTTTATCGGCGGTTTTCAATTCGGCTTTAAAGTATTCGGCCCCGTCATTCCGATCGCGGCCTTCTTTTATCTCGGTGACGCGGGGTTTAAAAGTATTTTGAACACCCCGCTGCCGAAAGGATCTGCGGGGATCGTCAATGACCTCGGATTGGCCCTGTCCCATTCTTTTCCGATGTCCGGAGAATTCGCCGGCATCGCCCTGGCCGCAGTCGGTGCGATTACCGGGCTCGACGGGTCAGGGTTTTCCGGTATATCTCTTGCAGGCTCGATGGCAAAGCTGTTTTCCGCCGCGCTTCATACGGACCCGGCCGTTTTAACGGCGCTGGGCCAGATTTCAGCGATCTGGGTCGGGGGCGGAACATTGGTCCCTTGGGCACTGATCCCCGCTGCGGCTATTTGTAAAGTTGACCCGTTTGAGCTTGCCAGGAAAAACTTTATCCCGGTTGCGGCCGGGCTAGTCGTCACAACGATCGCCGCCATCATCATTCTCCCGTAGCAAAAGGATTGAAATCTTCTGACATTTTCTATACAATCATGGGAAAAGCAGACGAGGGGGCATCGCTTTTGACGTTAACGACACTTCAAAAAAGCTTAAACGCTCAGCTTGACGGGCTGTATGAGGAAATGGTTGAAATCAGGCGTCACCTTCACATGAATCCCGAGCCATCCTTTAAGGAGAAAAAAACACCGGCGTTCATCGCCTCATTTTATGAAAAGCTCGGCGTTCCCATCCGGACGAATGTCGGGGGCAACGGTGTCACAGCCTATATTGAAGGGAGTGAACCGGGACCGGTCGTGGCACTCAGAGCTGATTTTGACGCTTTGCCGATACAGGATGAAAAAGATGTGCCCTATGCTTCACAAATTCCCGGCGTCATGCACGCCTGCGGGCATGACGGCCATACGGCGGCTCTGCTCGCGGTCGGAAAAGTGCTGTACTGCAACCGGGAAAAACTGAAAGGGTCATTTGTGATGATCCACCAGCACGCCGAGGAATTATCTCCCGGCGGAGCAAAAGCAATGATTGAGGATGGGTGCCTCGAGCATGTCGATGCCATTTTCGGCACTCACCTTTGGGCGACTGAACCCGCCGGGACGGTCTTATGCCGCCCGGGCGCAGTAATGGCCGCCGCTGACGGCTTTACGATTAAAGTCATCGGTAAAGGCGGCCACGGCGCGATTCCTCACGATACGAAGGACGCCGTTTTAATCGGCTCACAAATCGTCACGGCTCTTCAGCATATCGTCAGCCGGCGGGTAAATCCGGTGCAGCCGGCCGTCATCTCAGCCGGCTCGTTCACCGCTGAAAATCCGTTTAATGCGATTGCCGATCAGGCAGTCATATCAGGCACCGTCCGCTCGTTTGACGAAAGTGTGCGCAGCCTGCTCGAAGCAGAAATAGAAGCCGTCGTAAAAGGAATCTGTTCCATGCACTCCGCTTCCTATGAATATCGTTTCAAGCGCGGTTATCCCGCCGTCGTCAATCATCCCGAGGAAGCGGCGCACGCGGCGGCCGCCGCAGCGGAAACAGACGGCGTTACGAAAGTCATTGAAGGAGAGCCGCAGATGGCCGGAGAGGATTTTTCCTATTATCTGCAGCATACAAAAGGCGCATTTTTCTTTACGGGCGCCGCTTTAGAAAACGCGGAAACCATTTATCCTCATCATCATCCGAAATTTGATTTTAATGAAAAAGCGATGCTGACGGCCGCCAAAGTGCTTATCGGCGCCGCGGTGAGCTACCCCCGATAGGGCATAAAAAACAGCCGGTACATTACGTACCGGCTGCTGTGATTCTTAAATGAAAAACGTGCCTTGCCGTCTCACCGAGCTGTGACAGCAGTTTATAATTGGCCGCTCCGCCCACGGCGGCTCCGACGACCGGCAAAAGCTGAAACAATTTCACCACGTCCAGATAATCGCGGTATTCCTGCTGAAAAACTCTCCAATCGACATCATGCTTTTTCGAATCCCACTGTTCAATCATTGAGTATATGCGTTTCCGCTGTTCACCGCTTGAGAAAGCCAGCTGAAAAATAAACAGCAAAAACAATCGTTCATCCCTGTCTTTCACATCATAGCCGTAAATAGAGGCAAGATCGAACAGACATTTCATTTTAATGGATAACAGCAAAGGAAAATCAGCCATCCCTAAAAAAATTCCGCCGGCCCCCGTACCGATACCTTCGGCTGCCGCGACCTTTTGGTACGATGCGATGGTTTGTCTGGCGAGGGCATCTTTTTCAGCAAGCGTCATACCGTTTGTATCCCGCTTGCCTTTCACCAGATTTGAACCCGCCATTGTTGCTTCGGTCATTTTTTTAATGCTTTCTGTGATGACGGCATGAATTTTATCAGGAATCCGCTCATTTATTTTCGCCTGCATTCCTTTAGAAAAACGTTCAAGCATAGAATCTTTGCGTAAAAAACGCGCTTTCCATTGCAGTGCTTCCTGTATCAGCTGCTGATCGTCGGTCATCTGTGTCTCCTTCTTTCATTGAGGTTTCAAAAACCCGATTGATTACAGCTTGCCGTACTTTTTCAATCTTCCGCCCATATACGAAGGCATGATCACAAAAATCAGAACGGCTGAAGCAACAGCCGCATACAGCGCCCCGCTGACTCCCGCGGCATAGGCTGACGCTGCACAGAACAGCAGCGCCTGCACGGTTAATGCCGATTTCATCAGCGAAAAGAAACTTTGCAGCTTCGCTTTCTGATTGACCGGGTAAAGCTCCTGCAGAGAAAGATGATGAAAATGCCCGAACAGCGGGAGAAGCTGTATTCCCGTAATAAAGACGGTAAATACGGTTAAAGCCGCCGTTATCCACGGATTGGCGGAAACGAGCATAATAATCAGGATAAAAATAATCGTGAGCCTGACCTGAATGCCAAGATAATCATTTGAACGCAGAAAGGCCCGCGCATACATATAGGAGAACGTTTTCCGCTGTTCGAACGGAATCATTCTGAGCAAAAAGTCGAGATACGCCCGGCGTTTTGCCTGTTTTTTCAGGTGAGGCACATCGGTAAACAGATTGGCGATTCTGTAAAACCGCTGCTTCCTTCTTAATTCATATTCAATATGGGCTTCCCATTTTAATGATTTATGTTTTGCGGCCGATGTGAAATACACATAAAGGCCGGCCATCACAATGTAGACGGCGGCAGCGTACACATAAAACGACTGTAAGACGAAGTATAAAAGCAGCATATTGCAGATAAAGCGTATGACCGCATCCATCATTTTCATGCTTCTGTCATTCATAAACGTCATCCGCCACTCCATGGCCTGATTCCACGCTTTTACCGCCAGCATCTGAATAAATACGGCGGCATACGACGCAAGCGACGCCCCCGGACTTACAGCGAAAAACAGAGGCATGCATACAAGCGACAGAGCAATAAGCGGAAACAGCTGTGACAGATAGCTGTACTTAAATGAATGCTTAAAGTATGTCCCCATTTTCGGTTCAAGCGGCAGCAGAAACACGAGGTCCGCTTCCTTTAACAGCGTCCGGACGTATGAACCGGTCAGCACAAATGAAAAGAGCACCGCCATCACCCAAAATGACGGAAAATGAACGGGGATGTCTTTGACCCACTTGCTGTACCAGCTTGCCGCGCCGGCAATAAAAAAGATCAGCACAATGACGAGATGATCATTGAGCATATATTTCATATACATTCTGGTTTCCTTTATATGCTCTTCAAGCCGGGACTGCCAAATCGTAGACATATTATTCATGGCCGGCGTCTTCCTTCGTCAGTTCGATATACAAGTCATCAAGAGCTGCGTCTTTCATGCCGAACTGCTCTCTCAGTTCTTCCAGTGTGCCGCTTGCCCGCACTTCGCCGTTATGTAAAATAATGAAAGCGTCACAGTAGCGCTCTGCCGTAGCCAGGATATGCGTTGACATCAGCACGCTTGATCCGGCTTTTTTCGCGGCGTCCATCCGCTCCAGCAATGCATTGATCGCAAGCGGATCAAGGCCGAGAAACGGCTCGTCAATGATATAAAGCGAAGGCTCCGCGAGAAACGCGCACATGATCATGACTTTCTGCTTCATCCCTTTAGAAAAGTGAGCGGGAAACCATTTCAGCCTTTTTTCCATTCTGAATTCTTTCAGAAGCGGAGGAAGCCTTTTTTCAAGCGTTTCTTTGGAAAGGCCGTACGCCATGGCCGTCAGCTCCAAATGCTCTTTGAGCGTCAGTTCTTCATACAGCACCGGCGTTTCGGGGATGTACGTAAATTGCGAGCGGTAGCTTTCCTTATCCTCCGAAAACGTCTTGCCGTTCAGCTCGATCGAGCCTTTATGCGGGTCCATTAATCCGATAATATGCCGGATCGTCGTGCTTTTGCCCGCGCCGTTTAATCCGATGAGTCCGACAATCTGGTTCGGCTCAAGGGTGAATGAAACATTTTTTAAGACCGGGTTTCTCGTATAACCGCCGGTTAAGTCTTTTACCGATAGCAGAGACATAATTTCTCCCCTTCTGATTCGTTTTTCTTCATAGTACCAAAAATAAAGTCTGATTTGAAACGATTCCCTTTTTTTCTCACGTGAAAAGTGTGCATAGTTATCGTTTTGGCGGACATCATAATGTATGTAGAAGGAAACAGCTTTAATCAACTGAAAATGAGGTGTTTATAAAAGACGTCTTAGAACAGTTGGATGAAAATCAACATGTCCTGTGCTTACAATTTCTTCACACACTGCTTTGATGATGTTCTTCATTCATGATGAAATAATCAAATGAGGTGTTTGTCCCAGGAATGATTAAGCAGACCCATAAGTCTTCATTTTAAAAACAAATGAGGTGCTTACAAAAGGCATATTCAATTTTCTGTGATAAAGCTCGACCTTCTGTATCAGGGTGAACGCGCAGCCGTTCATCCTGTTTTTTGTTTTGGCCGTTTTTGTGGTACGATGAGAATATACATATATTTCTTTTCAGGGAGGAAACCCATCTATGCACAAAGCGGACGATTGTATTTTCTGCAAAATCATTGCCGGTGACATTCCGTCTTCAAAAGTATACGAAAATGAACACGTCGTGGCGTTTCTTGATATCAGCCAGGTCACAAAAGGCCATACGCTCGTGATTCCGAAAACACATATCGAAAACGTGTACGAGTTTACGCCTGAGCTTTCTAAAGAATATTTTGAAGCGGTGCCGAAAATCGCACGCGCCATCCGCGATGAATTCGAGCCGATCGGGCTGAATATTCTCAATAACAACGGTGAAAAAGCGGGCCAATCGGTGTTCCATTTTCACATGCATATCATTCCGCGTTACGGAAAAGGCGACGGTTTCGGGGCTGTCTGGAAGACCCACGCCGAAGACTATACGCCTGACGATCTTCAGGAGATCGCTTCAACCGTCAGAAAACGGCTTGCCTCATCTTAAAGATGAGGTTTTTTTGCGTCCGGAAACACAAAAAACATAAATTATATTTTTTTATATCAAAAAAATCAAAAAATTGTGATAGGATAATTGTATTATTTCTTACACTAAAGCGGAAAACAGGGAGAGATCGTAAACATGGAACGTACAACGAATTTCAATGCAGGACCCGCAGCCCTTCCACTGGATGTGCTGCAAAAAGCACAAAAAGAATTTGTCAACTTCAATGATAGCGGCATGTCCGTCATGGAGCTGTCCCACCGGAGCACGGAATATGATGCGGTGCACCAAAAAGCAAAAAGCCTTCTGAAAGAACTGATGGATATTCCCGACGATTATGATATTTTATTTCTTCAAGGCGGCGCAAGCCTTCAATTCTCCATGCTGCCGATGAACTTTTTAACACCGGAAAAAACGGCGCACTTCATCGTAACGGGCGCATGGTCTGAAAAAGCACTCGCCGAGGCGAAACTGTTCGGAAACACATCCGTCACGGCAACAAGCGCAGATTCAAACCACAACCACATACCGGAAGCGGACCTCTCAGGAATCAAAGACGGCGCCTACCTGCATATTACGTCAAACAACACGATTTTCGGAACGCAGTGGAAAGAGTTCCCGAATTCACCGATCCCGCTCGTAGCCGACATGTCAAGCGACATCCTGAGCAGAAAGATTGATGTCAAAACGTTTGATGTCATCTATGGCGGAGCCCAGAAAAACCTCGGGCCGTCCGGCGTCACGGTCGTCATCATGAAAAAATCATGGCTTGAAAACGAAAACGCCAACGTCCCTAAAATTTTGAAATACTCCACTCACACAAAAGCCGATTCACTGTATAATACGCCGCCTACATTTGCGATTTATATGCTGAGCCTCGTCCTTGAATGGCTGGCTGAAAACGGCGGTGTCGAAGCGGCTGAACGGCGCAATCAGGAAAAGGCCGACGTCCTGTACGGCACAATCGACGCAAGCGGCGGGTTTTACGCGGGGCATGCCGCAAAAAACAGCCGTTCTCACATGAACGTCACGTTCACCCTCCGCGACAGCAGTCTCACGAAAAAATTCGTTGAAGAAGCGAAAGCGGCTAAAATGACCGGACTCGGAGGCCACCGCTCAGTCGGAGGCTGCAGGGCGTCTATCTACAACGCCGTCAGCCTGGCTGATTGTGAAAAACTGGCTCAGTTTATGAGAAAGTTCCAGCAGGAAAACGAATAAATTTCTTCTAACATAACGGTTCCTTTGATATACTGTTTGCATATCAATTTTTCCGGCCATCGCAATAAATGACGAGCATATTATTGGATGGCGAAAAAGCTTAGCAGAGGAGAGCTTAGTATGAAAACAAAAGAATTAGTCATTATGGCCCTGTTTGCGGCAATCGGAGCGGTGCTTCATTCCATTATGCCGCCGGTATTATTCGGAATGAAACCCGATATGATGCTTGTGATGATGTTTATGGGTATTCTGTTATTCCCCCGTGTGCAGAACGTGCTGATGATTGGGATTGTAACGGGAATCATTTCCGCACTCACGACATCTTTTCCGGGCGGACAGCTTCCGAATATCATTGAAAAACCGGTAACGGCGTTTCTGTTTCTCGCGCTGGCGCTTTTGGTGAAAAAGAGCGTGAAAACAGCGGCCGCCGCCGTCATTACGATAGCCGGCACCTTCATCTCCGGTTTGCTCTTTTTGGCGCTGGCCCTTCTGATTGTCGGCCTGCCGGGCGGATTCACCGCATTGGTGCTCGCGGTCGTCCTTCCGGCGGCTGCGCTGAATACGATCGCCATTATCATTATGCATCCGATTGTGCAGACGATCTTAAAACGGTCCAATATGATTGAAACGGTGAAATAACCGCATACCGAAACCTCTTCCGGCCGGAAGAGGTTTTTTAATGTGTTTCAGCATGTTTTATACGAGAAGTTTTGTGAAAAAAATAAGGAACAATGCGAGGGCGGTTCCTGCTGAGCAGACGATGGCCTTTTGGCGGACGACCCGCTTCGGCGGATAAGAAGCGGCCTGGCCGAGCAGTTTCAGGTAATAAACGGCGCCCGCCGCAAAGACAAGAGCCATACAAGATAAAACAATCATAAAGACAGACAACCTTCTCCCTCCTTTTCCCTTAAAAAATATGCTAAAATAAAGCAAGCTATGTATAGAAGTTTATTCTTCTGAACAAAAATGATAAAAGTTATGAGAAAAAAAACGGGGTGATTTCAAATGGCTGACGGACGTTCCCTTTTAACAGGCCTTTTCGTAGGCGGATTGATCGGAGGCGCAGCGGTGTTACTCTCGGCTCCTTCATCCGGAAAAGAGCTGCGGGGCAAAATCAAAGCGAATTGCAATTCAATTGAGGACACAATCAAACGGTTAAAAAAAGACGGAATGGCGCTTAAGGACCAGCTTGTCCAAACGGCGAAAGAAAGCGCAGAAGTCATTAAAGACGTAGGCGGAGAGCTTCAGACCAGCATTAAAAGGTGGCAGGAGGAAATCAAACCGCACCAGCAAGATCTCCAGAAGGAAATCGCTGATATTGAAGAGAAAATCAGACAGCTGGAGAAAACCTTACAAAACTAATATCCTATACAACCAAAAAAAAGTGCGGACATATTGCGTTCCGCACTTTTTTTTGCGGTTTAAAGCCTTTCCCAGCAACGGATCAAGAATTTATTATAAAATTCTTAAATTTTCATCTTTATTAATCTTTATTTTATTGGCATAATAGAGGAAAAGAAAATGTGAAGCAGGTGATCTGTATTGAATCGTGTTGAACCGCCTTACGATCTAAAAGAAGCTTTAATCTATACCCAAAAAATGGCGCAGCTGTCCAAAGCGCTGTGGAAATCTATCGAGAAAGACTGGCAGAATTGGCTGAAGCCGTACGACCTTAATATTAATGAGCATCATATATTATGGATTGCCTATCAGCTTAAAGGAGCTTCTATTTCAGAAATCGCCAAATTCGGCGTTATGCACGTATCAACTGCATTTAACTTTTCAAAAAAGCTTGAAGAACGGGGATATCTGAAATTTTCCAAGCGGCTGAATGATAAACGGAACACGTACATTCAGTTAACAGAAGAAGGGGAAAATGTATTCGAAAGCCTGCTTGAGGAGTTTGATCCGTCGAGAAACGCTGTGTTTAAAGGCTCACAGCCGATCTACCACTTATTCGGGAAGTTTCCTGAGGTTGAAGAATTAACCTGTGTCATCCGCCACATTTACGGCGAAGATTTTATGGAGATATTCGAGAAATCATTGACAAACATAAACAATGATTTTGATAGTGAAGACGGAAGGCTGAAGAAAAAAACGGACGAATCGGCTGTCCATGAAACGGCTGAAGAGCTGGAACCGATCAACAGTTAATCAAAGTGCTTCATAATCTCAATAAATTCTTCCATCAGCGCTGTATAAAGCCCCTGCTCATACAGAGCAAAAATCGTTTCATGAACATCTAATTTTTCGTTCAGCTGTCCCGCAAAAAGCGCAAGGAGCTTGTCAAACGTCACAAAGCCTTGCGCTTTTTGCGACTCCAGCTCGTCCTCCAATTCGCGGCAGATCCGCCCGACCTCTTCTCCTTCTTCTTCGGTCAGCCCTTTTTCAATCATCATCGCATAAAAAGGGTACTTATCCATATCCACCGTTTTCACCAGCAATTGTATGTAATATTCTAAACGCCCGATACGCTGATCCATTGAATCCATCCGTTTCACTTCTTTCTATCTTTAATCTTATTTTAGCTGATAATGAATGGAGAAGAAAGGTTAAACCGTACATTTCCATGTTTCACCGAGCTCTTCTGTTCTTCTCTTTCCAGGTTTATTTTTTTCTTTAAAAAAGGATTGATTTTTTCTCCTGAAGAGAGTAAATTATTTTGAGATTGTATTCCATCTTTGTACGGAAGGATGACTCTGATGAATTGCTGGAAAACCATTAATCTGATCAAAGATTATGGTGCGGTTCGTTTATTATTGACTGCTGTAGGTTTTATGATCCTGTTTTTTATATGCAACTTCTTGGCATTCGGGCTGCTGCGTCCGAATATCAGTTTAAGTGACGGGCACGTGTTTGCTTTTTGTGTTCTGCTCGTTGTTACTTTATTTGTACATAAAGTCATACATGTCCTGCCGATGATCTGTAAAAAAAGAAAAAAGGAAATGAAAATGTACTTCTTGCGGATGCCGACATGGAAAGGCATACCGAAAACGACGATGCTGATTTCAACGATCAGCCCGTTTTTATTCATTACGCCGTTATTGTTTTATGCCGGACTGGCATTTCCGAGACACGCTCATTACTTTTATATGATTTCGAGCATCCATGCGGGGTATTGCCTGCCTGATCTTCTGTTTGCCCTGCATCTGGTCAAAGCGCCCAAATCATGTCTGATTGACCAGGAATCCGACGGTTTTGATATTTTAGTAAAAAAAGTGCCGGAGTCTTGATGTCCCGCTGATTTTTCAGGTTACATTCTATCTTTTTTAATAAATATTTGGTAATGTAATATGGGAGCAGTTCAGAGAGAGGGGGAATCTCCCATCATTTTATTCTATTTTATCGTGGCTGCCCTGTTTATTCTTTATTTCATAAACAGGCTCACAAATACATTATGCCTTGTCAGAGAGATTCCTGAAGACCGGCAGGATAAGGTATTCCGTTTTATTAATGTATCTATTTTAATTTTACTGATCTCTTCATTCGTCGAGATCTCCTTTACTGTGTAAACAGGCAAAAAAATATGGCTGACGGAGGTCTGACCCCCGACAGCCATATTTTTTTCTTAATAAAGCCAAGAAGCGCCGATGATGATCAATAAGATGAACAGAACAACCAATAATGCAAAACCGCCTGCAAATACTTCACCCATCTCCAAAAGCACCTCCTACAAAACGTTTTATTTTTCCAATTACATCATATGCAATTTACTTCTGAAACGATTAGGCGCCCGGGTAAGAAAACGGACCGCTTTTAGAAAAAGCGATCCGTTTCGCTTAACAAATGTAAGCTGCACCTACGATGATAAGCAATATGAACAGTACTACGAGCAGTGCGAAACCGTTTGAATATCCTCCGCCCATGGTTCATTACCTCCTTTTCATGATCAATATATTTGTATGTATCAGGAAAAAGTTTGACTAGACGAATGCCCTTTATTTAAAATCTTTTTACAGAAAGCCACAATATGTTATGATACGCATATGCAATTTAATTTGGATGATTAGGAGTGTTTAAAGGAATGAAGAAAATCGCGATAGCAGCTATTACGGCAACGAGCGTCCTGGCTCTCAGCGCTTGCAGCAGCGGCGACAACGACGTGATTGCCAAGACGGATGCCGGAAATGTAACAAAAGGCGAGCTCTACACGAACATGAAAAAAACCGCGGGCGCAAGTGTGCTGACACAGCTCGTACAAGAAAAAGTATTAGCAAAAAAATACAAAGTATCGGATAAAGAAATCGATAACAAGCTGAAAGAGTACAAAACGCAGCTCGGCGATCAGTACAGCGCCCTTAAACAGCAGTACGGCGAAGATTACCTGAAAGATCAGGTGAAGTACGAACTGCTTGCACAAAAAGCGGCGAAAGACAACATCAAAGTGACTGACTCCGATACGAAAGAATACTACGACGGCTTAAAAGGTAAAATCCGCGCGAGCCACATCCTTGTCGCTGACAAAAAGACAGCTGACGAAGTGGAGAAAAAGCTGAAAAAAGGCGAGAAGTTTGAAACGCTTGCGAAAGAATATTCAACTGACAGCTCAAAAGACAACGGCGGCGACCTTGGCTGGTTCGATAAAAAGTCAATGGATGAAACATTCAGCAAAGCTGCATTCGGCCTGAAAGTCGGACAAGTCAGCGATCCGGTCAAAACAAAATTCGGTTATCATATCATCAAAAAGACAGAAGAACGCGGCAAATATGATGACATGAAAAAAGAACTGAAAGAAGAAGTTCTTAAGCAGAAATTAAACGACAACTCAGCTGTACAGGCGGCAATTCAAAAAGTCATGAAAAAAGCTGACGTAAAAGTGGAAGACAAAGACTTAAAAGACACGTTTAACACTTCAACTTCTTCTGAATCTAAATAAAAAAACTGTGCGGGCTCTCGGTGAGCCGCACAGTTTTTTTATGCGATGGAATGATTGGAGTTTTCTTCCGCATCCCCGTTTTCACTTGCGGGCGCCGCCATACGGCGCTCGCGTTCCTGTTCCATCCGTTCAATATACACCCTTCCTTCTTTTTCAATAAACGACTGGTCAAGCTTTTCCTCTTCTTTAGCTGTTGTGAAAAGCTTATAAGCGCTGAAAATAATTCCGATAATGCAAAGGTATACCCACCAAGGAAAAAATAGCACGTCGGTTTCCTCCCTTTTTCACCCAGAGTCTTTATTCTAAGCTATGCTTGATAAAGACAAGTTATGAGAGCTGAACGTAAAAAAGACCGATCATAGAGAATCGGTCTTTTTTATCTTATTGGTGGAAAGTCGGTTTGTAGAAAGAACGGTTTTCAAGCGCGAATACACGCTCTGTGTATTCGCCCGGCTTCACCCGTTCCAGCGCTCTGTCCATCATGATCATTTTTGCATCCAGATTGTCAATGTAGTGAAGAATTTCCGCTTCTTTCACCATCGGCGGTTTCGGGCTTCCCCATTCCGCTTTTCCGTGATGGCTTAAAATCAAATGCTTCAGAATCAGCACTTCTTCAGCGTCAATCTGAAGCTCTTCGGCTGCTTTTGAAAGCTCTGTCACCATGATCGAAATGTGCCCGAGCAGATTCCCTTCCACGGTGTACGTTGTGGAGACGGGGCCTGAAAGCTCTTTTACTTTGCCGAGATCATGCAGAATGACTCCGGCATACAGTAAATCCCGGTCAAGAGACGGATACAGATCGGCTATCGCTTTTGCCAGGTTCAGCATGGACACTACATGATACGCGAGCCCTGAAACGAACTCATGGTGGTTTTTAGCCGCCGCCGGGTAATCCATAAACTCAGCCGCATATTTTTTGACCAGATGTCTTGTGATCCGCTGGATGTTTGGATTTTTCATTTCAAAAATGTATTGAGTGACGGTTTCCATCATTTCATTTTTCGGAATCGGCGCCGTTTCCAGAAAATCATCAATGCTGACATTTTCGTTCTCGCCGGCCGGCCGGATGTTTCTCAGCTTAAGCTGGTTTCGTCCGCGATAGTGATGGACATCTCCGATCACCTTCACGATCGTCTGCGCCGCGTACGTTACTTCATCAGTCGGCTTGGCATCCCACAGCTTCGCTTCGATATCTCCCGATTGGTCCTGCAGCATTAACGTCAGGAATGGTTTTCCGTTGCTTGCGATTCCCTTAGTCGAAGATTTAATCAGAAAGTATTGATCGACCTGCTCGCCGACCTCGTGCAGCATAATACCTTTTGCCATTCTATTAAAAGCTCCCTCCATATCTTACATAATACCAGTATAGCACATACCTCTTTTTTGAAAATAAACTCTTTTATGACAGGAGCCGCATGACTTGTCCGCTGTGAAAAGACCGGCTGACATGCTCATGGCAGGTGAAATAAAGTATCTGCCGCCCGCCTTCTGAAAGCTGATTCAGCACATCAAACAGCCGCTGCAGCCGCTGCCTGTCAAAATGGACAAAACTGTCATCAAGTAAAAACGGCAGTGATACCGCAGATTCCCTCTCTGACGCAAGGGCAAAACGAATCGCCGCATAAAGCTGCTCGCATGCCGCCTGTGACAGTTCGCCTGCAGAAAACACCGTTCCGTCTTTCCGCATGACCATAATGGAATCATCAGCCTCGGAAAAATACAATTTGTGATAGCGTCCGTCCGTAAGCGGTCCGTATAATGCACCGGCGGTTTCTAACAGACGGGGAAGCGTCACTTTTTTATGCCGCTCCATTTTTTCCCTTATAATGTGTCTGACCGTCTGTAATGCGGCCCACTCTTTAGCGGTTTTTTTCACGCGCTCCTTCTGCATTTCTGTCTGCTGTTTTAAATCGGATACAAGCCCCGAGGACTCCAGCTGCTCTTGCTTCACCGTTAATAAAGCGGTTTGCTCACGGAGCTGGGCGCTTTTTTCCTCAAGCGTTTTTTTCTCTGTTTCCTTCTGAACGACTGTATGTTCAAGTTCGGACACTGTGCGGCTCATGTACGGCTCCAGCTGTTTTCCGCCTATGCCGGACAAGTGCGTTTTGATTTCGCGCAGCTGCCGCTCTGTTTCCCGGCGGCTTTCATTCAGCCTGGCGAGTTCACAAAAGTGTTCGCGGTTTTTTGCGCCTGCCGCCATGAAAAGCTGTTTGACCTGCTGTTCGTAGTAATGGACTTCTTCGTTTAATTCACGCATTTGCTCTTGTGCATGCAGCAGATCCGTTTCGAGCGCCTGCTTTCGTTTTGCTTCCTCACGGGCCCGTTCCGCCTGCGCCAACAAAACGTGCAGTCTTTCTTTTACGGACAGCTCCCTTCCGTCTGAAGGACTCAGCTTTTTGACCCGGTCCTCAAATGCTCTTTGCAGCTTTTGCAGCCTGCCCGCTTCAATGGTCAGCTCATGCTTGTTAAGGATTTCTTTTTTGACATCTTTCATTACATGATATGCGTCAAGAAGATGGGAAGGACTTCCTGAAAACCCCAGTTCATTCATAAAAAGTTCCGCCTGTTTTTCAGACGGCGCCATTTCGGCCTCCCATTCTTCATATAGGCGGATGACTCTTTCATATGCCGCTTCTTTCTGTTCAAGCACGGCTTGATCCGCAATCAGCTGCTGCCGGTGCCGGCCGTCACGCCAAAGCTCTTCCTGCAGAAGATCAGCCGCTTCTTTAGAGATCGCCGGCTTCTTTTTCTTGTGTCCGGGCCCTCCTCTTTCTGACGGCAGCGGTTTTTGCATGCCGGACAGCATATACAGCAGCAGAGCACCGGTAAAAAGGGCGGCGGGCAGCCATTCCTTTAACATAGCGAAAATCGCAATGAACAGAATGCCCGCACCGAGAAAGAGCTTTTTTTGTTTGGCGCGCTGTTTTTCCAGATGCTGAACATGTGCCTGCCATTCGTTTCCTTCTGTATCAGCCGTTTGCTTATATGATTGTAAAGCGGCTTCTTTTTCTTTCCTGACAGCGGGGTCCAAAATGTTTTCCGCCGTCAAGGCATGTTTTCGTTCGGCTTCTTCCAGCTCCAGCCGCGCTTGTTCGAAAATCGCATCAAGCTGTGTCTTTCTTTCTCTTGCCTGTCCGGCGCTCTGCACGGCTTCCTGCAGCCGCCATTCATATTCATAATCGGTGTTCAGTGAAAGAATGCCGTCCTCCTCATGTCTTCCGAGCTGCTGCAATCCTGACGAAACGCGGGCAGATGTCTGCCGGATCTGTGATTGGATGGCGGCAAGCTGTTCGCCGCGCGATTCATACATATGCTGCTCGCCGGAAAGCTCCTGCAGCTGCCGCTCTTTTTGCAGCAAGTCCTCATTTGGAGCGAGCAGATCAGCCTGCCGCCTGAGTTCAGCCGCTTTTGCCCGAAGCCCCTCAAGACGGGCCGCTTTCGGATGGAGATGCGATTCGTATTTTTCAAGCTGATGCATTCCGTCCTTCGGGAATTGCTTCAATGCTTCCGGATAAGAAGAAAGTTCGCTTTCCAAGGCTGTTTTTTTGTCTGCGAGCGGCTTTGCTTCTATCGCCGATTTTACTGTTTTGATTTCTTCAGTTATGTCTTTCAATCGTGCTTCGGCATCCTGCAAACGGCCGCCGGCGCTTTTTTTCTCTTCCAGAAGGCTGTGATAGCCCGCTTCCGCAGCTTCCGCCTGTTTCAGCTGGGCGCTGAGCCGCTTTAATGTATCCAACTCCTGATTTAAGCGGGGGTTCCGCCCGTTCGGCTTATACATCCTGTCAAGTTCTTTTGCCAGCCGCCCGTCAAGCTTTGCCGCCGCTTCCGACCCGAATAAGCTCGAATACAGGAGAAACTCGCCGATTTTGTCCCGGTTAAAAGCTTGAATCTCCTGCAGTCCGAATACATCGAACGAATAGATCGCTTCGTACAGCGCCCGGTCTGTATCGGAGAGAAGCTGTTTGAGCCATTCTCCGTCCTTGATTTCGCCTGAAGCCGTATACACTCTGACTTTTTCGGCAGCGCCTTTTGTCCGTTCGATTTTGACAGCGCCGTGATCGCCATGCTTCAATTCCACAGTGCCGCCGTAAACCCCGCCGTTTTTCGGTTCGTATTTTTTTGATTTCGGAAAACCGAACAGCATGCTTTTGATAAAGGACATCAATGTCGTTTTGCCCGCTTCATTTAACCCGTAGATCACTTGCACGGGAGAATCTGACAGCTGAAAACTTCGGTCGGAAAATTTTCCGTATTGGTAAATATGCATCGCCGTTATTTTCATCGCTGAAGCTCCTTCATCTGGCGTCTTAAAACGGCTTGAGCCTGCCGCTTAATATCCAGTATCTCTTCATCTGTAAATGAAGCCATCTGACGCCGGTATACGGGATGACGCTCAAGAGCTTCAAACACACCGCTCATGTCTGCGCATTGTTCTATGTCCTGAAGGAGCCCTTTAAAAAACGGATCGTGCGGCACGGTGTCTGTTTCATCCGTCCGATCCTCAAGCGCAAGCGGCCAGACGAAACATTCCTCTTCGGCCTCTTCCTCCTGTAAAGCGGAAAGAAGCTCCTCCGCGATGCCTGCGGGCGCCTCCGTCCAAAAGCGGGGCGCTGCGCCGCGAAGCACCAGCCTGACACATGCCGGGCGGCCCGCCGCGCGCAAGCCGGAGAATGTATCCGATGCGGTTTTCAGAAGTGAAGTCATATGTTCAGCTCCGGAGATATCAAGATCAATTTCCTCCCATAACACATCATGCGCTTCTTTGAATTCCCAAGACATCTCACCGTTTGCCGCCCGGACGAGATAATATCCCTTAGGTCCGGTTTCTTTTAAATGCCGGGCTTGAATATTCCCGGGGTAAATGGCGGCGGGATGCTGGGCGGACAGAACCTGCCGTTTATGAATGTGTCCGAGCGCCCAGTAATCCATGCCGCTTTTTTCAAGGTCTTCTTTCGTAAACGGGCAGTACGG
Organism: Bacillus sp. UNC69MF; assembly: GCF_000746035.1. Classification (NCBI taxonomy): domain Bacteria; kingdom Bacillati; phylum Bacillota; class Bacilli; order Caryophanales; family Bacillaceae; genus Bacillus; species Bacillus sp. UNC69MF. The sequence goes on along the minus strand of NZ_KN050798.1, from coordinate 117,689 downwards.
GTCATGCCCTTCCGCTCCTGATAACATGCCGTGGAGCATGCCGATATGATAAGGCGCGCCGGTCATTTTCCGGTAACGGGCCGCCTGATTGACCGTTACGCTTCTTTCCTGATAGCTGCATCCGTATATGCTTGCCGCAAGCTCTCCGTTTTTAAAGAAAGATTTTTCCTCCGGTGTATCCGAGGTGAATGTATGTACATTTTCAGGCCATTCAATCGGCGTCCACTTACCGCCCAAATGATCATGGTTGCCGAATATAACGAACACTTGGATATCCGCTTCCTGTAATCTCGCAAACTGTTTTCTCAAAAACAGCTGGGCTTTTAAACTTCTGTTGGCTTCGTCAAACAGATCCCCCGAAAGCAGCACGAAATCTGCCTGCTCCCGGAGTGCCCCGTCCGTCAAGCGGCGGACGCTGTGAAATGTGCTTTCTTTAATACGCGCATATACCGGTTCAGGCAGATTCGAAATGCCGTAAAACGGGCTGTCCAGATGCAGGTCAGCGGCATGAATAAACGTCAGATCAGCCATCTCGCCCTCCCCTTTCTGCAAATTGAATTACCCTTATTTTAGCACCGTTTTTATACGAATGCACGTTCTGTAAAATAAAAAAACAGCCCGGCTGTTCCGGGCTGTTTCACTTATTTTTTGGAGATGCGCAGCGCTTGTTTGATCGCTTTGAATCCGCTGGCGTTTCCGTAAATCAAAACGCCGCCTTTGTAAATTTTCGCGCCGACCGCCGCAAAGATCACGATAGTGAGCAGTGTCAGGGCGATTCCGGCCGCAGCCTGCCAAAACGGGATATCGAGCATCCCGACGCGTAGAAACATAATCATCGGCGTGAAAAACGGAATGTAAGATGTAACGGTAATAAAACCGGCGTCAGGATTGCCGATGCCGAACATGGCGATCATAAAACCTGCCACGACTAAAAAAACCATCGGCTGAATCGTCTGCTGTACGTCCTCTATCCGGCTGACAACACTGCCGAGAAACGCGGCAAGCGTCGCGTAAAGAAAATAGCCGAGCAAATAGAAAATGACAGCATAGACTATCGTCGAGACGGGAACATCCGTAAAATTGAGAAATGCACTGATCGGCGACGACGCATCATTTTGAGGGTTCAGCTTCAGTGAGAGATAACCAGCCGCAATCAGCACCGCAAACTGTGTGATCCCCACGAGCGCGATACCGAACAGTTTGGCAAACATCTGCTGAATCGGCGGCATGCTTGAAATTAAAATTTCCATGACGCGGGACGATTTTTCCGTCGCCACTTCCATCGCAATCATGCTTGCGTACATGATAACTGAGAAGTAGATGACAAACAGCATGATGTATACAAGTCCCATTACCTGACCGAGCTCTTCCTCAGATTTCGCCCCTTTTTCCAGCGCGTCTTTGCTGACTTCCGGCGGAGTGTAGAGGCTGCTGACTTTTTCTGCCGAAATGCCGAGCTTGGCGGTTTCGACAGCGGTTTTTGTCTGGGTTAAAGCCTGCTTGAGCAGTTTATACGCTGATTCATCGGAAATGGTCAGCGCCTTGTATGCTCCTGTTATCGTTCCTTTTTGATCTTGTCTGATGATAAACAGTCCGTCCCATTCACCGTCTTTGACACGCTTTACGGCATCTTTTTCGGACTCCTTCGTCTCCATTGCCTGCAGATCATTGTCTGTATCCGCCGCTTTAAGCTGTTTTGCAAACGCCGGGTACAGCCCGCCCGTTTCATCAATCACCGCAATTTGCTGCTTGCCGTCATCCGATTGAAACACGGATATAATCGATTGCAGGTTGGTCACCGCTAATACTAATAAAACGGTAATGGCGGTCGAAATAATGAATGACTTTGTCGTGATTTTGTTTTTATATGTATGGAACAGCATAATCCAAAATTTATTCATAAACGGCCCCCACCTTTTCTATAAAAATATCATGCAGTGACGGCTCTTCCAATTCGAACTTCCGTATAAAACCTTTCCCTTGCAGCGCCCGGAAAATATCCTGAGAAACCGGTTCATTCGCGACCTGCAGTCTGATCCCGTCATTTGTTTCCTTCCATTTCACGACGCCTTCATGCGTTTTTAAAAAGCTGAGGTCATCATCTGAATGAACGGTGACATTTTTTTTGCCGAAAGACCGCTTAATGTCTTTCAGATTGCCTTGAACGACGGGTTTTCCCTTCTGGAGAATGCACAAATTCTCGCAAAGTTCTTCCACATGCTCCATTCGGTGGCTTGAAAAAACGATGGAAACGCCGCTGTTTTTCAAAGAAATGACCGCTTCTTTCAGCAGCTCGACATTCACCGGATCAAGACCGCTGAAAGGTTCATCGAGAATCAGCAGTTCAGGCTTATGCAGGACGGCCGAAATGAACTGGATTTTCTGCTGGTTTCCTTTCGACAGCTCTTCGACTTTCTTATTCTTGTAATCTGTAATGCCGAACCGCTCGAGCCATGTCATGAGCTCTTTTTCCGCCTCTTTTTTGCCCATTCCTTTTAATCTCGCCAAATAGACAAGCTGGTCACTCACCTTCACTTTCGGATACAGCCCCCGCTCTTCCGGGAGATAGCCGATTTTTTCACTGATGGAATAATTGACCGGCTGCCCTTTCCAGGTGATATGCCCGTCAGTCAGGCTTAAAAGACCTAAAATCATCCGAAAGGTCGTCGTTTTTCCCGCGCCGTTTGCGCCGAGCAGCCCGAACATTTCCCTTTCAGGTATTTGCAGGTTCAAATTGTCAACAGCGGTAAAGCTGCCGAATGTTTTCGTTACGTTTTCAATTGTAAGCACGAATCCAACTCCTTCCTTGACCCATTATATACTAATAATGGGTAAAAATTAATGGAGGATTTTAAATTCTTTATCAGAATATCATTCTATAAAGGGGGTGACATGATGGGACAATATGTATTGACCGCATTCCATGCGTCGGGAGAAACGCTGCTGAATGAACGGATCGAAGCGGATAATGAGGCGGAGGCGAAGGCCGCCGGAGAGGCTTTATTGAAGGAAAAAAAGCTTAAGAACAGTACTCATCGCTTGGTAAATGAAGCCGGAAAGCTGATTTTATTCCACAGATAACAGAAGCTTTCCGGCTTCTGTATGTTACCGGTTAAATTGCGGCGTCCGTTTTTCTAAAAAGGCGCGGATGCCCTCTTTATGATCATCCGTTTTTCTCATATTTTCCTGGGCCTTTCGTTCAAGAGACAAAACATCTTTTAACCGGCTGATATGGAGGCTCTGATAAATAGCCTTCGTTTCAATCATCGCTGACAGCGGCGCATGCAGCAATCGGTCGATATACTGTTGTGCCCCCTCCGCAGGGCCGCCGCTGAACAGCCCGTCGGCAAGCTTGAGCCGCACCGCTTTTTCAGCAGGCAATTTTTCACCGCTCCAAATCAGTTTTTTCGCTTCGATCTCACCGACGCGTCTCATTAATAAATAATGGCCTCCTCCATCGGGAACCAATCCGATGCCGATGAAATTCATCGCGAGGCGGGCGTTTTCTTCAGCGAGCACCACATCGGCGCACAGCGCGAAACTCAGCCCGAGCCCCGCCGCAGCTCCGTGGATGGCGGCTATCACAATTTTTTTCATATCATAGAGCGTCAGTGTAATGGATTCGATCATTTTCATGAGCCGTTCATATTCTCCTGAATCATGATCAGACGTCATCATCTGGATATCACCGCCCGCAGAAAATCCCCGGCCTTCCCCCCGCAAGAGGACGATAAGCGCTTCGCTGTCGGCGGCCATCACGCATGCATTTTCCAATTCCCGGAGCATTTGTTCATTCAGCGCGTTGTAACTGTCAGGCCGGTTCAGCACAATCTCTGCGATCTTTCCCTTTTCTTCATAACGAATATACTGCATGTTTACACCCTCCTTGTATCCGCTTACATATTTTGTTCAAATGATATATTCCTTCCTCCGAAGCGAAACTCCTTTATTTTTCAAGGTCAATAGATACCGAAAAATGCATATCATTTGAAACTGAACATACATTTTTATATAGTGAAATTGATATACAAAACAAAAGGGGGAAAAACGCCGATAATGAAATATGTGATACTCAGCTTGTTACTGAGCTTTTTTATGGTGCTGTTCCCCCCTTCGGATGTCGCTCTTCCTTCCCAATTGGTGACAGAAACAGACAGCCATGTACAAATTTCGGTTTACCCGCAGGAAACGGATTCGGCAAAGACGCCGGTTCACACCAAAACCGCTCCGCAAGGCCTGTCAAAAGGATACGGTGCGTTATTCCGGATGATCTCCCTGTTATCTGTCAAACCTCTTGATCAATTCATTGATTCCACAATGGAAAGGACATGTGCCATTCCGATACAATACCAGTCAAATTACCTCCGGCATCAGAAAATTTCTCATTGCCAATCTGTATTTACGATGTAAAAACAGTATATTCCGGAGGGATTTTTTATGAATATTAAAGAAAACGATCTGCCCGGTATCGGGAAAAAATTCGAAATCGAAACGAGAAATCATGAAAAAATGACGATCATCATTCATGATGACGGCAGGCGGGAAATTTACAGATTTGATGACCGCGACCCTGATGAGCTTCTGGCAAGCATTTCACTTGATGATGCGGAAGCAAGACAGATTGCCGCGATTATCGGCGGTATGGTGTATAAACCGCAGGCGCTTGAATCGATTGAAATGGCGTTCAACGATCTGATTATCGAATGGTTTAAAGTTGAAAAAGGGGCAAAAGCGGCAGGGCGGACGCTCGGCGAACTGGATGTGCGGCAGAACTATGACGTGACGGTCATCGCCATCATTAAGCATAACCGGAAAAAGCTTTTAAACCCGGGCGCTGATTCGCTCCTTGAAGCAAACGATACACTCGTCCTCTCAGGTGAAAGAAAGCATCTGAAAAAGCTGATCCAAGACTTCCTCTCCAGAGACGGAGTGTGATCTGTTTATGGACCATCTCGTATTTGAAGTCGGTACGGCGTTAGTTCTTGTAGCCATTGCGAGTGTCATCGCCAATAAAATTAAATTCTCGATCATCCCCTTCCTGATCATTTTAGGAATGCTTGTCGGGCCGCACGCACCCCAAGCGGGCATCATTGACCTGACGTTTATCGAAAGCCGGGAAGTGATTGAATTTTTTGGACGGATGGGCGTCCTGTTCCTCCTCTTTTACCTCGGGCTTGAATTCTCGGTCGGAAAATTAGTCAAATCCGGACGTTCAATCGCCGCCGGCGGAACGATTTATATTCTGATTAATTTCAGTTTAGGGCTGATATACGGCTTTATCACGGGCTTTTCCTTTTTGGAAGTGCTTGTATTGGCGGGCGTCATCACGATATCATCAAGCGCCATTGTCGCAAAGGTGCTTGTTGACTTAAAGCGCACGGCCAATCCGGAAACGGAGCTGATTCTCGGCATCATTATGTTTGAGGATATCTTTCTGGCGGTTTACTTATCGGTCGTTTCCGGGCTTGTTCTGGGAGACGCGACGTCTGTCGGAGGCGCGCTGATGTCAATCGTGATCGCTTTCGGATATATGCTGCTGTTTTTCATTGCCGCCCGAAAATTGCCGCCTCTGCTGAACAAGCTGCTTGATATCCGTTCAAACGAGGTATTTGTCATCGTCATTTTCGCCGCGCTCTTTTTCATTGCCGGCTTTTCCGAAACGATTCATGTCGCTGAAGCGATCGGCGCGCTCTTGCTCGGACTCGTGTTTTCGGAGACGGCCCATTCTGACAGGATTGAGCATCTTGTCGTGCCGTTCCGTGACTTTTTCGGGGCCATGTTTTTCTTCAGCTTCGGTCTCAGCATTGATCCGTTTTCACTCGGAGATGCGGTATGGCTTGCCCTTGGCGCCGTTCTGCTGACGATTGCCGGAAACTTTATCGCCGGCATGATCGCCGGGCGCCGGGCGGGGCTTTCTCATAAAGCATCGTCTAATATCGGGCTGACCATTGTGTCACGCGGCGAATTCTCCATTATCGTCGCAAATCTCGGCATCGCCGGCGGCCTGTCCGCTTCACTTAAACCTTTCGCCGCCTTATATGTTTTGATACTGGCCATCTTCGGCCCTTTGCTCACGAAAGAATCGAAGCGGATATATCTCCTGTTGAACAGCGTGTTCAAATGGAAGACGCCTGAAAAGAAGCCGCAGAAATCATAAAAAAAACTGACCTCTTCATAAGGGGTCAGTTTTTTTGAGCGGGAAGAAATTGCTGAAAAGCCGTTTTTTTATTAATGGAGAAATGCTCTTTTCCCAGAATGGTATTGATGATTTTTTGGTTTCTGTAAACAGACAGCTTCAAATTCGTAGCGCCCGTTCCGTGAGCATGATCAAGATTCGTTAATGTGAAAAAATGATGCCGCCTGTCGTCCTTAAAGACAAGACGGGAATCGGCCGTCACTTTAAACCGTTTCTCATCCTCCCATTCGATATCGGGGGCAATTGCCGTAAACCATTCCGGAATATGAGGTTTAAAACCGGTCGCCAATATCACTTTTTCTGAATCGGCCGTAAAGGTTTCATCCATCTGCCATTGATGAAAGCTCAGTACGCAGCGCCCGTTTTGCTTTTCAATTTTTTCAAGCTCCGCCATCGGCTGAATATACACGTCAGGCGAACCTCCGCTGATCGATCTGTGATACAGGGCATCGTAAATGGCGGCAAGTGTGTCAGAATCAATGCCGTGGCGCAGTCCGTCCAGCTCAGGGAGCGTGTTCAGCCGTTCTTTAAAAGGCAGGCTGTTAAAATATTCCACATAATCAGGTGTAAACATTTCCTGTCCGAGCTTGGCGGTTTCCAATTCTCGGAATCCGGCGGAGCGTGTCACCCATTGCAGCCGGCTGCGGCGGTATTGTTCATCGTGCAATAAGTCAGAAAAGATCTCCGCGGCGCTCTGTCCGGAGCCGACCACTGTAATTGATTCGGCGCCGGCGAGCTCGTCTTTCCGAAACAAATATTCCGTGCTGACCATCGTGTCCTGACGCGCTTCGTCAGCAATCTCTGCGGGAATAAGCGGTTCAGACCCCGTCCCCATGACGAAATGCTTCGTTTGATAGACACTGATGCTTCCGTCCTCAATGTTCTTGACGCTGACGTCATAATGTCCGCCGGCATTTTTCACGCCGATTACCTCTGAGCCGAAACGGCATGATTTGATTTCTGAAGCCGCCCAGCTCAAATAGTCGTTAAATTCCCGTCTCGGAATATCAAATTCATTAAACGTATAAAACCGGTACAGCCGGTCATGTTCATGGAGAAAGTTTAAAAACGTGTAGCGGCTTTTCGGATCGGCGAGCGTGACCAGGTCCGCCAGAAACGCCACCTGTAAATCCGTCCCTTTAATTAATAGACCGGGATGCCACGCAAATTCTTTCTTTTTATCGAAAAAAAGAGCGTCTGTTCCGGGTATATCCTCTAACAATGCGGCAAGCCCTAAATTAAACGGCCCGATTCCCGCTCCTATGACATCATACATATTATGCACCTCTTGCGAATAACAGTCTGATAGTCTTTTCCCGTTTTTACAGACGGTTAAACATAAAAAAAACGGCACGCTGATTCCGTGCCGTTTTTGATATTATAATGCAGATTTGACGAACATCTCATCTAAGTATTTGATTTTCTCTTCTGTATAATGCTCGAATCGGTCATTATATGATTTCGGATCTTTCGGATTGGCGAAGTGCGTGATTTTTCCGGTTTCCGGATGAATGAATTTGCTTGCCGCGCCGCAGCCGATACCGATAATCGTCTGCACTTCTTCCATAATCATAATGTTGTAGATGCTTTCCTGACCAGGGAAGGAGTATCCGACATTTTCAAGGTTTCCGAGAATGTTTTTCTGCCGGTACAAGTAGTACGGCGTATAGCCGTGCTCTTTTGTCCAGCGGACGGCGTCATCCATCATGCGGGACACTTCCTGTCTGTCGGCAACTTTATACTTATGCTTGTTTCTCGTCATTTCTGACGCCCGTTTAAAAGAAAGCGTATGAACGGTCAAAGATTCAGGCATCAGCTTTTCCGTTTCCTCAAGACTGTGCCTGAACTCAGCCGTCCCTTCTCCCGGCAGGCCGATGATCAGGTCCATGTTGATGTTGTTCATGCCGTGTTTGCGGGAAAGATGGTATTTTTCGATGGTTTCTTCAACTGTATGATGTCTGCCGATGGCCTTAAGCGTTTCGTTTTCATAAGATTGCGGGTTGATGCTGATTCTGTCAATCTTATACTTATTTAAAACGGCCAGCTTTTCCTCCGTAATCGTGTCGGGTCGGCCCGCTTCAACGGTAATCTCCCTGATATTCGCGACATCCGGGAAAGAGCGGACCATTTCTTCATATAAAAGATCCATTTCCTCAGCGGTAATGCTTGTCGGCGTGCCGCCGCCGAAATAAATGGTCGTCACTTTGATATCATGCCGCTTCAGCCATTCTCCGATTTTCTGCATTTCATAGTGAAGCCCCCATAAAAAGGAGCCGACTCTTCCCGCCTGTCCTTGAATGGCATAAGCCGGAAACGTGCAGTAGGCGCATTTTGTCGGGCAGAACGGGATGCCGATATATATGCTGACTTCATCTTTGACCCGGTACAGATCGGGAACCGCAGCGAGCTGACGGTCGACAATCTCCTGCATCAGATTGATTTTTTCATCATGGATCAGATAATCTTTTTTCAGATCGGCATGCGCCTCTTCTTTTGTCAGGCCGCTCTGCAGCTTTTTATGAAGAAGTTTAGTAGGCCTGATGCCGGTTAAGATTCCCCATTTTTGTGTCATGCCCGTATGCGATTGAAGAAGATTTAAGTAGACGTACGACAGCGTGTTTTTCACCTGTTTAAATACTTCTTTTTCGCTCCATCCGGCAAGAAGCGGTTTCGTGTGATGTTCCTTTTCGCCGGTTCCTTTGATTTCTCCGGATACCGACACGCTGTCTGCATCTTGAGAAATGGCAAGTGAGATGACGAGATCAGAGGGTTCCTCCGTTTCGCCGTACGCAAGAACACACTCTTCAAAAAATAAATTCGCGATGTTTTGCAGCGGACGATGCAGCCTGTCATCCGTGATGCCGTCTATTTTTATTTGCAATGTGATCACCTTATTTTTCAGATTCAAAACTTTCTTTAGTGTACAGAAAGAACAGGCTAAAATCAATCCGCGAAAAAGCCGCAGACCGGCGGTTCGCGTCTGCGGCTCTTGATTACGGCCGTTTCATATGGAACTTATCGAGAAAGCCTTTGCGGTGCTGCATGCGGAAATATTCCTTAATCATATAGGCGACTCCCTGTTCATCATTTGACCTTGTCACCCAGTCCGCTTTTCTTTTTAATTCATTTGAGGCATTCCCCATCGCGACGCCGAGACCGGCCAGCTCGATCATCGGCAGATCATCTTCCTGATGGCCGATAGCCACAACCTCTTCCATTGAAAGCCCGAGTTCAGCGGCGACCATCGAAAGTCCGCTTTCTTTTGAAACCCCTTTAGGCACGATGTTCAGTTTTTCTCCGTTGACGCGGATCACATCGACGGCCGGGAATGCTTTCATTATCGTATCCGTTATATCAGCCTGCAGGCCATCTTCGGCATGCACTTCAATGACGGGCGCTGAAACCGGCTCATCAAGGAGCAGGTCACTTAATGATTCGACAAACTGCACCGGATAAAAAATCGGGTCAGACGGATGAATCATCGTTTTCCCGACCAGATTGGAGTTCACTTTCTTCTTGTTTCCGATCGAATATTTTTCGTGAAGAAGCCGGATATTGCATGGATAGCTTTCCAGCACCTGAACAATATTAAACGTGTGATCTTCTGATATTTTCTTTTCAAAAAACGGCTCATCTATTTTTTCAGAAATGTATGCGCCGCTGTGGGTAATCAATTTCGCATTCAGCTTTAATATTTTCGCCACTTTTTGAGCGGAGCGAAAATGGCGGTTTGTGACCAGTGTGACGTAAATTCCTTTTTTCTTGACGTATTCGATGGCATCCTTTGTCGTCTGATGAAGTTTGCCGTTGGAGCGAAGAAGCGCTCCGTCTATATTTAACGCCAGCATTTGTTTTGACACAGAGAAGTCCCCCTCCTTGATGACTGTACTTGTCATTAGGATATGACCCTGTCTCTTTGTTTAGAACAACCTTTTCTCCGCAGCAAAAAAGCCTGCCTCAAGCAGACTTTGAACTGTCGTTTTGTTGGGATACGATCGATTTGCTGCCTTCTCCCCAATGTGTATTTCTATTTACGAAATATATCAGGAACCCCTTATTTGACCGTTGATGCGCTCGTTTCACTTACTCTCTGTTGCTACCCCTTATCATACCAGGCAGTATAGGCGACCGTATCCTTAGATCATCTGTAAGTGTAGGCGCTTTCAGAGTTATTATCTCAATTATATTGTTAAAAAACAAGGGTTTTTTTAACTAAAAAAATCAGAGGAAATATCTATGCTGAATGTATGATAAAGTTGAAAGAGAACATACATTCCCATATAATAAAAGAAAAAAAGCGGTGACTGTCATGTCTCTATTAAAAGATATTTATAACGAAGAATTTGCAGAAGCACTTCTGAACAGAATCAAATCGGCGTATCCGGCTTTTGAGCGGGACAAGTGCCGGGCGCTGATGTTTCAGGAAGATTGGCCCGGACTGACGTTAAAACAGCGAATGCGCCGGATCACAGACTCTTTATATGAAACACTGCCGAAGGATTACATACGGGCGCTTGACGTCTTATATGAGACAGCTCCCCACTTCTCAGGGCTCGCCGGGATTATTTTTCCCGATTATGTCCAACAGTACGGAACGGATCACTGGGACGAATCAATGAAGGCGCTTCAGTATTTCACTCGTTTTTCCACTTCCGAATTTGCGGTCCGCCCGTATATCAGGCTTGACCGGGTGCGGATGTTCAAAGAGTTCCTTTCCTGGACGGAGCATCCGGACGAACATGTCAGAAGGCTTGCCAGCGAAGGCTCAAGACCGCGCCTGCCATGGGGAATCTCCATTCCGGCTCTTCTTGAAGATCCTTCTCCGATTCTCCCTGTTCTGGACCGCTTGATGCAGGATGACTCGTTATATGTCAGAAAAAGCGTGGCGAATAACCTGAATGACATCTCCAAAACACATCCGGATCTTCTGGCACAGATCGCAGCCGAGCGGTTCGGAAGCTGTCCGCACACGGACTGGATTTTGAAGCACGCCTGCAGGACACTGTTAAAAAGAGGAGACAAACAGGCGCTTGCGGTTTTCGGGTTTGAAGACGCCTCCCGGATTTCATTGGAACGTTTTACACTGAATCCGGAAACGGCCGCCATCGGAACAAGCATACATTTTTCTTTTCAGATCCGCTCATCCGCCCGGCAAAAAGTCAGGGTTGAATACGCAATTGATTTTGTAAAGAAAAGGGGGCACCGCAGCCGCAAGGTGTTTAAGATGTCGGAGTCCGCCATGGATAACGGAGACGTAAAAGCCTTCAGCAAACATCATTCCCTTAAAGATTTAACCACCCGCAAGCATTATCGGGGAATTCACACTCTGTCTGTCATCATTAACGGAACGGTAAAAGGTTCGCTTGATTTTTCTGTTGAATAAAAAAAGCCCCTCCATTTCATAGATGGAGGGGTGTGGAGCTTATTGCGGGCTGCCGTAAAGCTCTTCAAGAGGTTTCATAATGATTTTGTTTAACTCGCCGATCAGCATGCTCATGCGCTGTTCCGCTTCCATCAGCTGAGAAATCAATTCATGCTGCTGTACGAGAGCCACCGTTTTTTGTGCCTGCTCTACCTCTTCCTGAGTGATTTCTTCACCTGACATCTGTTTCTGCTGCAGCTGCAGCTGTACATTGCGGAAGTTATCAAACATGCGTTTTGCGGATTCATCTGCGTTTACTTGATCATAAAGCCCTCTCAGACGGCTGTATTCATCACTGTTTCGCAAAGCTTTTTCAAGATCATATGCTGCATCATAAAAATGAACTGCCATAGTAACCGCTCCTTTCTTCCTTTCGGACATACCACTCCACTATAACAGACTGCGGAGCGACTTTCATCATCGGCGTATGTTTTCCTTAGAAAAGAATGACAAACAAAGCCTGAATTGCTCCGATTATCCCGCCGAGCAGACCGCCTAAATACGTTATCATCTTAAATTCTCTCTTGGAAATCGACAGCACCATTTCCTCCAGCCGTTCAACGGGAAACTGATCAACCTGCTCTTTGACCACTTCCTCAAGACGCAGCCGTTTCAGCACATCCTCCAAATGAGCGGCAATACTGCCGAGTGCCGCATCAAGCAGCTTCGGCGCGTACGTTCCCGTAATCTCCCCTTCATAACGGGAGATGATGTCACCGAGCCGGCATTCGAAAAAGGGCGCGGTTTGAAGTGCGGCCAAAACCCGCTTTTTCATGCTGAACAGCAGATCTTTCGCATTCCACTTTTCATCGGCCTCATAAAGTGTATAAGATTTGAGCTTGCCCCATTCTTGAGAAAGCAGATCAGCCAGAAGCTTTTTCGTTTCCTCATTGCGCAAAAACTTTAACAGCTCAGGCAGCACACGGTCTGCCAAGCTTGAATTGCCGAGGAACATCTGCACCATGCTGCCGAGCATCCCCCGGGAATTCAAAAAGTCGTCAATCATATTTCCGAGCCTGTCTTTCCCTTCTTCGCTCTCAAAATAATCAATGCTCCGCTTCAGAATATAATCTGCGGCCAACGGGACTTTTTCATCCAGCTTTTCCTGAAGCTCATCAGGAAGCCAGTCTTTTATGGCGCGGTGCTCATATTTCCGGTACAGTTCCGAAAGCTTTTCATCGGTAAAACGGTCAATCCAGGCATCCGTCTTTTCCTGCGGATTCCGGATGCCCGCGGCGGCCAAAGCTTCGTGCACCGTCATCTCGGAAGCGGCCATTTTTTGTGTGAATTGTTCGGCGAAAAGAAGCGCCTGGTTTTTAACGGTATCTGATAAAAGCCGCTTTTTTATTCCTTCCGGGGTTAAAAGGTGGTTCGTCACCATGAGCCCCATTTGTTTTGCCAATTCATCCCGCCTTTTCGGGATCAGCCCCGGCGTAAACGGAACCCGTTTTCCGAACAGGTAATACGGCCGGTACGGACGAAATAACATCTGAATGGCAAGATGATTCGTCACCGCGCCGATCGCGGCTCCGATCACAATCATAAATAGAAACGTTCCTGCTATGCCCATTCCTTTTCTTCTGCCTCCATCTTATGTTCTATTTTCTTGATGATATATCTATTCGTATTATAGAGGCTGGCGTGCATGCGGGCAAATGAAGAACCTGAATTGTTGTTTGTGAGGAATAAGGCAAGATGCTGTTTCGTACTCTTTACAGTAGATCATCTTTTATGATGCGCTTAGCATATTTATTGGATGGAAGGGCCGTTCCATCAGCGGCTTTTTGAATAAAGGGGGAGTAATAATATGACAACACTCGGTTTTATGTCTGTATCCCGCCGGCACGAAGAAGATTACGCCGGGGAATTGGCTGAAAGAGCGCCTCAATATAATGTGCGCTTAGCCCGCTTTACACCGTTTGATATATTTCCGGATTCTTTGCGCGTGAAAGCGCTCGTCTATCACCCGCAAAGCGGAAAGTGGAACGAAACGGAAATCGATATTCCCGAATATATTTACGACCGCTGTTTTTACGGAAAATCCGCTGAAGCGCAAAAAGCCAAACCGATCGTCGAATGGCTGAAAAAATATCGGAAAACGGAATTTATCGGCCGGGGGCTTCCTGATAAATGGACGGTCACGGATGCGCTCCAAAAGCATCATCTGATCAGTCCCTATATTCCTGAAACGGCCGAAGTCAGCCGCTATGAACAGGTGCAATCATACTTAGCCAAGGAAAAAGCATGTATACTTAAGCCCGCTTTCGGCGCGGGAGGCAGAGGCATCATCCTGCTTGAAACAGGCAAAAAATCAATTACGGCCACTTACTATATCGGAAAAAACAAACAAACAAAATCATTTTCCAATCACGTGTCTTTTAAGTCTTGGTGCAAAAAAGTGCTGCAGCACCGCTATTTGCTTCAATCCTACTTAAATATCCAGGATAAAGAGCGGCATCCGTGCGACATCCGCATTTTCATGCGCAAAACGGAGTCAGGCGTTTGGGAAACGGTCGGAAAAGCGGTCAGAAGGGGTTATCAGAACGGTCTTTTATCTCATTTGCCAGGAGGATCAGAACCGATTAAGTTTGACACATGGTTTGAGGAAATTCCGAGAAAGCAGCAGGCCGTTTTATTGGATGATGTCTTTTCGATCACCCAATCCGTCCCTTATTTCCTTGATGAACGGTTCGGGCCGCTGTTTGAGCTGGGGCTCGATATTTGTTATGCCAAAGACGGACGCATCTGGCTTTTGGATGTCAACTCAAAGCCGGGACGGAAAGCTATTTTAAGCGTGGCTCCGGAGGCGAAAGAGGATTTGTATACGAGTCCGCTGAGACGCTTCCGCGAACTTCAGTCACAGGAAAGCCGGAAAGGAGTATTACCGCGTGAATCATAAAGGGATGATTGTCGGCATCGATAAAAAAAGCAAAAATACGCTGTTTCTCCCCTCCTCCATGAAACGGGAAGGGCTTTTATCCGCTGCCTTCGGGACCAAAGTTGTCAAATGCCGTGTAGCCTTTTCTCAATCACTTGAAAAAAGCGCGCTCCTTTCTGAAGATTTGTTTGAGGAGCTGTTGATACCGCATAAAAGCCGGGCTGACTTTCTCATACACGGCCAGACGGTGCACATCGGACCGCTGATCGGCGTTTTCACAGCCGGGTTCACATCATCGCCGTCCCGCCCATTAAGAGACCGTACAGCCTTCTTTTCCAAGATGCTCTCTCTTCATGAACAGGCGAACGGATATTGTTTCGTTTTCGGGGCCCATCAGATCAACTGGGAAGAAGGCACCGTCCAAGCGCTGATTTATAAAGAAAACAGCTGGAAACGGACGGCCGTCCCGCTTCCGAATGTCGTATATGACAGGCTCCCCAGCCGAAAAACGGAAGAAGTTCCGCTTTTACAGCAGACAAAACAGAGGCTGATGAATGACTATCAGATTCCGTGGTTTAATCCGCAATTCTTTAATAAATGGGACATTCATAAGCTTCTGGAAAAAAACAGTCTCACCGCTTCACTACTGCCAAAATCTGTCCTGCACCCGAATGCGGAAGCGTTAGAGACGTTATGCAGCACGTTTGACACCGTCTATATCAAACCTGCAGACGGCGCACTCGGAACGGGGATTTACAAGGTGGAAAAAACAGATGCCGGCTTATCTGTCAAACACACGAATGAGGAAAAAACGGTGGTGACGGCAGAGTATTCAGATGCGGCATCCTTCATGACATCATTTAAAGAAAACAATGACCCGTCCGCATTTTTAATTCAGCAAGGCATTGACCTGATCCGGCTGGATGGGCGTCCCGTCGATTTCAGGGTGCACACGAACAAAAACGCCGAGGGGAAATGGACAGTGACGGCCATTGCAGCAAAAATTTCCGGTGAAAACAGCATCACGACGCATCTCGCAACCGGCGGAGAAGTCAGGACGTTAGCTGAATTATACGGCGATCCGCGAGAGAGAGTCGGCATGATGCGGAAACTTTCAAAAGCCGCCTTGGCGGTCAGCCGCGTGTTAAATGAGCACATTGAAGGTTTTATCGGCGAAATCGGTTTTGACCTCGGCGTCGATCATTCAGGGAAAGTTTGGATGTTTGAAGCCAATTCCCGCCCCGGGCGCAGCATTTTTTCCCATCCGAAGCTGAGATCGGTCGATTACCTGACAAAACGGAGAAATTTTGAATACGCGTCGTATTTATCAGAACGGTCCATCACCGCCCCGGAAAAACTTTGGCGGTGAGGCCGTCTTTTTTTAGGTTTACCCGGGACAGGCATTGAACGATGAGCTACAATGAACAAGATCAACATTTCCCATAAGGAGCGTGAACGTCATGATTTCGCACTTCAGCTGGAAACCGTTATTCAAAAAAGAGAAACTGCCCGGATGGCGGATTTCATTTTACTGGCAGGGTACGCATTACGAAGGGATTTACCATAAGTCCGGAGACATTGAATGGGGACACACACATCCGGGAAAAGAAGAACCGGCTCTCGTAAAAGAGCTGCATGAATTAATGCTTTATCACATATATGACTGAAAGCTAAAAGCTCAGCCGCATCAGGCTGGGCTTTTCTTTTCCTTCCGCTATTTACCACACCGTTTTCCGAATGAGATGCCGTTTGATTCACCATAATACGTAGTACAAAGCGGCAAACAGCATTGGGTGAAGCCAAGCTGGCAATGGTTTTCGTTCCGAAAATCATCGGCTGGTGCAATTCCAGCAAACCCAACCATACTACTTTATAAAGGAGATCATACAAATGGCAAACAACAACTCTTCAAACCAACTAGTAGTACCCGGCGCTGCTCAAGCAATCGACCAAATGAAATACGAAATTGCTTCTGAGTTCGGCGTAAACCTTGGCGGAGAAACAACTTCTCGTGCAAACGGTTCTGTCGGAGGAGAAATCACTAAACGTTTAGTATCTTTCGCACAGCAGAGCATGGGCGGCCAAGGCGTACAATAACTCAATAAATGGCTTACAGAAGGCGCGGGATACCGCGTCTTCTTTTATGCCGTCACCCTTTTTTCCTATTCCACATACCCTAGGAAAAAAGGAGGGAAAACATGTCATTCATTGCCTCAGTCAATTGGGAGCTGTTTCAGTTCGTAAGTGTTTCTTTGGTCAATGAATATGTTGCCCACCATTTCCCGTTTATTCACAGGTATTCTTTTCCCCGCTGCTTTGAATGATATAATGAGCGGCGAGGAGGTTTTTTACATGAACATCGCTTTACTCGGAGCAACGGGAAGAGTCGGACAGGCTTTTATAAAAGAAGCGCAGAAACATGGACACATGGAGATATTCGCTCTTGTCAGATCAGCCGGAACAGTCCTTCCCATTCCTGAAAAACAAATCATAACAGGGAATGCGAGGCGGCGGGAAGATGTAAGCCGATTGATTTCCAAAGCGGACACAGTCGTGAGCTGTCTCGGCACGGACGGTGACGATACCCTTTCAGCCGCTATGACCCATATAATAGACAGCATGAAACGGCATCATGTTCAGCGTCTGATTACGATCGGCACCGCGGGTATCCTTCAATCACGGCTTATGCCTGATCAATACCGGTTTGAATCGGCAGAATCAAAACGAAAATCAACAAGAGCCGCAAAGGAACACGCCCGCGTATACGAGATGCTGCTGGCAGACGATCTTGACTGGACGATCATTTGTCCCACCTACCTTCCTGACGGAGACGCTGCCGGAGTTTACCGGTTCGAACAGGATCGCCTTCCTGAAGACGGCGCTGAAATCACCGTCGGAGACACGGCGCACTTTCTGTACCGTGAGCTGATCAGCCCGCAGTTTGTCAGAAAACGGGTGGGACTGGCTTACTGAATGAAAAAAAGGGCGAATCTTTAGATTCACCCTTTCCGATTACACCGCGGACTTCGCCGTTCCTTTCTGCAATTCATACATTTGGTGGTACTGCCCCTTTTGCGCCATTAATTCGTCATGGCTTCCCTTTTCAATAATGCGGCCCTTTTCCAGCACGAGAATCTGGTCTGCGTGTCTGATCGTGGAAAGCCGATGGGCGATAATAAATGTCGTGCGCCCTTCTTGAACGACTTGCAGCGCTTTTTGAATGACTGCTTCTGTTTCGGTGTCAATGTGCGCCGTCGCCTCATCCAAAATTAATATGGCCGGATCGAACACAAGCGCTCTTGCAAAAGAAATCAGCTGACGCTGGCCTGAGGACAGTGTGCCGCCTTTTTCGGTAACGGGCTCTCTGATGCCCTTAGGCAGGGATTGCAGAAGACTTGCGGCGCCGACTTGGCGAAGCGCTTCTTCCGCCTGCTCCAAAGAAATACGCTGATCATCGAGTGTCACATTGGAGCCGATCGTGCCCGAGAAAAGATACGGGTCTTGCAG
This sequence comes from Bacillus sp. UNC69MF, assembly GCF_000746035.1. Lineage (NCBI taxonomy): Bacteria > Bacillati > Bacillota > Bacilli > Caryophanales > Bacillaceae > Bacillus > Bacillus sp. UNC69MF. The sequence continues at coordinate 99,686 of NZ_KN050798.1, read as the reverse complement.
CACAATGCCCATATGCGACCTCAGCTCCTGCCTCGACATGCCGTATATGCTTTTATTATCCAGCAGGATATCTCCTTTTTGGGCATCATAAAAACGGAACAGAAGATTCAGGATGGAGCTTTTGCCGGACCCTGTATGGCCGACGAGGGCGACCGTCTCCCCTTTTTCAGCTGTAAAGCTGATGTGTTTCAGCACCTCTTCTCCCTTTCGATATCCAAAAGAAACATCGCGGAATTCCACAGTTCCTTCAGCCTTTCTGTCTGCGGGAGCGCCTTCTTCTTCTGTTTCCTCCTCCTGTAAAAGCTCGAATACTCTGGCGGCAGAGACACGGGCCAATTCAAGCTTCGAAAATTGGTTGACAATCCCCGTAACCGGCTGGAACAAACGGTTTAAATAATCAACAAACGCGTATAAAACGCCGATCGAAACAATTCCGGCCACACTCAGACTCGCGCCTCCGAAATACCATATCAGCCCGACAAACGCCAGATTGCGCAACACATTGACAAGACTGTGGGACATGAGGGAATTTAAGGACAGCATTTTGTTTTTGTAGCGAAAATGAGCTTCATTCAATTCTTCAAATTCCTTCATCGTTTCCTTTTCGCGGCGGAACGCCTGAATAATCGGCATTCCTTGAATGGATTCGTTCATTTTCGCATTGATGTTACTGTTAATGGAACGGATTTTTTGGTTGAAGACGGATGCGTATTTGCGGTACACAACCGACCAGATCATTAAAATCGGAATAATCAGCAGGCAAACGGCGGCCAGCCTGACGTCAAGCATAAACAGCGCCGTAAAAATGCCGAGCATATAAACGCCGCTTGTGATAAATGTCGACAGCACCGTTACATATAAATCCCTGACCGCTTCTGTGTCATTCGTAATGCGGGCCACGACTTTTCCGGCAGGCAGATTATCAAAGTAGCGGATCGGCATTTTCTGAATGTGTGAAAATACATCCTGCCTCATGCGCTGTATGATCCGGTTCGCTCCCATCTGCAGCAGATAATGCTGGCCGTAATGAAAACATACGGAAAACATGAGCAGTCCCGCGTAAATGGCGGTCAGCGTCAGCAATCCTTTTATTTCGGGACGGTAAAATTGAAAAATCTCCTGTCTTGATAACGTAATGGCGGGATATGACCTGCTTTCTTTACCGTTTGATATTGTCAGCCGGCCGTCAGACACCGAACGGTTTCCGTCAAAACTGACGGGACGGTCAACAAAATAGTAGCCCGCACCGACTTGATAAATGTGCGCCTCTCCGGTTTTGTCCGTCCCCGGTTTGAGCCGGTCCTCCCTCACATAATCATGCCCCCGGAACCTGACGGCGCCCGGATCGTCCGCAGAGGCTTTAACCCATGTTTTTTCAATGCCGAGAATGTGGTCGTCAATCATTTTTTTTCCGATAAACGGGCCGGTCAGCTCAGTGCCGACCGCAATAATGAGCAGGACGACCGCCCATATCAGCAGCTTCTTATATTGAAGCGCGTAATTCCATAATCTTCTCCCGGTCTTCATGCGCCCGTCCCCCCTTCTTCAAGAGAGGACAGCTGCTGCCTCTCATATTGTTTTCGATACCAGCCGTTCTGCGCCAATAGCTCCCGGTGCGTGCCTCTTTCAGACACCCGGCCTTCATCCATGACGAGAATGAGATCTGCGTGTTCAACTGCCGAGAGCCGGTGGGTGGTGATAATCGTTGTTTTATGCCGGCGTTTTTTACGGATGCTGTCAATGATGGCGGCTTCCGTTTTCGCGTCTACGGCAGATAGCGAATCATCTAATATGAGAATGTCAGGATCGGTCAAAAGCGCTCTCGCAATTGAGATGCGCTGCTTTTGTCCGCCAGAGAGCGCTACGCCCTTCTCGCCGACAAGCGTCTCAAGCCCGTCGGAAAGCATGCCGATATCGTTTTCAAAATGCGCATCTTTCAGCGCGCTGCCGATTTCCTCTTCGTTTGCATCCTGCCGGCCGTAAAGCAGATTCTCTTTTACAGTCTTCGAAAATAAAATATGATCCTGCGGCACATAGCCGATCCACCCGCGGAGCTCCTCAAGCGGAATCTCCTGAATCGGAACGCCTGTAAACGTGATTGCTCCCGCACCGGGCGGATATTCACGCAACAGCTGCTTAATGATCGTCGTCTTTCCGCTTCCCGTCTTCCCGACGATGCCGAGCGTCTGCCCTTTTTCTACGGAAAAAGATACATCAGAAACCGCCGGTCCCGCTCCGCTCGGATACGTGAAAGTCACTTGTTCAAAAACAAGACGCCCGGGCTCCTTGATGCCGGCGGGGTGCTTGGGTCCTGTCACGTCTGGCTCATAGGAAAGCGTCTCATTGACACGATCCAAGGAGGCATTTCCGCGCTGCATGATATTGATTAATTCTCCGATCGCAAACATCGGCCAGATCATCATTCCGAGGTACACGTTAAACGATACCAGCTCTCCCAGCGTCAGCCGGTTTTGAAAAACGAGATAAGCGCCGTAGCCGAGACCGATGAGATAGCTGAGGCCGACGAGAAGTTTTACAGTCGGTTCAAAAAGTGAATCGATAAACGCCACCTTCATGTTTTTCTCATATACATCCGCCGTCATATCACCGAACCGGCTGACATCATTTTTTTCCTGTACGAAAGCCCGGATGACCCGGACGCCGGATACCGACTCCAGCACCTTGTCATTTAATGATCCGAAAGCATCCTGCGCTTCCGTAAACCGCTCATGGATCTTTTTTCCGTACAGGCTGACCGCAGCCGCCATTATCGGCAGCGGAATAATCGCGGCAAATGTCAGCTTCCAGCTGATGAGAAGCCCCATTGTCAAAAATATCGTCAGCATATACATCGTTGAATCAACGAGCGTTAAGACCCCAAAGCCCGTCGTCATACTGACGGCCTGCAAGTCATTTGTCCCCCGCGCCATTAAATCGCCCGTTCTGTATTTCTCGTAAAACGGCGGTGACATTTGAAGAAGCCTTCCCATCAGCTTTGAACGGAGAATCTTCTCCATGACATTCGCCCCGCCGAAAAGCTGATACATCCAAAAATAAGACAGTAAATAGACGGCTGCCGTTAATGCGAGAAAAACACATATGTAAAACAGCATCCCGCTTTTTGTAAACACGCCCGCCTTCATATCGTCTATCGCGTTACCGAGAAGTTTAGGCGGAAACATTTCAATGACATTCACAATCAATAACAGAACAATCGCTGTCGTATAGCGCAGCCAATAGGCTTTAAAAAACCACGCGAGCTTTTTTAATACAGTAAACAAATACCGTCATCCCCTTTCATCAATCAGCCGCCCTCAAGCTTTTCCGGATTGTTTTTCATTGTTTTCGCTAATACCGCCACATGCATCACACCTGTCTTTCTTTCATTTTTTTGTATAAAAAAAGACATGAAGCCTCAGCTCCATGCCTCTTATTATTATAAATAAGGTACAGACCCGCCGTTTATGCGCGACTGCCCCGTTTTTAAGCAAATGTTCAGAAAACGGAAGCTGTATGGGAGTCACGCCGGTATTCAGCTGAAGATGAGTTGACAAGCTTTAGTTTTGACATGATCCATACCTCCTTTTTCCCTATATTGTTCCTTCATCATATAAACAAATCCTTTTTTTGTCAATGCAGGTTTTACATTTCTGCCATTCGGGTATTGTAAAACAAACCTTTTTTACTGAAAGGATGAGGCCGATGTTTCACGCGGACCGGTTGATAGCAGCTTTTGACGGAAGTGATGATAGTAAAAAAGCGCTCCAAAAAGCCATAGACCTTTCAAAAACATTTCACGCGGATTTAACGGTCGTACATTCCCACAATGCAAAAGATACCCAGACGATTGTTGATCCCCCGAGGCCGGGAGCCGGGGCAACGTATATCGGCGGCGGGATTGCAAGCGTTCCTGACCCGCTCCAGGCGGAAAGAATCTCCCCTGATCCGATGATTTATGAAGACCGTACGGAAGAAATCGTTGCGGAAGCGAGAATGCTGATGAACGAAAGCCAGATTGACGGGGATATCGACATTTTAGAAGGTGATCCCGCTGATGCCATTATCGAGCATGCCGACCGTATATCGGCGGATTTGATCGTCATGGGGAGCCGGGACCAGAACAGGCTGAAAAAACTTTTATTCGGAAGCGTCAGTGAAAAACTGTCATCGAAATCCGATATTCCCGTGCTGATCGTAAAATAATTCTTTCTGTAAAGCAGCTTAATCAAAAGCTGCTTTTTTTACAGCTCCCGGCTGTTTCTTCTTTTTTTCGGCATCACAAAAAAACTCGCCATGATCAAAAAATCGATGCATAATACGACAGACCAGCCCTTTAACAGCTTGCTGAGAGCTTCGGTGCGGGAAGCGTCCTGAATGAGAAATACCGTTCCGGCTAAAAGAACGCCGCCGATGGCAAACGCTAATACATGTCTCCCCCACCCTTTTGCATAATGTTTGGCATAATCCAGCCCGTACCGCTTGACCGGTCTTGCCCCTTCCTTGACCACATAATAGCGGAACCGCTCATCCGCCCATTGAATCATGCTTTTCCCGAAGGCGACAGACACTCCGATATAAATGGCCGCCACCGCATGCGCCATAGTCGCCGCCGCCCCTCTGTATAAATCAGCTGCGGCCGCCAGAAACAGTACGGCATCCAATAAAGGAATGAGAGCGAAAAAAAACATTCCGAGCTTTTGCCGCCTGAATATATAGCGCGCCGCCAATCCAAAGATGACAGCCGCCCAAAAAGCAGCCTCACAAATGACAATCAACCAAGCAATCGCGTTCAATCCGGTTCCCCCTTATCGTTTTCTAAAATGCATTGTATCACTGCTTTTTATTTAATACAACTGTATTACAAAATTGCAAGAAAAAATATTTCCTGTTACACTGGAACCATGCCTAAAATAATCGATCATGAAAAAAGAAGAAAACAAATAGCCGAAGCCACTTGGCGGACGATTTTGGAGCGGGGAATGGAAGGAGCGACAGTGAGAAACATCGCCCAGGAAGCGGGTCTTTCTTTAGGCGCGCTGAGGCACTATTTCACCACCCAGGATGAGCTTTTAGGGTATGCGATGACACTCGTAAAAGAAAAAGCGGCCGCCAGAATTAACGAAGTTGCCATGAAAGATCTGCCGCCGAAAGAAAAAGCGGTGCGTCTGATGCTTGAAATCATCCCGACAGATGAAGAAACGATGGCTGAAATGGAGGTATGGTTCGCTTTCACAGCTTATGCCAGACATAAGGGAGAAGAGTTTCAACCCCAGCAGGACGGGATCTTAGCATATATCCGCGGTCTGATTGACTGGCTGGATGAAAATAAGCTTCTGAAACCGAATCTTGATAAAGAGATCGAAGCGGAGAAAATGTACGCCATCGCCGACGGATTGGCGCTGCATGCCATGCTTGAACCTGAGCGTCTTTCAAAAGAGAAGATCTCCCGTGTGCTCGTGCAGCATATCGAATCTCTTTTTATCTGACTGAAGCAAAAAGGCCGGATGTGTTCCGGCCTTTTTTCAGCTTATGACTGAACGCCGAGCTCCTGCTGAATGTGCGACTGAAAAGCCTCCTGAATCGTTTTGGCTACAGGTCCCGGCGCTCCGCTTCCGACCGGTTTCCCGTCAAGGGTTACGATAGGGATTAATTCAGCCGTCGTTGACGAGATGAAAATTTCATCCGCATCCCTGAGTTCGTCTTCGGTAAGAGCCTTCTCCCGCACCTCAATCCCGTTTTCTTTCATCAGCTCTAACAGTTTCATCCGCGTAATGCCGTTTAAAATCAGCTCATTTGCAGGATGCGTCCGGACAGTGCCGTTTATGACGGCGTATACATTGGAAGAGGTTCCTTCCGTGACCGCTCCGTCCCTTATCAGCACCGCTTCATAAGCGCCTGCTTCATAGGCTTTTTGTTTAATCATCACATTATACAGTAAATTCAGACTCTTAATGTCACACCTCAGCCAGCGTTTGTCTTCCGCCGTTATGGCCTGCGCTCCGGCTTTTTGTTCATTTTCCGGTTTTTTCACTGAAAAGGTGTATGCAGTCGTCTGCGGTTCCAAACCTTCGTCATACTGGTGCTTGCGCGGCGCCTTCCCTCTCGTCGTCTGTATATAGACCCCGCCGTCAATGAGTTTGTTTTCCTGTACAAGCTTTTGCAGATCCCATTCTATGTCCTCTGCGGAGAACGGCAGGGTGATGCCGATTTCTGCGGCGCTTCTGAAAAGACGGACGATATGCTCACGCAGACCGAATAAGGCACCGTTATACACTCTGATGACCTCATACACACCGTCACCGAATTGATATCCGCGGTCCTCAATATCAACTGCCGCTTCTTCACGATCAATCAACTGGCCGTTTACTAATGTCTTCATGTAAACCCTCCTCATCGTTATCTGCCGTGATGTGCATTCTCAGCTGTTATTGTCAACTATTCTATCATACTGAACGAGCCGGCTGCGGAGTTTATTTTTTTCTTAAAATCTTATTATTCGACATCTTTTCTATGTCTTTTCCAGTTTTGTTCCTGTATACTTGATTCGACATACATATGCTGTTAACTTATGGCACTTCGCAAGCCTCCGCTGTTATCGGCATTATGCAGAAACTTATGCTACTGGAGAGATTGTTATGCGCAACACAAAAGAAGGTGCTTCCCCTTCTCTGTTTTCATTGGCTTTTAAACTTACGAGTTTAGCAGTTTTGTGCGGACTGCTTCTGGTAATCGTCATAATGGGATATTCCGCTTCCGCCGCAAAAAACAAACAGGTCACCGTGACCGCAAACGGGCAGCTTCGGGATGAAGCAGAAAGCCTGCGGCTGAAAAATGATTCTCCCGACGTCTTAATGAAACATTTGCAGAGAGAGCGTGACCCAGGAAAAAAAACGGTATATTTAACCTTCGACGACGGGCCGTCTCCATATACTGAACAGCTGTTGAATGTATTGAAGGCAAATGGCGCAAAGGCCACTTTTTTTATGCTTGAACCGCGGATGAAAGCCTATAAGCATTCCGTGCAAAGAGCGAAGCAGGAAGGAATCGCGCTCGGCCTGCACGGCGTGACGCACGATAATCACCTGTTTTATCAAACACCGACATCACCGCTGAACGAAATGCAGCAGGGACGCGATACACTCGAGGCAATCACCGGAGTAAAAACGGATCTTGTCCGCACGCCTTACGGCAGTAAACCGTCATTGACGGATGCCCAGATTAAGAATCTCGAAAAAGACGGATTCGTGTACTGGGACTGGACGATAGACAGTGAAGACTGGAAGTACAAAAACGCACGGTACGTGCCGGAAGTATTGAATCAGCTCGCATATTTGGAAAGCGTTCATACGAGCAGGCCGCATGTCATTTTAATGCACGATCTGCCTGCGACGGTGCACGCTTTGCCGAGCCTGATCCAAAAACTGAAAGCCCAGGGCTACTCCTTTGATGTTTTGACGGATCAAATGATTCCCGTCCATGAATAAGAAAAGCCGGATCTGTATATGATCCGGCTTTTTTATGTCGCGGCGCTGATCCGTTTTGCAAATTCACCGATCTTCTCATGGATGACAAGATCAAATAAATGGTCGCAATATGTCGGCTCAAGGTTAATGATCACCTGCTTCAAACCGGGAATCCGGCCCGCATCCTCAGGGACAAACCTTGCCGGCGCCACTTCAAGCGAAGTGCCGATCACAAGAAGAAGATCAGCTTTATCAAGCTTTTCATAAAGGGTTTCAAAATGCTGAACGAGATCGCCGAACAGCACGACATCCGTTTTTAATACGGTGCCGCATACCGCATGATCACCGATTTCCGCCGTACATTCCGGCACTTCGTCCTTCAGCAGATGAGAAAGCCCGTAGCGCGCTCCGCAGCGGGGGCATGCGGCGGTCTGAATTGAACCGTGAAGCTCATAGACACTGCTGCTTCCCGCTTTCTTATGCAGCCCGTCAATATTCTGCGTGAAAATGTCTACCTGCTTTCCCCGCTTTTCAAGATCCGCCAAATACGTATGGCCGGCATTCGGCTCATAACTTCCGCTCATTTTCATCTGAAAGAGCTGTTTGAATTTAGGCCAGAATTCACGCGGACGGCGTTCAAAGGATTCCCTGCTCATCGCTTCCATTCTGGAGGTGTCTTCGGTCCATATACCGCCCGCCGAACGAAAATCAGGAATGCCGGATTCCGTGCTCATTCCCGCTCCCGTCAGCACCACGATACGTTCCGCCTGATTGATCAATGTCATAAACGCTTCCACTCTTCCACCGCCTTTTCTTTTTATCATATCATGAAAAAAGAACGGCGCCTGTTATGCCCGTTCTTTTTCTCCGGAATGATCCTTCACATGAACCGGATCATCGTGGCTTTTCTGTTTTACGAATACATTCTGGCCCGGATAGGCGAATTCCACGCCTTCCTCAGCAAAAATATCAATAATCCGGCGGTTGATATCCTGCCGCACGTCCAAGCTTTCCGCCCAGACGATGGTCTTTGTGTAAAAGTTGAAAAACAGATTATAATAGCTGTCCGCAAACACGTCAAAGTTAACCATAATCGTATCATCATGCACGCCTTCATGTTCACGAAGCATTTCTCTGAGCCTTGTGATGCACCGCTCTAAACGATCAATCGGCGTCGCATAAGAAACACGAACGGAAAACGTGACCTGGCGCTTCGTCATCCTCGTCCAGTTTGTGATGGCTTCCATGGACAGCGTTGAATTGGGCACGGTAACAAGCGCCCCCTGCGCCGTCCGGAACCTTGTGCTTCGGAATGTGATATCTTCAACGCCCCCCGTCACAGATGACGTCTCGACCCAGTCGCCGATCGTAAACGGCTTTTCCGTAATGATGATAATGCCGCCGAAAAAATTGCTGATCGTATCTTTAGCCGCAAGCGCGAAGGCCAATCCGCCAAGTCCGAGTCCGGCCACGAACCCGTTTACATCATAATTGAATTCCTGCGCGATCACACTGACGCTGAGCGCGAGAATGACAAAGCGCAGCACCTTGGATAAAAACGGCGCCAAAATGTCATCCATATCAAGCTCAAAACGCTGATTGACTTTATGAAATAAAAACGAAGACGCCGATGTCAGATTGCAAAGCCCCCAGGCGATCAGCGCAACGATCAGAGAGCGGTACAATTTTTTGACAATGTCCATCTGCCCGTCTAAAAACGGCGAATACTCAATCGCCAAAAACAGACCCAGCGCCACGAAAAACCATCTGGCCGGCTTGTCAAACGCTACGGCAATCTGTTTGAATATGTCGGTTTTCGGCTTGTTCGCCAATTTGTAAATGAGCTGAAAAAAGTATTTGACAAACAGTTTTCTCAAAACGAGAAAAGCCGCTAAAATTCCGATGCTGATACTGATCTGCAAAATATGGTCAAGAGTAAAAAAGCTCTGAAATTGTGTCATCATGGCATATGCTCCTTTGTCTTGTCGAAAATCTATTATACTAAAACATTCGGACATCAGCTTCTTTTAATGTCTTTAGGCAGCCTGAAAAACCCCGGCATCAGAGCACAGCCGGGGTTTTTCACACATTCGTTCATCTTTCAGCCAGATACAACAGGGTCAGGCACTATTTCTTCTTTGATTGTGTCTGTTTCAGGAGAGTCGCTTTTTGGATTTCAGCATCGGTTTCGGCCTTAATTCTTTCTTCCACTTTCAATCTCCCTTTTCCCATGATCTCGCCTCCTTTTTGCCATTATAAATCATCACTGCGGATTGTAAACCGAAAAAAGCACTATCTTTATTCCAAAAAAATACTGTTTCGCACATTCACCAGTTTGAATCGCTGTGCATATACGAATCTGATATAATAACAGAAATGCCCATGAGGGGAGCTGACAAGCTTGTATACCATCGCTCATCGCGGCGCATCCGGTTACGCGCCCGAAAATACATTTGCGGCATTTGATATCGCTGCCGAAATGAACGCTGATTTCATTGAGCTTGACGTCCAGCTCACAAAAGACGGCCAGATTGTCGTCATCCATGATGACAAAGTCGACCGGACGACGGACGGCTCCGGTTTTGTAAAAGATTTTACGCTGAAGAAGCTGCAGTCTCTGGATGCCGGCAGCTGGTATGGGGCTGAGTTTAAAGGGGAGCGGATTCCCCTGCTCGAAGAGGTTCTGAAGCGTTATCATTCTGAAATCGGATTTTTAATTGAACTGAAAGGGCACGTTTCTCAAGTCGGTCTTGAAAAAGCAGTCGGCCAGCTGTTAAGCAGGTTTTCCTTTTCCATCCACCCTATCGTTCAATCATTCAGCCTCAAGTCAATTCAGACCTTTCACGACATGTATCCGTCCGTTCCGACTGCAATAATTGCAAGACCCAGCTTCGGGATGTTTTCCAAAAGCCAGCTGGCCGCCTACAAATCAGCCGTAAATTATGTCAATATTAAATATACCCGCCTGAATCGGTTCTTGATTTCCACCGCTCACAGACACGGCCTGAAAGTATTTGCCTGGACGGTCAGAAATCAAAAGACGGCCGAAAAACTGCAAATGATGGCAGTTGACGGCATTGTAACTGATTTTCCGGATTTTATTTCTAAGGATGGCTGATATGAAACAATATATCGCAATTTTTATCGGAGGCGCGCTTGGCGCATTGCTCCGCTTTGAAATGAGCGCGCACATTCCCAGCGGTTCTTTCCCGGCGGCCACTTTCCTCGAAAACGCGGCGGGAAGCCTTTTACTCGGTCTTATTACGGGTTTATTCATCATTCGGGCTAAACGCCCTCTTTTGACCGCCTTTTTAGGAACCGGTTTTTGCGGAGGTTTCACGACGATGTCAACCTTCGCAAAAGAAACCATTTTTCTGCTGCAATCGTCTCCCGCAGCGGCTTTTTGTTATGCTGCCGCGACATTAGTCTCTGGCATTGCCCTTGCATGTGCCGGCATTTTCTGGGGACGGCGGATTGCCCTTCACGCAGCGGGAAGGGGGCATGATACGCCATGACGATCGTCCTGATGCTTATCGCAGCGGGTATCGGAGCGATATTACGTTCTCTGCTGGGTAAAACAATTTCAGAAAGAACAAAAGGTTTTCCGATTCCGCTTGGCATGGCTGCGGTCAACCTGCTCGGCTCCTTCGGCCTCGGCATGTTCACCGGCCTGGGCCTGGATAATCCTTCTGCCGGCATCATCATCGCGACGGGCTTTTTCGGTGCGTTTACGACCTTTTCCACGTTCAGTATTGAAGCCGTGCAGCTGATGATGAACAATCGCATAAAGGAAAGCCTGCTCTACATCGCTGTTTCAGCAGCCGGAAGCCTTTTGGCGTTCTGGTGCGGCTTTGTTATGATATCCATTTAAAAAAACCTTGAGCTTATTTTTCGCTCAAGGTTGCGTTATGAAGCATGACCGCTTCAGGCACGGGCAGCTGGCGGTTTATTGTTCCCTGACCGCCCGGGCGGCCCTGTTCTTCTTTGAGTTCAAGCTGTTTAATAAACCGGCCGTCCATTTCTAATATGAGGGCAGTGTATCCCCCGATTTGTATCGACTCACCCGCACAGATGTCAATATTCCGTTTCAGCACAAGACCGCCGATCGTGTCGACTTCCTCTTCAATCCCTGCGCCGAGAAGATAATTCACCTGATCAATCCGAACCTTTCCGTCCAGCACATAATGGCGTTCGGACAGCTTTTGAATCTGCGGCTGTTCGTCCTCATCAAATTCGTCTCTGATATCGCCGACGATTTCTTCAAGGATGTCTTCGGTCGTCACAAGACCGGACGTTCCGCCGTATTCATCAGACAATATCGCCAAATGAATCCGTTCTCTCTGCATTTTTATCAGCAGGTCGTGTATCGGGATCGTCTCGATGACTTCAATCACCGGGCGGACGTAAGACGTGATGGATACTTCCGCTTTTTCATCTTCTGTCATAAACAGCAGATCTGAAAAGAGATGCTTCGTATTGATCATGCCGATGACACTGTCTTTGTCCCCGTCCGTTACGGGCCAGCGCGTATATTTGTCTTTCAGCATCATATCAAGCATTTCCGGAACGTCCATATCAGTGGAGACAGCCGCAATTTCTTTTCTCGGAATCATGATTTCCTTGGCGATCCGATTATCAAAATCAAAAATTTTATTCACAAATGTATATTCAGACGGATTGATTTCTCCGTTTTTTAAACTTTCTGACAGCAGGATCCGCAGCTCTTCTTCAGAGTGGGAGCCTTCATGCTCAGATGCCGGCTTTAATCCGGCCAAACCGGTCAGAATTCTCGCGGAGCCGTTCAGCACCCAAATAAACGGGAACATGAACACGTAAAATAACCGAAGCGGTCCGGCAATCCATAACGTCAGCTTTTCAGCTTTTTGAATCGCAACCGTTTTAGGCGCAAGCTCACCGACGACGACATGCAGAAACGTAATCAGCCCGTACGCCGCAGCAAAAGAAATCACATGCTCAGCAGAATCCGGCAGCCCCATACCCTGAAACACAGGATGAAGCATCCGCTCAAATGCAGGCTCTCCCAGTACGCCGAGCCCGATGGATGTGAGTGTAATGCCAAGCTGCGACGCGGATAAATACTCATCAAGATCCGTAATGATACGCTTTGCGAGCACCGCCCGTCTGTTCCCTTCTGAAATGAGCTGATCGATTCTGGATCTTCTCACTCTGACGATCGCAAATTCACTCGCCACGAAAAATGCCGTTAACGCAATGAGCACACCGATTAAAATCAAACTGTCAATATCGTCCATTTCACCTTATCCCGAATTAAAGGATAAGGACGTCACCTCCTGATTTCATCGTTTTTTCTTAAGCGAGAGGAACGAAATGGGTGATTGACTACACAGAGGGCCCCATCCTGCCACCTCCTAAGTCAAAGCATGATTGTCATTTGTATAGTTTATTGTATCACAACTCCATTCTTTCATCATTTTCAGATTTTTATCATATAAAAAACAGCCTTCAAAAAGAAGGCTGCCGTTATCTGCTTTGGAAATGATTTTCTAAACAAAGCGCCGTATTAATCCCCCCGAATCCCATGCTTAAGCTTAACGCATGGTGTACGGTATGGGCGCTCGGCCCGTCGGTCACCCACTGAAATGAATCGTCAATCGGCTCCGTTAAGTTTCGGATCGGATGAAGTTTGTTTTCCCGCATTTGCAAGAGAGCAGCAATGATTTCCACCGTTCCGGCCGCACTCAGACCGTGTCCGGTAATCGATTTTGTCGCATTAATCCGCGCGTGCGACAGGCCGCTTTCAGAAAGCGCCCGGCATTCAGTCTTATCACCGATCGGCGAACCGGTGCCGTGCGGGTTAATGTAATCGATCTCTTTTGCTGAAAGACCGGCCCGCTCCAGCGCCTGGCGGATCACCGTCATTTCGCCCTCTGCTGAAGGATTCGGGTTGCGGTTCGCATCAGAAGCCATCCCCCAGCCCTTTAAGCCGGCCCACGAACGCGCGCCCCTCTGTTCGGCAGATTCAGCGCGTTCCAGCACAATCGCCCCGCACGCCTCTCCGAATATAAACCCGTCCGTATGCCGGTCAAACGGGCGGCAGGCGGCTTCAGGCCGTTCAGCGTATGTATCAGTGCCCATCGCTCCCAAAGAACGGAGAGCATGACACTCCATGTACGACAGATCGGCCAGCGCCCCGATCACGATGCACCGGTCAAACAGGCCGCCTTTGATTCCTTGAGCAGCCTGAATAACCGCCGCCTGGCCGCTTGCCGACGCGCCGCCGACCGTAAAGGCCGGCCCTTTTATCCCGAATTGCTCCGTACAAAGCCCCGACAAATCACTATCCATAAAAGAAAGCCCGTATGTCGGATTTACAAATTGCGGCGTTTCACCGTTTTTCTCAAAGGCCTGCAGCAATTCGCGCTGCGTCATATTCGAGCCGCCGATGATCAGACCGGTGCGGCTGTGATCAGCGCCGTCTAATTGAGCGTCATGCCACGCTTCATATAAAGCGATAAGCGCCGTCTTTCCTGATAATGCGGCCCTTCGGTACAAGCGCTTCGACAGCGCGTCCGGCGGCGTTAATTCGCTAAGCTCCGCGCCGATAAACGAACTGCCTTTCTGCCGGCCGGGCCGTTTCATCACATCAAAGGCGTGCCGCCCCTCCATAAGCGCATCGAGAAACGCCTCCTTGCCTTGTCCGACCGCGGTTAAGACTCCGATTCCTGTAATGCTGATGTCTGACGTGCCATTATTACTCCTCGACATTTGTCCGTTCTCCCATCTTTATGTATTGGAAGCTATGAAGAAAAATCTTGATACAGTGCTTTGAAAATATCGCGTGACTGTCTGATCTGTTCTGAAGGCACGCTGAAAGATAATCGGAAATAGCCGCTTTTTCCAAATCCGCTGCCGGGTACGATCAATAGTTTGTATTTCTGTGCGGCATGCATGCAGAACGCCACCTCGTCTTCAATCGGTGATTTCGGAAAGACGAAAAAGCCTCCTTTCGGCATTTCAAATTCGAAGCCGGCTTCTGTGAGGATGTCCACCATAAGGTCTCTCCGCTTTCTGTAAGGTTCAGCGTCAATCGAAAGATCATCCATTTTCGCCACGGCACGCTGCATCATGACCGGAGCGTTCACAAAGCCGAGCGTCCGGTTGCAGAAAACGAACGCATCCGTCAGAAGATCGCCCTCAGGCATTTGGGCGTCTGCCGCGATATACCCGAGCCTTTCCCCCGCAATGCCGAGATCTTTACTGAACGAACTGACTAAAATCACGCGGTGATACGCCTGAAACGGATTCGCCTGCTCTTCTCCGTAGATCAGCTGGCTGTACGGTTCATCAAATAAAATAAATATGCTTTGGCCGTTCCGCTCTTCGGCTTCTTTTAATAAGGCGCCCAATTCGTTAAGGTTTTTCTGGCTGAGCACAGTCCCCGTCGGATTATGCGGCGTATTAACGATCAGTCCTTTCGTACGGGGGGTGATCGCACCTTTAACCGCTTCAATATCAATCTCAAATGAGTCAGTCAGCGGGCAGATGACGGGTCTGCCGCGGTAATTTTCAACATACGCTTTATATTCCGCAAAATAAGGCGAAAGAAGGATGACTTCTTCCTCCGGGTTTAAAATGCTCTTCAGCGCGACATTCAGCGCCCCGCCGGCTCCGACCGTCATGACTGTATGCCTGGCGGAAATTTCTGTCTGAAACCGCTCTGACAAAAAGCGCGCAACCTTTTCTCTCGCCTCCGGAAGCCCCTGGTTTTGTATGTATCCGTGCCGCCCTGTTTCAGCCGCTTCGCAAAGCGCCTTTTTAAATGTTTCAGGCGGCTCCGCAACCGGATTTCCTATTGAAAAGTCAAACACCTTATCGGCGCCGAACTCTTTTTTCAGCCGAGCGCCTTCATCAAATAGTTTGCGTATCCATGACCCTTTCTCCAGATTCTGTGTCACTTCCCGTGATAAACCGGCCACTGTCATCTGTCCCTTCTGTCTTTTTCTTCCGTCTCTATTTACAATGATTATGAAAGATTTACATGGCGCAGTCAACGCTTTTTCAGACAGCCCGCCGCGCCGTTTCAGGAGAAAGACGGAAAACAATAAACTTGTGCAAACTCCCCTTCATATATTAAACTATTCTCATAACTATAACGTGATGGTTGGGGAGGGATTTAGATGGGGCTGAGACTTATCGCATCAGTGAATTAGCAGAGCTTGCCGGTGTAACGAAACGCACGGTGGATTACTACACAAACCTCGGGCTTTTAAAGCCTGACAGGTCTTGTTCGAACTATCGTTACTACGATACACTTGCACTTAATCGGTTAAAGTTTATAGTCGCTTGTAAAAAGCAGCGATTGGCCCTGTCTGATATAAAAGATCGACTGGAGAACCAGTTTCCCTCTTCAGCCCTGCCTGACGATATTGGAAATCTGGCATCGGAAATTGATCACATGAATCAAAACATCTCCGTGATCTTGAATCGGTTTGAAAAGCTTGAACCAGAGGAGCGCGCCCAGCTGAAAAAAAGGCTGGCTCCTGAAAAGCTTGCAGTGCTTCAATCATTTATGCTGCTGTTAAGTTAAACCATTATCTTACTAACAGGAGGTGTTACCTTCATCTTCCCAAAAGGAGTGAAGGTTCTAATTGGACATTGTGAATTTGATTTTAGTCGCGGTTTTAATCGCGCTGACGGCATTTTTCGTAGCATCTGAGTTTGCGATAATCAGAATCAGAGGCTCACGGGTTGACCAGCTTATAGCAGAAGGAAATAAAGCCGCAATCGGTGTCAAAAAAGTGACCACGCATTTAGATGAGTATTTATCGGCGTGCCAGCTCGGCATAACATTGACTTCCATCGGTCTTGGTGTCTTAGGCGAATCAACGATTGAACGCTTGCTTCATCCGCTTTTCACAAAGATAAACGTACCCAGCTCATTATCGCATAT
The DNA here is from genome assembly GCF_000746035.1 of Bacillus sp. UNC69MF. Lineage (NCBI taxonomy): Bacteria > Bacillati > Bacillota > Bacilli > Caryophanales > Bacillaceae > Bacillus > Bacillus sp. UNC69MF. The sequence continues at coordinate 83,291 of NZ_KN050798.1, read as the reverse complement.
TATTTCATTTATTCTCGCCTATGCGATCATTACATTCTTACACGTGGTCGTGGGAGAGTTGGCGCCGAAAACAGTCGCCATCCAGAAAGCGGAAGCCGTTTCAATGCTGTTTTCGAAACCGCTCATTTGGTTTTACCGCATCATGTTCCCGTTTATCTGGCTTCTGAACAACTCCGCCCGTCTTTTAACGAAGGCGTTCGGTCTTGAGACGGTGTCTGAAAATGAGCTTGCCCACTCTGAAGAAGAGCTGCGCATCATTTTATCTGAAAGCTATAAAAGCGGTGAAATCAACCAGTCTGAATTTAAATACGTGAACAAAATCTTTGAATTTGACGACAGACTTGCAAAAGAAATCATGATTCCGCGTACGGAAATCGTCAGTCTGCCGCATGATATCAAAATTTCTGAAATGATGGACATCATTCAGATTGAAAAATATACCCGGTACCCTGTCGAAGAGGGTGACAAAGATAATATTATCGGCGTTATTAACATTAAAGAAGTGCTGACCGCCTGCATCAGCGGCGAAGTATCAGTCGACTCGCCGATTACCGATTTTGTCAATCCGATCATCCATGTGATTGAGTCGGCACCGATTCACGATCTGCTTGTAAAAATGCAGAAGGAACGGGTTCATATGGCGATTCTGTCGGATGAATACGGCGGAACCGCGGGGCTTGTCACCGTTGAAGACATTATTGAAGAAATCGTCGGGGAAATTCGTGATGAATTTGATATCGATGAAATCAACGAAATCCGCAAACTCGGCGACGGCCATTACATGCTTGACGGCAAGGTCCTGATTGATCAAGTGAACGAACTCCTCGGCATCCATTTGGAAAATGACGAGGTCGACACCATCGGCGGCTGGTTCCTTACCCAGAAATACGACGTCGAACAATACGACTCGATTATCGAAGAAGGCTGTGAATTTATCATTAATGAAATTGACGGCCACCACGTCGCATATATCGAAGTGAAAAAACTGGCGTTTGATGAACTGCTGGAAACCGCCGAACAAAAAGAAGCATAACAAAAAAGCTTGCGCGTCTGATACAGACGGCAAGCTTTTTTTCATTTACAGTTGTTCAAGTTTTTTCTCAAGCTCTTTAATTCTGGCATTCAGCTCTTCTGTCATGGCCGCAAGCCTCTCCTTCGGCGCAAGATCGGAAAAGTCCTCCAAAAAAATCGGCTCGCCGATGATAAGCCGCATTTTTCCCTTTTTAAACAGCGCTTTTCCCGTAGACGGCCCTTTATATGCGGCCGGAACGAGCGGCGCTTTTCCCATTTGGGCGATGGTCACGGCCCCTCTTTTCAGCGGGACGTCTTCTGATGTTCTCGTACCGCTCGGAAAAATCCCGACAATCTTTCCTTCCTTCAGAAGCTTAATCGGCGTTTTAATGCTGCTTGGGCCCGGATTTTCACGGTCAACCGGGAACGCGTGAATCTTCTTCAAAAAACGTCCGATCCACTTTTTCTGAAACAGCTCTTTTTTCGCCATATAATGAATCTGATGGGGCAATATCCCGACACCGAGCGTGAGGACGTCCACCCAGCCCGCATGCGTGCACGCGATAACGAATCCTTTATCAGACGGAAGATTCTCTTTATTGTACACTTTCACTCCTCCGCGCAGGGATAGAATGCATTTGATGGCATTTGCACAAAACTTATACATAACGCACTTCCTTTGTTGTAATGATCAAAAGTGTTCTCTCTCTCTATTATAACAATATTTTTTATTACCTGGTACTAATAATTATATTTTTCCTCCGCCGATCTCTATCTTTTATGACGGATTTTGGGTACTATAGAGAAATGGTGTTTGATGAGGTGAAAATGAATTTAAGCCGTTTGCATGGAACGTGCAACTTTAAACCTTTCTTATGCGTGTATAACATAGAGGGGAGAAAAGGCAGTGACGATCGATGAAATTTACCAAATGTATATGAATGATGTTTACCGGTTCCTGCTCTCCATGACAAAAGACAAGCATCTCGCTGAAGATTTGCTGCAGGAAACCTTTATGAGGGCATACATACACATTCACTCCTACGACCACAGCAAAGTAAAGCCATGGCTTTTTCAAGTGGCGAGAAATGCGTTTATAGATTATGTCAGAAAACATAAAAAGGAAGTGACCATTTCCGATGACTTAATTGGGAGCCTTTTTCAGACGGCTGTTCAAAGCCCGGCTCATCAGATTGAAATCAAGGAAGTGCTGACAGGGTATATGTCCGAACTTCCCGACAATTATCGGGAGGCCTTAACACTGTATTATTTAAAAGAACTGAATTACAAAGAAGCATCCCATATTATGAATATTTCAGAGGCTAATTTTAAAAGTGTTTTATTTCGTGCCAGACAGCGGCTGAAAGCACTTTATAATAGAGGTGTTAATGATGAATGAAGAATTTAAAAAGCGTTTTTACCAATACAAAAATGGAGAAATGAGCGACCGGGAAATGGCCGCCTTTGAAGAAGAGCTGGAAAAGCTGGAAGTCTATCAGGAGTTGATTGAAAGCGAAATGCAGGACGACCGGGAATGGGACGTCGGCATCAGCCCGGAAAAACAGAAGGCCATTTTATCATACGGAAAACGCAAATCGTATTTGCGGATTTCAGTTCTCGCCGTCATCTCCACTTTGATGATTTTGCCGCTTTGCACATTAGGAAGCTACCTCTATTACGGTCTGGGAGGAAAAGAAAGCACCGGCAATCAATTAATGGAGACCGCGGCAGTGACGGTGGCGACCACAATGCCGAACGTCCTCGTCGATACCTCCGGACTGAAAAGCCAGGTGAAGCTGTTTGGAATGAATACGGAATTTCCGCTGCAAAAGCAGATCGGCACAAAAACGAAATCCGTCGGCGGAGAACGGATTGAAATGTTTTTAGATACGGTCAAATCGCCTGCCGTTAACTACTATGATCTAGACGCGGCACAGGCAAAGCATTATTTCGCCCATCCTTCCGGTTTAAAGGAACGCACGATTGAAAAAGCCGGACAGACATTAAAAAAATTGCCTGAAGGAAGCGTGGCGGAGGTCTATCTTTCTTATGACAGGGCCTATCCTTCTTCTCAAATATATTCGACTTTTAAAAAATACGATGTGAAGTTTTTATGGAACGCGGTCGAAACGGAGAAAAATCTGAAAGACAGTCCTTATGCAGAGCCGTTAGGATTTCCCGGGAAAGATTCCAAGATGGTGTCCTCTTTCGAAACGCAAGGACAGACAGACCGTGAACAATTTATCAATGCCCTTGAATTTATGTCCCGCCATAAAAAATGGGCGCATGCAATATCGAAACGCAAAGACATGAATCTTGGCAGCCGAATCGACTATGTTGAACATCACGGAATGAACGTATACGGCTCTGTCGTGACGGGGCCGACAAAAGAAATCGAACGTCTGCTGAAAAACAAAACAGTAAAAGCAGCAAACATCGGTGAGGTGGAATTATGGAATTGGTAAGAATTTTTAAAGAGCATAATGTTTTCGGCTGGATATCAGTCGGTACCGCGATTTTGTCGCTGCTGCTTTTGAACGTGGCAATCATCAGCAATGTGACTTTCTATTCTTATCAGATGCTGCCGTTTGCGATGGCCGCCGTGCCGTTCGGCATCATTGAGCTGTTTATTAAAAAAGGACGGACGGGCCCGGGACTGCTCGGTGTCATTCTCAATCTGTTCGTCATTGTCTGTGTATATACGATCGTTGCGGTTGATACGAATCTGCAATTCGGTTTTTAAACATAAAAACAGGCCCTTTTACGGGGGCCTGTTTTTTTAAAATGAAAGAACGCCGATTAAATGCAGCAATACGACGATGATAGCCAGCGGCACGAGATATTTCAGAAGGAAATACCACACCTGAAAGAAACGATAGCCGATGGCGGAACCGCTTTTCATCTCGGCAAACAGCTCCTGCTTCGGTATTTTCAGCGGGACGAAGATTGATATTAATAAAGCGCCGAGCGGAATCAGCACATTGCTGACGGTGAAATCCGCAAGATCAAAAAACGTTTTTCCGAACAAATGAACATCACCGAGAACACCGTATGATAAACAGGACGGAATTCCGACTAAGAAAATGAGCAGACCGCTTGTCCACGACAGCTTCTTTCTTTTCGTTTCATCACCTTTCCCCACAGTCGCCACGATAATTTCCACCATCGAAAAGGCCGAAGTCAGCGCGGCGAAGAAAAAGACCGCCAAAAAGCTGATAAAAAACAGCGAGCCGAACGGCAGCCGGTCAAACACAGCCGGCAGCACGGTAAACAGCAGTGTAGGCCCTTCATCCGGTTTAAAGCCGAACGAAAAAACCGCCGGGAAAATGGCCAGTCCCGCAAACAGCGTAACGAGCACATTCATCATAACAATGGAACCCGCCGAACCCGGAAGATTTTGGGTTTTCGACAGGTACGAACTGTATGTCACCATGACCGAAACACCGAGCGTTAATGTAAAAAACGCCTGTCCTAAAGCATATAGGATGGATTCCGGCGTCAAATCTTCAAAGTGCGGAACCAATAAAAATCTAATCCCCTCAACGGCATGATCGAGCGTGACTGATCGCAGCACAAGCAATAGAAACAGCACGAATAAAATCGGCATCAGCACCGCACTGACACGTTCAATCCCTTTCTGCACGCCTTTTGCGACGACCGCCACCGTCATGATCATAAATACAAGCTGCGCAATGAGAGTCTGGATCGGATTTTCAATGACCGTCCCGAACACCGTGCCGTACTGCTCCTGAGTGAGCCCGGATAAAGAACCGGTAACGGCTTTTAACACATAAAGCAAAATCCACCCGCCGACAACACTGTAAAAAGACAAAACTAAAAAACAGGCCGCCACACCCACATAACCCGTAAGGTGCCATACCGACTTCGGCGCGGCTTGTTTGTAGGCATCAATCGCATTTGTCTGGCTCCGTCTTCCGAAAATAAATTCACCGAGCAAAAGCGGATAGCCTAAAAGCACGGTAAAGAGGACGAATATAAGAAAAAAAGCGCCTCCCCCGTTCGTACCCGCTACGTAAGGGAACTTCCAAATGGCTCCCAGGCCGATCGCCGAACCGGCAGCGGCCATAATAAATCCTATTTTTGAGGCCCATTGAACCCTTTTTTGGTCAGACACGACTTTCCACTTCCCTTCCGCCCTATATTATCCCTTATTCGCTGCGATAACTTAAGCCCATTTCAATATGTTTCATTATTCCGAAAAATAAAAAGGAGCGGCGGGTGCCGCTCCTTACAAATCCCCGTTTAATTTCGAATGCTTTCTCGAATATAAGAAATAAATCACCAGACCGATGATCAGCCAGATAAAGAAACGGAATATGGTGGTGGCGCCGAGGTTAATAATCAAAAACACGCAGAACAGAATGGACAATATCGGAATAAAGGGAACCCCCGGACATTTAAAAGCCCTTGGCAGATCAGGCTGTTTCTTTCTCAATACGATAACCGCCACGGAAATCAGGACAAATGCGGCAAGCGTGCCGATGTTCACCAGCTTCGCCAGTTCATCAAGCGGGACGAGCGAGCCGAGTAATGCCGACAGGATGCCGAACACCCACGTCACCACGTGCGGCGTTTTATGCTTCGGATGGACTTTTGAAAGCGCCCCCGGCACCAAACCGTCACGGGACATGGCAAACATCACCCTCGTCTGCCCGTACAGCATGACGAGCATCACCGTTGTCATCCCCAACACTGCGCCGATATCAATAATCCCGGCCACCCAATTCTGTCCGGCCATCTGCAGGACGAGAGACACGGGATGGTCAACGCCTTCAAAGCGGGCAAACGGAACGACGCCCGTCATAATCGCCGATACGGTCACATACAGCACGGTGCAGACGATTAATGAAAAGATAATTCCTTTCGGCAGATCCTTCGCCGGATTTTTCGTTTCTTCAGCGGCGGAAGAGACGGCGTCAAAACCGATAAAAGAGAAGAAAACGAGCGCCGCGGCACTGAAAACACCGCCGAATCCCATCGGTATAAACGGCTGCCAGTTGTGAGGTTTGACATATACGGCCGCAACGGCGATAAACAATAGAACAACCAGAACCTTCAAAATGACCATAATATTATTGACCCGCTTCGATTCTTTAATGCCTAAATAGAGAAGGAATGTAATCGCAAGCACGATAACAAATGCGGGGAGATTAAAGAATGTGACCGTGCCTTTAATGGATCCCGGCGCGGCCGTTAATGCGGTCGGAAGATGAATGCCGAAGCCCGCCAAGAATGATTGAAAATAGCCGGACCAGCCGACCGAAACCGCGCTGACGGCGAGCATATATTCCAAGATTAAATCCCATCCGATGATAAACGCGAGAAGTTCACCCAGTGTCGCATAAGTAAACGTGTAGACGGAACCTGAAACCGGGACGCTTGAAGCAAATTCGGCATATGACAAAGCCGCAAATAAACACGCAAGAGCGGCGATGACAAATGAAACAGTCAGCCCAGGCCCCGCCGTGACAGCGCCTGTTCCGGTTAATACAAAAATCCCCGTTCCGATGATGGCCCCTATCCCCAGAAGGGTCAAATCAAAGGCCCCTAACTCTCTTTTCAGCGACTTTTCCCCGCTCGTTGCGGCAAGCAGGTCCTGAATGCTTTTCTTTCTGAATACGCTCCCCTTCATCTGCTTCACTCCTTGTAAACCAATATATGTTAGAATATTCAGATAACAATAGCAATAATGACTAAATTCTTATTTTTCGCATGAAATGTTTCAGCACATCATTCCTTTCTCCTATGTCATATTATAGCGAAAAATATAAAAATGAAAATAACTTTTTTGAAAATTCTATATATTATTTTTAGTTTTCATAAAACAGAACTCAGCGGATTCTCCACTGTGAAATATTAACATTAGTGATTCAGCTGGCGACTTCCATCTTTTAAAAATCGTATTCATATGTACGTTCAAATAAAAATCCCGCCCTTTTTAAAAGCGCGGGATAAGACTTGCGTATTATGTTGAAATAAATCTGCCGCCATTTACGTGAATGGTTTGCCCCGTCATATAGGAAGATTCGTCTGAAGCCAGAAGCACGTAAGCTCCGGCGTGTTCCGCAGGCTGTCCCGGTCTTCCCATCGGAGTGTCCAGACCATGCTTTTCCACCTTTTCTTCAGTAAACGTTGCCGGAATCAGGGCGGTCCAGATCGGGCCAGGGGCCACCGCATTTACTCTGATCCCCTGATCGGCCAATGACATCGCCATTGAACGCGTAAAGGAAACGATGCCGCCTTTCGTGCATGAATAGTCGATCAATGATGTGTCTCCCTGATAAGCGGTAATAGACGTTGTATTAATGATGGCGCTCCCTCTTTGCAGGTGGGGCAGCACGGCTTTTGTCATATGAAACATAGAAAACATGTTTGTACGGAATGTCTTCTCCAGCTGTTCAGCTGTAATATCAAGAATCCCGTTTTGCGGATGCTGCTCAGCCGCATTATTAACGAGAATATCTATTTTTCCGTAGTGATCTAAGACTTGCCGGACCGCCTTCTGACAATGCGCCTCATCACCGACGTCTCCCGGAATTAACAGGCATTCGGCCTGGTATTCTTCCGCACGCTTTTTCGTTCTCTCGGCATCGGCATGTTCGTCTAGGTATAGGATGGCAAGATCCGCCCCTTCCTTCGCGTAAGCGATCGCAGCCGCTGCGCCGATGCCGCTGTCTCCGCCCGTGATGACGGCGACTTTTCCTTTTAATCTGCCAGACCCTTTTACATCCGGGTCCTCCAAGAGCGGTTTCGGCTCCATGTCTGACTCAATGCCGGGCTGGCGCTTTTGCACCTGCGGCTTTTGTCCTTCCGTCTGTCTGTCCATCGGATTCATATTCTCACACTCCTGCAATTGGTATTACTGAGACGATACCACGCAGCGCGGGGAGTTAAACGGACAAATATGCCGGTAATTAAAGCTGCTGAGCCGTTTCGGGAAAAGCGCCGGTGTATTTCGCAGACGGCCTGTAAATCATGTTGTCAGCGGACTGTTCAAGCACGTGTGCGCACCAGCCTGCCATTCTGCTTGCTGAAAAGGTCGGCGTAAACAAATCATTGTCGACATCAATGGCCTGCATCACAGCCGCTGCGTAAAACTCCACATTCGTATACAGCTTCCGTCCGGGCTTATATTGCTCTAACAGGCGGATGGCTTCCTTCTCCACATAAAGCGCCAAGTCAAGCGACGGATCATTTCCCGCCACTTCTTCAGCCTTTATGCGCAGCGCTTCCGCCCGCGGGTCTTTTGTTTTGTACACCCTGTGCCCGAAGCCCATCAGGCGTTCTCCCCTCATAAGCTTCGCTGCCAAATACGCTTCTGCATTTTCTTTTGTCCCGATGTCTTCAAGCATTTTCGTGACGCCTGAAGGCGCGCCTCCGTGCAGCGGCCCTTTCATCGTACCCAGTGCGGCAGTGACGGCAGACACTAAGTCCGATTCAGTCGAAACGGTGACTCTCGCTGAAAAAGTCGATGCATTCATCCCGTGCTCCATCGCCAGAATCATATATGTTTCAAGCGCTTTCTTTTGGGCTGCGGACGGCTGCCTGCCTGTCAGCATATACAAATAGTTTTCAACGTGTCCGTATCGCGCCTCAGGTGACAACGCTTCCTGCCCTTGTTTACGGCGGTATCTGTACGCAATAATCGTCGGTGTGACGGCAATCAGTTTAATCGCTTCTTCCGGCTTGGGCGGATAGGTAAATGAATCTGTGCCCAAACCTGAAACAGCCGTTCTCAGCACCGCCATGTCGTCCATTTCATCCGGAAGCGTTTCCAGTAAGTCGATCAAATGTTTCGGAAGCCCGCGCTCGGCTGCAAGTTCTTCCTGAAACGCAAGCAATTGCCGCTCATCAGGAAGCGCCCCGTTCAAAATGAGATACGCCGCTTCTTCAAAACTGAATTGCAGCGCGATATCCTTCGCATCATAGCCGCGATATATTAAATGCCCCTTTTCTCCGTCAATGTGGCTGATAGCCGTTTCTGCACAAGTAATCCCTTTCAATCCACGATAAATCAATTTCATTCCCCCTTATCCTCTTTCTGTTATTATAGTAAATATAATATTTAAAAAATAATGAATATTTTTAAGGGAATTAATTAAAACTTTTAATCAGAGGAGTGCATCTATGGATTTTAAATGGCTTCACACCTTCGTCACCGCGGCAAAATATGAGAATTTCAGAAAAACGGCGGAAACGCTTTTTTTATCTCAGCCGACCGTCACCGTTCATATAAAATTATTAGAGAAAGAAATCAGCTGCAAGCTGTTTCAGCGAAGCGGCCGGAAAATACAATTGACCGAAGAAGGAAAAGCATACGTGCCGTTTGCCATGAGGCTTTTGGAAGACTATGAAAACAGCATGGCGGAACTGCACAGGGTGCGCCAGGGCTACTCGCACACGCTGACACTCGCTGTTTCGCCGCTTATCGCCGACACCGTTCTCCCGTCTGTCATGAAGCGTTATACAGAGGACAATAAAGAAACCGAAATGACGGTCACCATTTTCGAATCGGAAGAAATCGCCTCTCAAATCAGAAACGGCTCAGCCGATATCGGACTGAGCTGCTTAAAGGTGCAATCATCTTCCCTCACTTGCCGCCCCCTGTACAATGACCCCGTTGTCCTCGTCGCGCCGCCCGGCCGAAAACCCGGAACAGGGAAGGCGGATGAAGTGAAAGACCTGTTCGGACAATATCTGCTTTTGACCCATAACCATCCTGACTATTGGGATGATTTGCTCCGCCAGGTCAGAATACAGTTCCCTTTCGTCAGGACAATGAAGGTGACACAGACGCATATTACGAAACGATTTATTAAAGAGGGGCTGGGTGTCTCATTTCTGCCGCTGTCAGCGGTACGGGCCGAACTCGCCGCAGGCAGCATGATTGAAATTCCGTGCGAATTCGCCCAGATGCCGAGCGCGGGCGCGTACGCCATCGCCCTCTATGAAAATGAAAAAAAGAAAACCTTTTTAGATTTTTTATCACATTTTCATTTTTAGGTGAAACAAATGGAGCTCTGTCCCGTCTAAATAAAAAACCCGTTCTGATGAACGGGTTTCTATCGCTGCTAGAATCTTTTCGCGCCAAGATAGCGAGGTTTCCAGTAGCTGTTATTCAGATCACTTGTTGTGACGCCGTCAGAACCGGCATGGATGAACTTGTTGTTTCCGATGTACACACCCATGTGTGAAGGGCCGGCCTGATATGTTGTAAAGAAGACGAAGTCTCCTCTTGACGGGCTGGACACGCTCTTCATTGAGCTCCAGTATCCCGCAGTGCTCGTTCTGCCGACACTCGTCTGTTTGTTTAACAGGTACCAGATAAATCCGCTGCAGTCAAAGCCGGAAGTCGTTGTTCCGCCCCATACATACGGCGTGCCGATTAAAGATTGCGCATCAGAAATCAGCTTGTTTACATTCAGGCTCGTCTGTGCAGCATTATGGCTGGATGAAGGCTGCTTTGATGACGAAGATCCTGAAGACGTTGAACCGGAAGTTGATCCCTTTACTTTAAGAACTTGTCCGATGCGGATCAGGTCCGTTTTTAAACCGTTTAAACTTTTTAATTGGTTTACCGTCATTTTATATTTATTCGCAATTTTCCAAAGGCTGTCGCCTTTTACGACTTTATATGTAGACGATGATGACTTGCTGCTTGAGCTTGAACCTGAGGATGATTTACCGTTAATCGAAAGCGTCTGACCGATGTAAATGATATCCGATTTTAATTTGTTCTCAGATTTAATGGAATTAATTGACGTTCCATACCGATTTGAAAGTCCCCATAATGTATCGCCTTTTTTTACCTTAATCGTTTGCGCAGATGCCGCGCCCGCAAACAAAGTCGTCCCCAAAACCACTGCCGTTGTTGCTGTAACAAGTTGCTTTTTCATATTTTCCTCCCTGAATGATTCTATCTATTTTATGTGTCTCTTTTTTAAAGTTTTTATCTGTTTCCTATTATAAGGTTCAATTTCCACTAGAAATAGACTTGACTTCCCGTGACAAATTTCTTACTAATTCGTTTTAGAAAAAAGTTTTTAAGGGTATTAAATATTTCAATTTGATTTCAAACGTGACGAAAAACGAGTCAATTTGTCATGTTTTTTTCCTGTGATCCTCGTATTTTGGAAAAACAAAGCAGTTTATTTTCCAAATAACCCCTTGTTAAAAAAAACCTCGACTTTTTCAAAAAAGTGAATGGTTTTCACTCTTTCTTGAAAACATAAGTTACACCGGAATTTACATTTCTAACAATGTTTCACCTGAAATTTACAGGAGGAACAGGCGCTCTTTACAAACACCCCCTACCATTAGACATGCAGACACGATTAAAGGAGGACGAGTGAGAATGAGTCTATTTAAACAGGTTCGATCAAAACTTCTGCCGGCGGCAGCCGTATCCGTGCTGACAGCCGGTCTGATTGCGGGCGCGGGGCTTCAGCACTCCGAACAGGCTGCGGCAAAAAAACAGCCTGACAAAAACGAAATCAGAAACGTCATCTTCATGGTCGGCGACGGAATGGGCGCTCCCTATATGAACGCCTATCGTTCGGTCATTAACAAAGGAAAGCCTTCGGATGGCATGAAACTGACGGCATTCGACCCCAATCTCACCGGTATGATGATGACTTACCCTGACGATCCTGATTCCAATATTACCGATTCCGCGGCGGCAGGCACGGCAATGGCCACGGGTGTGAAAACGTATAACGCGGCGATCGGAGTCGATAAAAAAGGAAAGCGGGTAAAATCCGTCCTCGAAGAAGCGAAACAAAGAGGGAAATCCACCGGACTTGTCGCAACTTCGGAGATTGCGCACGCCACCCCTGCGGCATTCGGAGCCCATAACAAATCCCGAAAGAACATGGATGACATCGCAAGCAGCTACTTTGATGACCGCATCAACGGAAAACAGAAAGTCGATGTGCTCCTTGGAGGCGGCAAGTCAAACTTTATCCGTAAAGACCGCAATGTAACAAAGGATTTCAAAAAAGCGGGATACAGCTACGTGACATCAAAACAGGAGCTCAAAAAGGATCGTAATAAGAAAATTCTCGGCCTGTTTGCCGATGGCGGACTCGACAAAGCAATCGACCGATCAAACGCCGTCCCTTCATTAGAAGACATGACAACGGCGGCGATCGACAGGCTGAACAAGAATAAAAAAGGGTTTTTCTTAATGGTCGAAGGCAGCCAAATTGACTGGGCGGGACATGACAATGACATAGTCGGCGCAATGAGCGAAATGAAGGATTTTGAAAAAGCGTATAAAGCAGCGATCGCATTTGCCAAAAAGGACAAACATACGCTTGTCGTTGCCACGGCTGACCATACCACCGGGGGATTGACGATCGGTGCGAATGACGATAAAAACTGGCATGTTGAACCGATTCTTGCCGCCAAAAAAACCCCGGCATTTATGGCTGACCAAATCAAAGCGGGCAAATCCGTATCTTCCGTGCTTGCGCGTTATACAGACCTGAAATGGTCAAAAGCGGAAATCAAACAGATCGAAACGGCCGCAAAACAGGATGCTGACAAGGGGGCATACAAAGCGATTATTAAGCTCTTTAATGCGAAAACCAACAGCGGCTGGACAACCGGCGATCATACGGGCGAAGAAGTTCCCGTTTACGCATACGGTCCGGGAAGAGAGTCATTTACGGGGCTTTTAAACAACACGGATCAGGCCAAAAAGATCTTTCACATCCTGAAACACGGAAAATAAAAAAGGATGCGGGGGTTTCCCCGCATCCTTTCTTCTTTTACAGATATCTCCGGTGCACTCCTTTGCCGTCATACGAAAACATCACTTCTCTGTCTTCAAGAACAGATTCGATGTGCACGCTCCTGCCCCACAGCTGGTACAGATACGGCAGCACTTTCTCCAAATATTTCAGATCAAGCTCAATTCCCTCATACCAATGTTTAATATAAAGCTCATTATTCTTCAGGTAATCCCCGTCATTGACGGTCAGATAAGGAAATCCCCCGTTGACCCGCATGTTCACGAGCTGGTCGCGCACGGCCTTCCATTCTTTGTCGATCACTTTATAGTCCCTGCCCTGCTTTTGGAATAAATACAAATCCTCACGCATCACGAGATCTTTCGTCAAATAATTGCGGATAAATGATATATCCGATTCAATTTCCCTGACCTCAAACATTTTCTCGCGTCCGGAACCGGGCTTTACTCCTGTTTTTTTCATTTCATCTGTCGGGTTGTCATAACGCTCTTCGATGTCTTCAAAAATTTTCAGCCCTAAATAATACGGGTTGATTCCCGTTTTTGACGGCTGAACGACGCCTGCGTTCAGCTTCGCAAATTCGATGGCTTCATCTGAAGTCAGGTCAAGCTCGCGGATAATCCGCTGATGCCAATAGGATGCCCAGCCTTCGTTCATGATTTTCGTTTCCAGCTGAGGCCAGAAATACAGCATTTCTTCTCTCATCATGGTTAAAATGTCACGCTGCCACGGTTCAAGCTCCCGCGAATGTTCCTCGATAAACAGCAGAATATCTTTTTCCGGCCGGGGCGGAAACGGTTTTTTCCCTTTTTTCTTTTTCACCTGCTTCGGCTTATCCATTCCCCATAAATCATCGTAAGGCGATGGCGCGGTTTCTTCTTCGTCCTCCTCTTCGTCATCGACGCTCCACAGCAGCTTCGGCCTGACGAGCGACGGATCGATATGCTCCTGAATCGCCAGAATGGCATCTAAAAAGGACTCCACCTCTTTGATCCCGTGAATTCTTTCATAATGCTTAATCCGCTCCGCCGCAGCCGCCATACTCTCAACCATGTCCCGGTTCGTATTTTGAAAGCGGCAGTTATGTTTGAAAAAATCACAATGGGCAAGAACATGGGCTACAATTAATTTATTTTGGATCAGCGAATTGCTGTCCAGCAAAAAAGCGTAGCAAGGGTTGGAATTAATGACAAGTTCATAAATTTTGCTCAAACCGAGATCATAATGGAGTTTCATCTTGTGAAATTGTTTGCCGAAACTCCAGTGGCTGAATCTCGTCGGCATGCCGTACGCGCCGAATGTATAAATAATCTCAGCCGGGCAAATTTCATATCTCATCGGGTAGAAATCAAGGCCGAAACCCTTCGCAATGTCGGTTATTTCCTCAATTGCCCGCTGTAAACCTTTTGTCTCCTCCGCGTTCAACCGAATCCCCCCTACTTGGACTTATTTATAATGTATGACCCCTCCTCTCAAAAGATGAAATAACAGACCGGTTTCCGGCTGAAAACTTTCGGCACATCCGCCCCGTTTGCTTTATATGTAAGTGGGTAAAACACACACCATACCCCAAAAAGAAAAGGAGCGATTCTACTTGAATACAGCAGACATGCTTACGACGTATCTCAGCAAACTCCCGAATCTGATCATCGCACTGCTCGTCCTGCTTATCGGCTGGGGCATTGCCAAAATCATTGAAAAAGCCGTATACAAAGGCCTGCAAAAAACAAAAATCGACGACAGGCTGTTCGCCGAAAAAAAGCCGGCGCGCTATTCCTCAGAAAAAGTCATCAGTAAAGTCATTTATTTTATCGCATTAATCATCGTTTTTATTCTATTCTTTAACATTCTGCATCTGACAACCGTGGCTTCGCCTTTTGTCAGCATGCTGTCAGCGATAACGGCGGCTGTGCCGAGCATTTTAAAAGCCGGCCTGATTCTGCTCGTGGGCTGGGCGGCCGCTTCGCTTTTCAGCTATCTCGTCAAAAAAGCGGGCATGAAACTCGCTGAAAACGGCCGGCTCAGAAAATGGACAATGGTGTCTGAAGAAGCGGAGATGAGCAGATCCGTTACGGCCGCTTCACGAATCGTTTTTTACTTCGTCTTGCTCTTGTTCCTGCCCGGCGTCTTGGCCGCTCTCCAGATCAGCGGAGTATCAGGGCCGTTTACAAATATGATCCAAAGCGTTTTGTCCTTTATACCGAAATTATTCGCCGCGGCGCTGATTGTTTTAATCGGCTGGCTTGTTGCCCGTCTCGTCCGTGATATCGTCACAAACTTTCTGGCGAGTATCGGCACGGAAAGGCTCGCCGCACGTATGGGGCTTTCTATTTATCTGAAGGATACAAGCCTGTCGGCAATCATCGGAACGATTGTCTACGTGCTGATTTTCATTCCGGTGATCATTTCTGCGCTTGACCGGCTTGATGTGGCGGGTATTTCTGAACCGGCGTCAGCCATGCTGCACACGGTCTTCACAATGCTCCCTAATATCATCATCGGTATCGTGCTGATCATCGCCGGCATCTGGATCGGAAAATGGGTCAACAGCATTGTATCCGGGCTCTTGCACCGGGCCGGTTTCGACTCTCTTCTCGGTAAAATGGGTTTTGAACAGACGGGTACCCCGAAGCTGACGCTTTCTCAGACGGTCGGCATGATTGTTCAGATCATCATCGTCCTGCTGTTTACGGCAGAGGCGCTGCAGCTTGTTCATCTCGAATTTCTCGTCGTTATCGCAACAGGTATTATCGCTTACCTGCCTAATGTTCTGGCCGCTGTATTTATTCTCGGAATCGGACTTTTGGCCGGACAGCTCGTCAGCAGACTGCTTGCCGGCATGCTGAGCGGAAAGGAATTCAGATTCCTGGCGCCGCTTGCGAAATATACCATTATCACTCTTTCAATCTTTATGGCGCTGGATCAGCTCGGTGTCGCCGACACGATCGTAAATGCCGCGTTTATTCTGATTCTGGGCGGTTTCGCGCTTGCCTTCGGACTTTCATTCGGTCTTGGCGGAAAAGATTTCGCCTCCCGTTATCTCGCAAAATTGGATCGCAAAATTGAAAAACATCAATCGGCTGACGATCGTAAGCCGCCGATGTCTTAACGAAAAAAACGTGCGCTCAGAAGGAGCGCACGTTTTTTTTTGAGTTAAGGGGGCAAATTCCTTTTTTTTCATTTTAGATTCATATATGATAGACTGTAACAGAAGCAAAATCTCTTTTTTCGAGGTCATTCTATGAAATTAACGAACTATACCGATTATTCTTTACGCGTTTTGATTTTTTTGGCTTCCAGACATTCCGACGAACTTTCCAACATAAAAGAAATCGCAGATACTTATTCCATCTCTAAAAACCACCTCATGAAAGTCATTTACCGCCTCGGCCAGCTCGGGTATGTCGAAACGATCCGGGGCCGGGGAGGCGGAATCCGTTTAGGAATGACACCGGAAGACATAAACATTGGAGAAGTCGTTCGAAATACAGAAGACGACTTTAACATCGTAGAATGCTTTGACTCCAAAAAAAATCTCTGTATCATATCTCCCGCCTGCAACTTAAAGAACCTTCTGAATGAAGCCCTGCAAGCTTACCTGGCCGTTTTAGACAAATATACGTTAAGGGATCTGGTCAAAAACAAAGAGGAGATTATGAGACTGCTCAGAAGCTGAAGGAATGCCCGCATTCCTTCTTTTTTTTATGCCGGCATAAGAAAAAAGGACTATTTCTATTAATATGATAAACGATTGCAGACAAGTGCCGATATAAAGATTATCATTACTGATATCCTCACCTTGCGGCTGCAACGAATGGGGATAGTAAAATCATCGCAGGAAAAGGGAGATTCATTATGAAAAAAAAGGTAGCGGTCGGTTTGACTGCATCTGCGATCGTCGGGTCTGCGTTAGCTGTAACACCGGCAGAAGCACAAACGATTAAGGTTAAAAGCGGAGATTCATTATGGAAGCTTGCCCAAAACTACAATACAAGCGTGGATGCCATTACATCAGCGAATCATCTAAAATCCACCGTTATTTCTATCGGGCAGACACTCAACATTCCTAACGGCAAATCAGATTCCGGCAGCAAAAAGCCATCTTCAAAGAACAGCGGCACGACTAAAAGCGTTTATACAGTGAAAAGCGGCGACTCGCTGTGGCTGATCGCATCTGATTTTAAAATGTCCGTACAGGAACTGAAAAAGTTGAACGGTCTGACAAGCGACTTAATCCGCGCCGGACAGAAGCTGCAAGTGACGGGGAAAGTTTCCTCAAGCACCGATCAGAAAAAAACCGCTCCTGGCAGCAGCTCAAACAGCAGCAAAAAGCAGTCATCATCTTCCGGGACGTATAAAGTCAAACTCGGCGATTCACTATGGAAGATCGCAAACAGCGTCAATATGACCATTGCGGAACTCAAAGTATTAAACAACTTAAAAACGGATACGATCTACGTAAACCAAGTCCTGAAAACAAAAGGAACGTCTTCTTCGGGAAACACGCCGTCAAAAGACAATTCAAACCAAAATAAAAACCAGACGCAAACGTCCTCCTATACAGTAAAAAGCGGAGACTCACTCTGGAAAATCGCAAACGCATACAACATGACGGTTCAGCAAATCAGAAGCATCAACAAACTGACGTCAGACATGCTTCGGGTCGGACAAGTGCTTAAGCTGACCAAAACGTCATCTTCCGGCTCTTCGTCTTCACCGTCAACTCCGAACCAGTCCGGAGATACAGGGAAAACCACTACATATACCGTGAAAAGCGGGGATTCTTTATGGGTGATTGCCCAAAAGTTCAATGTGACCGCCCAGCAGATCCGCGAGAAAAACAATCTGAAAACAGATGTTCTTCAAATCGGACAAAAGCTGACGATTACCGGGCAGCAGACAAACACAACACCGAATCAGTCCGGCAACACAGGCGGCACAGGTTCAACAAGCGCGAAGATTAATGTAATGATCGATGCCGCAAAAGCTCAGCTGGGCGTACCGTATGTATGGGGCGGGACGACGCCGAGAGGCTTTGACTGCAGCGGTTTCATTTATTACGTTCTCAATAAGGTCACTTCTGTATCCAGACTTTCAGCCGCAGGCTACTGGAATACGATGACATCAGTCAGCCAGCCGGCTGTCGGTGACTTTGTCTTTTTCTCAACTTATAAAGCCGGACCTTCCCACGTCGGTATTTATCTCGGGAACGGCCAGTTTATTAATGCCAACGATTCGGGTGTCGTTATTTCCAGCATGAACAATTCCTATTGGAAACAGCGCTACCTCGGCGCAAAACGTTTCTTCTGATATCTGACAAGCTGTACGGCCTCAATTAGGCTGTGCAGCTTTTTTTACAGTCTGAAAATATTAATGCTGATCACATGTTTTGTCACGGGATGGAAATACACTTCAGCACGGGATGAAAACGTTTCTTTTGTTGTTTGCACCGTTACGCGAAACACATCTTTCGTCTGTTCCCGGTTCACTTTTGTACGGCCCATGTACGAATAATCGGTAAGCTCGGCCCCCTTGTATTCACGTTCAAGCTGGTTCCATGCGAGCTGCTCCCATTTTTCAACTGATGGATCAAGGTGTTCTGTATGCCCTTTTTCAGCGATCGAGGCAATGAGAATGCCGCAAAACAAGAGGGCAAGCGCAAATGGAAGGGATTTCATCTTTATGTTCTCCTGAGTCGTTTTTTGTCAATCTTAGCGTGTCCAAAGAAGAGACGGATATGCGGTTTTATTTTATGTCTCCCTCATATTGCTATGCCGCTGTGATAAGGACACCAACTTTTCCCCCGTTGCATCGGTCTTCGGCGGCATAAACTAACGGAGAACTT
The DNA here is from genome assembly GCF_000746035.1 of Bacillus sp. UNC69MF. Lineage (NCBI taxonomy): Bacteria > Bacillati > Bacillota > Bacilli > Caryophanales > Bacillaceae > Bacillus > Bacillus sp. UNC69MF. Next base: position 64,661 of record NZ_KN050798.1, on the reverse strand, counting down.
CTCATTGAAAGGAGAAGCGTTAGATGGATCATGCCGATTATGACAAAGCCTTGTATTACACACACCGGTCTCAATGGGACAATTTGTTAATATTGATGGTTCGTACAAAAGATGATTTATTATCAAAGCGTATTGAGCACTTTCTGCACGCGTATCATTTCGAATATGATCATGCGGTGCTTGAAAAAGAGCTGTATTCCCTTCTCGGGTATATTGATCATGCGACAGAGCTCGCTTATGAAGATCAATTAGCCATGCTGACATAAAACAATCCCGGCGTCAGACGCCGGGATTTCTTATGTTTGTGAACATATTCAGCTCTTCGATCATCTCTTTTAGGCTGACAGCCATATCCTCAGATACGGTCCGGCGCTCCATGTCGATGTGAATCGGGTCTAAGACCAGCTGTTTCGGGATGACATTTGCATAGACGCCCCGCATGACCGTCCGCATATTCGCCAGCGCGTTCATGCCTCCTTTTCCTCCGCCCGCCGCAGCAATGATTGCCACCGGTTTGTATGCCCAGTGATCGCTGCTTAAAAAATCGATGGCGTTTTTTAAAGCGCCGCTCATGCCGCTGTGATACTCGGGAGATAATAAGACGACGGCCGCCGACTTTTTCACCTGCCGCCTTAACTCTTCCACTGCAGGCAGCTCGTTCTGTTCTTCTTCACCGTTATAAAGCGGCAGTTCACTTTCGCTCAAATCAATAAAATCGGTATGAAACCGATCACTTATATAAGAAGCGGCAATTCTAGTCCGCCCGTTTTTTCTCGGTGTTCCGCTGATCACTAATATGCTCATCATTTTACCGCCTTTCCAAAAACATTATATTTTACCGCATACAATGCCGCCTGCGTCCGATCGGAAAGATTCAGCTTTGACAGCAGGTTGGACACGTGGGTCTTCACTGTTTTTTCTGAAATAAACAGTGCCGCCGCAATTTCCTTATTGCTTTTCCCTTTGGCTATTTCTTGAAGAACATCTTTTTCACGGGGGGTCAGCTGATCATATTTTTCCTTATCCTGATCATCCTGAACCATATGGGTCAGCACGTGAGGCACAATATCCGCCGACAGCCGGTAACGTCCGGAATACACTTCCCGAAGCGTTTTTACTAAATCATCGGGCTGGGCGTCTTTCAGCTGATACGCTTTTGCGCCGGCTTTAAGGGCGGGAATGACATGCTCCTGATCAGAATAGCTCGTCAAAACGACGATACTGATGTCCGGAAATCGTTCCGCCGCAATTTTTGCCGCTTCTATGCCGTCCATATCAGGCATTGATAAATCCATCAGAATGATGTCCGGCTCCGTCTTTTCAGCTTGCTGAAGCGCTTCAGCACCGGTGGACGCCTCACCGACAACTTCAATGTCTTCCTGAGTGGCGAAGAAATAGCGCAGTCCTTTGCGGACAACGTGATGATCATCAGCAATCACAATTTTCATCAATCAGACCTCCTGTCCCGAAACGGAAGCCGAACGGAGACAATCGTTCCGGCGCCAAGCTCGGATTGCAGTGTAAAGCGGCCGCCGATTGCTTCAGCCCGCGCTTTCATGCCGGCCACGCCGAGCGATGGGAGCACAGCATGCGCATCAGCGCTGAAGCCCGCTCCACGGTCGCTAATATGAAGCTCAGCGCAATCCGGCTTTTTAACGGCGGAAATGATAACCCGGTCCGTTCCCGCATGCTTTTTACAGTTATTCAAGGCTTCCTGGGCGATCCGCCAAAGCGCGTGTTCCTGTTCATCTGTAAGCTCCAGCTCATCCTCCATTTCACAAACGGCTTCCAGGCCGATAAGAGCGGCATAGCTTTTGATCGACGCATACAGCCCTTTCGTCAAACTTTCCGGCTTCAGCTGCCAAATAAGCGCCCTCATTTCTGTTAGCGCATCATGAGACAGCTCTTGAATAAACGTAATCATCTGCCGGAGCCGATCATCATCTGTAAAGCTCTTTGCGGCTTTTGCCGTTAAGCTGACAGAAAACAGCATTTGATTGACGGAATCATGCAGCTCTTGCGCAAGTCTGCTTCGTTCCATCAACAGGGCGTTCTGCTGCTCAAATTCGGCCAATTTCATCCGCTGAATCGCCGTTCCGATTTGAAATGCAACCGCTTCAAGAAGATGCAGTTCTTCTTCGTTGAAAAATGTCTTTTCGCTTGCGGCGACGTTTAATAAACCGAACTTCCGGCCGCCGTCCTCAAGCGGTACGGTCGCATGATGGGTAATGCCCTCTGTATCGCGGCAGTTCGTCGTCTGTTCCGCGAATTCAATCCGTTTACAATTCATTATGTTTACGGCCTTTGTCAATCCGCCATTGCTGAATTTGGTCAGACAATAGCATTCCCCGCTGCACATGAGTGCATTTTCCCGCTGACCGAGAGCCGGCGGTAAATAAGCGGATGCGGCGAGCGTATAAGATCCGTCCGGCTCAATCAGAAAAATCCACCCTGTCTGCAGCCCGGTCAGGCTGAGCAGTTCGCGAAGCACTTTATCAAGCGCTTCCTTTAGATCGTGGCTTTGGTTTAAGGTTTCCGCAATCGCTTTTAACGTTTCTACCGTCGTTTTCGTCAATTTCCCTCACTCCGGCCAATCAGAATTATCCATATTATATCAATTCTTTTCTGTATATTCCTTTGTTTTCAGCATGAATTTTCCTCATACTTTCGGATGAGGCGTATAAAAAAACCGCCGGATGTCGCTTCCGGCGGTTTGTTGTTTATTTCGTTTTTTCCACTATGCCATCTACCGTTTTCATGACGGCTTCAGATAATGCGGCAAGACGCTGTTCGCTGTCTTGTAAAGAAGTTCCCTTCACGGCGAAATAGAACTTCACTTTCGGCTCCGTTCCCGATGGACGAAGGCAGAACCAAGAGCCGTCTTCAAGGAAATATTTCAGGACATTTGACTTCGGCAGATCAATATCTTCTTCATGATGATCGGCAAATACAGTCCGTTTTCCCGTTGAATAGTCTTCAGCCTGCGTGATTTGTTTTCCGGCCATCTGCTTCGGCGGATCGTTTCGGAAGGAAGTCAGGATAGCGGAAATCTGCTCTGCTCCCTGTTTTCCTTTTAATGTCAATGACTTCAAGCCTTCACGGTAATAACCGTATTCTTTAAAAATGGACAGCAGCGCGTCATAAAGCGACATGCCCTGCTTTTTATAGAAGGCGCATACCTCGACGGCTAACAGCGCAGCCTGGATCGCGTCTTTGTCACGCGCGAAATCGCCGATTAAGTAGCCGTAGCTTTCTTCATACCCGAACTGGAACGTGTATTGGCCTGATTTTTCATATTCTTTGATCTTTTCACCGATAAATTTGAAGCCTGTCAGTGTGTCAACCGTATCTAATCCGAACGATGAAGCGACGACGCGGCCCAATTCGCTCGTGACAATCGTTTTCATGACGACACCGTTTTCAGGAAGGGCGCCCTGTTTTTTCTTCTCGGAAAGCAGGTAATGCAATAAAAGCGCGCCTGTCTGGTTTCCCGTCAGCACTGTGTACTTGCCTTCGCTGTTTTTTACGGCAATGCCGAGACGGTCGGCATCCGGGTCCGTAGCGACGAGAATATCAGCGTTTTGTTCTTCTCCGAGTTTAATGGCATATTCGAAAGCCGCGTGCTCTTCCGGATTCGGCGATTTGACGGTTGAAAAATCCGGGTCCGGCAGCTCTTGCTCCTTCACGACGGTGACGTTTTTGTAACCGAGTGCTTCAAGACCGCGGCGCACCGGTTTATTTGCCGTGCCGTGCAGCGGAGTGAACACGACGCTGACATCCACTTCATCCGAAAGCTCGGGATGTACGGAGATGGAAGTCAGTTCTTCAGTATACGGTTTATCAATTTCTTCACCGATTATTTTAATCAAACCTTTTTCTTTCAGCGACTGTTCATCTTCAACTTGAATCGTTAATTCATTTTCTATGGCATTCACTTCCGCAATGACGATGTCCGCTTCTTTCGGCGGCAGCTGTGCGCCGTCATCGCCATACACTTTATATCCGTTATATTCAGGCGGGTTATGGCTGGCCGTCACGACGATACCGGCATAAGCGTTCAGCTTTCTCACCGCAAAAGACAGCTCAGGCGTCGGGCGGAGCTCATCAAATACGTATGTTTGAATGCCTTGGGAAGCAAGGGTTTTTGCAGCTTCCATCGCAAACTCAGGAGATTTATGACGGGAGTCGTATGCGATCGCAACCCCTCTTTTTTTCGCGTCTTCCCCCTGTTTTGCGATATACGCTGCAAGTCCGGCGGATGCTTTGCGGACCGTGTAAATATTCATCCTGTTCGTACCCGGCCCGATTTCTCCTCTCATGCCTCCTGTTCCGAACTCAAGATTTTTGTAGAAAAAATCTTCCAGCAGCTGCTCGTTTCCTTCTGCGTCCGCCAATAATTTTTTCAATTCTGAATCTAATTGTTCGGCCTGATTCCAGCGTTCGTAACTCTTACTCCAACTCATGTTCGTCCTCCTATAATTTCAGCTTATGACCATATTTTAATATGAAGCGGCTGCCCGTGTCACTTGATAACTTAACCAAATGCTTTATGTAAAAAGATAAAAGAAGGGCTCATGCCTTTTCGGCACAGCCCTCCGGTTATTATTGTTCGAGCGGAACAACCGCGTCGTGCAGCAGCGTATTTAACCACTCAGTGTGTTTTTCTTTCGTTTCGTCATTCCATTGGAATCGGTCGCTCATGTAATCAATCACGGCCGTTTTATACGTTTGCACCCATTTGATGTCGAAGAACAGTCTTCCCGTTCTGCGGACGAAGAAATCGGCAGGTGTCGCAGCCATTTCTTCTTCGATGCTGTAAGCCGCTTCAGCCAAAATGTGAACCGGAATCTGGCGTTTTTCCGCTTCGTCTTTCAGACCTTCAATCCGGCTGAATACATTTTCAACGTTAGAGCCGTATCTGATGGCTAACTGCTTAGCGGTTTCCTGTGATAAACCGATTTTCAAGCCGTCTTTTGTCTTTGCTTCCACAAATGACTCGAAGTTTTTAGAGCCGCCGACATGTCCGCCGGAAATCGGCATCGTCTTCGTCTTGCAGCCGCCGAAGTCCTGGCCGCCCTCTTCTTTCAAGCGGTCGCGGACAAGATCGACAATGTGCTCAGCCATTTTACGGTAGCCCGTCAGTTTTCCTCCGGCGATCGTAATCAGGCCTGATTGAGATGTCCAGATTTCATCTTTACGGGAGATCTCAGACGGGTCTTTCCCTTCTTCGTGAATAAGCGGTCTGAGGCCGGCCCAGCTTGATTCAATATCGTCCGCCGTAATGTTCAGTTCCGGGAACATATAATTGATGGAGCTGACGACATAATCGCGATCCTGCACCGTCATGCGCGGGTGCTCAAGTTTTTGTTTGTAAACCGTATCGGTCGTACCCACGTATGTTTTTCCTTCACGCGGAATGGCGAACACCATCCGGCCGTCCGGCGTATCAAAGTACACCGCCTGTTTAAGCGGGAATACGGATTGGTCGAATACGAGATGGACCCCTTTTGTGTGCTGAAGATGTTTTCCGCTTTTGCTGTGGTCTTTTTCTCTCAGCTCGTCGACCCACGGACCTGTCGCATTGACGATTTTTTTGGCGTAAACTTTGTATTCCTTGCCTGACAGCAGATCTTCAATTAAAACGCCGACAACTTTTCCTTTTTCATAAAGCAGTTCTTTCACTTTAGAATAGTTGACAGGCTCCGCACCGAATTTAACGGCTTCTTTCATGACTTCAATCGTCAGTCTCGCATCGTCCGTCCGGTATTCTACATAATAGCCTCCGCCTTTTAAGCCGTCTTTTTTGACGAGCGGCTCTTTTTGCAGCGTTTCTTTAGCAGACAGCATGCTTCTGCGCTCTGATTTTTTTACTCCCGCTAAATAGTCATACACACGCAGGCCGATGGAAGTAGAGAATGAACCGAACGTGCCGCCTTTATGAAACGGCAGCAGCATCCATTCCGGCGTCGTGACGTGCGGGCCGTTTTCGTACACGATGGCACGTTCCTTACCGACTTCTGCAACCATTTTGACTTCAAATTGCTTCAGATAACGCAAACCGCCGTGGACAAGCTTTGTGGATCGGCTTGATGTGCCGGCCGCGAAATCCTGCATTTCGCTCAAAGCGACTTTCATTCCCCTTGAAGCAGCGTCAAGCGCCGTACCGGCACCCGTAATACCTCCCCCTATAATAAACAGATCGTATGTTTTTTTAGTCATGTCTTCCAGCATATGATCCCGTTCCAAACTTGAAAATTGGTGATTCATCATTACGTTTCCTCCTTGTTGTCACGGTATAGAAAAAGAGACCACAACAGCCAAAGCGCATGTCATCACTTTGGTGCTGTGGTCTCTCCTCATCTCAGGACCGTTCCTATTAACTTGTTTTCAGTATACCACATTTTTATCTTATTTAAAAGCCATAGCTGCATTTACTGCTTTTTTCCATCCGCCGTACAATTCATCGCGTTTTTCATCTTCCATTTCCGGTTTGAATTGCTTATCAAGGTTCCATTGATCAGCGATTTCAGTGCTGTCCTTCCAGTAGCCGACAGCGATTCCGGCCAAATACGCAGCACCGAGCGCCGTCGTTTCATTAATTTCCGGACGTTCGACCGGCACATCAAGCAAGTCGCTTTGGAACTGCATGAGGAAGTTATTTTTTACCGCTCCGCCGTCTACACGCAATGTTTTTAAAGAGATGCCTGAATCAGCCTCCATGGCATCAAGCACATCTTTCGCCTGATAAGCGAGAGATTCAAGCGTAGCCCGGATAAAATGCTCCTTCGTCGTTCCGCGTGTCAGGCCGAAAACTGAGCCGCGCACGTCACTGTCCCAGTACGGTGTGCCTAATCCGACGAAAGCGGGCACGACATAAACACCGTCAGCGGAATCCACACGCTCTGCGTATGTCTCGCTTTCTTTTGAATCTTGGAACATCCGCATGCCGTCTCTCAGCCATTGGATGGCAGAACCTGCGACAAAGATGCTTCCTTCCAGTGCATACTCGACTTTTCCGTCTAATCCCCAGGCGATTGTCGTCAGAAGGCCGTGATCAGAAGTGATGGCTTTTTCTCCGGTATTCATCAGCATAAAGCAGCCTGTGCCGTATGTGTTTTTCCCCATGCCTTCTTCAAAGCACGCCTGACCGAACAGCGCAGACTGCTGGTCTCCGGCCGCTCCCGCAATCGGAATGTTTTTACCGAAGAAATGATAATCAACCGTTTTCGCGTACACATGAGAAGACGGTTTCACTTCCGGCAGCATTGATTTCGGCACGCCTAAAATATCAAGCAGCTCGTCATCCCATTTTAATTCATGTATATTAAACATCAGCGTTCTTGAAGCGTTGGAATAATCCGTTACGTGCGCCGCCCCTCCGGACATTTTCCAGATGAGCCATGAATCAATCGTTCCGAACAGAAGACTTCCGTTTTCCGCTTTTTCCCGCGCGCCTTCTACATTGTCAAGAATCCATTTGACTTTCGTTCCTGAGAAATAAGGGTCGATCAAAAGTCCCGTTTTTTCTCTGAATGTATCATTATATCCTTTTTCACGAAGCTCTTCGCAAATGCCGGATGTTTGTCTCGATTGCCAGACAATCGCATTGTATACCGGCTTTCCGGTATCTTTATCCCATACGACCGTCGTTTCCCTTTGGTTCGTGATGCCGATACCGGCAATTTGATCAGCGCTGATTCCGGACTCGGAGATCACAGTCGCGATAACGGCGAGCACCGATCCCCAGATTTCGTTCGCATTGTGCTCCACCCAGCCCGGCTGAGGGAAATGCTGTGTGAATTCCTTTTGAGCGGAATGCACGATTTTTCCTTCTTTATTAAAAAGAATCGCTCTTGAACTTGTTGTGCCTTGGTCAATTGATAAAATATAGGTCTCCATGATGCCGCTCTCCTTTTTAAATATATTCAGAATTTGATAATGTTTTCTGTGATTGAGATTTCTTGGTATAAAGATAAAGTATGAAAAGCACTACAACCATTATAACGCTTACAAACCAAAAGCTAGGTGTCACATTTCCTTTAAACGCGGCATTGTAAAATACGCCGCCGAACGCACCGCCCATGATCGGACCGATTACGGGAATCCAGGCATATTTCCAATTTGACGGCCCTTTTTTCGGAATCGGCAAAAAGGCGTGAGCGATTCTCGGCCCCAAATCCCGCGCAGGGTTGATCGCATATCCGGTCGTCCCTCCAAGAGAAATCCCGATGGCAACGATGAGGAATCCGACAATCAGCGGGTTCAGCCCTTTTGTAAATTCATTCGCTCCGATTGCCAAAATGCCGAGCACAAGCACAAACGTACCAATGACTTCACTTATCATATTCCCAAATGTATGAGGAATACTCGGGCCGGTCGAGAAAACGCCCAGTTTAGCGGCCGGATCATCCGTCGCCTTCCAATGCGGCAGATAATGAAGGTACACAACAACCGCACCGATCATTGCTCCGATCATCTGTCCCGCAATATAAACAGGTACCTCTTTCCAAGGAAAGCTGCCTTCAAGCGCAAGGCCTATCGTTAAAGCCGGATTCAAGTGGGCGCCGCTGATGCTGCCGACGGCATATGCCGCCATGGCTACTCCCAATCCCCAGCCGAATACAATAACAATCCATCCGGATTGGTATGAAAGCGATTTCTTTAAATTGACTCCCGCACAAACGCCGCCGCCGAAAATAACAAGCAGCATTGTACCGATTACTTCTCCCCAAAATGCTGTCATCATCATTCCTCCTAAATGACATAATAGCAGGTTTGACAGAGTTATAGAGAATAAAAAACCCACAACAAACCGCTTTACGCTTTATTGCTTCCGTAAAGAGCTGTTGTGGGTCTCCGGGTCTCCATCACATAGTATTAACCTAGGTCTATTGTAACAATGGGTGTAAGCGGTGTCAATCTTTTTTTGTCATAGAATGTTCATATTTAGCCCATAGGTCGGTGTCTGAAGTCGTCACGGCCGTGGCTCCTGCCTGCAAGGCGTTTTCAACGTCCTGCTCCGTGCGGATGAAGCCGCCGGCAAAAATCGGAATCCCCGTCATTTCTTTAATTTCTCTGATTAAAGTCGGAACGATGCCCGGGAGAACCTCGATAAAGTCAGGCTTATGCTTTCCGACGAATTCCATGCTTTTCTCCATGGCGCTCGTATCTAAGAGAAACAGACGCTGGATCGCGTATATTTTCTTTTGTTTCGCTTTGACGATGACTGATGATCTCGTCGAAATGATGCCCGCGGGCCGGATATCCTGGCAAATGAACTCCGCACCGTATTCATCATGCTTAATGCCGTGGATTAAATCGACGTGAACCATCAGAAGTTTTCCGTGTTTTTTCGCTTCATTCACGACACCTTTTAATTGACCGAGGTGGATATCTAAAATGACGCCGTATAAGAACGGACTTTCTAAAAATGCATCGAATTGCTTCATGTTCCGGATTGCCGGTAGAATCTGCTGGTTGTGAAAACTCATGTTTTACTCCTTTACATTAAAAATCAATGCTCAGCACGCTTTCCTTGACGGTCGAAATGATGAAAGAGAGCTCCTCGTCCGACAGGCAAAAAGGCGGAGACAGCTGAATGACATTATTATATCCCGCTACAGTATCGCCATTTTTCCCGACAAGCAGGCCTTTTTCTCTGCACGCGGTGATGACGTGCTGCACAAGGGCGGCATCAGCGGGTTCCTTCGTGATTTTGTCCTTGACGAGCTCAATGCCGGCAAGAAGGCCCTTGCCCCGTACATCTCCGACCGCCGGATGTTCTTTGAGCGGCTCAAGCTCACGGAGCAGCCTTTCTCCAAGCTCCCGGGAGCGGGCGATCAGATTTTCGTCCTCCATCAATTGCAGGTTTTTCAAGGCCAGAGCGCAGGCTGCCGGATTGCCTCCGAATGTATTCACGTGCCGGAAGCGGCCGTACGGCTCACCGCCCGAATACGCCTCAAAAATCTCCCGTTTTACTGCCGTTGCCGACAGCGGCAGATAAGCGCTCGTAATGCCTTTTGCCATTGTGACGATGTCCGGTGAAACGCCGTAATGCTGAAATCCGAACGGCTCTCCCGTGCGGCCGAAACCGCAAATAACTTCATCACTGATCAGAAGCGCGCCGTGGCAGCGGCAAATGTCCTCTACCTTTGCCATATACCCGTCCGGGGGCATCAGTATCCCTCCGCCTGTAATAATCGGTTCCATAATAACGCCGGCAATCGTTTCGCTTAACTCCCACGTCATGATCCGGTCGATTTCATGCGCGCTTTCCAATGTGACGGCATCGCCGGGATTCCGATAGAGATCAGGCGGCGCCGCGTGCAAAAAACCTTGTGAGAGCGGCTCATATTTATACTTTCTCTGCGCCTGGCCGGTAGCGGCGAGCGCCCCCATCGTATTGCCGTGATAGCCTCTGTACCGGGAGATGAATTTGAAGCGGCTGTGATCGCCGTTTTCAATGTGGTATTGGCGGGCAATTTTGAACGCGGTTTCATTTGCTTCCGATCCGCTGTTGGAAAAGAAGATTACATAATCGCCGCCGAGCCATTCATTCAATTTTTCCGCAAGCTCAATCGCGGGTTGATGGCTTTGGGTCAGCGGATAATAAGGAAGCTCCTTCAATTGGCTGTAAGCCGCATCGGCAAGTTCCTTTCTGCCGTATCCGATATTGACGCACCACAGGCCTGACATGCCGTCCAAATACCGTCTGCCGTCAATGTCCGTAACCCAGGCGCCTTCCCCTTTTTGGACGATTATGCTGTCATCCGGCTCCGCCCCTTTCATCGCGTGCCAAATCAGCTCTTTATCCTTTTGTTTGAGTGACTGATTTTTTTGTACATGTTCCACACCGCTCATCTCCCTTTCAATATCATTGCACTGTATCGAAAGCTGCCCGGCTTCTGACGCCGATTCTCTTGGTGAAGTTTTCCTCTTAATAAGAATATAAAGGCGCGGCATGGGCGAGTCAATAAAGCGGCGGCAATTAAAAAAACGCTTTCTCCCAGAAAGCGAAAGGGCTACAAGAGCATATCCCGAAACCGGGGCCGGTGCAAGTGTTTTTATAAAAAAACCCGCCCCTTAAGCGGAGCGGGCGTTTTTTTTATTTCAGATGCGTAATCCGGTAAATATCTTTGCGCCGGTCTTTCAGCTGGCGCACGGTTCCGTTTTCACGCTGCCTTCTTAAGATTTCAAGGTCCACGTCCCCGATCACGACCATTTCGATATTCGGATTCGTTTCACCGACGATTCCGTCTCTGGCAAATTCAAAATCAGACGGAGCAAAAATGGCTGACTGCGCGTATTGAATATCCATATTTTCTGTTTGCGGCAGGTTTCCGACCGTACCTGAGATGACGGTGTAAATTTGGTTTTCAATCGCTCGCGCCTGAGAGCAGTACCTTACGCGCAAGTAGCCTTGGCGGTCTTCAGTGCAGAACGGCGTAAAGATAATTTTCGCCCCTTGATCCGCGGCAATTCTCGCAAGCTCCGGAAATTCGATATCGTAACAGATCTGAATGGCGATCTTTCCGCAGTCCGTATCAAATACGCGCACCCTGTCTCCGGCGCTGATGCCCCACCATTTCCGCTCATTCGGCGTAATGTGAAGCTTATATTGTTTTTCAATCGTGCCGTCACGTCTGAATAAGTACGCGATGTTATAAATTTTCCCCTCTTCTTCAACGAAGTGGGAGCCGCCGATGATGTTGACGTTATATTTCACCGCGAGATCTGTAAAGAGGCTGATATAGTCCTCGGTATATTCGGTAATCCTCTGAATGGCCAGACTCGGAGAACGCTCCTCGAGGAAAGACATGAGCTGCGTCGTGAAAATCTCCGGGAACACTGCGAAATCAGATCTCGCATCGGAAGCCACATCGACATAATATTCAACCTGATTGGCAAATTCCTCGAAGGAGTAAATCTTTTTCATTTCATATTGAATGACGCAGATGCGCACCGGAAATGCCGATTTGTAATAGCGCTTCGATTGCGGCAGGTAATCGACATTGTTCCATTGCATTAATGTCGCATATTTAATGGACGCGGTGTCATCCGGGAGATAATTCGGATTGATCCGCATGAGCGTAAATCCGTTCATCAGCTGGAAAGAAAGCACCGGATCATAAATCTGATGGCGCGTCACCTGTTCGACATAAGCTCTCGCCGTCATTTCTTCCGCATACTTATGATAATTCGGAATCCGCCCGCCGATAATGATGCTTTTCAGATTCAATCGTCTCGCCAAGTCTTTTCTCGCCTCATACAGCCGGTGTCCGATTTTCATCCGTCTGTATTCCGGGTGAACCATTACCTCAATCCCGTACAGATTCAATCCGTCCGGGTTGTGGTTCGTGATATAACCGTCGTCTGTAATGTCCTGCCACGTGTGGCGGTCATCATATTCATCGAAATTGATGATCAGGCTTGAGCATGAACCGATAATCTCCCCTTCATACTCGGCGCAAAACTGACCTTCCGGAAAGTGCGCGAGATGGCTGATTAAATGCTCAGGCTCCCACGGCTCCATCCCCGGAAAACAATCCTTTTGCAGCTCAATAATTTTGTTGATATCTTTCTCTTCCATATTCCGTATGACCATTTTCTTTTCAAAACGGGTCAGATCAAGTTTCTCAGACAATGCTGCTTCCCCCTGCCGGTTCGTTTTGATCGTTCAATCGCTGTAAGAGTAATTCAAGTTCCATTTCCGCCATCGATTCCAGTCTGTGATCGTATTCTTCAAATAACAGGGCGCTTGTTACCTTATTCGGGACGATGACACATTTCATGCCGGCCCGTTTGGCTGCGATTGAGCCGTTGACCGAATCCTCAAAGGCCAGACATTCAGATGGTTCAACGCCTAAATGTTCCGCAGCTTTCAGATATAGTTCCGGATTCGGCTTCACTTCTTCTACGTCGTCAGCCGTCTGAATCACTTCAAATTCATCAAACAGGCCTAATTCCTTCAGATGGCCCGATACCCATTTAAAATCTGAGCTGGACGCGAGCCCCACTTTCAATCCTAATTCTTTTGCCGCGGCTAAATAAGCCTCCACCCCGGGACGCGCCGTTTCCGTCTTCATCCGCTGTTCGAAGCGCCCGCGCCTGATCGCCGTCAGTTCATCATGATCGAGCTTTCTTCCCAGCTGCTCCTCTAAATATGCGAACGGCTTAAACCCCGCGGCCGTTCCGATCACCTTTCCCCAGACGGATAAAGGCAATGTTGAACCGTGTTCTTCAAACATTTCCTGCAGCACTTCATATTCATGGGTTTCTGTATCTAAAATTAACCCGTCAAAATCAAAGATTAATGCTTTTATCAATGGTTACAGCTCCTTTAGCTAAACGTACTGACCTATGTATACACTATACCGTGAATTTCTTTCGCGTTCAAAATGTAACATTCTCACGGAAAGAAGAGCCTGCATGAGTGCAAGCTCTCTTCATCCGTTACTGTGTGTTTTGACTGGAAATATTGGAAAGAGCTGCTCCCGCAGACTCATTTGAACGCTGATCGACCGCTAAGTCTCCAAGCGCAACGATCCCGACCAGATGATTTTGATCGACAATGGGAAGGCGGCGGATTTGGTGTTGGGCCATCAGATGTGACGCCTCTTCAAGACTCATTTCCGGGTTTCCGGATACAACTGTAGAAGACATCACGTGTGAAACAGGTGTTTGGCCGTCGCGGCCTTGAGCCGTTGTTCTCAATGCGATATCACGGTCTGTCAGCATTCCTTTTAATTCCCCTCCGTCAACGACGGGAATTGCTCCGACATTATGCTGGTGCATCAGCGCAGCCGCTTCCTGAATCGTTTGATTGGGAGAAACGGTAGCCACGTGGGTAGTCATTGATTGTTTGATTGAACTCATTGTAAAGCACCCCTTTCGACATTTATTATGCTCGGGGATTTGTCTCATTATAAAGGGAGTTAGAGGAAAGAAATTGTGGTATCATGTCAAGGAAGCAAAAAAGAGCCTGTCAAAAGGCTCTTTATACCCGTCAGATCAGCCTTCTGTACCGCAGGCTTCTGATCCGGCCCCTGTCTCGAAAGCATCATAGGTAAAGGGAAAATTCATTCCGCATTCATTCAGCAAAGCGCAATTTTTATCAAACAGCGCCCGCTCTTTGACGTCATATACCGGGTGCGGCTTTGACAGCATGATATGTACCGTTTGCAGACAAGCCATAATTTGAAACGCTTCTTTTAAAGTTCCTTGGTAACGTTGGTTTTGTAATGATAATACGCCCCTTTTTTTAAAGCGCTGAATTTCCAGTTCGGAGAAATAAAGAGGAAAGACATTTTGAAACAATTCAGAGGAAAGCTCTTGTATCGCGCTTTCTTGTCCGTCAGTCGCTGCGTTCACAATTCTCACATCAATCACCTTTCTTGCCATGTGAATATCCTTAATCTTTATCAAGAATAGCATAGAAAAAAACGCGAAAGCTAAGGTAAGTGTTTCCTATTGAAACAGCCGCTTTCCGCTTGAAAAGGAGCTTTATGATATGAAACAAAATGACCGCGGTCTGGAACTCCTGATTACGGAAAAGCACGCCGGACAATGGCTGTTTTCAGTCCTGAAATCTGAATTCCAGGCGTCAAAACCCGTAATTACGGAATGGATGAACCAAGAAAGCATTCAGGTGAATCGAACATCCCCGAAAAACAACATCATACTGAAAACCGGAGATCGCTTATTCATTGATCTTCAGGAAAAAACGGGTTCTTCGGTGACTCCGGAATACGGAGAGCCGGACATTTTATTTGAGGACAATCATATGCTGATTGCAAATAAGCCGGCGGGAATGCCGACTCATCCAAATGAAGAGGGTCAGACCGGCACCCTCAGCAACCTGATCGCTTACCATTTTCAAATCAACGGCGAGCAGGCGAAAGTGCGCCACGTTCACCGTCTTGACCGTGACACGTCAGGCGCGGTCGTTTTCGCGAAACACCGCCTGGCCCATGCAATCCTTGACCGTCAGCTCGAAACCAAAACATTAAAACGCACCTATATCGCCGCGGCGGAAGGAAAAGTCACGCCTAAAAAAGGCACGGTTGACTCGCCGATCGGCCGCGACAGGTCACATTCCGTCAGACGGCGCGTCTCACCCGGCGGACAAGCCGCCGTCACCCATTACAAAGTGAAAGGCTATCATCCCGGTGCGCAGCTTACATTGGCAGAGCTTGAACTGGAAACCGGGAGAACACATCAAATCAGGGTGCATATGGCAAGCATCGGCCATCCGTTGGCGGGCGATGACCTGTACGGCGGAAGCAGGACGCTGTTTCACAGGCAGGCGCTTCACGCAAAAAAAGTCAGTGTCGTCCATCCGATCTCAGGAGAAGAAATCGTTGCCGAGGCGCCGATGCCGGCTGATCTGGCTCATTTTACCGAAACGTATTTTTCTTAAACAGGGTCGGCATATATAATATATCGTTTCGGCGCATTTCCAATGTAAGAAAACGGGTAGCAAGTGGTCAGGATCAGTTCCTCCCGCTTGTGCTGAAGGGTGATGACAGATGTATCATCCCGGCTGACGATTTTTGTACGGCTGATTTTATAAGAAAACGTGCCGTAAGACAAAATCACGTTCAGTCTGTCTCCTTTTTTCAGTTCGCCGGTCCGGCGGAACACCGTGTCCCTGTGGCCGGATAACACAATTTGGCCGTGATCGCCCGGATAATAGCTGTCCTTATAATGTCCGACGCCTTTTGCTAAATCATCTGCGTCAGTCCCTTCCACGATCGGGAGCTCAGCGTCGATTTCAGGGATTTCTAAAATGCCGCTTGCCTCCCCCGTTTCGGGGTGAAATTCTTTTTTGCGCTGTGCCAGCACGGCGCTTTTTGTTTCGTTCTTTTCCAAGACAGGTTCTGTTGCTTTTTTTGCTTCTTCAAGCGATTGGTTCGTTTTCATATGTGAATCAATGATCTTCCAGCTTCCGTAACATGTGATGATGATACCGGCGATGATGACGAGAAGCGGAATATGTTTCAGTTTGTTCATCGTGTGCGGGTTCCCCTTTTCTTTCTGAAAAGCCAATATACGCCGGCACCCGTGATCACCAGGCCGGCCAATGCCGTCTGATGGCTGCCCGCTGAAGTATCAGGCAATGGGCGGCCTTTTTGTGTGCCGCTTTCAGTCTGATTTGTGCTTTGTTCCGAATTTGCGGCAGACGCCGGACGGGATTCGGGAATTGACTGCACTGTATCAGATGCTGTTTCTTTTACGACAGGACGTTCAGGTTTTTTGGTTTGATCAGGCTGTTCTGCTGCATCCGGTTTTTTAGCGGGTTTATCCGCTTGCGGTTTTTCTCCTTTATCAGGCCTGGTGCCGCCCGGTGTTTCCCCGCTTCCCGGCTGATTGCCGGTGTCATCAGGTGTTTCGGCGGCTGATGCCGTGCGGATGCGGCCGTCGGTTTGATAAGAAATCGGCGCGGAAAAGCTTTTGACATAGTCTACTGTCGCTTCCAAATCCTCAGGCCCCGTCACCGGATTCTTGCCGAGTTTCCCGATCGGACCGTATTTTGCCCCCGCTGCCGTTGCCATAAATTGATTGACTGTTACTGTATATCCTTTTTCGGGCTGTATGTCTGTCCCGTCCGCCATCTTCATATCAACCGCTTGTCCGGTTTCCGGGTTCCATGTATAGGAAAATCCGCTGATGCTGTAATCCGGTCCGTACACCGGAGAAATTTGCGCGTTAATGATCTCCCGCAAATCTTTTCCTTTGATTTCAAGCTTCGTCAGCACATTGCCGAACGGCTGTACATTATAAAGGTCTCCCCATGTGATCGGCCCTTTTTTTAAGCCGTCCCGGATGCCTCCTCCATTCATAAGCGCAAAATCGGATTTCATCTTCGCTTTCATACCGTCGGCAATCAGATTTCCGAGCGCCGTGTCGCCGTCATTTGAATACCCGCCCGTTATATCATGGGCCGCTTCCCCGACTGCTTCGCTGATAATCGGTTTCACTTTCTCTTCATATTTGCTTAATATGCCTGCCGCAGCCGGGTCAGGCTTGATTTTGCTTTGATCGATATATTGGATTTCCGCTGATTTTTTCACGATATCCTTCGACTCTTTATCAAGTTCAAGATCCGCGATTCCGATTGCTTTTCCGTATTCAAATGCCTGCACGATCAGCTTGCCGTCGATTTCTCCGTTTACGACTTTATGATTGTGCGCGGCGAAAATCACATCAATCTCTGAGTCTGTTCCGCTTGCAAGCTTTGCGGATTCTCCCGTGATTGCTGAGCCATTTTGTTCAGCAGACATATGGGCGAGCACGGCGATTGCTTTAATTCCTTTTTTCTTCAGGTCAGCGGCGGCGTCATTGACAGCCTTTACCTCATCCGTAAACGTAATATTTTTAATTCCGTCCGGGATGACCATGCCTGCCGCCGATCTGGTTACAACCCCGATAAATGCGACCGGAATTCCGGAAACGTATTTAATTTCATACGGCGGCAGAAAGGACTCCCCTGACTTCAGTTTACAGTTGGCGCAGACGAGCGGGAAATTTTGGCCGTCATAACCGCTTGTCCCCTTACCGTCCGGATGATCTCCTCCATTGATGATCCGTTTAAGCTCATTCGTTCCTTCATCGAATTCGTGATTGCCGACAGTTCCGACATCAAAACCGATGTCTTCCATCAATTCTACTGTCGGTTCATCCTGAAAAAGGGCTGACACGGGAGAGCTGCCCCCGATCATATCGCCCACATGCACGACAAAGGCGTGTTCTTTCTCGGCTTTCGCCTTTTTAATGTACGCTGCGGCGTAGTCCATCCGCCCGAAAGTGCCATCCGGTTTACCGTCTCCGTTAAGGTCAAGCTCATATTGCTGATCAATTTTTCCGTGCAGATCATTCATACTGATGATTCTGAGCGGGACACGGCCGGAGTCTTCTGTCTGCTGTTCTTTATACGCTTTATCCATTCCAGCTTCATTCAGTGATCCTGCTTGTCCGATTGCTTCCGCATCTTTCACGCTGAACATCAAAAAACAAACCGTCAGCAAACAGCACGTAAGACGCATACCCCTTTTTTTCTTCATTCATTTCCCCCCTGTCTTCTAAGAAATACGTTAGCTTATTTTCTTAAAAATCACATCACTTTTTTGTAAAGATTGTCTTCACTGGCGCAAAATAGTAAATAATCCCCACGTAACGAAACAGGTCTTGATGTATAACGGATCGGCTTTTTTCACATCTTAATGATGATTTGACATGAAGGAGGAAAACAACCAGTGGAACAGCAGCAGAATCAGCAGCAGCCGCCAGTAAATCAAGGGATCCCGGGTTCACCGCAAGTGAATCACGGAGGACATGAGCTTTTCGATATGCATGAAGTGCTGGCCGGAACAGTCGGCGTTTTGGATCAATTTATGATGCTCAGACAGTTTATACAGGATCAGCAGCTGGCCGACATCCTTGACCGCCAGTATCAATTCATTCTCGGACTCTATAATCTGACGGCAGAATGCTTTAAGACCGGCCAAAAGCCTTCTCAGGAAACGTCGACATATATGATGAAGGAACAGAACCAGGCCGTCTACGGTATAAAACCGACTCAGCCGAAAAAACCGAATCAATCATTAAATGATGTCAAAGATCTCGGGATCAGCGGCCATATGCTCGGCCTGATTAAAGCTCAAGCTTCTCTCTTGACGATGAGCTCGCTTGAAATGACCAATCCCGTCACTAGAAGAGTGCTCTCCGCCCAAATTCAGCAATATGTCGAAATGGCGTATGAAATCTTCTTATACCAAAACAAACACGGTTATTATCAGGTTCCTCAGCTCAATGCACAAGATATGCAGACCATGCTGAATTCATTTGCGCCGGCCCAGGGACAGCCGCAAATGCCTCCGATTAAAGGACAAATGGGACAGCAGCAGCAAAACCTCCATTGATTAAAAAACGGCGTTGGAAACCTGACTCTCCAATGCCGTTTTCTTTTTTTCATATGCTTTTGTGAAATCATGTTCAAATCGTTTCAGGCTTTCTTTCGTAGCCGCTTCAAAGCCTTTTTCAAAATCCTGTGTTTCGGCGGTTTTGTTGATAATGGTTAAGATAATGCCTTCTCCGAATGTTTCGGTTAAGTCCTTTATCATATAGAAGCTTTGCAAATAGACATCTGTTTCATATTCCATACGCGATTTCTGCCATTTTCGGTCGGTCGTTAATTGATCAAACGGCACGACGGAAAATGCAATCGGATCAATGACTACATCATAATGCGCGACCCACTCGCTCAGCCCCTCATGAAACCAAAGCGGAAATACAGACGTATCCGTCCCCAATTGCCGCGTTTTTTGATGAAACGCGTAGTGTGTATATTCATGTATAATCAATTGCTTATACATGAAAACGGCCAGCTCATCTTTTTTCAAAAGCTGTTTTTTCTCTTCAGGCAAAAGCCCCATCATCTGCTCCTGTTCTGAATAAAAACCGACTACATTTTTCAATCCTGAATATTGCTCCATTTCAGCTTCATCTGAAAAGAAAATGAGTTCAAGTGGCGCTGCACCTTTATAGCCGACAATGATTTGATTGATACGCTTTGCGTGGTCCAGCGCAAGCTTGGTCAGATCCAAGAGCGGCTTTTCATCCGCCGTATAGTAAATCGCTGTATGTTTGTAAATTTCTTTATTCATGTGTTCAGTCACTTGTTCCTTCGTCGGAACAGAGCGGCTGTTTTGGCCTGACAGGACGTACATCATACTTACTGAAACGGCTGAACTGACAGCCAATATGACAAGGACTCCGCACAGGATCAGAGTGAATGCCGCCCGTTTCCCCATGCCGTCACGCAAACAAGCTCCCCTCCCCGATCCTTTCATTTTCATCTCATTCTTTACTTTATGCTCAGGAGCGCTGGGTCGTGACGGCAGATAAAATAAAAAAGCCGCAGCAAATGCGGCTTTTCCATTCATTTATTTATTGGGGTTTGGGAATACACGCTGCACCATTTGGCCGAATTCATCAAACAGACCGGATACAGGATGTCCGTTTTGGATTCGTTTTCCGTAGCCTTGCATGCGTTCAACGAAGTCCGGGTTCGCTGATACATATACAGTCCGGACATGTTTATCGGCTGATTTCACCTTATCGGTAATCTTATTTTTTAAATGGTTGGCGATGGCGCCTTTTTGCCCGTTTGTCAAAACAACGGCAACATATGCGCTGTTTCCGGCAACGATCACAGTCGCATTTTTAACCTCTTTTAAATCAGTCACCTTGTCGGCGGCTTTATCAGCCACTCTCAGGTTACGATTGTCATTGTGATCGGTGTTTTGATTATGACGGTTCACTGTATTCATATTTGTCGCACCGTCGTTAGGCGTGTTGCGGTAATTTACATTCTGGGTGCGGTTGTCATTTCGTTTTCCTTCTCCTTGGTTCCCCATACTGCACCCTGCGGTAATCAGCATCGGCAGAAGAAGGGCAGAGATAACTGCTTGCTTTTTTATCATGTGAATTCCTCCTTTCTCACTTTACGTATAGGTTTTTCTATTCGGCGGGATTTATGCACGCCGTTTGCATTCTGAGCGGTTTGGATAAATATCAGAAGGAAAGGGAAAGGTAAGCGTAATCAATTGAATGAGGAGGGATTTAACTTGTTCAGAAAAAAAAGCGGCATCAGCCCGACAGCGCTGCTGATCGGATCATCGATTCTGATTGCAGCTTTATCACCCGAAATCCGCCGGAAAATCTCCGGAATGGTTTCAGGCCGAATGCAGCATAAAGATGGTACACACTCCATGCAGCCTGCTGACCTGATTCAACAAGCTTTCGGCGGGGAATCCGGCGGACAGCAGCACAAAGACAAAGCGCGGCATTCACAAACCGGCTCCACGCAGCCTGCCGAGCTGATCAAACAGGCGTTCGGCGGCGAATCCGGCGGAAGGCAGCACGCAGACAAAGCCCGGCATTCACAAACCGGCTCATTGCAGCCTGCCGAGCTGATCAAACAGGCGTTCGGCGGGGAATCCGGCGGACAGCAGCATGAGCAGACTTCCCGCAATCACGCCGGCTCATCCCATACGGACGGACAGGCAGACCGCAGCCGCAGTAAAGAAACTTCGCCGAAGCCTCACTATACCGAGCCGATTCACTTTGAAGAAAGCGCGGTGAATGTTTTAAATGACAGCACCGTGATGAATATGCTGGAAGAAATTGAACCCGGAAATCATTAGAAACGAAAAAAAATCCTTCATTCGTTCAACGATGAAGGATTTTTCGTTTTAGTGCTATCTGCTTTTTTATTAAGCTTCTTCAGTTTCAATGACGATTGTGGAATCATTGTACACCGCGGTATCGGTTTCCTTCGTCATTTTACTTGTTAACAGCCCTGCGGTCATACTGCCGCTGACATTTAAGGCGGTGCGCCCCATGTCAATTAACGGCTCAATTGAAATGAGCAGTCCGGCAAGCGCCACAGGCATGTTCAAAGCGGATAGGACGAGCAGAGCCGCAAATGTCGCGCCGCCTCCCACGCCTGCTACACCGAATGAACTGATTGCCACGATGGCGATGACGGAAATGATAAATCCCGGTTCAAACGGGTTTTGCCCCACTGTCGGCGCAATCATCATCGCGAGCATCGCCGGATAAATGCCGGCACAGCCGTTTTGACCGATCGATAAGCCGAATGAACCGGCGAAGTTTGCAATGCCTTCCGGTACGCCCATGCTTTTTTGTGTTTTAATATTGAGCGGCAAAGCCCCTGCGCTTGAACGGGACGTAAACGCAAACACCATAACCGGAAATGCTTTTTTCACGTATGTGATCGGATTTAAACCGCTGAACGTGATCAGCAGCAAGTGAATGATAAACATGGCGATAAGCGCGGCGTATGAAGCGATCACAAACATCCCCAGTTTCGCAATGCTGTCGATGTCGCTTGTCGCGATCGTTTTGGTCATAATCGCCAATACCCCGTAAGGCGTCAGTCTTAAAATTAATGTCACGACGCGCATAATAATCGCGTAAACCGCATCGACAATTCCGCTGAATGTCGCTGCGTGCTCCGGCTGCTTCCGTTTCACGCCCAGAAAAGCGATGCCGAGGAAAGCGGCGAAAATAACGACTCCGATGGTGGAAGTCGGTCTGGCTCCCGTGAAATCAAGAAACGGATTCCCCGGCAGAAGCTCAACGATTTGCTGAGGCAGCGTTTTGGCCGTCATATCCTCAGATTTTTGCTGCAGCTCCTGACCCCTTGATAACTCAGTGCTCCCCTGGTCGATATGAACGGCTTTCAGATCAAAGGAAAGCGCCGAAACAATTCCGACTGCCGCGGCAATTGCTGTCGTAGCAATCAAAATTCCGATGATCAGTCCGCTGATTTTCCCGATGTTATGGGTCAGTTTCAGCTTCGTAAATGCGCCGAGAATAGAAATAAAGACTAGCGGCATGACGATCATCTGAAGCAATTTGACATAACCGCCGCCGGCGATATTAAACCAATCGGCCGTTTGTGTCACGACATGTGAGGCCGGCCCGTAAATCAATTGCAGCGCAAAACCGAATACAATGCCTAATCCGAGTGCGGTAAAGACACGTTTAGAAAAGGAAACGTGTTTTTTTTGCATCACAAACAGACCTGCTATAAACAAAAACAAAATAAAAACATGTAAGATTACAAATAAATTCTCCAAAACAGGTAAACACTCCCTTGCTCATTATCCTTAAACACTATATTACATCAATTCCGATCGGTCAAGTAAGAATTGACAATATATGTATTTTTATTGATTTTTCTCTTTTCTTTCCATCCTTTCTTTAGTAACTTATATAAGGGTGATTGTTATGCTGAAGGAACTGTTTCTTAATTTGACGATTTTAATCACATTTAATTATCTCTTCACCGTTCTTTTTAAAGAGTCGCTTTCACATAAAGAAGACCGTCCGATGTTTCAATTACTGAAGGGGACGGTCTGCGGGCTTTTAGGGGTTTTTCTGATTGCTTTCGGCTTTTCTTACTCCGATTCCATCATTGATCTCAGAAATATCCCCATTATCATCGCCGCTCTTTACGGAGGCTGGGTGTCTACAGCAGCTGCCTTTATCATTATCGTGGCAGGCCGTATCCTGATCAATTTCAATGCCAGCGCCATTTATTCTATCGCCGCAGTCGGCATGATTGCGATACTTTCTGTGGCCGTATTCAGAGGAAAAAAGCCGAATCACAAAAATGCGTTCGTTATGCTGCTCTTTTCAAATGTTATTATCACCCTGACGCTGCTGTTACTTATGCCTGAACAGCCTGCCGGGGCCCTCGTTTATTTTTGGCTCATTTCTACCTTGGGCGGAATGCTGTCGCTGTATATCATTAAACACGAAGCCGATGCCCGCCTTTTGTTCAAGCAATACAAGTTTCAAGCGAATTATGATTTTCTGACGGGGATTTTTAATAAGAGAAAATTCGAGGAAGTCTCGCGCGTTCTGTACGATCGGGCGTCTCAATCCCCCTCGTCTCAGCTCGCGCTTATTTATTTGGATATTGATCACTTTAAGCAGATCAATGACCAATACGGCCATTATGAAGGGGACCAAGTGCTGAAGGAACTGGGGGCGCGCCTGAGGTTCTTACTCAGCAGTTCTGATCCGTCAGCCCGCATCGGCGGGGAAGAATTTGCCGTGCTTATGCCCAATTGCACGTATACAAAAGGGCTTCACCTCGCAGAAGAAATCAGGCACACGATTGACGCGAACCCGATTCTGCTGACGAGCGGAGATACAATTCCCGTGACCGTTTCCCTCGGCATCGCGCATTATCCGACAAATACATCGGATCCTCAGACATTGCCCCTGATCGCGGACCGGATGCTGTACAAAGCGAAAACATCAGGGCGCAATCAAGTGTGCAGCACTGAAAAAAAAGAATGATCGCCCGAAGAGGAAATCATTCTTTCTTTTCAGTGAGAAAGCCGCCCCTCAGGAAAACAGGAATCAGGCTGCCCTCATATTCTTTTTCAATAAACGCCGCGGTATCATCTGATTGATACAAAGACAGGAGTTTTTGCATCCGTTCATCATCTTTATCCTCAGCCCTGACGGCGACCAGATGAATATACGCTTCCTTCATTTGCGCCGATCGGATCAGCGCGTCCTTCTCCGCATGAAATCCTGCTCTTTTCGCCTCGCTTTGACTGAGAACTGCTGCGTCAGCATGTTCCGCCGCCTGATATGCGTTCTTTTTTGTTTCCGTTTTTAAGGTCAGATGCTTCGGGTTGTCCTTGATCATATCAGTTGAACCCGTACCGGTGAATCCCTTTTTCAATGTCATCAGTCCGGCCTCCTGCATGAGAAAAAGCGCCCTGCCGAAGGCCGCCGCTTCACCAGGCACGGCAATGACCGCTCCGTCCGGTATATCCTCCAGCCGTTTATGTTGCTTGGAATACACCCCCAGCGATGCCGCATATGTCGTTCCTAAAGGAGCCAGCTTCTTTTTCACATGAGGCGGCAAAGATTGAAAATAAGAAACGGATTGAAACGCATTGGCATCGAGATCCCCGCCCGCAAGTGCCAAATCGGCCTCGGCATAATCCGAAAACATTACCAAAGAAAGCTGCAATCCTTCCTCACCGGCTTTTTTCGCGACAAACTCCCAGATCGATTGATCAGATCCATTGATTCCGATAGTAATTGTCCGGTTCCCGTCAGGATAATGGCATGAAGTAAGTGACATGATCAAAATGAAAAGAAACAGACTGTTTATAAGCCGCAGATTCAAGTTGACCTACTCCCTATCTATTTTTATGTACAGAAGCTGCACCATGGTATTCGGGCTCATGATTACATACAATACCGATTAAAAAAAGGGTTGTCAATTGCTTCCTTAAGAGGCTGCAAAGCGGTTTTTATCAGCTGAAAATGGGCTGTTCTAGTCTCAAATCTGATTTCCGTATCAGAGCGTTCCCCTCTTAAAACATGTTATTTCGAAAAAAGTTACATTTAGCAGTTGTTTTTTCTTCGAATTACTGGTAGAGTAAAGGTAATTATTTTTGTTCGAACTATCTTTAAGAAGAAAGTTTTGTAAGAGTTTTCGTCTTGGAAGTTTGTTTTAGAGCAAGAATAGTGAATTTAAGCGTTATGTCGCTTTAGGAGGAAATTTCATGTTAGAAGGTAAAGTAAAATGGTTCAACTCTGAAAAAGGATTCGGATTCATCGAAGTAGAAGGTCAAGACGATGTATTCGTTCACTTCTCTGCTATTCAAGGCGAAGGCTTCAAAACTTTAGAAGAAGGCCAATCTGTTTCTTTCGAAATCGTTGAAGGAAACCGCGGACCACAAGCTGCTAACGTAACAAAAGCATAAATTGTTTAAAAACCCTGCCGGTGTACGCCGGCAGGGTTTTTTTCTTCTAAAACGAAAAGCTGTTTTGCAAAGGCAAAACAGCTTTTTTATATCAGGTGGCAATATCGCGTTTTAAGAAGACGCCGAATGCGAGCGCCAGAAAAATAACGAAGTAAATCACAAGCATCACAATAGAAAATGTCATCGTCATCCCCTCTACTAAAGGAGTCCCGTTCATATATTGCGACAAATCCGTGTTCGCGAATAAAATATATTTGGTCCATTCAAATTTCGTGGCAAGAAATACAGTCGCCGTGTTTCCCATAACCAATAGAAAAATAGAAAATCCGACCGCTAATGAGCTGTTCCGGAATACCGCAGACAGCATAAACGCCATCGTCGCAAGCATAAAAGCGGAGACAGATTCATAGATATATGTTTTAGCGAGGAAGGCGATGATATTTTGCTCAAAAACATGGCCGTCTTTGTATACGAGATGAATATCAGCCGCAGTATCTCCCCCTGTACCGAAAAAGACCAATCCCAACAGAGCGGAGCCGGCAAATAAAATCACAAGCATCAGCAGTCCGAACAGCAGCACCGTCATATATTTAGAAAGCAAAATCTGAAAACGGCTGAGCGGACGGATAGCCAGCAGCTTGATTGTCCCCCAGTTGAACTCATTCGCCACGATGCCTGCGGCAATGATAATCGTAAACAGCCCGGTCAAAACAGTCATCATCGAAGAATCAGCTACGTATGACCACACTGTGTACCCTGTATCCTCAGGGATGTTATGATCCATACGGTATTGATTTATCGCGACATTCTGTTTCAGGTTATCAATGAGCGTCTGGTTTCCGGTTTCCTTCATCTGCTGTTTCATTTCTTTGTTTTCGGCCTGGAGCTCCTGTTTCCAATTCGGATTGGCTTCGCTCGAGGTGAAATGGTTTGACAGAAGCGCAAAACCGATCATCGAAACGCCTAAAATTACAATCATAGCCCACGTGCCGACGCGGCTGAAAATTTTTATCCATTCATTATAGATCAGCTTAAACATATTGAACCTCCTCTTTCGTCCCGCCGGTAATCTCCAAGAAACGGTCTTCCAAAGATTTTGTCATGATTTTCACTTCATATAAGCGGATGTTTTCACGGACGAGCAGTGAAATCACATCAGGCACTTCCTGTTTTGACAGCTTGATCTCAATGCCGTTTGTCTTCTTCACACAGTCAAACTGACTCAGAACGGCAAGAGCCTCTTCTCTTTGTTCAATATGGAAGAAGTATGTATCTTTATCCTCTTTTCCTTCATCCCTTACTTTTTGAATATCGACAAGCTCCCCTTTTTGCAGAATGCCGATTCGGTCGCACATTAACTCCATTTCTGACAGCAGATGGCTTGAGACGATGACAGCCATTCCTTTTTCACGTGTCAGCTTTTTCAGATGGTCCCTGATTTCCCTGATGCCCGCGGGATCAAGGCCGTTTGTCGGTTCATCCAGAATCAGCACCTTAGGATTATGCAGCAGGCTTTGGGCGAGGCCGAGACGCTGTCTCATTCCGAGAGAGTAGGTTTTTACTTTGTCATGTATTCTGTCCTGCAACCCGACGAGCTCGATGACCTCATCTATTTTTTCTTTCGTAACGCCTTTTACCATCCTTGCGTACTGCTGTAAATTTTTATAACCGCTCAGGAATTTGTACAGCTCCGGGTTTTCCACGATGGCTCCGACGTGCCTGACCGCTTTTGCATAGTTTTTCGTAATGGATTCCCCGCAGATTACGATGTCTCCCTGAGACAGTTTCATTAATCCGACCATCATTCTGATCGTAGTGGTTTTCCCCGCTCCGTTCGGCCCTAGAAACCCAAACACTTCGCCCGCCCGGACGGAGAAGCTCAGATCATGAATAATCGTTCGTCCTTTTATCGTTTTCTTTACCTGTTGCAGTTCTAATACCGTTTCCAATTAGAATCCCCCTTCTATTTCGTGCGCCTGCATGACGCTTCTGTACCATTGCAGCACGGACATTCCTTCCTGTTCCCGAATTTCTTCGACCTCGCGCCGTTCAGCGATTTTCCCTTTTATGAAAACCATCACTTCGTCTAACAGCGTCTCAATCTCGCCGATCTCATGCGTGGCGATGACGACGATCTGGCTGTCAAAATCAATATAAGATACGAGACTGTTGACAATCGATTCTCTGACCGCCGGATCAAGACCTGAAAACGGCTCATCTAGCAGAATGACGGATGCTTTTCTCGACAGGGCCAAAACGATTTTCAGCCTGCCCCGGCTGCCTTTGGACAGCTCTTTTATCTTCTGCTTCGCTGAAAGATTCATTTCCGTTAATAGGTTATGTGCTTTTTCCAGCTGAAAATCCGGGAATTGCGAATGATAAAATGTGAGCATATCACCGACGGTCGTCCGGGCGAAAAACATATCATGTTCGGTTAAATAAGCCGTACGAAACAGCATGTTCCTGCTTACTGCGCAGTCTCCGATCCGGACGGCGCCCGAGGTCGGGAACGCAAGCCCGGCAAGCATTTTAAGCGTTGTTGATTTACCGCTTCCGTTCGGCCCTAAAATTCCGTAGATTTTACCCGGAGACAATGAAAATGATACATCGCTGACCGCGAGCCTGCGGCCGTATTTTTTTGTTACGCGTTCAAAATCAAGATTCATCGTTTGCTTCCTCCGCATATTGTTTGATCCCGTCGATCATTTCCTCAGGAGATAGCCCCAGCTCCGCCATTTCCTGAATAAAGCGTTTGAAAACGTCTTTAGTCAGCCTGTCTTTCAGCTCCGCTTTCAGATCGGACCTTTCCGCTATAAAGGTTCCCTGTCCTCTTCTCGTCTCCACGATCCCCAGCCTTTCCATTTCACTGTACGTTCTTTGTATCGTATTCGGATTCACTTTCATCTGTACGGCCATCTCCCTTACGGACGGCAGTTTGTCCCCCGGTGAAAGCTCACTTCGGATCAGCCGGTAATATACACGATCGGCAATCTGCAGATAAATCGGCTTGGATGACTGAAATTCATTCTCCATCATTACACCTCAACCTTTCGATTCAGCAGCATAGAGGCCAGTGCGAGACAGAGCGCCGCAAGCACGATCACTGCCAGGAAGCTGAAAAGCGAGATGTGGACGGCCTTCAGCTCCACCGTCCAGCCGGTCAATTTTGTATAGTGAAAATCAAAATCCGCATACACTTTTACCGGCCATAAATCATGTTGAGATGAAGTGAAAGGCGTAATGATTTTATCGTCAATATAGGTCCAGACAAACGCAAGCACGATGCAGATCACCCAACGGAGGACGGGAACATGTTTTAATGAGTGAAAAACAGTCCAAAAGACGGCCACGATCACAGATAAATATGCTGAACTGATCAGCAGGTAAGCATTCAGTCCGGTTAATGTGCCGGCCAGGGGAATGGTGTGTTCCAGCGCTCCTTTTGCAGAAAGCATCCGGTACATCCAAATGCCGTAACCGGTCAGCGCCAGCTGCCCGATCAACTGATACAGCAGTGAGGCCGTCAGCTTGGAAGCCAGCAGATAAAATCCTCCATTCGGATTGTAAAGCCACAGCTGATTTTTTCCTTCTTTATGAAGGTGATAGTACATAAAAAGCGGCGCTACAAGAAATTGAAAAAACCCCATTGCCGTAAAAAAGCCGAAAATGACGAGCGGTTCTTTCTGACGGGCAGCGATGACGTGGGCTGCAAACGCCCAGCAAATCATGCCGCAAAGCCACACCGCGAGCCAAAT
This sequence comes from Bacillus sp. UNC69MF, assembly GCF_000746035.1. NCBI lineage: Bacteria > Bacillati > Bacillota > Bacilli > Caryophanales > Bacillaceae > Bacillus > Bacillus sp. UNC69MF. The sequence goes on along the minus strand of NZ_KN050798.1, from coordinate 35,578 downwards.
CCATGAAACTTTCGCATCTTTTTTCAGCAAACCTAAAAACGATGTCATTCTTTCTCTCTCCATTCGGATCAAGTGTATGAGTAACATAGTACACTAGATCATCACGTATTACAATATCTTCAATAAAAAAAGACAAATCCGCTCTTACGCAGATTTGCCTTTTCAATTACTTCTTTTTGTTTTTTAAGGAGAGCAGCGCATCACGATAGCTGCTATCCTGCATTTTGCCGCCGCTATCAGGATCGTTTGGTTCCTGATCCGTCTCAGAAGTCTTAAACTTCTGAAGCGCCTGACGGTACACATCATCGCCCATTGTATTCTTTTTCTCACGGGGAGATTCAGATTTTACAACGACTGGAGCATGCTCGGCTGAGCGCTCCTCGGCCGGATCATGCTTTTCCGGCTGTTCGGCTGTAGTGCCGATCGCTTCTCTCTTTTCTTCTTTGACATCCTGTCCTGCAGAAGTGCTGCGGACATTGAATGTGATAAGAAGTGCAATCACAATGACAGCAGCAATAACCGCTATAATAATGGCCATATAACCCTCTCCTTACTGTCGTCCGGCAGTTAGATTACCTGTGACTTGGCTGACACGTCTGCCAAGCGCACGGCCTAATTGAAGGCCTTCTTCCGTCATCAGCACATCGCTGTCAACCGGGCATGTGACGCCCGCGCCGTAGTAAGAGCCGTACAGCGCGTTTTCAGGAACGTTGCCGGGAAGTCCGACAACAATCATGCCTTGGTGAAACATAGGAGTGATCAGATTGTGCATTGTCATTTCTAATCCGCCATGTGTTGTCGCCGTCGTACAGAATACGGCACCGACTTTATCAATCAGCTCGCCTTCAGCCCACAGATAGCCGAGTCTGTCGATCCACGCTTTTAAGCCTGAACTGATGGTGCCAAAGTGTCCCGGGCATCCCCAGATAATGGCATCCATGTCTTTCAGCTTGCGGATGTCTGCTTGATCGACATGGTCGATCAGGACTTCAGCCTCAGCGTTTTCTCGTGCTCCTTCGGCAATGGCTTCAGCAAGGTGTTTTGTATGTTCGCCTTCACTATCGTACACTACGTAAATTTTCATTCAGGAAACCTCCCATTCAGATGATTAAGATTCCTTCACTTCTTTAGGGGCCGGAAGCAATGACAGCTCCTCTTTTTTCTTCGCCCGCTGTTTGTCTTTCCGTACGTCACGCAAGAACAGGCTCAGGACTACGCCGATAACCGCAAAGATCGTCGCCCACATAAACGCGTCATTAATCCCCATAACGTTGGAATTAAGTGAAGCTGTTTTGTAGAGATAAGAATAAACGGTTTGTTTCGCCGCATCAAGCGACATGTTCATGTTGACCATTAAATTCGAAACCGCGCTTTGGAACGACTGCATGAAGCTTGGATCAGCCGTGCTCGTTTTATCCGCAATCTGCGAATAGTGCATTGTCGTACGGTTCGTATAAATCGTTGTGATCAAACTTGTTCCGATTGAACCGCTGATCTGGCGGAGCGTGTTGCTCATCGCCGTGCCGTGGCTGTTCAACCGTGCCGGAAGCTGGTTCATTCCGGCTGTCATAACAGGCATCATTAACAGTGACATACCGAATGCGCGGATGGCATAGACAAGCATAATGTGCGTGTAAGGTGTGTCAATTGTCAATTTTGTGTACTGGAATGTCGTTGCGACCGTGATGACCAGCCCGATAATCGCAAGCGGTCTTGGACCGATTTTGTCAAACAGAATACCGGAAATCGGCGACATGATCAGCATGACAATCGCGCCCGGCAATAGCAAGAGGCCCGATTGCAGCGCCGTAAAGCCGACTAAGTTCTGCAGGTAAATCGGAAGCAGGAACATTCCTGTGTAAAGCGCAACGGTAATAATGATGTTAATCACACTGGAAAGTGAGAAAATATCATATTTAAATACCCGGAAGTCGAGCATCGGTTTTTCAGAGCGCAATTGCTGAATGACAAACGCGGCAATCGCGATGACACCGACAATGACGGTAGACAGCACGATCGGATCTCCCCAGCCGTCGCTGCCCGCTTCACTGACTCCGTAAAGCAATGAGGCAAATCCGACAATGGATAGAATCGCACCCAAGCTGTCGAGTTTGATTTTTTGCGGTTCCACCAAGTTCTTAAAGAGGAAGAACGCTATGATAATAACGATTGCCCCGATCGGAACAAGGCCGTAGAACATAATGCGCCATGTGTAATGCTCGATGATCCAGCCGGAAAGAGTCGGTCCGACCGCCGGAGCAAACATCATCGCAAGACCGAAAATCCCCATTCCTTTCCCCCTGCTTTCAGGCGGGAAGATAAGCAGAATGGTTGTCATGACCAGCGGCTGCAGGATACCGCCGCCGACCGCCTGAATTAACCGGCCGATCAGCATGGTTGAGAAGTTAGGCGCGATTCCGCAGACTAACGTTCCCGCTGTAAAACAGAACATGGCTACGAGAAAGAGGCTTCTCTGTCCGAACCGGGTAATTAAGAACGCAGATAACGGAATCAAAACACCGTTGACCAGCATGTATCCGGTCGTAAGCCACTGAATCGTCGTCGCACTCACACCGAACTCGGTCATTAAGTGCGGCATCGCCACGTTAAGAAGCGTTTGGTTCAAGATCGCCAGGAATAACCCGGCCATAAGCACAATAAGCAATGTTTTAGGACTTTTTACTTGATTATCTGATTTAGCCACCTAAGACAACCTCCCTTCATGGTTTGATGACTGATCTGTATTATTCAGAGATTTTTACAGATGCGTTCATACCAGGAAGCACCTTGTCAGATGGGTTGCTGAGTGAAATTTTAACAGGAACTTTTTGCGTTACTTTTGTGTAGTTGCCGCTTGAGTTTGAAGAAGGCAGCATATCAAATGTTGAATTTGTCGCATAACCGATTTCTTCTACTGTTCCGTCAAATGTTGTATTAGGGTCGCCGTCAACAATTACGTCTACTTTGTTTCCTACTTCAATGTCTCTAATGTCTGTTTCTTTAATGTTTGCAGTGATGTAAAGGTGTTTCATGTCAATTTCCTGGGCAATTGTCGTACCGGCTTGCACCATTTGGCCGTTTTTCACTTCGTTTTTCACGATTGTTCCATCCATGATGGCTTTTACGTCAGCATTTTGCTGTCCTTTGATTTTTGCAACAACGTCGTTTTTGCTTACTTCTTTCCCCTCATCAAGGTTCCAGTCAGTTACTTTACCCGCAGCAGGAGCTGTGATAGCAGCCATGTCGCCGGCAACTTTTGCTTCATCGGTTTTTACATAGTGTGTGCTTTGATAATAGTAGTAAGCACCTCCGCCTATAATTGCAAGAACAACAATCAAACCGATAATGTTGGTCAGAATTAAACGTCCTCTGTTCATTTTGTTTTCTCCTTTCGTTTCTTCCTCTATCATTTTGTGGAATGATGATAAAAATATGTGGGGATTTTTTTATTTTCCGTTTTTCACTGCACAGCCGTTTGCAAGCTTCGTTAAACTTTCCGCAAGCTTGCGCAGGTACTGCAGTTCAGCGGTATTGAGCTGCCGGTATAAGACCGCCGCTTTTTCGGCATATTGAACAGCAGCTTTCTTTAGAAGTTCTTCCCCCTCTTCGGTTAACTGAATCATAACAACACGCCGGTCGTCGTGATAGTCGCTCCGAACCATTAGGCGGCGCTTATACAGAATATCGGTCATTCTCGTGACAGACGCCGGTTTCAGATCAAGCGACAAAGCCAGCCTTGAAAGCTGCGTGCTTTTGCTCTTATGTATTTTGAACATCAGCAGATACTGCAGCACTGTAATATCAAAAGGTTCAAGAACTGTCTCCAGAATCATTTTCTGCTTTTTGTAAATCGATCTGGAAGTATCAAACAGTTGTTCAAAACTGAGCAAAGCGAGCTCTGATTCAATCACCGTATTTTCACCTCATTCCCTTAATAATAGTTCACAAGATAAAATATTAATAAATGAAAGAAGGTTTGTAAAGAGAAAAGTTTCATTTTTTAAGGATTTTTTTTATGCCGTTTTTTCTCTTTATTTTTAATTTAAAAAAGCCGGGTGAAGAACCGCGGCCGCACGATTCTTCACTCGGCTTTATATTTCATACGATGCTTTGCTTACACCGGCTTCCTCATTTTTAAAAAAGCTTTTCAGCGCTTGAAATACGTCTGATTTCTGTTTCAGGATGTAGTATTTAAATTTATCATCTTTGACATTTTTATAGGCGGACATGAGGGTGGAATGCCTGTTATATTGATTGACCTCACCGTAACAGAACAGGTTCGATTTTTTCATGATGTCATTGACGAGCTTTACGCACCGGGCGTTATCCGAAGTCAGGTTATCTCCGTCTGAAAAATGAAAGGGATAGATATTGTAGCGGGCGGGGTCATATTTTTCATCAATTAATTCAAGAGACTTCCGGTAAACGGAGGAACAGATGGTGCCCCCGCTCTCGCCTTTCGAGAAAAAATCTTCTTCCGACACAACCTTCGCTTCCGTATGGTGGGCGATAAATTCGATATCAACCGTTTCATACTTTGTCCGTAAAAATCGTGTCATCCAAAAAAAGAAGCTCCTCGCCATATACTTTTCCCATACGCCCATCGAACCGCTTGTATCCATCATGGCTAAAACGACAGCTTTCGATTCCGGCTTCGTCACATCATTCCATGTTTTGTATCTCAGATCTTCCGGATAAATAGGGTAAAACGACGGCTTGCCTGTCATGGCGTTTCGTTTATAGGCCGACAGCATCGTCCTTTTCTTATCGATATTCCCTGTCAGCCCGGTTTTCCGGATATCATTGAACTCGATATCGGTATGGACGATATTGTCCCTTTCCTTTTGCTGCAGATTCGGCAGTTCTAATTCCTGAAACAGCGCTTCTTCCAGATCCATCAATGAAACTTCCGCTTCATAATAATCCTCGCCTGCCTGATCGCCGGCTCCCTGGCCTTTTCCGGCCCCCTGCTTTTTATCTGCGCCGTCTCTTGCGACGACATCGCCGACTTCGCTGTCGCCGTCGCCTTGGCCGACATGTTTATTTTTATCATAGTTATAACGGATTTTATATTCATCAAGCGAACGAATCGGGATTTTCACGACATCTTTTCCGTTGGACATAATAATGCTTTCCTCAGTAACAAGATCCGGAAGGTTGTTTTTTATCGCTTCCTGTACTTTCTTTTGGTGGCGCTGCTGGTCGTCAAAGCCTTTGCGATGGAGGGACCAGTCTTCCTCTGAAATCAAAAAATTTCCGCTGTCATTACGGGACATGAATTCCCCTCCTTAACCGTTATGGTCGTTTTACATGTGTATGCCGGCTTGGTCCTGTTTATGAAACAAGTCCGGCGAAAAGATTTATTTTTATATTATGCCGGCCGGACTCTCCAATTGACAAACAATTGCGAAAAACAGACAAAAGAACCCGTCCTTTTACAGACGGGCCTCTCAATGAAATCAAACATCAGCGGTTTAACAAGCTTCCGACATATTTCAGCAGTTCATTAGCGCTAGTCGAATTATAGCCGTGTTCATCTATTAACCTTGCCACTACCTCATTGACCTTTTTAAGCTGCTGCTCATCCGGCGTTTTGGTTGAGGTCGTAATTTTCACCACGTCTTTTAAGTCTGCGAACAGCTTTTTCTGAATCGCTTCGCGGAGTCTTTCGTGCGAATTATAGTCAAAGCGTTTTCCTTTTCTTGCATAGGCGGATATGCGGATTAAAATTTCTTCGCGGAACGCTTTTTTCGCGTTTTCTGAAATGCCGATCTGCTCTTCAATGGATCTCATCAGTTTTTCATCAGGATTCATTTCTTCACCCGTCAGCGGATCGCGGAGCTTATTTTTATTGCAGTACGCTTCCACATTATCTAAATAATTGTCCATGAGAGTTTTCGCGGATTCTTCATATGAATAGACGAACGCCTTCTGCACTTCTTTTTTAGCGATGTCATCGTACTCTTTCCTGGCGGCGGAAATAAAATTCATATACCGCTCTTTGTCCTCGGCGGAAATGGACGGATGCTGGTCAAGTCCTTCTTTTAAGGAACGCAGCACATCAAGTGAATTGATCGATTCCATATTTTTTCTGATAATTGTTGAGGAAATGCGGTTGATGACATAGCGCGGGTCAATTCCGCTCATTCCTTCATCATGGAATTCCTTCTTCATATCCTCCAGATCAACGGAATTGTAACCTTCAACGCTTTCTCCGTCATAGAGCCTCATTTTTTTGACGAGATCAATATCAGAGCGGTTCGGTTCCTTCAGCCTGGTCAAAATAGAAAACATCGCGGCCACTTTTAATGTATGGGGGGCGATGTGTACGTCAGAAACATCACTTTCAGAAATCATTTTTTCATAAATCCGTTCTTCCTCTGACACCTTTAAATTATAAGGAACAGGCATCACGATGATCCTGGAGTGAAGGGCTTCATTTTTCTTATTGGCAATAAACGAGCGGTACTCCGTTTCGTTCGTATGCGCAACAACCAATTCGTCGGCTGAGATGAGCGCAAACCGTCCGGCTTTGAAATTCCCTTCCTGCGTGAGTGACAGAAGGTGCCACAGAAATTTTTCATCGCATTTCAGCATTTCCTGAAACTCCATCATTCCGCGGTTCGCTTTATTTAATTCACCGTCAAACCGATAAGCGCGCGGATCTGATTCTGATCCGTATTCGGCAATTGTTGAAAAATCAATACTCCCCGTCAAGTCGGCGATATCCTGTGATTTCGGGTCAGACGGGCTGAAGGTTCCGATTCCGGTACGTTTATCCTCCGAGAAGAATATACGTTCAACCTTTACATCCTCAATTCTGCCGCCGTATTCTTCTTCAAGCCGCATGACATTAAGCGGAGAAAGGCTGCCCTCAATTCTGATGCCGTATTCTCTGTAGAAGTCGTCGCGCAGATGATGGGGAATGAGATGGAGAGGATCTTCATGCATCGGGCAGCCTTTAATGGCGTAAACAGCGCCGTTGTCTGTCAATGAGTAGGCTTCAAGCCCTTTTTTCAGCATGGTGACAAGAGTTGACTTTCCGCCGCTGACGGGTCCCATCAATAGTAAAATCCGTTTTCTTACATCGAGCCGCTTGGCAGCCGGGTGAAAGTATTCCTCCACGAGCCGTTCCAGAGATTCCTCAAGGCCGAACAGCTCCCGCGAGAAAAAGCTGTATGTCTTTTTACCGTCATCCTCCTCGATTCCGCTGTCTTTTATCATATTAAAAACGCGAGAATGAGCAGACTGCGCGACCAATGGATTTTCTTTTATGATCTCCAAATAATCAGCGAACGTCCCTTCCCATTTGAGACGCTGCTCTTCCTCTCTGTACTTTTCAATTTTCTTTAATATATCCATAAGAACCTCCTCTATCATGGTTAATGCACTAGAAATAAGGTACTTTGTTACAATCTATGCGGTGACGTGATAATACATGCTTTTCGTTTCTTAAAAATAAAGACGTTATAAGGCCGTCATTGACAAGGGTCCGGTGCACCGTTCATAATGAAAGAAATACAGTTTCATCCAGACTCGGACATCAAATGGAAAAGCAAAGAGGAGGAGAAATGATGAAAACGATCATTTTACTTGGGGTCATTCTCACTTTTTTAGTATCCATTTTTACGGCGGGTTACGACAGCAAACCTGAAAACAAATAACGGCAAAAGGGTGCTCTTTATGAAGAGCACCCTTTCCTGTACAACATAACAATGTTTCATATTTGAATATGTTCTTGGACAGTTGATTTTTCATGAGATTTGCAGCTTGTTTGATACTCGATTTTTCCGATTTTGCAGCCCGGGCCGATTTCCACATGCTTTCCTCTGACGATGTCCGCTTCCGTGTATTCGAGGTAAATTGCGTCTCCTTCGATCAATTCAGCAGAAAGCGTGCCGGCTTTCCGTTTAAGAAAACCGGGTTTCCGTCTGACGGTGATCGATGTGCCGCCGATTTCTTTCACGCGGCTTCGGTCATAACGCAAATGGATGTTTACGTCCCCCGCGTTTAACAATCCCGCCACATTGATACATCCTGTTACATGAAGCAGCTCCGTCTCGCAATCGCCGCCGACGGTGAGACTGCCTTTTATATGACACTGCTCTCCCGCGGCCCCGCCGCCAATTTCAGCAAGTCCTTTCAGCCTCATCGTGGCGAAACGCACGGAGCCGCCGACTTTCAATGTGCCGATCACATTTGCTGAACGTGCTGATAAATCTCCTGCAACTTCATGCTCTCCGAAAATTTTCAGCCTGTTGATCTCGGCATCTCCGAGAAAAAGTCCCGTACCGAATATCCGGCAGCGTTCGCTTTGAAGTCCTTCGCCGACAGTTCCTTCCCCTTTAATGCTTACATTTTGGTAGGAACCGCCGGAGGCGTGTCCGGCTCCGTACATTTTTAAATGACTCAATTTTTTTGTCGTTTCCATCGCAGCTCCTCCTATCGTTTCACGACTTTGTTAACCAAAGCGGAAGGATCACATGTAAAATCGCCGCTGTATTCCACAGTCCCAATGGTGCAGCCTGCGCCGATCTGTACATGATTTCCGCGGACTGTCTTCGCGTTCGTGTCCGCCAATTCAATGATGTCACCTTCAATCAGCTCTGCTGTCAGCACCGGGGCCGGCATCAGCTTAAAACGCGTAAGCACGCTCTTTCTGCTCATCACTTTCAAATGGCGGCATCCAATTTCTTTCACTCGGCTCTCTCCCGCCGTCAGCTTAATACTGACTTCATCGGCATTCAGCAGGCCGCCGATCTTGCATTTGCCTTCCGAACGGAACGTCTCTGTCTCGCAATCGCCTTCAATCCCGGCTTTCCCGGATATGAAAATATCATCAGCTTTCACACCGCCGCCGAAAGATGAAAATCCCGCGACGTTCAGCCGCTCCGTTTTGACATCACCTTTAATGACACCCGTTCCGTTGATACGGATGGATTCAGCTTCGGCACTGCCGGAAATTTTCCCCGAACCGCTGATCGTCAGCGTTTGCGTCTTGACATGTCCGTCTGTTTTTCCGCTGCCGTTAAACAAAAAGCTCGCGCACTCCACATCACCTGACACCGTGCCGCTTCCGTTGATCTCTACTGTATGAAAACGGCCTCCTTTTGAACTTCCTGAACCGTTGATGATTAATTTATCTGTTACTTCCATTGATGGTCCTCCTGCATCCATTTCGTTTTTAATTCTTCCGATGCCGCAGCAAGCGCCACCCGTTCAACCACTTTGACAGTCGGTTCAAATAAAATATGTTCCGCGTCTGCGATGAAGCACGTCGTTACGCCAAGCTTTCGGAGCATGACAAGCTCCGTATTTGCTTTCAGTTCGGAAGCCTCATACGTTTTCAGCACCCCTGCCGCCAATTTTCCTTCCTCAAGGCTGATATTGCCCGATCGCAAAAGTCCTTCAAGCACATATAAAGACAGCAGCGCGCGGGACGTGAATGTCACGCCGTCTTCGCCATAAACTTGCAGCGCGGCTTTTGAAATCAGTCCCTTTTGAAGCAGCTCCGCAGACGTTATATTGACATCAGTCATTTGCGGAGACAGCATTTCTCTCATTTCATCCAAAGACAGATTTTCTTTCATTTTCTGTATTTTTGAGATGCGTTTTAATATTTCCGCTCTCGGAAAAAATGTTTCCTGGCCTGTAAATGTTGATTTTCGGATAAACCATTCTTCAGGAATTAAATTTTTCCGTTTCCAGCGGTACAGCTGCCCGTATGAAATTGATGTTTCTTCCAGCAATTCTTTTTTAGAAATCAGTTGTTCCTCCATGAATCCAGCTCCTTCGATGAATGCATTGTAACATAACACTGTTACGTTGTTAAGCCTGGAAATATAAAAATGCTGTGAACAGCTGCTGTCCGTCTTTTTTATTCAATAAAAAAAACGCCCGGATGCGGGCGTTTTTTCTCACGTCAAATCTCTGTAATTTTGCTGGCGCAGCGCTTCATATACAAGAATCGCGGCCGTGTTGGACAGGTTTAATGATCTCACATGCTCGGTCATCGGCAGACGCAGGCAGCGGTCCATATTGTTTTCGATCAATTCTTTCGGAAGTCCGCTCGTTTCTCTGCCGAATACGAAGAAAAAGTCTTCCTCCGTATTTGAGTAATCAAATGATGTGTGCGGCTTTTGGCCGAATTTTGTAATGAAGAAAAACTTTCCGTTCTCATATGCCTCAAATAACTCTTCCAATGAATCATGATATACGACGTTGACGAACTCCCAATAATCGAGTCCGGCGCGCTTCAGCATTTTATCATCGGTCGAGAATCCGAGCGGGCGGATCAAATGAAGCGTTGTGTCTGTTGCCGCACAAGTACGTGCGATATTTCCCGTATTGGCCGGGATTTCGGGTTGATATAAAACGACATGTAATGCCACGATGTTCACCTCTGTTTTTTATTCCGCCCACCATTATATCATTAATTACTCTTTTGTCGTATCATCCGTAATATGAAAAAACGCATATCTGATGGAAGGAGTATACGCCGTTGAATCCTCATATGACCAATATCTCATTCTGCTGTCATACGTTTGGGCATTGACAAGCGGCATATTGCTTTTATCTTTCGCGACCACGATCGCCGTATGATTAAAACGGCCGTCCCCTTCAAAATCATAGCAAATAATATCTCCGGGCATCAGTTCTTCAGCTCTTGATACTTGCACCGAGCGAAGCCCTGCCTTGGATTGGGCCAGATACATCTTCATCGAATGCGCGACCGTCCAGCTGTAGCTCCACGAGCTTGCCTTCATCCACCAGCCTGAGCCTCTGTTCGGATGCCCCCGCATCGGTGCTTTTCCGGCATGTAAACATTGGGAAATAAAATTGGTGCAGTTGTCGCTGAAATTTTTATAAGCGGGATTTCGTTTATTCCAAAACTTCTCCGCATACTGCACGGCAGCCAGACGGTCATATTGAAACGCCCGCCCGAAATCTTCCCGTTCACTCCGCTCATATTCAATTACACTGTTTCCGTCAGAAAATCCCGCCGGTTTTTTCTTTACTTCCCGGTCTTTAATCAAAAGCCGATCATAGAGAAATGCAGTCCGTTCCTCAATCTGCTCTTCTAAGTAAAGGTGTCCGTTATGCTCCTTGCACAAATATTCGAAATGAATCGTGTACATGACGCATAACGTGCCGTCGTCCTCAAGGCTGCTTTTGACAATGACGGCTTTTGCCTTCGCTTTCACGATGTCAACTTTCCGTTTTTCAAACAGCTCTTTTTTTCTCGTCAGGACCTCAAGATCGCCGGGCTGCCCATTGTGCCTCATCTCGGTTCCGTTGATTAAATAATGAAGCCGGGCCTCCGCTAAATCTTCAATAATATGCTTCAAGCGCTCCACCCACCATACTGTTTTATAAAGAAAAACACTTGAACTCACGCCAAGTGCTTTTTCTCTATACATATGTCAGGACCGGCCGGTTTTAGTCTTATCAGAAACCGATAACAGCTCCAGTCCCTTTTCAATTTCCCGTATAGCTTCCTCATCCTGCTCCTTTTGAAGCGCTTTTTCTAATTCCCCCGCATAATCAGGATCACCGATTTTCCCGATGGCCCAGGCGGCCGTCCCCCTGATAACGGGGCGTGGATCTTGGTGCATCAAGGCCGTTAATTCCGGAAGAGACGAGGCATCTTTAAAATGAGCCAAAGCTAAAATCGCATTCCGCTGTATCGGCTTTTTGCCGCGCCATGATCCCGATACATGTCCGAATTTTTCTTTGAATTCGCGGTTGCTTATGGTCAAAAGCGGCTTTAACAGCGGCTTTGCGATTTCCGGATCAGGCTCCATCTGCGGATGAAGATGAAAATCTTTCCCCTTATTAATCGGACAGACCGTCTGGCACGTGTCACAGCCATACAGACGGTTTCCGATTTTCGTGCGGAACTCATCCGGCAAAAATCCCTTTGTCTGGGTCAGGAACGAAATACAGCGCTGGGCGTTAAGCTGTCCGGGATTGACGAGCGCGCCGGTCGGACACGCGTCTAAACATTTTGTGCACGTACCGCACATATCTTCAATCGGCACATCCGGTTCAAAGGGCAGATTGGTGATCATTTCAGCCAGATAGACGTAAGAGCCGTATTCAGGCGTAATGATCATGCAGTTTTTGGCGCTGAAGCCGATTCCCGCCCGTTCAGCCACGGCCCTGTCGGACAATTCCCCTGTATCCACCATTGACTTTGTGCGGATATCCTCATGTTTGCTTTGGAGAAAATTCTCCAGCAGATCAAGCTTTTCCCTCAGCACGTCATGATAATCCTTCCCCCAGGAAGCTCTGCAAAAAATGCCGCGCCGCCCGTCCCTCGTGCTCCTCGGCGCATCTTTCATTTTGGAAGGATACGCAAGGGCGATGGCGACGATTGATTTGGCTTTCGGGAGAAGCAAAGACGGAGTAACCCGTTTTTCAATATCCGGCTCTTCAAAACCGGATAAATAGCCGAGTGATTCCTGAAGAATCAGCCGGTCCCGCAGACTGTCGAACGTATCAGCCGTCGTAAACCCGATTTTGTCGACTCCGATGCTTTTGGCGTATTCGATTAATTCCTCTTTCAGTTTATGAATATTCATTTTTTGCACAGCCTCCTTTCTTTGTGATCAGGCTCCCGCACAGGTATAATAGAGTTTTATCATCCCGAAATGGAGTGAACACACTTGAACATCAGTTTAGATCCACTTATTGCTGAACGGGTGCCGGGGATCAAAGCGGCAGCCGTCTTATATGAACAGATCGAAGTCGGGCCTGCTCCGCAAATGCTGAAAGGCCGCCTCCGTTTATTTCAAGAATCTCTTTACTTTGATTATGCTGACGGGGGTATAGAAGAGCAGCCTTTTGTAAAAGAGTGGGCGCGTATAATGGAACAGCTCAGTCCCGCCTTTTCAGGACAAAAAACGCCGATGGAGCTTATGCTCGGCGATATTTCCCGGGAACGATTCATTGAAAGTGTGAATTCAGCCCATGATACCATACTTTTTTTCTCCTTGAAATATTCATTGCCTATCATGGCGTATGATGCCGCAGAAATAGATCAACCAATTTCAATTACGATCGGAGAAAAAGAAAGCGTACTGTCTTTCTCCGGCCCGGACGGCGTTTTCGGCGACTTCACCGGACATATCAATACACGCCCTGTCACGCCCGGCACAAAGAAAATGCTGCAGCTGATCTTTTTCCCGCCTTCATTTCATGCCGACGCGGCGGATGAGCTGCTATCATCCTTAACAAAAATGTTTGAACAAATTCACGGAGGCACGCATACCGTCTCTTGGCTTTCATAAAAAGACACGCCTTCGTGTCTTTTTTCACATAAAAAAACGCAATACTTCGTTTATCAGAGAAACGAAACACTGCGTTAATAACGTATGTATGGAGCGGGTGATGAGAATCGAACTCACGACATCAGCTTGGAAGGCTGAGGTTTTACCACTAAACTACACCCGCATTAAAATTATTTTTTGTCAGTACCGATTTGATGTTTCTAATATTACATGTTTATTTTTTTTTCGTCAAGGGAATGTTAAAAAATTTGTCGAAAAAAATTCTTTTTTTGTCCACATGTTAAGTTGGGTTTACATTTTGTTAAGAGTCTCATACAATATAAAAAAGAAAAAACTTGAGGTACGCCTGATGATGAAAAATAAAGTAAAAGAGCTGAGAGCCAGATTCGGCTATTCTCAGGAAACGCTCGGAAAAGAAGCCGGAGCCACCAGACAGACGATTGCAGCGATTGAAAAAGGAGATTATGTGCCTTCACTTTTATTGGCGCTTAACATCTGCCGGGCTTTCTCCCTGCCGATGGAGGAAGTTTTCTGGCTGGAGGAGGAGAAAAAATGAGTTTGAAAAGAAAAGCGTGTTTTCACCTTGCACTCTACGGATTGGCCTGCTGGACGCTTATTTCCTTTATGGAAGCGGCGCCGCGGATCGCTCAGTTTTTCCAAACGGAGGGGAGCGGTTCATTTGAGCTGAATATCACGCCGTTTCTGCTGTTTACCGTTTGTACTGCATTATATATCTATACTGAAAAGAAAAAACGGAACGGCAAAAAGCACAGGCTTGTACCCGATGAATTTGAGGAACAGGATGAAAGAGAACGGATGATGACGGCTAAAGCTTGCCGTTCCTCGTATATCGCCGTTTACTTCTCATTGCCGGCCGCAGCCGTTCTGCTTTTGTTTTATCCGCTGATTCAGCCGCATCTTCCCTTTTTTCCGATTCTTTTGATTTTCATTCTGATGATGATTCAGCATTTGGCTTATGTTTTCACTTTTCATAAGCACGGCAAAAACTCCGGTTCATGACAGATCCGGAGTTTTTTACGTTACCAGCTCGCTTTTTTCACCCCGGGAATCCGGCCTTTATGCGCCAGCTCCCTGAATGCGATTCTGGACAGTTTAAATTTTCTCATATATCCGCGGGGCCGCCCCGTCAACGTACAGCGGTTATGAAGCCTGGCCGGAGCAGTATCACGCGGCAGTTTGCTCAGCGCTTCCCAGTCTCCTTTTGCCTTTAATTCTCTTCGGATGTCCGCATATTGTTCAACAAGCTTCTGCCGCTTGAGCTCTTTGATCACTTTTGATTTTTTTGCCATTTCAGCACTCCTAACAAATCGTAATAATTACGTTTTGTATCATATCATCCATATGAGCATCGTGCAAGCTAAGCGCATAAAAAGGCGGGTGAATACCCGCCTTCACTGCTGGCATTTCCCCGGAAATGAATCCGCAGAAAGCGCCCGCCGTCAATTATCCGCCTTGCGACGTCATCAGACTGTCGCTTTATTTCCTCTTGCAAAATGGTCGTTTCCCATTGCTTCACCCAGTCTGCGCTCAAGCTTTTTAGTCCGTTCATTCTGAAACGGCAGAAGCGGAAACACGAGTTCAGCCAGATAATAAGCTTCTTCCAGATGCGGGTAGCCTGAAAAGATAAACGACTCAATGCCGAGTGCCTGATACTCTAAAATTCGAGCAGCGACAGTCTGCGGATCACCGACAAGCGCCGTGCCCGCTCCGCCTCTGACCAGTCCGATGCCGGCCCAGAGATTCGGGCTGATCTCAAGCTTCGAGCGGTCACCGTTATGGAGATCGGCCATCCGTTTTTGTCCCGAAGAATCAGCGCGCCGGAGCGCAGCCTGCGCTTTCGCAATCGTCTCTTCGTCTAAGTGGCTGATTAATCGTTCAGCCGCTTCCCATGCCTCTTCCTCAGTCTCCCGGACAATCACGTGAAGTCTGATGCCAAAACGCATCGTCCTTCCTTCCTTGGCAGCCTGTTTTTTAACGGTTTCAATCTTTTCTTTTACCTGCTCCGGCGGCTCTCCCCATGTTAAATAGACATCTGTATGTTTCGCCGCAGCCTCAATTCCCGCCTGTGATGAACCGCCGAAATATAATGGCGGATGCGGAGACTGTTTTGGCGGAAACAGCAGATTGCTGTTTTCCACTTTAATATGGTCCCCTTCATATGTCACCGTTTCGCCCCGCATGAGTCCGCGCCAGACGGTTAAAAATTCTTCAGTCGCCTTATAACGTTCATCGTGGCTGATAAACATGCCGTCTCCCGCCAGTTCATAAGGATCTCCGCCCGCTACGACATTTACGAGCAAACGGCCGTCTGACAGCCGATCCATTGTCGACGCCATTCTCGCGGCGACAGACGGCTGCATCAGTCCCGGACGGACCGCCACTAAAAATTTCAAGTCACTCGTTTCCCCCGCTAAAGCGGCAGCCGTCAGCCACGG
This sequence comes from Bacillus sp. UNC69MF, assembly GCF_000746035.1. Lineage (NCBI taxonomy): Bacteria > Bacillati > Bacillota > Bacilli > Caryophanales > Bacillaceae > Bacillus > Bacillus sp. UNC69MF. Next base: position 19,830 of record NZ_KN050798.1, on the reverse strand, counting down.
GTCTTCACATGATCTCCCCGTCGGCAGCAGAACCCCCGTATACCCGAGTCTGTCCGCCGCCTGTGCCACTTGCTTAAAATAAAGATGATCCGCCGTTCTCCCTCCCGTTTGCGTCCCTAAATACCGGCCGTCACCATGCGTCGGAATAAACCAAAGAATCTCCATATGAATCTCTCCTTTTTTAATAGGTTACCCTTCATAACTGTTCCGCCATTTTAATAGTTTCCGTTCGAGCATTCTGACCAATGCATCTGTCAGCTTGCCGACAGCCGCAAAAATGATAATGCCGACAAACACCTTATTTGTCTGTGAAAATTGTCTGGCATCCATAATCATATAACCGACGCCCTCGCTCGATCCCATCAGTTCCGCCACCACAAGACCGAGCCACGCAATGCCTAGAGAGAGCCTGATGCCTAGCAGGATATTCGGCAGAGATGCCGGAAGAATTAATTTCGTCATCTGCTGATACCAGTTAAATTCCAGCACCCGCGCGACGTCAAACAGCTTCGCGTCCACACTGCGGATTCCAAGAAACGTATTAATGTACACGGGAAAAAAAGCCCCCAATGCGATCAGCAGAATTTTTGATGTCTCATCAAATCCGAACCACAAAATGAACAGAGGAGTCACGGCCAAGTGCGGAACCGTTCTGAGCATTTGCAGAGACGGATCAAGATATGCTTCCGTCCGCTTTGAGAAACCGACCAGCAGCCCGAAAACAAGGCCGAGGCCCGCGCCAAGCAGAAATCCGGCAGCCGCCCGGTATAAGCTGATCTCTAAATGACCCCAAAGTTCACCTGAAAGAAGAAGTTCCTGAAACGTCTGCAAGATGACGACAGGTGACGGGAGCACCGTTGTCGAGACGATGCCCAGACTTGCGATAACCTGCCATACTGCGATGACCGCAGCCGGGAGTACAACCCCTTTCATCCATTGGTATGAATACTTCCGGGATCTTGCCAGAGCTTTCTTTTCTGATTGGCTTATTGCGCCGGCAGCCGTTGATGCTTCTGCTTTCATTACTTGCCATCCCCCGTTTCAAGCGCTTTTTTAATAAATGAATTGTCGACAACGTCTTTTACATGAATTTTCTTATGAATCGCTTTTGTTTGATATTGAAAATCAGCGGTTTCCTGCTGGGCTTTGACAATATCATCATTGATCGGTTCATTGAGAGGCTCAGTATTGTTAAGCACGTTTCTGACGACTTTCGGATCAAGATGTTTGATTTTCGCATATAAAGAGACAGCTTCATCTTTGTGTTCCTTTTGCCATGCAACTGCTTTATTGAACACTTTCAGAAATCGGACAACCTCATCCGGGTGTTCTTTGGAAAATCCCGTTCTGACTAACGTGAAACCGGGAGAATATAAATCTGTGCTTTCTCCGTTCGCCAATATTTCCGCCCCGTGCTGCAGCGTTTCAATTGACAAATATGGCTCCCAAATGGACCATGCGTCAACTGATTTGTTTTCAAAAGCGGAAACCGCCTCATCAGGCTGAAGCTGGATGATGGTGACGTCATCGGCGGAAAGCCCCGCTTTATCTAAAGCTTTATAGAGAAAATCAAAGCCGCTGCTGCCTTTGGCTACAGCGATTTTTTCACCTTTCAATTCTTTCAGGCTCTGAATCCCGCTGCCCTTGTTTACGAGAATGCCATTTGCCTTTAACCCGTCCTGAGACAGACCGATCTCTTTAAAATCAATTCCAGCCGCCTGACCGGAAATGACCGGTGAATTGCCGACCTGGGAAAAATCAAGCTTATCGGCGGCAAGACCTTCAAACTGCGGAGGACCGCTTTGGAATTCGACCCATTTTACTTTTATTCCGTCTTTTTTGAAGGCCTCTTCAAACCAGCCTTTTTCCTTGGCAATGAGAAGCGGGCTTAAACTCTGCTGGATGCCGATCCGGATTTCTTTCACCGTTTTCCCGCTCCCTCCTGTCCCGTTTGCACTGCATCCGGCTGATATCATGACTGCTGCGGCTAAAAGAATGATGATTTTTTTCACTTCGCTTCGTCCCTTCTATATCCCGGATCCATCCGCAAACCGGAGGTCTTCCGTTTTCTCAAACTCAGAAAGCACCTTCTGCCGGACGGCCTGAAAATCCGCTGACGTCCGATTGCGCGGATGCGGAAGCTGAATCGGCATCAGGCTGTGCAGCCGGCCGGGCTTTGCCCTGAGGATCGCCAGCTTATCGCCTAAATAGACGGATTCATCAATATCATGCGTGACCAGAATCATCGTCGTTTTTTTCTCGCGCCATATATCAAGCAGCACATCCTGCAAATGTTTTCTCGTAAAAGCGTCAAGCGCCCCGAACGGTTCATCTAAAAGCAGCACCTCCGGCTCGCGCAAAAGGGCTCTGGCGATGGCAACCCGCTGCGACATGCCGCCGGATAATTCGCGCGGATAAGCGTTCTCCGCTCCCTGCAGCCTGACAACCTCAATCAGATCATCCACTTTTTTCCGAATGGCCGGGTCGTTCATATTGAGATCGGCAGCGATGTTTTGTTTTACCGTCAGCCAGGGAAACAGCCGGTGCTCCTGAAAGATAAATCCCTGCCGGATGCCCGGTCCCGATACATTGCGGCCGTTTATTGTGACAGAGCCTTTATAATCGGTATCAAGACCGGCAATCAATTTTAAAAGCGTGCTTTTGCCGCATCCGCTCGGCCCGATGACAGTCAAAAATTCTCCCGATGCAATTGACAGCTCAATATCATTCAGCACCGGCGTTTTCCGGCCTTCATGCTCAAAAGCTTTTTCTTGTATGCTGATGGTTACAGCCATCTGTCTTCCCCTCTCTTTCTGCCGCGTGCGATCGAAAAACAAAAAGGCCCCCATCTCCGATTGCTTGCAGAGATGGGAGCCTTCGGCGGTCCGATCGGCAACCCGTTTGTTTTTAAATTTGAATATCATGTTAATTCAAATTATTCCGACTTGTCAACTGTTTTTTATAAGGATTAAAATACGCCCTCCGGCATAACCCTGCCAGAGAGCGCATCGGCTGTATCACGTATTTACTTCCTTTTCTTGGCGGGCGATTTTCAATAATGTCCGCGCGTTGTTGCCGAAAATGTTCTCTATATCTTCTTCCCGCATATTGATTTCCCGGCAGGTCCTCACCTGCTCCTGAAGATATCTGTATACATATCCTCTCGGAAATCCGTTCGAATCCGTCCCGAAGATGATCCGTTCAGCACCGATTAATTCAGATGTCTTCCGAAACAGAATTTCCAAATCAAGCGGGTACGGCATCCACCTCATCCACTGATTTGAGCCGGACGTGTCAATATACACATTCGGGCAGCTCCAGCACAGCTGCAGCAGTTCCTGATAATATCCGGCGCCGAAATGCGGGATGATGAACGGGATATCAGCATACTCTCTCGCGACGCGATAGATGGAGAGCGGGTTGATGTTGCGATGGCTGACAATGCCCCCCGCTCTTCCTAAAAGCCCGAAGTGAATTAATACAGGCAGCCTTTTGTCAGCTAAATACGTCCACAGCTTTTTCAGCGACGGATCATGAAAATCGATGTCTGTCAGCGGCCCGAACAGTTTATATCCTTTCAGACCGAGCCCTTCTACCGCTCTTTTCAGCTCTTCATACGCATCCTCCCGCTCCAAAGGATGATATGCAAATCCGGTAAATCTCGCGGGATTGGCTTGAATAAACGCCGCCATCCGGTCATTGCTCTCTGCTGTTAAAAAATTCAGAACGTCAATGCCATACTTATCTAATTCATTCTCCCATCTTGTCATCAAAGCGATTTCGCCGTCATTGCCCTCAACATCATGCGGATCAGGAAAATCCCAAGTCAGATTCATTCTTTCTGACCGCTCCCGGTTATAATCGGAAAATGTCTTATCGTTTTTGCCGAAATAAAGGCTGTACGGCAGATGACCGTGAATATCGACAGGTTTAAAATGCTGCCGGAAAAGCATACAATCGCCGCCTCCCTTACCGCCTGACAATAAAAAAAGGCCCTTATCCAGTGAAGAATAAGAGCCTCTTGTGTCCAAGTCAGCGGTTTCTATTTTTTCTCATCTTAAACCCATTATTCCCGTCAGTCAAGTATGCTTTCAAACCCAAACCCTTTTTTCGATAATAAAAATAATTATTTTATAATCATTATAAAATAATATTGACTTTTTAATGATAGGTGATATTATGTTTTTATAAATCTAAAGAGGTGATCACATGAGTTCAAATAAATTGACAACCAGCTGGGGCGCTCCTGTCGGAGATAACCAAAACTCAATGACGGCCGGCGATCGCGGTCCTGCTTTAATACAAGACGTCCATCTGCTTGAGAAATTGGCGCACTTTAACAGAGAACGCGTTCCCGAGCGTGTCGTTCACGCAAAAGGCGCGGGCGCACACGGTTATTTTGAAGTCACAAATGACGTTACAAAATATACGAAAGCCGCATTTCTGTCAGAAGTCGGTAAACGCACGCCGCTCTTCATCCGTTTCTCAACCGTTGCGGGCGAACTGGGCTCTAGTGACACAGTGCGCGACCCGCGCGGATTTGCCGTTAAGTTTTATACAGAAGAAGGAAACTACGACATCGTCGGAAACAATACACCCGTGTTCTTCATCCGCGATGCCATCAAGTTCCCTGACTTTATCCATACACAAAAAAGAGATCCGAGAACACATCTGAAAAACCCGACGGCCGTTTGGGATTTCTGGTCTCTGTCACCGGAATCCCTGCACCAGGTCACCATTCTGATGTCAGACCGGGGCATTCCGGCGACTCTTCGCCATATGCACGGATTCGGAAGCCATACATTTAAATGGACAAATGATAAAGGCGAAGGCGTCTGGATCAAATATCACTTTAAAACAGAGCAAGGCGTGAAAAACCTTGATGTTAATACAGCCGCAAAAATCGCGGGCGAAAATCCCGATTACCATACGGAAGATTTGTTCAATGCGATTGAAAACGGCGATTTCCCCGCATGGAAATTATATGTTCAAATCATGCCGTTAGAAGACGCAAACACATATCGCTTTGATCCGTTTGACGTCACAAAAGTATGGTCTCAAAAAGACTATCCGCTCATTGAAGTCGGCCGCATGGTTCTGAACCACAATCCGGAAAATTACTTTGCGGAAGTAGAACAGGCGACGTTCTCTCCCGGCACATTAGTCCCCGGCGTCGACATCTCACCTGACAAAATGCTTCAAGGCCGGTTGTTCGCATACCATGACGCGCATCGCTACCGTGTCGGCGCGAACCATCAGGCGCTGCCGATCAACCGTTCCCGCAATGAAGTGAAAAACTATCAGCGTGACGGACAAATGCGTTTTGATGATAACGGCGGCCGCTCCGTCTATTACGAGCCTAACAGCTTCGGCGGCCCGAAAGAGTCACCTGAAGATAAACAGGCGGCATATCCTGTATCAGGTTTCGCTGACAGTGTAAGCTATAATCATCATGATCATTACACACAAGCCGGCGACCTGTACCGCCTGATGAGCGAAGAAGAGCGCGCGCGCCTTGTCGCCAATATCGTCAGTGCGATGAAACCTGTGGAAAAAGAAGAAATTAAGCTGCGCCAGATCGGCCACTTCTACAAAGCTGATCCTGAATACGGCAGACGCGTTGCCGAAGGACTCGGACTGCCATCACCAAAATAACATCAAAAAACCTGCCGGTCTGCCCGGCAGGTTTTTCCTGTTTATTATCAATAAAACCGTTTTTTTCTCAATTATACGAAGTGGCATGCCGCAAAATGATGAAGCCCTTTTTCTGACAGCGCCGGACTTTTCTCAGCACATATCTTCTTGGCTGCCGGGCATCTCGTTCGGAATTTACAGCCTGAAGGCGGATCAGAGGGGCTCGGTATATCACCCTTTAAAATTATCCGCTCCCTTTTCGCTCCGGGATCAGGAACAGGCACGGCTGATAACAGCGCTTTCGTATAAGGGTGAAGCGGCCGTGAAAAGAGCTCCTCCTTTGACGCGTATTCCACAATCGTCCCTAAATACATAATGGCGACCTTCGTACATAAGTGCTCCACCACGCTTAAATCATGAGAAATGAACAAATATGACAGCCCGTGCTGTTTTTGAAGGCTGCTGAACAAATTGATCATCTGCGCCTGGATGGAGACATCTAACGCCGCCACGGGTTCATCCATAATGATAAATTGCGGCTTGAGCGCCATCGCTCTTGCAATCACGATCCGCTGCCGCTGCCCTCCGGAAAATTCATGCGGATAACGGTCGATAAAGTTTGCGGAAAGTCCGCAGGCTTCAAGAACTTCCGCCGCTTTATCACGCGCGTTCCGCTTCACCGCCAATTGATGCTCGATCATCGCTTCACCAATGGCTTCTCCGATCCGGCGCCGGGGATTTAAAGAACTGAATGGATCTTGAAAGATGAGCTGCGCTTCTGATCTGAAAGTTTTGAGCTCGCGCCGGCTCATCCGAAACACATCACACCCCTGAAAAAACACCTCTCCCGCTGTTTTTTCATGAAGCCTCAAAATGGTCTTGCCGATTGATGACTTTCCGCTGCCCGATTCTCCCGCTAAGCCGAACACTTCTCCCTTTTCTATCGTAAAACTGACACCGTCAACCGCTTTTACGGGATTTTTGCGGGTCTTTCTCATCCCCCCATGCTCCTCGTAATATTTTTTCAGCCCCTTGACCTCCAGCAACACATCACTCATCTGCTTTCTCCTCTCTGTAAAGCCAGCACGCCGCCTGATGCCCCTTCCCGAATTCAGTAAAATGCGGGCTCGATCTCCGGCATATTTCCGTGCTGTGTTCACATCGCTCCGCAAAATAACAAGACGATCCCGACAGGTCCGCAAGCTCGGGGACCTGCCCCGGAATGGTGTACAGCATCTCCCTTCTTTGACCGATAACCGGCTTGGCCGCGAGCAGCCCTTTCGTATACGGATGCTTCGGATCAGAAAACAGCTTTGCAACCGGTCCTTCCTCCACAATTTTTCCCGCATACATGACAATCACATAATCAGCCATTTCAGCAACCACGCCAAGGTCATGAGTAATGAATAAAATAGACGTGCGGAATTGCTTTTTCATATCCCGCAATAAATCCAATATCTGCGCCTGAATGGTTACGTCAAGCGCTGTCGTCGGCTCGTCGGCAATGATCAGTTTCGGTTCGCAGCTAAGCGCGACAGCCGTCATGATGCGCTGCAGCATGCCGCCGCTCAGCTCATGAGGATATTGGTGCATAACCTGCTCGGCATGCGGGATCTCCACTAACGTGATCAGTTCAACGGCCTTCCGCCATGCTTCTTTCTTACTCAGCAATAAATGTTCGCGAATCGGTTCGGCCAGCTGCTCACCGATTGTAAACACCGGATTCAAAGATGTCATCGGTTCCTGAAATATCATCCCGATTTCGCTGCCGCGGATTTTCTGCATGTCTTTTGGTTTCAATTCCAACAGGTTACGTCCGGAAAAATGCACCGCTCCCCGTTCGATTCTCCCCGACTCGGGAAGAAGCTGCATAATGGACAATGACGCCATGCTTTTCCCGCAGCCGGACTCCCCTACAATACAAACCGTTTCCTCCTCATGTATCGTAAAGCTGACATCGTCCACGGCCCTTACCGCCCCCTCCTCTGTATAAAAAGCCGTTTCCAAATGCCTTACTTCTAAAAGCGGTTTTTTCATTTCATTTTCACCTGCCGTTTTACCTTAGGATCAAAAGCGTCTCTTAAACCGTCTCCAAGCAGATGAATCGCCACAACGGTCAGAAAAATGGCCGTTCCCGGCGGAATCCACAGCCACGGGCGGAGTGTAAAATCCATAAAATGATTCGCCGCTTCCATCATGTTTCCCCAAGAAGGTGTCGGCGGAGCAACGCCAAGCCCGAGAAAACTCAGCGCCGATTCACTCAGCATCGCTCCCGCCACATGCAAAGTCGCCGCTACCAGTAATAACGGCAATGTATTGGGAAGCAAATGATAGAGGATTTTCCGTTTATCACTAAGCCCCAAAACTTCCGCGGCCATCATAAACGGCTGCTCCTTCAGCGACAAAATCTGTCCGCGTACAAGCCGCGCCAGACCGGGCCATCCGATCAAGCTTAACATCACCATAATCAGGTACATTCTGTATTCAGAAGGCACTTTCCACTCCGACATCACCGCAGCCAAAATCAAAAGCAGCGGCAGGCCCGGGATGGACATGAGCATATCAGCGATGCGCATAATGATCATATCAGCGGCTCCCCGATAAAATCCGGCCGCAGCCCCGAATAAAGAACCGATGACAAGCGACAGCACCATTGAAGCAAGCCCCACGGTCAGAGAAATCTGACCCGCCAGCATCAGCCTCGTCAGCACATCTCTCCCGTACTGGTCAGTTCCCAGCCAATGATGGATTCCCGGCTGCTGATTGGCATTTGAAATATCCGTCCGATCTGTTATGTACGGAGAAAAAGACGGCCCGATAAAGCACAATAAAAACATAAAACATAAGAAAAGAAGACTGATGACCGTCAGCTTATGCTGCAGCAGGCGGCGGTACGTCTGCTTCCAAAGAGAAGGCGGCACGCCTTTTTGTTTTTTCATTCCGATCACCCCCTATTTCAGCCTGACCCGCGGATCAACCGCGGCATAAGCGATATCCGCCAAGAAGTTCCCCACAATCGTTAAACAAGACAAAAACAAGGTAAACGCCATCAAAACCGGATAATCACGATAATGCACAGATTCCAGCTGAATACGTCCGACACCCGCCCACCCGAAAATCTGTTCAATAATGATGGCTCCGGAAAACAGTCCCGGCAGTTCAAAAGCAAGCAGGGTGATGGCCGGAATGAGCGCGTTTTTCAACGCATGTTTCCAGATGACGGTGCGCTCTTTCAATCCCTTCGCTCTCGCCGTTCTGATATAATCCTGTCTGATCACGTCCAGCATGCCGGAGCGGAAATACCTTGTCAGCGAGCCGATGCCGAGCATAGATAAAATCACGACCGGAAGAATCATATGTCTGGCGGCTTCAAGCACGTACGAAAAACCTGTACTCGTGCTTCCGGTATCAATCATCCCGCCGACGGGCAATATTTTCAAATCCACCCCAAACCACTTAATAAACAGAAGGCTGATAAAAAAAGACGGGAACGCCATGGAAGCAAAAACAAGAAACGTCACGATCCCGTCAAACCATGAGTATTTCCTGACAGCGGATATGACACCCGTTATCATCGCGGCTGACCATGTGACAAGCAACGCCAAAAACGCGACAAAAAACGAATTCCAGACATATTTCCGAAGCAGTGACAGGACGTTCTCCTGATATTTCAAAGAAAACCCAAAATCTCCGCTGAGCACATTTCCGAGCCATGTCACATAGCGCTGCCAAATCGGCTGATCCAGCCCGTAAAGCGCTTTTAACTCCTGCGCTCTTTCAGGAGTCAGGTTTACATTGGAATCAATATAGTCGCCCGGCAGCATGGCGAATAAGAAAAAAATAATAAAGGACGTACCAAATAAGATCACAAGCATTTGAATGAATCGTTCTGCGGCATACCGTTTCACAAAAAGCCCCTCCTTTCCGCTGAAAGGGCAAAATCCCCAGGATGCACCGGGTATTTTGCCCAACCGTTCTATTGAATTGAGACATTTGAGAGACTTGAACTGATTCCAGAATAATTGTCAGGCTCAAGCCCTTTTATTTTTCCGCTGACCGCCCTTGCGCTCTGACGGTAATGAATCAGAATGTAAGGCGGGTTTTCCCCGAGCTCCCGGTACAGCTGGTGATAAATCTCTTTTCTTTTGCTGATATCAAGCGTGCCGGCTCCTTTCTCTATCAGCCGGTCCGCTTTCGGATTGGAATATCCCGTTACATTATTGGGATGGCCGGAAGCCAGCTTTTCCACCGTGTCATTCGGATCAAGAATCTGCGAGGTGGAAACGGCGGCAAGGTCATATTGTTTGTCATTTATTTTCGCTACTTCTGTATTAAAATCCATCACTTCCGGTTTTAATGAGATTCCGATGTCCGCGTAATTTTCTTTCGCGATCGGGATGAAATCATCATCCGCTTTAGACGTGTAATAGCTGATTTCAAGCTTTTTGCCGTTTTTTTCACGTACACCGTCTTTGCCCGTTTTCCAGCCTGCTTCATCGAGAAGCTTTTTGGCTTTTTCAGGGTTAAACGCGTACCGATTGACATCTTTGTCATCATAAGCCCACGAAACCGGAGACACCGGCACATTCGCGACTTCTCCGTAGCGTTTAAAGCGGACATCGACGATTTTTTGACGGTCAAGCCCGTAAATAAGCGCTTGGGACACTTTCTTATCTCGAAAAGGCGGACGCTTGTGATTGACGTACACAAGCCCGTAATCATTCACGACAGATACGCTTATATTGGCAAAACCGAGACTTTTTAAATGCTGAACCGTATCATCATCAGGTGAGAAAGAAGCGTAATCAAGGTCACCCGTTTCAAACAGCTGAAGGGAAGTTGACGGATCGATAATTTTATAAATCAGCTTTTCCGTTTTCGGTTTTCCTGCATAATAGTGTTCATTAGCCTGATAGCGTATTTCCTGTCCCGGAAGGTATTCTGTAAATTGATAAGGTCCCGCTCCGAGCGGTTTGGCATAAAGCTCTTTTAAATAGTCCAGTTTGCCGAATTGATAATTCTTTCCGTAGTAGGCTTCTGACAGCACCTGCCCGCCTAAAAGAAGCAGCGACTTCGCACTGACTTTCTCAGTCGTGATTTGAATGGTTCTGTCATCAAGGACGCGAATGCCCTCTATCGTCTTTGCCTTTCCTTCTTTGTAAGCCTTACCGCCTTTAATATAAGCCGTGGTGATATCTTCATAGCCCGCATATGCAGGATCATGCAGCAGTGTTAAAGTGAATGCGGCATCCTTTGCGGTCAGCGGTGAACCGTCGCTGAAAACGAGATTTTTTCTTAAACGGAACGTGTATGTAAGCTGATCTTTGGAAATTTTCCAGCTTTCCGCAAGAGCCGGGGCGGGCAGGCTTCCCCGTTTTATCCAATTTGACTAACGGTTCAAAAATAGGATCTGTCGCATTTCCGTCCCAGCCGTTTTCGTAAAAGTACGGCAGAAACACACCGCCCGGCGCGGAAATCCCAGCAACAAAAGTGTCAGTTCTGGCTTTCGATTTAGCGGGAATCGCCGCCGGATGAGAAGCTTTAAATTCCTTTGTCTTGACATGGGCAATACGTGTTTCTTCCTTTTTATCCGCCGCAGATGACGGTTCTTCTCCGGCACTCCCGAACGCGCACCCTGATAACATGATGGATACCGACAGCGCGAGTACCGTTGTTTTTATCCTCCATTTTCTCTCCTTCATCTTTATCGAACCCCCGCATGCTTTTCATCTATCTTTATATAAATCTGCTCCATCTGTTCCTCATTTCTCATAATCTCCCGTTTGTTTTTCTCTACAAGCAGTTCGAAATTCAATGTGTGTTTTCTATACTTTTTTCGTTTTTTGCTCTTTTTGAGCACATGTGATACCTTTTTTAACGCCACTTTTCATCCCTCCGCTTTTCATTTCATTCATGACTTTCACGCAAAAAAGGCCCTTATCTGTTTAAAAGATAAGAGCCTTCGGTGATCCGATCAGCCATCGTTTGGAAATATGTAATGATTATGTTAATTCATACAATCCCTACCTGTCAACTACAATTTAAAATATCGTTTCCTTCCGGGGGTTTTCCTCATACACTCTCTCATTTTTCCGCATATGCTAGAAAACATAGCAGAGTACAAGTGAAAGTGAGTGAGAATGTGGAAAAGACAACATTGACCGGTCGCATCGTCAAAAAAGATGACCCGGACTATAATGCTGCGAGAACCAATATCAATTTAAGCCTGCAAAGATATCCAGACATCATTGTGTTTTGTCAAAACAAACATGACGCCCTCAATGCGGTGAGATGGGCGCGTGAGAACAATGTGCCTTTCCGTATCAGAGGCGGAAGACACAGCTACGAAAATTTTTCCCTGTTAAATGACGGACTAGTCATTGATCTCAGTGAAATGAAGAAAATAAGAGTAAATGAGGATAAGCGGCTGGTCTCGATTGAAGCGGGAGCCGAATTGGGGGAAGTCTACCGGACACTCTGGCGGTACGGCTTGACCCTTCCTGCGGGAACCATTGCGAATGTGGGAATCACGGGGCTGACGCTCGGGGGAGGAATCGGATATTTAACAAGAACTGCCGGACTTACTTGCGATCGTCTCCTCCAGCTCGAGATGATCATAGCGGACGAAAAAGCGGGTGCTGACTTGATCACAGTCAACCGTTCAAAGCACTCTGATCTATTTTGGGCGTCTCAGGGAGGAGGGGGAGGCAACTTCGGCATTGTCACATCCATGATGTTTAAAGCCGTGCCGATCTCGTGCGTGTCTGTTTTTTCTGTCACTTGGGGCTGGGATGATTTTGAGGAAGTATTTAACACATGGCAGCGCTGGGCTCCATTTACAGACAACCGGCTTACCTCATCAATTCAGTTTTGGCCTAAGGAAGTCAACCGCATAGAAGCCCTCGGTCAATTTACCGGGACAAAGGATGAGCTGAAAGAACTGCTGGCTCCGTTAATGAAAGCGGGAAAACCGGCAAGCGGCATGGTCAAGACAGTGCCATTTATTAAAGCGGCAGCCTTTTTTAACAGCCCGGGAGGAAATCAGCCGCAAAAGATGAAGCGGTCAGGATCCTTTATTGAAAAACCATTATCAACACGCGCGATTTCCACTTTAAAGCGCTATTTAGAGCACGCTCCGAACGAAAACGCCAGTGTGTGGCAGCAATCTCTCGGCGGGGCGGCCGGACGGATCGCTCCGGACCAAACGGCATTCTACTATCGCAACGCAATCATTGCCCAAGAATATATAACAACTTGGACATCTGCTGAAGAAGAAAGACAAAATGTCCGCTGGATTGAAGGACTGAGAACGTCCCTATCAAGAGAAACGATGGGAGATTACGTGAATTGGCCTGATAGAGAAATCAGAAACTGGCTGCAAACGTATTACGGAGAAAATGTTCACCGCCTCCGTCAAGTCAAAACGAAATACGATCCGGAAAATATATTCCGCTTTGAGCAGAGCATTCCGCCGCTTCGCCGTTCACCGTTTTTCTAAAAAAGATGAAGATGGGCAAACTCCATCTTCATCTTTTCTTTTATTGATATAAGCGGCTTCCCTTCTCTGCAAACTCTTTTGCTTTTTCTTTCAGCCCTTCGTTGACGGCCTCGTCTTCAGTAAGTCCGTTTTCCTTCGCATAATCACGAATATCCTGAGAAATTCTCATACTGCAGAACTTCGGACCGCACATCGAACAGAAGTGAGCCGTTTTTGCGCCTTCAGCCGGCAGCGTTTCATCATGATATTCCATTGCTCTTTCAGGATCAAGCGACAAATGAAATTGATCACGCCACCGGAATTCAAACCGCGCCTTAGACAGAGCATCGTCACGGATCTGTGCACCCGGATGCCCTTTAGCAAGGTCTGCGGCATGTGCCGCGATTTTGTACGTGATGACACCTTCTCTTACATCATCACGATTCGGCAGCCCCAAATGCTCCTTCGGCGTGACATAGCAAAGCATCGCCGTCCCGTACCAGCCGATCATCGCCGCGCCGATTGCTGAAGTAATGTGGTCATAACCCGGAGCGATATCCGTCGTTAATGGCCCGAGCGTGTAAAAAGGCGCCTCTTTACAAATTTCCAGCTGCTTGTCCATGTTTTCCTTAATTTTATGCATCGGCACATGACCCGGTCCTTCGATCATCACTTGCACATCGTGCTTCCACGCAATCTCCGTCAATTCTCCGAGAGTCTCCAATTCCGCAAACTGCGCTTCATCATTGGCATCCGCAATCGAACCGGGGCGAAGCCCGTCACCAAGAGAAAAAGCGATATCATAGGTCTTCATAATTTCACAAATTTCTTCAAAATGCGTGTACAGAAAGCTTTCCTGATGATGAGCCAGGCACCATTGCGCCATAATCGCCCCGCCGCGGGATACGATTCCCGTCGTGCGTTTAGCCGTTAACGGGACGTAACGAAGCAGTACGCCGGCATGGATGGTGAAATAATCCACGCCCTGCTCCGCCTGCTCAATCAATGTGTCACGATAAATGTCCCACGTTAAATCCTCGGCAATGCCATTTACTTTTTCAAGCGCCTGATAAATCGGCACCGTCCCCACAGGCACGGGGCAGTTGCGGATAATCCATTCACGCGTCGTATGAATGTCTTTTCCCGTGGATAAGTCCATCATCGTATCGGCGCCCCATCGAATCGCCCACGTCATTTTTTCGACTTCTTCTTCGATAGAAGATGTAACAGCCGAGTTGCCGATATTTGCATTGATTTTCACATGAAAATTCCGGCCGATAATCATCGGCTCGCTTTCCGGGTGGTTGACGTTAGAAGGAATAATCGCCCGGCCGCTCGCCACCTCTTCCCTGACAAATTCGGGAGACACATGCTCGCGAATTGCGATAAACTCCATTTCCGGCGTAATGATGCCTTTTCTCGCATAATGCAATTGTGTTACATTTTTCCCCGGCTTGGCCCGAAGCGGTTTCCGCTGTAGGCCGGGGTATTCGGCAGCATGATCTTCTTTTTTATAACCGTTGTCTTCAGGTCTCACGGTCCGGCCGTTATATTCTTCTACATCTCCGCGCCCGGTAATCCACTTTGTGCGGAGCGCCCCCAGCCCTTCATGAATATCAATCTGTACATCCGGGTCTGTATACGGCCCGCTCGTATCATAAACACGGACCGGCGCATTCTCCTCTTCCCCGAATGCCCCCGTAGTCGCACTCAGGCTGATTTCCCGCATCGGCACTCGTATATCGGGCGAAGAACCTTCTGCATAAACCTTTTTACTGCCGGAAAAACTCGACATAATGGAAATGTTCGCTTGCTGTACTGATTGATTTTGCATACAAATCTCTCCTTTATCATTTGAATAACAGAACCAAGCTCAGCACCAGCACAAAAAAACCGGGTTCAAAGAAGAACCCGGTTTTGCAGTCAGAAAGAAACTATTATTGTTTTCATCAACAATAATAAAACCTTTACTTCCCCACGCTGGTACGAACCAGATCAGGTCCAAAGGGTTAAGAAGCCGCCGCTTCTCTCTCAGCCCGCTCAGACGGGCACCCCCAGTAACTATTGATTTCGCTCTCATCGTAACATAAGTTGTGTACAAAAAAAAGCATATTATCAAAATTCAGATAACGGTACGGTCATAAGCTCTGTTTCCCGAACGCCTTTTTCGGTATTAAAAACCCGATAACCCTTTGCGGTTTCCCTGGAAGAGACAGCCCGGAACAGCTGACCGTCTTTATAATGAAGCGCAGCGCCGTCATCAGCGGCATAGCCCTCCCTGAGTTTCTTTTCTGAAATCAGACGGTGATACACCGGCCGGCGCTCCGCTTCTCCGTCATAGTGCGGACAAAAGCTTCCCGGCAAAAATCCTAAAGCTCTTAACTCTCTCAAATCTCCAGCCGAATCCGTCAATCCTTCTTCATACCAGCAAATCGCCCCGGCGCTGAGACCCGCCAACATGATGCCGTTTTCCCAAGCCTCACGAAGAATAAGGTCAAGCCCCCACTCTTTCCATAAGACAAGCATATTGCGCGTATTTCCGCCGCCGACATATATAATATCTTTCTTCATGAGAAAGGATCTGAGATCAGAACCCGGCGGTTTAAACAGCGACAAGTGATCCGGCTCACCCCGCAGCTTTTGAAAGGCCTGATAAAACCTGCCGATATAATTCTCCGAATCTCCGCTTGCCGTCGGCAAAAAACAAATTTTCGGCTTTGACCGCGCCGACTGCTCTAAAATATACTGATCCAGCATAAGATAATCCGGCTCCATGGAAAAGCCCCCGCCGCCCATTGCAATAATCTGCTTCAATGTCATCACCTCTTTTTTCCTCTAGTATAACAGCTCATAAAAAGGCTTTATCCCCATTTCGGATACCGCCTTTAAAAAGTATTTGTTATCTGAAAAATGAAAACGCACCGTATAACACAACGGAGATCCCCGCGGCGATAAGCGCCGGAACAAGCTTCGAACGGGCATACTTCACAACATCGATCCCCAACACCGTACAGGTTGTCACCGTATTATCACTGAGAGGAGAAGCAAACGCTCCAAATGTTCCGCTCGCAAACACGGCCCCGATCGCTAATAATAAACTGGTATGTGACTGAACCGCCAGCGTTACGCCGAGCGGCATTAAAAGCCCCCAAGTCCCCCAAGATGACCCGATAAAATAGGATATAACAGCCCCCAGTATAAAAAGAGACGGCGCAATAAACATATGAGGGATCCATGACGTTAAATGAGAAGTAACATATTCCGAGAATCCCAGATCTTCAGATACTGCTGTTACGGCCCAAATCAGCGATAACATAATAATAACGTTGACCAATTCGTTTCCGCCCTTAATAAAATGGGTAACAAGCTCGCCTGCATGAAAACGCTGAAACATAAAAAGAGCAAATGCTGCAATAACCGCTGCCAATAATGCGGTTAACATGACGCCAAGCATATCGCTTTTGATAAAAGCATTCAAAAACCCTTGTGCTTTTGAATGGCCGTCCCACCAACTGAGAAAGAGTGTTAATAGCAAAAACAGCCCGATCGGAATGATTAAATTCCACGGCCGAATCGGTGTTTCCTTAATATAAGCACGGTGCGCCGAATCCAGCTCCTCCTGCTGGTCAGCATGCTCATCACTTTTGAACATTCCCGTATGTTCACCGTGAATATCTGAGATCGTCCCTGTTTCCATGTTGAATGAACCTGAGCCTTTTGAAAGCAACACACCGCTGTTCCGCGGAATCGGTTCCGTATTTTTGTTATGTTTGCGAGCAGAAGTTTGTCCGCTCTTTTCTGTTTTTTCTAAGCTTTCGTCCGCTTTTTGTTTCTTAAAAAAGCAGTAATAAATTCCGACTACTATAATCACAATGGAGAAAAAATTGAAGGGAATACTTTTCACATACACCGTATAAGCCGGCTGATCTATTCCTGACGTTTTAAGGGCCTGTCCGATAATGGAAACCATGTAGCCGACAAATGCCGTTGCTATCGGAATCAAGGCAATGACAGGGTTTGCCGTAAACTCAATGGCATACGCAATTTTCTGTTTCGACAGGTCCAGACGCTTGCTTAAAGCTTTCATGATCGGTGCAATTGTGACGATGCGAAAGTCCGGTTCACTGAACGTGCCAAATGTCGACAGCCATGCAAGCAGCATCGCACCTTTTTTGGTTTTAACTTTTTTACTGATCAAATGGACGAATCCTTTTATCCCGCCGGTCAGCTTTATAATCCCTACAAGGCCGGCAAATGAATATAGAAACACAATGATTCTAATATTATTGGTGACGACAATGTTGCTGATTACATATTGAACCATATGCTCAATCCCGCCAAGCAAGCTGGGATGCAAAAGATAGCTTCCGACCAGCAAACCGACAAACAGGCCGGACTGCACTTGCTTTGTAATGATTGAAATGGGAATGACCAGACTAAATGGGATAAGACAAGCCCAAGTCCCTTCCATAAAAAACACCTCTTTCAAAGAACTTCTTGTTAGTATCTTTGAAAAAAGCGGATTTATACAATTGCTCGCGTATCATGTTTTCACAAGCCTTGGAGGATATTTTCACACAACAAAAAAGGCTTCTACATATTGTAGAAGCCTTTGTATACCGGTGGCCGGGGTCGAACCGGCACTCCAGAAGGAACACGATTTTGAGTCGTGCGCGTCTGCCAATTCCGCCACACCGGCATGTAATGCGTCGTGTTCAACCGACGTATATAAATATAACATGTATTTCATAAAACGTCAACGGTTTTAGCAAAGTTTTTTAAATGGTAATGCAGTATATACGATACAAGCAAGAAACTTATATTGATAGTCATTACGTTTTTATTATATAAAAAAAGTGATCTGCAATATGCAAATCACTCTCATATATGTTTTATAATGTGAAAACTGATGACCAATTTAACATAGTTCGTTCAAAGTTAAATTGGTGCCGAGGGCCGGACTTGAACCGGCACGGTAGTCACCTACCGCAGGATTTTAAGTCCTGTGTGTCTGCCAATTCCACCACCCCGGCGCGGATGGTATAGTTGGAGCGGAAGACGGGATTCGAACCCGCGACCCCCACCTTGGCAAGGTGATGTTCTACCACTGAACTACTTCCGCAACATGTAAAAGAACTTAATACATCTTATGCTGTTGTTTTTTAAAAAATGCAACTGGGCTAGCTGGATTCGAACCAACGCATGACGGAGTCAAAGTCCGTTGCCTTACCGCTTGGCTATAGCCCAATGATAAAATGGGGCGATTGATGGGAATCGAACCCACGAGTGCCAGAGCCACAATCTGGTGCGTTAACCACTTCGCCACAACCGCCATAATCTGAAGATGAATAAATAAAATAGTGGCAGGGGCAGTAGGAATCGAACCCACACCGGAGGTTTTGGAGACCTCTGTTCTACCGTTAAACTATGCCCCTATTTAAAATGGTGGAGGGGGGCAGATTCGAACTGCCGAACCCTGAGGGAGCGGATTTACAGTCCGCCGCGTTTAGCCACTTCGCTACCCCTCCATCATTTAGAGTGCCGGCCAGAGGACTTGAACCCCCAACCTACTGATTACAAGTCAGTTGCTCTACCAATTGAGCTAGACCGGCAAATGGTGGCTCGGGACGGAATCGAACCGCCGACACACGGATTTTCAGTCCGTTGCTCTACCAACTGAGCTACCGAGCCTTTTTATAAATGGCGGTCCGGACGGGACTCGAACCCGCGACCTCCTGCGTGACAGGCAGGCATTCTAACCAACTGAACTACCGGACCATTTTTTTGGTTGCGGGGGCAGGATTTGAACCTGCGACCTTCGGGTTATGAGCCCGACGAGCTACCGAACTGCTCCACCCCGCGATGATAATGGTGGAGGATGACGGGCTCGAACCGCCGACCCTCTGCTTGTAAGGCAGATGCTCTCCCAGCTGAGCTAATCCTCCATCATATAAGTGACCCGTACGGGATTCGAACCCGTGTTACCGCCGTGAAAGGGCGGTGTCTTAACCGCTTGACCAACGGGCCCTGGTATTTTTTCGTTTGTTATGTATTGATAATTAGTGGCGGAGAGCAAGGGATTCGAACCCTTGAGACGGGGTTACCGCCTACACGATTTCCAATCGTGCTCCTTCGGCCACTCGGACAGCTCTCCATAAATGGCTCCGCAGGTAGGATTCGAACCTACGACCGATCGGTTAACAGCCGATAGCTCTACCACTGAGCTACTGCGGAATGAAGTCTGCCTGGCGATGTCCTACTCTCACAGGGGGAAACCCCCGACTACCATCGGCGCTGAAGAGCTTAACTTCCGTGTTCGGCATGGGAACGGGTGTGACCTCTTCGCCATCATCACCAGACGTATTAGTGACATGTATTATTATACTATGTATTTCAGAAAAAGCAAGAGTTTTTTTAAAAATTCTCTCAAAACTAGATAACAGTAAGCATACATTCAAATTGGTTAAGTCCTCGATCGATTAGTATCTGTCAGCTCCATGTGTCGCCACACTTCCACCTCAGACCTATCAACCTGATCATCTTTCAGGGATCTTACTTCCTTGCGGAATGGGAAATCTCATCTTGAGGGGGGCTTCATGCTTAGATGCTTTCAGCACTTATCCCGTCCGCACATAGCTACCCAGCGATGCCCTTGGCAGAACAACTGGTACACCAGCGGTGCGTCCATCCCGGTCCTCTCGTACTAAGGACAGCTCCTC